>NZ_JAATEN010000020.1 GCF_012034935.1 Streptomyces zingiberis
CGCTGACGGTCCCGCTCCTCACCGGGCACTTCACCCGCACGGCGAAGGTCCCCGCACCCTCCGAGGGGTGCGGGGACCTTCGCCGTGCGGGTGCGGGTATCCAGCGGACGGCCCACACCGTCGTGGTGTCCGCCCGCCGCCGCGAGCACGGAGAAGCGGCGGGCCGGGACCGGAGGTCGCCCTCCTGATCCCGGCCCGCCGCGACGTGCCCGGTGGCACCGCGTCGCCCCCGGCCCACAGGGACCGGCGGGGCGGAGACCACCGCCGTATCTCACCCGCGCCGCGGGCCACCGGCCTCCCGGCGCGCGGCCAGGGCCGCTTCCGCCCCCGTCACCCCTGCCAGCTGTGCGGGGCCCGGAAGGCCGGGACGCGCTCGGGGCGGTGCCAGCGGGGAGCGGTGCGGTGCGGGCGGGAGCCGCCCGGGCGGCGCTCGTGCCGCTCCGGCGCGGTGGCGCGGGCCAGCAGCACCGCCGTGAGGGCGGCCAGTTCCTCCGGGCCCGCGTGGCCCTTCTCCACCCGCAGGAAGTCAGCCTCGGCGGTGCGGGGGAGGGTGGCGGTGGCGGCGTTCATCGTGGGCTCCGTTTCACTGCGGGACACCGGGATCCGGTGCGGTACGCCGGGGACCGGCAGGGCCGGTGCGGGGCGGTTCACTGGGGCGGGTTGCCGTGCTTGCGGGCGGGCAGGTCGGCGTGCTTGGTGCGCAGCATCGCCAGGGACCTGATCAGCACCTCGCGGGTCTCGGCCGGCTCGATGACGTCGTCGACCAGACCGCGTTCGGCG
Organism: Streptomyces zingiberis; assembly: GCF_012034935.1. Lineage (GTDB taxonomy): Bacteria > Actinomycetota > Actinomycetes > Streptomycetales > Streptomycetaceae > Streptomyces > Streptomyces zingiberis. Next base: position 781 of record NZ_JAATEN010000020.1, read on the forward strand.
GCGTAGTACGGGTGCATCAGCTCGGCCTTGTACTCCTTGACCATCGCCGCGCGCATCGCCTCGGGGTCCTCGGCCTCGGCGATCTGCCGCCGGAAGACGACGTTCGCCGCGCCCTCCGCCCCCATGACCGCGATCTCGTTGGTCGGCCAGGCATAGGTGAGGTCGGCCCCGATGGACTGGCTGTCCATGACGATGTAGGCACCGCCGTACGCCTTCCGCAGGATGACCGAGATCCGCGGGACGGTGGCGTTGCAGTAGGCGTAGAGCAGCTTGGCGCCGTGCCGGATGATGCCGCCGTGCTCCTGGGAGACACCGGGCAGGAAGCCCGGCACGTCCAGCAGCGTGACCAGCGGGATGTTGAAGGCGTCGCACATCTGGACGAAGCGTGCGGCCTTCTCGCTGGCCTCGATGTCCAGCACGCCGGCGAGACGCTGGGGCTGGTTGGCGACGATGCCCACGACCTGCCCGTCGAGCCGGGCGAGCGCCACGATGACGTTGGTGGCCCAGCGCTCGTGGACCTCCAGCAGCTCGCCGTCGTCGACGATCTCCTCGATGACCCGCCGCATGTCGTAGGGGCGGTTGCCGTCGGCCGGGACCAGGTCGAGCAGTTCCTCGCCCCGCCGCTCGGCCGGGTCGTCGCTCTCGGCCGCGGGCGGGTTCTCCCGGTTGTTCTGCGGCAGCAGGGAGAGCAGGTAGCGGACCTCGGCGAGGCAGGTCTCCTCGTCGTCGTAGGCGAAGTGGCAGACGCCCGAGGTCTCGGCGTGGACATCGGCGCCGCCCAGGCCGTTCTGGCTGATCTCCTCGCCGGTCACCGCGCGGACCACGTCCGGGCCGGTGATGAACATCTGCGAGGTCTCCCGGACCATGAAGACGAAGTCCGTGAGCGCCGGGGAGTAGGCCGCGCCGCCGGCACAGGGGCCGAGCATCACGGAGATCTGCGGGATCACACCGGAGGCCCGGGTGTTGCGCTGGAAGATGCCGCCGTATCCGGCCAGCGCCGAGACGCCCTCCTGGATACGGGCGCCGGCGCCGTCGTTGAGGGAGACCAGCGGGGCCCCCGCCGCGATGGCCTTGTCCATGATCTTGTGGATCTTGGCGGCGTGGGCCTCGCCCAGCGCGCCGCCGAAGATGCGGAAGTCGTGGGCGTAGACGAAGACGGTCCGGCCCTCGACGGTGCCCCAGCCGGTGATCACGCCGTCGGTGTAGGGCCGCTTGGCCTCCAGGCCGAAGCCGGTGGCGCGGTGCCGGCGGAGGGGCTCCACCTCGTGGAAGGACCCCTCGTCCAGCAGCAGGTCGATGCGCTCCCGGGCGGTCAGCTTGCCCTTGGCCTTCTGCGCCTCGGTCGCCCGGTCACTCGGCCCGCGCCGGACCTGCTCGCGGATGGCGCGCAGTTCCGCCACCCGCCCACGGGCATCGCTCGGGCCGGGCGGCGTCTCGTCCAGAAGGGTCATGTATCGACCCTACGAAACGCCGCACGGGAAACCGGCCGTCGATTCCGTACAGTCTCCGTACCGGATTCCTGGCCGTCTCGCACAGAACGGCCTCCAGGGAGCCGGGCTCCGACTACGGACACTCCGCACCGTTGTGCGGTTCCCATAAAAACGCACGGGCGCCGGACGGACCCGAACCGCACCGGAGACCGTACTTGAACTTTGAATCATCTGCCTCTAGAGTCGACCGCAGTTCCTAGTTGAATCCTGAACAATCTTTCGGAGGCACGTCATGGCCCTGTTCCAGCGCAAGAGCGCCGACGCCCCCGCCGGTACCGGCACCGACCTCTCCGCTCTGACCGGCGACTACACCATCGACCCCGCCCACAGCGAGATCGGTTTCACCGTGCGCCACGCGATGGTGACCAACGTGCGCGGCTCGTTCGGCGACCACGAGGGCCGGCTCCACCTGGACGGTTCCGACCCGTCCCGCTCCACCGCCGCCATCGACGTGCGGATGGCGAGCGTGGACACCGGCAACGCGGACCGGGACGGCCACCTGCGGGGCGCCGACTTCTTCGACACCGACGCCTTCCCGCTGATGACCTTCCGCTCCACCGCGGTGGAGCCCGTGGGTGACGACGTCTACCGCGTCACCGGGGACCTCACCATCAAGGACGTCACCCGTCCGCTCACCGTCGACCTGGAGTTCAACGGCGCGGTCACCGACGCCTTCGGCAGCGAGCGCGTCGGCTTCGAGGGCAGCACCCAGATCCTCCGCACCGAGTGGGGCCTGACCTGGAACGCCGCCATGGAGACCGGTGGTGTGCTGGTCAGCGACAAGGTCAAGCTGACCTTCGACATCTCCGCGGTCAAGTCCGCGCCGGCCGCCTGAGCCCACCGCTTCCGCCGCCCACGCCGCGCGCCCCGCACGCCGCGGACCCGGCGCGCGGGCGTGGGCAGCGGTGACAGCGGTGGCAGCGATGCCGGCGGGGGGCGGCAGCCGCGCGGTTCCCCTCCCCGCGGCTGCCCGCGGCTCGCCGGCAGCCGCGCCCGGGGGCCCTACATCTCCTCGGTCGGCTCCACCCCGGCCCGCAGCAGACCGTAGGTGTAGGCGTCCTCCAGCGCCTGCCAGGAGGCGGCGATGACGTTCTCCGCCACGCCCACGGTGGACCACTCCCCCTCGCCGTCCTCGGTGAGCACCAGCACCCGGGTGGTGGACCCGGTGCCGTGCCGGCCCTCCAGGATGCGGACCTTGTAGTCCGCCAGTTCCATCCCGGCGAGCTGGGGGTAGATCCGCTCCAGCCCCACGCGCAGTGCCCGGTCGAGGGCGTTGACCGGGCCGTTCCCCTCGGCGGTCGCCACGATCCGCTCCCCTTTGGCCCAGAGCTTCACGGTGGCCTCGTTGGCGTGGGTGCCGTCGGGGCGGTCCTCGACGATGGCCCGCCAGGACTCGGTCCGGAAGTGACGGCGGGTCCGTCCGTCCACCTCGGCGCGGAGCAGCAGCTCGAAGGACGCGTCCGCGGCCTCGTAGGTGTAGCCGGCGAGCTCGCGCTCCTTCACCCGCGCCACGACCTTCCCGACCAGGTCACGGTCGCCCCCCAGGTCGATGCCGAGCTCCCGTCCCTTGAGCTCGATGGAGGCGCGGCCCGCCATGTCGGAGACGAGCATCCGCATGGTGTTGCCGACCTGCTCGGGGTCGATGTGCTGGTAGAGGTCCGGATCGACCTTGATGGCGGAGGCGTGGAGACCGGCTTTGTGGGCGAAGGCGGACACGCCCACGTAGGGCTGATGGGTGGAGGGCGTGAGGTTGACGACCTCGGCGATGGCGTGCGAGATCCGGGTCATCTCGGCGAGCGCGCCCCCGGGCAGCACCCGGCGCCCGTACTTCAGTTCCAGCGCGGCGACCACCGGGAAGAGATTGGCGTTGCCGACCCGCTCGCCGTACCCGTTGGCGGTGCACTGCACATGCGTGGCGCCGGCGTCCACGGCGGCCAGGGTGTTCGCCACGGCGCACCCGGTGTCGTCCTGGGCGTGGATACCGAGCCGGGCGCCGGTCGCGGCCAGCACCCCGGCCGTGACCTCCTGGATCCGCGCCGGCAGCATCCCGCCGTTGGTGTCGCAGAGGACGACCACGTCGGCCCCGGCCTCGTGCGCCGCGCGCACCACCTGCTCGGCGTAGCCGGCGTTCGCGCGGTGGCCGTCGAAGAAGTGCTCGCAGTCGACGAAGACCCGGCGGCCCTGGTCGCGCAGGTACGCCACGGTGTCGCGGATCATCGCCAGGTTCTCGTCCAGGGTGGTGCGCAGCGCCAGTTCCACATGGCGGTCATGGGACTTGGCGACCAGCGTGATCACCGGGGCCCCGGACTCCAGCAACGCCCCCACCTGCGGGTCGTCCGCGGCGCGGATGCCCGCCCGGCGGGTGGCGCCGAAGGCGACGAGCTGGGCGTGACGGAAGTCGATCTCGGTCCGGGCGCGCTGGAAGAACTCGGTGTCGCGGGGGTTGGCGCCCGGCCAGCCGCCCTCGATGAAGCCCACGCCGAAGTCGTCGAGATGGCGCGCGATGGTCAGCTTGTCCGCCACGGAGAGGTTGATGCCCTCGCGCTGTGCCCCGTCGCGCAGCGTGGTGTCGAACACGTGGAAGCCGTCCCGGCCGGCCTGGCCGTGCTCGTCCTGGTCGTCGTGGTCGTCGTGGTCACTGTCGCCCCCCGGAACGGGGCCGCTTGCGTCCGTCATGACTCTTCCGAACTCCTGTCGGGTTCTCGGTCTGCCTGAGATCCCCCGTGCTCGAGGGGCACGGGGGAACCGGTTCCACCGTCCTCCACGGGAATCCCCGGCGCTCCGCGTCTCCGGCGAGGGGTGGGGCCGGAAAACGAAAAAACCTCTCGCGGGTGCGAGAGGTCTGCGCGCGGGTCCTGGGACACGGTGTCCGCTGCCGCGGGCCTGCTGCGGTTCAGCGGTCACTGCGGACCGGCGCGCCTGCTGCCAATAATCGTGGCGAACGAGAGCACGGACGCAGTCTCGCACACCCGCCACGGGACGGAGGCCGGTGTCTCAAGATGCGGGCAGTTGTCCGGACAGATCCACCCCGGAGCCGTCCGGCCGCCTCCACCCCCACGGCCGGGGGCACAGACGGCCGGACGGCTCCGGGAACTCCGGGAGCCCCACGAGCCCCGAGGGGCCTGAGAACGTGGGGAACCCCGGCCGTTCAGCACACCTGGTGCATCCAGCCGTGGACGTCGGGCGCGGCACCGGTCTGGATGTCGAGCAGCGCCTTCCGCAGTTCCAGGGTCACCGGGCCGGGCTCGCCGTCACCCACCGTCCAGTTGCCCCGCGTGGACTTCACAGCGCCGACGGGGGTGATGACGGCGGCGGTGCCGCAGGCGAAGACCTCGGTGAGGGAGCCGTCGGCGTTGCCCTCGCGCCAGTCGTCGACGGAGATCCGGCCCTCGGAGACCTCGTAGCCGAGGTCCCCGGCGATCCGGAGCAGCGAGGCGCGGGTGATGCCGGGGAGCAGGGTCCCGGTGAGTTCGGGGGTCACGATGCGCCGCCGGCCGCCCTCCTCGGCGTGGACGAAGTAGAGGTTCATCCCGCCCATCTCCTCGATCCAGCGGCGCTCGACGGCGTCCAGGTAGACCACCTGCGGGCAGCCGTGCTCGGCGGCCTGGGCCTGCGCGAGCAGGGACGCGGCGTAGTTGCCGCCCGCCTTGGCCGCACCGGTGCCCCCGGGGGAGGCGCGGACGTACTCCTCCGTCAGCCAGACGGAGACGGGCTTCACCCCGCCCGGGAAGTACGCCCCGGCGGGCGAGGCGATGACGATGAAGAGGTACTCGTTGGCGGGGCGGACCCCGAGGCCGACCTCGGCGGCGAACATGAACGGCCGCAGGTAGAGGGACTGCTCGCCGGTGCCCGGCACCCAGGCCCGGTCCTGGCTGATCAGCGCGTCCACGGCGGCGAGGAACAGGTCGGTGGGCAGTTCGGGCATGGCCAGGCGGCGCGCGGAGTCGTTGAACCGCCCGGCGTTCTGCTCGGGGCGGAAGGTGGCGACGGAACCGTCGGGGCGCCGGTACGCCTTCAGCCCTTCGAAGATCGTCTGCGCGTAGTGCAGCGTCATGTTGGCCGGGTCGATCGAGAGCGGCGCGTAGGGGACGAGTTCGGCGTCGTGCCAGCCGCGCCCCTCGGTCCACCTGATGGTCACCATGTTGTCGGTGAAGTGGCGGCCGAAGCCGGGGTCGGCCAGGATCGCTTCCCGTTCCCCGGCCGGCAGCGGGTGCGAGGAGGGCTTGAGTTCGATCGTGGGCGTCGTCATGTCTGCTGTCCTTCACCGTGAGTCATGGCGGACCGCGCGCAGCGCCACCGGCAGTTGCTAGGACGTCCGAGTTTCTCTCGTGGAGCGGCCGCTCCACCCGATTATCGCGAATGGCACGGGCCTGAGGAAACCGGTCGTCCCGGACCGGCGGACGGCGCGGGCCGAGGTCGATGATCGCACCCGGTGGCGCTGTGGTCGGCGGGGGCCGGGCGCGGGGGTCACCGGCCGCCCTCCGGTGGCCGCCGGGGGTCACCCGGCGGCCCGGTGCGCGGACCGCTCCGCCCGCGGCCCCGCCCTCGACAGGGGCGGGGCCGCGGGGGCAGTGCGTCAGGGGATACGAGTCCCGGGCGGCGGCGTCAGCCGGATACCCGGCCGGCGAGCGCGTCGCCGATCTCCTCGGTGGTGCGGGGGCCGGCGGAGCCGCGGGCCGCGAGGTCCTCGGTGACCGCGCGCTCGACGCGGGCCGCCTCCTCGCCGTAGCCGAGGTGGTGCAGGAGCAGGGCGACGGAGAGGACGGTGGCGGTCGGGTCGGCCTTGCCCTGGCCGGCGATGTCCGGCGCGGAGCCGTGGACCGGCTCGAACATCGACGGGTAGGCGCCGGCCGGGTTGATGTTGCCGGAGGCCGCGAGGCCGATGCCACCGGTGACGGCGGCGGCCAGGTCGGTGAGGATGTCGCCGAAGAGGTTGTCGGTGACGATGACGTCGAACCGCTCGGGCTGGGTGACGAAGAAGATCGTCGCCGCGTCCACGTGCAGGTAGTCGGTGGTGACCTGCGGGTACTCGGCGCCGACCGCTTCGAAGATCCGCTTCCACAGCCGGCCGGCGTGGACGAGCACGTTGTCCTTGTGGACCAGGGTCAGCTTCCGGCGCGGCCGGGCCGCGGCCCGCTCGTAGGCGTCCCGCACCACGCGCTCGACGCCGAGGGCGGTGTTGAGGCTGACCTCGGTCGCGATCTCGTCGGCGGTGCCGGTGCGCAGCGTCCCGCCGTTGCCCGCGTAGGGCCCCTCGGTGCCCTCGCGCACCACCAGGAAATCGATGTCGGGACGGCCCGCGAGCGGCCCGTCCGTCCCCGGCTGGAGCCGGGCCGGACGGAGGTTGACGTAGTGCTCGAAGGCGAACCGCAGCCGGAGCAGCAGCCCGCGCTCCAGCACCCCGGAGGGCACGGACGGGTCGCCGACGGCGCCGAGCAGGATCGCGTCGTGCCGCCGGAGCGCCTCCAGCTCGGCGTCCGGCAGGGTCTCGCCGGTGGCGTGCCAGCGCTTGGCCCCCAGGTCGTAGGTGCTGGTCTCCAGCTTCACATCCTGCGGGAGTGCGGCGGCCAGGACCTTGAGGCCCTCCGCCACCACCTCTCCGCCGATGCCGTCACCGGGGATCACTGCGAGATCGATGCTGCGCGACATGGCGGGCACCTTACTCCCCGTCCCATTTGATGACATGAGCCGTCCACGATGTGGATAAGGCCGGCCGGGGCGCGTCCCCCTGGGCCGGGCCGCCCCGGTCAGCGGCCGTGGCCGGTGGCGCCGCCGTTGTCCCGGCGGTCCAGGGCACGCTGGAGGGCGGCCGCGGCCTCCTGCCGGGCGGTGGTGTCGGCGGTACGGGAGGCGGAGCGGCGGCGGGCACGGGTGGCGGTGGCGTTCATGACATGTCTCCAATGCGGGAACGGCGGAAGCGGGCGCGACGGGCACGGAAGGCTCCGGGGGAGCACGGGACACGCCGGAAGGGCGGGGGGCTCACACGCGGCAGGGGTCACCTGCGAGGGGCGCGGCCCACATCCACCGTTCGCCGGATCGGCGACAAGCTCGGCTCCCCACAACGCTAAGGCACGCCGGTCGCGCTGTCTCCACAACTAGTCGGACTTCCTACTATCTGAGACGGCGGGGGTGCCCGGCCGAGGCGCGGACCGGGCACCCCGACGCCGCGCGGCGGGCCCGGGCGCACGGGGCACGGGGGCACGGGGGCCTGCCCCCGGCCCGGGACCGGGAGCCCGCCCGGTTCAGGCCGCGTCCGCGCCCCGCTCCCCGCCGCCGCCCGCCGCGGGGGCGGCGACCCGCAGCTCCGTCCGCTCCGTGACGCCGTTCACCGTCACCGACAGCGTCGCCTTTCCCGGGCGCAGCGCGGTGAGCACCCCGGTGGCGGGGTCGTACGCGGCGACGTGCCGGGGCCCGGCGCCGTCCGCGGGGCCGATACGCAGCCGTGGCGAGCCGGTCCAGTCGGCGCTCAGCGGGAAGCCCACCGGTACCGCGCGGGCCGTGCCGCCCTCGCCCTGGAGGACGGTGGCGGTGACCCGGGCCGTGGAGCCGGCGGGCAGCCCGGCGGGGCCGTCGAGCCGCAGGCCGTCGACGTGCGGGCGGGTCTGGACGGTCAGCCAGTCCGGTCCGCCCTCCCACGGCCGCTGCCGGGCGCGGTCCCGTTCCGCCTCGCTCACCCGGTCGACGCCGGCCAGGGACCAGCCGGTGAAGCCTCCCCGGCCGGGCGGGGCCGCGGGCGCCTTGCCGCTGTTCCCGTTCACCAGGCACGGCACCCCGTCGGTCCGCGAGGCGTGGAAGACACCGGCGTGGCCGGTGATCAGCGCGGCCCCCTTGCCGGAGGCCCGCCGGAACCCGGCGAGCCAGCTCTCCAGCAGCGCGGCCTCCTTGGGGTCGGAGAGCTGTGAGGCCCGCTGCGGGGTGGGGTCACGGGGCGGTACGTGCTGCACGACCACCACGGACCCCACCGCCGCGTCCCGGGCGGCGCGGTCCAGCTCGGCGCGGAGTCCCCGGAGCTGGCCGAGGCCGCCGCCGCGGAGGGACAGGGAGGAGGTGTCCAGGGTGAGGAACCGGGTGCCCCGGTGGTCGAGGACGCGGTGGGCCGGGCCGAACTCCCGCTCGAAGAGTTCCGTCGAGCCGCCCATCACCTCGTGGTTGCCCGGCACATACGTCCACTCCACCGCGTCCCCGAGTTCCTCCTCCAGCACCCGCCGGGCGAGGGCGAGGTCGGCGGCCGATCCCTCGTCCACCAGATCGCCGTTGACCAGCACCAGGTCGGGCGCGGCGGCCCGGATCTCGCGCAGGGTGCGGCGGGCCTGCCGCACGATCGGCCCGTCCGGGTCCCGCGCGGTGAACTGCGCGTCGGACAGGACGGCGAACCGCCAGTCACGGCGGGCGGTCTCCGCGCCCGTCCCGATCAGCCGGTCCGGCACCGGCCCGGCGGCGGGCAGGTCGACGTCCGGCGGGACCAGGGCGGTGAGACCGTCGAGCACCACCTCGCCGGTGTACTGCCGCAGCGGGTCGGTCTCGGCCAGGTACAGGCGGCGCACCCGCAGCGGGTGGACCGTGCCCGGCGGCACCGCGAACTCCACCTGCCGCCATCCGGTCCAGGTGACGAACGGGGCGCGCAGCACCAGGTCGGTGTTCTGCGCGTCGAGGAGGTGGAGGGAGGGCCAGGCGCCGTGACCGTCCCCCTTGAGCCACAGGCGGAAGGCCTGCGGCTGCCCCGCCACCGGGACGGGCTCGGGCGGGTTGGCGTAGGCGGCCCGGGTGGCGGTGGAGCGGGTGAAGTCGTAGGCCAGGCGCAGGCCGGTGCCGTCCCGGCCGTCCGGGTCCGGGGCGACGGATCCCTCGGCGCGGGCCTGGGAGAAGGTCCAGCGGCCGGCGTCGTCGAAGGCGGCGACCGTACGTTCCGTCAGCCCGACGGTGACGCCGACCACGGCCGTCCGGCCCCCCGCGGTCGCCTCGATACGGCCCGAACCGCCGTCCCGTTTCGCCGTCACCGTGAAGGAGCCACGGCCGTCGGGGACGACGGTGAACAGCGAGCGGTCGTACTCCAGGGCCACATCGGCCGGTTCGACGGGGGCCTCCGTGCCCTGCGCGTCCAGGCCGGTGAGGCCGAACACGCCGGTGGCGTCCGCGTCGGCCAGCCCGACCCGGGGGGTGGTGGGGACGATCCGGTCGAGCGGCCCGATCACGCTCAGCGCCACGCTCCCCCGGGCCGCGCCGAGCCGTGCCTCCACCTCGGCGGTGCCGGACCGCCGCGCGGTGAACACGCCCGCCCCGTCGACCCGGCCGGCCGCGCCGGCTCCCCCGGGCCGCACCGTCCACCGTGGCCGGCCCGCCGCGGGCCCGTAGGTCTCGTCGTGGACGGTGGCGCGCAGACTCCGGGTGAGGCCGGGGAAGACCCGGTCGGGCCGGCCACCGCGGACCGGGCCGGTGGTGGGGGCGTCCCCGGCGGCGGTGGCGGTCTCCACCCGGATGCCCGCCGGGCGTCCGCCGCCCGTGGGCACGGTGACGGCCAGGCCGTTGGCCACCGGGCGCTCCCGCCCGTCCGACGGGCTGTTCTCCAGCCGGGGGGCGGACTCGCCCGCGGCCCGGGCGAGCAGGGTGGAGGAGCCGCCGCCGTCCAGGTTGAGCGCGTTGTGCGCACCCAGCTCCCGCATCATGCGGCCCAGCTGGGTGAGGGTGACCCCGCCGCTGTCCGCCTGCCGGCCGTCCACGGTGAGGACGTGCACGGTGGAGCCGTCGCGGGAGAAGCCCACGGCGGTGCGGGGCGCCGCAGCGTTGTTCGGCCTCCCCTCCCAGTCCTGCGGCTCACCGTCGACGACGACCAGCCCGCGGCCGCCCACCGCCGTGCGCGGCACGGGTCCGCCCCCGGTCCGCGGCCGGTACTCCACCCCGGCCCGGTCGCCCGGTGCCAGCGCGGCGAGGGCGCCGGCGCCGGCCTCCCGGCCCAGCAGCACGGTGGTCCCCTCCTCGACCCGCCCGCCGGGCGTGGTGCGGACCTCACGGACCACGCCGCCGGCGAGGACGACCTCGGTGACGCGCTCCGCCCCGGCGACGGCCTGGGCGCGGTCGGCGCCGCCCCACTGCGGGGTGTAGAGGGCGATGCCCCCGGCCGGCACCGACGCGGGGTTGTAGGCGTCCAGGGGCCGGTCACCGGCGGGGAGGGTGAGCGTGCCGTCGAAGTACAGGTCGAGGATCCGGCCCGCGTCGTCCGGGCCGAACCCCGCGACCGTGCGGTTGGCCCCGCCGGGGGCGGTGACGAACGCCCCGTCGCGCAGGCCGGGGCCGAGCGGCGCCCCCGTGCCGAGGTCGAAGAAGTCGGCGTTGACGGCGGCCACGGTGGTCCGCCCCGGGCCGGGGTCGTGCGCGGAGACCAGGGCGGAGACGGTGCCGGGCCGGGTCACCTCCCCGGAGGAGAGGTGGTCCACGCGGGCACCGCCGCGCAGGTCGACGGAGAGGGCGTCGGCGCGCAGCCAGGCACCGGGGGTCAGCCGGTCGAAGGAGGTGAGGTCGACGCCGGGCGCCACGGGCCGGGTGGTGCGCGAGGTCTCCAGCGCGCCGTCCGGCTCAGCGGCCGTCCCGGGCCGTTCCGCCGCACCGGCGCCGGTGGGCGTCCCCGCGGGCGGCGGCGCGACGGGACGGAGGACGTCCGCCCGGGTGAGCGGGCGCGGATCGGTGTCCGCGGCGGCGGCCGGCGGCACGGCGCCGAGGAGGAGCGCGGCAGCGGTCGCGAGGACCACCCCGGTGACACCCGCGGCGGGACCGCGCCGCAGGCGGATGGCGGCGCGGACGGCGGCGGTGCGTCCGGTGGGGCGGGCGGTGGAGCGGGCGGTGGAGCGGGCGGTGGCGGTGCGTCCGGCGGCCCGGGCGGTGGAGCGACCACCGGTGGCGGTGCGTCCGGCGGCGGGACGGGCGCCGGTGGCCCCGGCCGCGGAGCCGGGGCCCGCGGTGCGGGCGGTGGGTCCGGCACGGCCGGCGCTTTCGGCGCGGGCGGCGCTTCCGTGGCGGGCGGCGGACATGCTTCCCCCTGTCCCGGCCGGGCCCTGCGGACGGCCCGGTCCTGCCGACAGGTTCCCGCGCGGGCCGGTGGCCCGCCAGACCACCTCCGCCGCGACGCGGCCCGGGGAGCCACCGCCGATGGTGGCCGCGGCCCTGGCCTTGGGCGGTGGCACCGGCCGTGGCCGTGGCCGTGGCGCCAACGGTGGCCGGGACGAGGCGATCCACCGTGGTCACGCGGACGCGCGCTCCGGGCCCCGTGACGGGGCCGTCGCGCGCGGCCCCGGCGGAGGGCCCGGGTCGGCCACGGCCACGGGTCGGGTCCGCGCAGGCCGTGGCGGCCTCTGGGACGAGCGCGCGGGGCCGGAAGGGGCCGAGGAACACGCGGACTGCGGGCGGCCAGGGGGCGGCGGACCGCAGAAACGAGCGCGGGACCTCCGCCACGGCTGAACAGGCCCCGGCCGGAGCCCGGCCGGGGTCTCCGGTGACGGTGCCCCATCCGGCAGACGGGGTCCGCGCACCTCCCGGCGCGCGAACCCCGTCCTCCCCGGACACACCCTGTCGCCCCCCGGCACCCCGCCACCCGGGGCCCCGCGCCGGACCGCCGGGGCCCGGCCGCCCGGGCGGCGGCTGATCCCGCCCGGCCGACGGTGCCGGATGGCGGACGGCGGGTGCCTGGCAGCGGAGGGCGGGGGGCGCCCGCGGCGTTGCCCGGCGTCCGAAAGGCCTCCGCGCCGGCCGGGCACACCACCCGGCCGCCGCGCGCGAAGGCCGTGACCCGCGGAGTTCGTGACCGCGGAGGCCGTGCCCCGCGAAGGCCGTGCCCCGCGAAGGCCGTGCCCCGCGAAGGCCGTAACGCGCCGTCAGCCCATGTGGGGGTACCGGTAGTCCACCGGCGGCACCAGGGTCTCCTTGATGGAACGGGTCGAGGTCCAGCGGAGGAGGTTCTGCAGGGACCCGGCCTTGTCGTTGGTGCCGGAGGCACGCCCGCCGCCGAACGGCTGCTGGCCCACGACGGCGCCGGTCGGCTTGTCGTTGATGTAGAAGTTGCCCGCGGCGTACCGCAGCTTCTCGCAGGTGGCGGCCGCGGCGGCGCGGTCGTTCGCGATGACGGCGCCGGTCAGCGCGTACGGCGCGACCGACTCCATCTGCTCCAGCATCGCGTCGTAGGCGTCGTCCTCGTAGACGTGGACGCCGAGGATCGGGCCGAAGTACTCGTCGCGGAAGATCTCGTTCGAGGGGTCGGTGGAGACCAGCACGGTCGGGCGGACGAACCAGCCCTCGCTGTCGTCGCAGGTCCCGCCGGCCAGCACCTCGATCGTCGGGTCCGTCCCGGCGCGGTCGATGGCGGCCTTGTTCTTGGCGAACGCCCGCTCGTCGATGACCGCGGAGAGGAAGTTCGACAGATCCGCCACGTGCCCCATGGGCAGCCCGTCGACCTCGGCGGCCAGCTCCTCGCGCAGCCCGTTCTCCCACAGCGACCGCGGGATGTAGGCGCGCGAGGCGGCGGAGCACTTCTGGCCCTGGTATTCGAACGCGCCGCGTACCAGCGCGGTCCGCAGCACCGCGGGGTCGGCGGAGGGGTGGGCGACGACGAAGTCCTTGCCGCCCGTCTCGCCGACCAGCCGCGGGTAGGTGCGGTAGCCGCCGATGTTCTCGCCGACCGTCTTCCACAGGTACTGGAAGGTCCTGGTCGAGCCGGTGAAGTGGATGCCCGCGAGGTCGGGGTGGGCCAGGGCCACCTCGGAGACGGCCACGCCGTCACCGGTGACGAGGTTGATGACACCCGGCGGCAGACCCGCCTCCTCCAGCAGCCGCATCAGCAGGACGGCCGCGTGGGTCTGCGTCGGCGACGGCTTCCACACCACCACGTTGCCCATCAGCGCGGGGGCGGTGGGCAGGTTGCCCGCGATGGCCGTGAAGTTGAACGGGGTGATCGCGTAGACGAACCCCTCCAGCGGCCGGTGGTCGGAGCGGTTCCACACCCCGGGGGAGTTGGCCACCGGCTGCTCGGCGAGGATCTGCCGCGCGTAGTGGACGTTGAAGCGCCAGAAGTCGATCAGCTCGCAGGGGGTGTCGATCTCCGCCTGCTGCGCGGTCTTGGACTGGCCGAGCATGGTGGACGCGGCGAGCGTCTCCCGCCACGGCCCGGCCAGCAGCTCGGCGGCGCGGAGGAAGACGGCCGCGCGGTCGTCGAAGGAGAGCGCCCGCCAGGCCGGGGCCGCGGCGAGGGCGGCGTCCACCGCGTCCCGCGCGTCCTCGGCCGTGGCCTGCGCGGCGGTGCCCAGGCGCGCCCGGTGCTCGTGCGGCTGGACGACGTCGAAACGCTCGCCGCCGCCCATCCGGCGGGCGCCGCCGATGGTCATGGGCAGGTCGATCGGGTGGTCCGCCAGCTCCTTGAGCTTGGCCTCCAGCCGCCGGCGCTCGGGGCTGCCGGGTGCGTAGCTGTGCACCGGCTCGTTCACCGGCGCGGGGACCTGGGTGACAGCGTCCATGATGGCTGTTCTCTCCTCAGTCTTTCGGGAGTCTGTTCGGGGTCTTGCTCGCGGGTTCCGCTCGGGGCGCGGGGTCGGTTCGGGCAGGTCGATCGGGGCCGGCAGGGGACCCCGGCCGGAGCCGGGCGCCGCCCGGTGTCAGGGGCGCCCCACGGCCGTCCTCCGCCGGCGCCGCGCGGGGTCAGCCGCGGCCGGCGAGGGAGCGCAGGAAGAAGGCGACGTTCGCCGGGCGCTCGGCGAGCCGGCGCATGAAGTAGCCGTACCAGTCGGTGCCGTACGGGACGTAGGTGCGTACCCGGTGGCCCTCGGCCGCCAGGCGCTCCTGCTCCCCCACCCGGATGCCGTACAGCATCTGGAACTCGTACGCGCCGGGCTTGCGGCCGGCCCGCCGGGCGAGCTCCTCACCGATGGCGATCAGGCGCGGGTCGTGCGAGCCGATCATGGGGTATCCCTGCCCGGTCATGAGGACCCCCAGACAGCGGACGAACGCCCGGTCCACCTCCGCCCGCCGCTGATACGCCACGCTCGCGGGCTCCCGGTACGCGCCCTTCACCAGCCGGACGCGGGAACCCTCCCCGGCCAGCGCGCGGCAGTCGTCCTCGGTGCGGAAGAGGTAGGACTGGAGCACCGCGCCCGTCTGCGGGAAGCGGCGCCGCATCTCGCGGAGGACGGCGAGGGTGGAGTCCACGGTGGTGTGGTCCTCCATGTCCAGGGTGACGGTGGTACCGGCCTCGGCGGCCGCCTCCACCACCGGGGTGACGTTGGCCAGCGCCAGGTCGTGCCCGCCGGGCAGCGCCTGGCCGAAGGCGGAGAGCTTGACCGACATCTCGGCGCGCTCCCCCAGGCCCAGCCCGGCCAGTCCCTCGCAGAGCGCCAGATAGGCGTCCCGGTTGCGGCGCGCCTCCGCCGGATCGGTGATGTCCTCGCCCAGGTGGTCGAGGGTGACCTCCAGGCCGCGGCCGGTGAGGTCCCGGACGGCGGCCAGCACGTCGGGCAGCGCCTCCCCCGGGACGTAACGGTCCACGACGGGGCGGGTGACGGGCGCCGACGACACCAGACGGCGGACACGGCCGCTGCGCGCGGCGGCGAGGAGCACGGGTCCCAGCACGGGGCACCTCCGGGGCGTACGGCCTCCGGCGGGTACGCCGGGGGCGGGGAGAACCTGTGAGCACCGTAGGGACGGCGGGCGCGGGGCCGCCATCGACAGCTGTCACGTCCCCGCGGCCGCCCTCTCAGACAGTTGTATGAGGCAGGGGCGACAATGGCCGCAGGAACGGGAAAGGCGGGGCCATGCGCGGCGACTACCAGCAGTTGGTCGATGAGATCTCGGCGGTCCTGGCCGCCCCCGCCACCCTGGAGGACCGCGGCTTCCGCCTGATCGCCTTCGGGGCGCACGAGGCGCCGGAGGGCGACGACAGGCCGGGCGGCCCGGTGCTGGACCCGGTCCGCACCCGCTCGATCCTGCACCGGCGGTCCACCACCGCGGTGCGCGACTGGTTCGAGGCGTTCGGGATCAGCCGGGCCACCGGGCCGCTGCGCATCCCCGCCGATCCCTCCGCCGGGGTCCTCATCGGCCGGATCTGCCTCCCGGTCCGCCACCGGGGCGTGGTCCACGGCTATGTCTGGCTGCTCGACGACGGGCACCTGGCGGATCTGGAGACGGGCGCCGGCGGCGGGCCGCCCGACCCCCGGCTCGCCCAGGCCATGGAGACGGCCGGCCGGATCGGGGAACTGCTCGCCGCCGAGGCGCGGGCCGGCGCCGAACGTGGGGAGCTGCTGGAGGACCTGCTCACCGCGCGGACCGCGGCCCGCGACGCGGCGCGCGCCGGGCTGCGGAGCAGACTGGGCGGCGCGGCGGACGGGACGCTGTACCTCGCCGCGGTCGTCCCCTGGGACCCGGCGGGGGCGGAGGGTGACGGCGGCGAACCGGTGCCGGGGCTGTCCGGACTGCCGGGGGCGCTCGCCGTCCGCGCCGTCCCCGGCCAGGGACTCGCCGTGCTGACGTGTCCGGCCCCCGCCACCGGCGCCCCGGCGCAGGCGGCGGTGGAGCGGCTGCTCCGCTCACCCCGGGCGGCGGGCGCCGCGGCGGGCGTCGGCGCGCCGCGGGAGGGGCTGGACGAGCTGGAGCGGGCCTGGTGGGAGGCGCGGGCCGCGGCCCGGGCGGCGCGGGCCGAGCCGCGACTGGGTCCGGTCGCCCGGTGGGAGGCCATCGGGCCGTACCGGACGCTGGCGGAGCTGCCACCGGGGGGCGCCCCCGACGCGGCGGTGGCCGCGCTGTTCCGCCCGGCCCACGCCGAACTGGCCCGTACGGCGGAGGTCTACCTCGACCACGCCGGCCAGGCGGGCCGGGCGGCGGCCGCGCTGGCCGTCCACCGGCAGACGCTCTACTACCGGCTGTCCCGGGTGGAGCGGCTGACGGGGCTCGACCTCGCCGACGGCGAGCACCGGCTGCTGCTCCACATGGCGCTCAAACGCGCCCGGCTGTGAGGACAGGCGGCGGCCGAGGACCGGAGGTAGCCGAGGACCGGCAGCCGCCGGGGACCGGCGCGTGCCCGCGCCCCCGCTACGACACCGCCGGGCCGCCCCGAAGAGGGCGGCCCGGCGGTGGACGCGGGAAGTCGGCCAGGCGGGCCGGCGCGTGGCACGTGGCGCGTGCGCGCACGCCCGCCCGGCCCGCGGCGGCTCAGTCCGCGAGGTTGACCGCGCGCGCCGAGGTGGCGCCGGTCTCCTCGGCGATCTCGGTGAGCACCGTCTGCGGAACGCTGTCGTCCACCGTCAGTACGGCCAGCGCCTCGCCGCCCTGGGCGGCCCGCGCGACCTGCATCCCGGCGATGTTCAGCCCGGCCTCGCCCAGGATGCGGCCGAGGGTGCCGATCACGCCCGGCCGGTCGGCGTAGCGCAGGAAGACCATGTGGTCGGCGAGCGCCACATCCACGCTGTGCTCACCCACCGAGACGATCTTCTGGACGTGCTTGGGGCCGGCCAGCGTGCCGGAGACCGAGATCTCCTCGCCGCCGGTGAGGGTGCCGCGCACCGTGACGACATTGCGGTGGTCGGGGGACTCCGACCCGGTGGTGAGCCGGACCTCGACCCCGCGCTCCTGCGCGAAGAGCGGCGCGTTGACGTAGGACACCGTCTCGTCGACCACGTCCTCGAAGACGCCCTTGACGGCGGAGAGCTCCAGTACCTTCACGTCGTGCTGGGTGATCTCGCCGTAGACCTCGACGTCGAGCCGGACGGCCACCTCGCCCGCGAGGGCCGTGAAGATCCGGCCCAGCCGCTCGGCGAGCGGCAGCCCCGGGCGGACGTCCTCGGCGATCACGCCGCCCTGGACGTTCACCGCGTCCGGGACCAGCTCACCGGCGAGGGCCAGCCGCACCGAGCGGGCGACGGCGATGCCCGCCTTCTCCTGGGCCTCGCCCGTGGAGGCGCCCAGGTGCGGGGTCGCCACGACGTTGTCGAACTCGAAGAGCGGGGAGTCCGTGCAGGGCTCCTTGGCGAAGACGTCCAGGCCCGCCGCCGCGACCCGGCCCTCCTTGAGGGCGCTGGCCAGCGCGGTCTCGTCGACGATGCCGCCGCGCGCCGCGTTGACGATGCGGACCTCCGGCTTGACCTTGCGCAGCGCCTCGTCCCCGATGAGCCCGAGGGTCTCCGGGGTCTTCGGCAGATGGACGGTGATGAAGTCCGAGACCTCCAGCAGCTCGTCCAGCGAGAGCAGCTTGACCCCCATCTGGGCGGCGCGGGCCGGCTGAACGTAGGGGTCGTAGGCGACGACCCGCATGCCGAAGGCGGACATCCGCTGGGCGACCAGCACGCCGATCCGGCCCAGGCCCACCACGCCCAGGGTCTTCTCGGCCAGCTCGACGCCGGTGTACTTGCTCCGCTTCCACTCGCCGTTCTTCAGGGCGGAGTTGGCCTGCGGGATGTTGCGGGCCGTGGCGAGGATCAGGCCGCAGGCGAGTTCGGCGGCGGTGACGATGTTGGAGGTCGGGGCGTTGACCACCATCACGCCGGCCTTGGTGGCGGCGGAGACGTCGACATTGTCCAGGCCGACACCGGCGCGCGCGATCACCTTCAGCTTCCGCGCGGCGGCGATCGCCTCGGCGTCGACCTTGGTGGCGCTGCGGACCAGGATCGCGTCCACCTCGGCGATGGCGGGGAGCAGCTCGCCCCGGTCGGCGCCGTTGCAGTGACGGATCTCGAAGTCGGGTCCGAGAGCGTCGACCGTGGCCGGCGACAGCTCCTCAGCGATCAGTACGACAGGTTTCGGGCTCACGTGGTCCTCAGTCCTCACTTGTCCTTGACGGACGGCCGTCCCGACGGCCGAAGGCGGTGAAGGGGGCAGCCGCGTGGAAGACGCACGACGCTGTGAGCCTGACGCGCTTGTGTCTGCAGTGTATCCGCGTGCGGGTACGCGGCCCGCGCCTCCACGAAAGATCCCCCCGGTGGAGTGTGCCCCGCCCGGGGGAACCCCGTGGCGTGAACGGCGTTACCCGTCCGCCCGGTTGGACGGACGGGTTCCGGGCGGCGTGGCGGCCACGCCGCCCGGGACCGGTACGCCGGCGGGCGGGAGCACGGCCCGGGGCCGCACCCGCTCGGCGTACCGCGCCGCGGAGGCGTCACGCCTGCTCGTCGACCCAGCTCATCAGCTTGCGGAGCTCCTTGCCGGTGGTCTCCAGCTTGTGGTCGGCGTCGGCCTTCTTGTACTGGTTGTACTTGGGCAGGCCGGAGTGGTACTCCTCCATCCAGTTCCGGGCGAAGCTGCCGTCCTGGATCTCGGCCAGCACCTTCTTCATCTCGGCCTTGGTGGCGTCGTTGACGATGCGCGGCCCGGTGATGTAGTCGCCCCACTCGGCGGTCTCGGAGACCGACCAGCGCATCTTCTCCAGACCGCCCTCGTACATGAGGTCCACGATGAGCTTCAGCTCGTGCAGGCACTCGAAGTAGGCGATCTCCGGCTGGTAGCCGGCCTCGACCAGGGTTTCGAAGCCCGCCTTCACCAGCGCCGAGGCGCCGCCACAGAGCACCGCCTGCTCGCCGAAGAGGTCGGTCTCGGTCTCCTCGGTGAAGGTCGTCTTGATGACCCCGGCACGGGTGCCGCCGATGCCCTTGGCGTAGGACAGGGCCAGCGCGAAGGCGTTCCCGGAGGCGTCCTGCTCGACGGCCGCGATACACGGCACGCCGCGGCCCTCCTCGTACTGGCGGCGGACGAGGTGACCGGGGCCCTTGGGGGCGACCATGCAGACGTCGACACCGGCCGGGGGCTGGATGAAGCCGAAGCGGATGTTGAAGCCGTGGCCGAAGAAGAGGGCCTTGCCCTCGCCGAGGTGGTCCTTCACGGACTCCTCGTAGACCTGGGCCTGGATCGGGTCCGGCACCAGGATCATGATGACGTCGGCCTCGGCCGCGGCCTCGGCGGGGGTCACCACGCGCAGCCCCTGCTCCTCGGCCCTGGGGCGGGACTTGGAACCCTCGGGGAGGCCGACGCGGACGTCGACGCCCGAGTCGCGCAGCGACAGCGCGTGGGCGTGGCCCTGGCTGCCGTACCCCAGCACCGCCACCTTGCGGCCCTGGATGAGGGAGAGGTCGGCGTCGTCGTCGTAGAACAGCTCGGCCACTTCGGGTATCTCCTTGATGTTCCTGTCGTGCTTCGGTGTGTGCTGTTTTCTTCTGCGGTTCCCGCGGTTCCCCGCGGTTCCCCGCGGTTCCCCGCGGTCCCGCACGTGTGCGTCGTCCTGCCCACGGCGTGTTCCGCGGGTGTGCCATCCTGCCCGCGCCGCGTGCCGGCGGGTCCCGCCGGGTGCGTCCGGCGCGTCCCGGCGCGGCCGCGGGGTGCGGCCCCACCGTATGCCGATGGACGGCGCCGGGGCGGGGGGTCTCGCTATGCGGATCGGTCCAGCGCGCGCAGCGACCGGTCCGTGATGGAGCGGGCGCCGCGGCCGATGGCGATCGTGCCGGACTGGACCAGTTCCTTGATACCGAAGGGGTCCAGCATCCGGAGCATGGCCTCCAGCTTGTCACTGCTGCCCGTCGCCTCGATGGTGACGGCCTCGGGGGAGACGTCGACGGTCTTGGCGCGGAAAAGCTGCACGATCTCGACGATCTGCGAGCGCGTCTCGTTGTCCGCCCGGACCTTCACCAGGACGAGTTCCCGCTGCACCGCCGAGCCGGGTTCCAGCTCGACGATCTTCAGCACGTTGACGAGCTTGTTGAGCTGCTTGGTGACCTGCTCCAGCGGCAGCGACTCGACGTTCACCACGATGGTGATCCGGGAGATGTCCGGGTGCTCGGTGACGCCGACGGCCAGCGAGTCGATGTTGAATCCCCGCCGGGAGAACAGCGCGGCGATCCGGGCCAGGATGCCGGGGGTGTTCTCCACCAGGACGGAGAGGGTGTGCTTGGTCATGGGGCTGGGTCTCTCTTCTTCTCGCGCGGGCCGCACGGACCGGGTGACCCGGCAGAGCCGGGCCGGCCCGCGCGGCCCGCGGCCCGGGACCGGGCTCGCGGATCCGGGGGATCAGTCGTCTTCGCCGTCGCCGAAGTCGGGACGGACGCCGCGCGCCGCCATGACCTCGTCGTTGGAGGTGCCGGCCGCCACCATCGGCCAGACCATCGCGTCCTCGTGGACGATGAAGTCCACGACGACGGGCCGGTCGTTGATCGAGTTGGCCTTCTCGATGACGGCGTCCAGCTGCTCCGGGTTCTCACAGCGCAGTCCGACACACCCCATGGCCTCGGAGAGCTTCACGAAGTCGGGGACCCGCGTGCCCTGGGAGGCCGCCGCGCCGTCCGTCGGGACGGTCCCGGAGTGCAGCGCGGTGTGGGAGTACCGCTGGTTGTAGAAGAGGGTCTGCCACTGGCGGACCATGCCCAGAGCGCCGTTGTTGATGATCGCGACCTTGATCGGGATGTTGTTCAGCGCGCAGGTGGCCAGCTCCTGGTTGGTCATCTGGAAGCAGCCGTCGCCGTCGATGGCCCAGACGGTGGAGCCGGGGAGGCCGGCCTTGGCGCCCATGGCGGCCGGGACGGCGTAGCCCATCGTCCCCGCGCCGCCGGAGTTGAGCCAGGTGCCCGGCTTCTCGTAGCGGATGAAGTGCGAGGCCCACATCTGGTGCTGGCCGACGCCCGCGGTGTAGACGGTGCCGTCCGGGGCGAGTTCGCCGATGCGCTGGATGACCTGCTGCGGCGAGAGGCTGCCGTCCTCCGGCAGGTCGTATCCGAGCGGGTAGGTGTCCCGCCAGCGGTTGAGGCTGGTCCACCAGTCGCGGTAGTCGCCCGCGCGGCCCTCCTCGTGCTCGGCCTGCACGGCGACGATCAGATCGGCGATGACCTCGCGGGCGTCGCCGACGATCGGCACGTCCGCCGTGCGGTTCTTGCCGATCTCCGCCGGGTCGATGTCGGCGTGCACCACCTTGGCGAACGGCGCGAAGGAGTCCAGCTTGCCGGTGACGCGGTCGTCGAAGCGGGCGCCGAGGGCGATGATCAGGTCGGCCTTCTGCAGCGCGGTGACGGCGGTCACGGAACCGTGCATCCCCGGCATGCCCACGTGCAGCGGGTGGCTGTCGGGGAACGCGCCCAGCGCCATCAGGGTGGTGGTGACCGGCGCCCCGGTCAGCTCGGCGAGCACCCGCAGCTCAGCCGTGGCGCGGGCCTTCAGCACCCCGCCGCCGACGTACAGCACGGGACGGCGGGCCTGGGAGATGAGCTTGGCCGCCTCCCTGATCTGCTTGGCGTGCGGCTTGGTGACCGGCCGGTAGCCCGGCAGTTCGACGGGCGCGGGCCAGGTGAAGGTGGTCTTCGCCTGGAGGGCGTCCTTGGCGATGTCCACCAGGACCGGGCCGGGGCGGCCGCTCGCCGCGATGTGGAAGGCCTCGGCGATGGTGCGGGGGATCTCGTCGGCGTCGGTGACGAGGAAGTTGTGCTTGGTGATCGGCATGGTGATGCCGCAGATGTCCGCCTCCTGGAAGGCGTCCGTGCCGATGGCCCGGGAGGCCACCTGGCCGGTGATCGCGACCAGCGGGACGGAGTCCATGTGGGCGTCGGCGATGGGGGTGACCAGGTTGGTGGCGCCGGGGCCGGAGGTGGCCATGCAGACGCCGACCTTGCCGGTGGCCTGCGCGTAGCCGGTGGCGGCGTGGCCCGCGCCCTGCTCGTGCCGGACCAGGACGTGCCGGACCCGGGAGGAGTCCATCAGCGGGTCGTACGCCGGGAGGATGCAGCCGCCGGGGATGCCGAACACCGTGTCCGCGCCCACCTCCTCAAGAGACCGGATGAGGGACTGCGCGCCCGTGACGTCCTTCTCGACGGTGCTGCTGGAGGGGGCACCGCCACGGGGCCGGGGGTGCGGGTGCGGGACCCCGGTGGCCTGCTCGGTCATCGGCATTCTCTTTCCGAGATGGTCTGTCTGGGTTTGTTCCGGTTTGTGGTCACCGGTGCAACAAAAAACCCCTCGTGCCGCGAGGCAAGCGAGGGGAGCGCGCCGGTGTGGTCAGCAGGCGTGGTGCGGGACCTGCTTCAGCCGACGCGCTGTCCAAGTACGAGGATTCGGGTGCGCATGGCTCCGACTCTTCCCCGGCCCGCGGGGAGTGTCAAGTGGGTGGGACCGGCGTCTCACTATTCGAGCGGAGCGCCGTACCGGGCATGGTGTCCCGTGTCCCCTCCCACGGCTCCCCGCCCAGCGAGTGCCTCGGCACCGCCTGTACCTCCGGGACCAGCAGGGACGGCGTCCCCGCCCGGCCCGCGGGCACGGTTTCGCGGAGTCCTCCCGCGCCGGCGTGCGGCACCGGGTAGCCGCCGCGCGCCAGCGCGCGGCGCAGCCGGTACTCGTCGACCGGCCCCGAGAAGGCCATGCCCTGGCCATGGGTGCAGCCCAGGGAACGCAGCGCGGCCACCTGTTCGGGCCGGTCCACGCCGTCGGCGACCGTCTCCAGACCCAGATCGGCCGCGATCCTCAGCAGCCCGGCGGTGATCTTGTGGGCGCGCGGGGACTCCACCAGGCCCTCGACCAGCTCGCGGTCGAGCCGGAGCACGTCCACCGGCAGCCGGCGCAGCGCGCTGATCGCGGCGTAGCCGCTGCCGAAGGCGTCCAGGGCGATCCGGACCCCGAGCCTGCGCAGGGCGGCGAGACGGCGCTCCAGCTCGTCCAGCGGGACCTTGGGGTCGCCGCCGGAGAGTTCGATGACGAGCCCGCCGGAGGGCAGCCCGTGCCGGCTGAGCAGCGATTCGACCGTACCCAGCGGCATGGTGCGGTCCATCAGCCGGGCCGCGGAGAGCCGGACGGTCACCGGGACGGGGTATCCGGCACGGTGCCGGGCCGCCGCCTGCTCCACGGCGTGCTCCAGGAGCCAGCGGTCCAGCTCGGCGCCGCGGTCGCCGCCCTTGCCCTTGCCGGGCTCCGGGACCCGCAGGAACTCCGCGGGGGCGAAGAGGATGCCCTGCGCGGACCGCCAGCGGGCCTGCGCGGAGAGAGCGCTGAGCCGGCCGCCGACCAGCTCCACCACCGGCTGGTGGAGCAGAGCGAACTCACCGTCGTCGAGCGCGGCACGGAGCCGGCCGGCCAGTTCGGTCCGGCGGACCACTTCCTCCTGCATCGCCGGGACGTAGAGCTCGACCCGGTCCTTGCCGGCGGCCTTCGCGCGGTACATCGCGAGGTCGGCGTTGCGCATCAGCGTGCCGGGGCTGATGCCTGGTTCGGCGAAGGCGACACCGATCGAGGCCGCCACCCGGACCTCGGTGCCGGCGACCCGGTAGGGCTCGGACAGCGCCAGCCGGAGCCGGTCGGCGATCTCGGAGATGCGCAGCTCGCAGTCGGCCCGGTTCCGGCAGCCGTCCCCGAGGATGAGGGCGGCGAACTCGTCGCCCCCGAGGCGGGCGGCGGTGTCCCCGGCCCGTACGGATTCCCGCAGCCGGCGGGCCGCGTGGATCAGCAGTTCGTCACCGGCCTGGTGGCCGATGGTGTCGTTGACCGCCTTGAAGCCGTCGAGGTCGATGAAGAGCACGGCGGTGCCGGGGTCGGTGGACCGGCGGCCGCCGAGGGCGCGGCGCACCCGCTCGGTGAAGAGGGCCCGGTTGGGGAGGTCGGTCAGCGGGTCGTGCTCGGCGCTGTGCCTCAGCTGCGCCTGGAGACGGACCCGCTCGGTGACGTCACGGCTGTTGAAGATCAGCCCGCCCTCGTGCCGGTTGACGGTGGACTCGACGTTGAGCCAGGCGCCGCCGGCGGCGCGCCCTCCTCCCGCGCGGAACCGGCACTCGATCCGGGTGGTGGGCTCGGTCTCCGGCGGTGCCGAGAGCAGCCGCCCGACCTCGCGCATCACGCCGTCCACGTCCTCGGGATGGATCAGCGAGGAGAGCCGGGAGCCGACCAGGTCCTCCGGACCGATGCCGTAGACCCCGGCCGCGGCCGGGGAGACGTAGCGCAGGGTGCCGCTGGGGGTCGCGATCATGATGACGTCGCTCGACCCCTGCACCAGCGAGCGGAAGTGGCTCTCCTGGTAGGCCAGTTCCTGGGTGAGGGAGATGTTGTCCATCAGCATGATGCCCTGGCGCACGACGAGGGCGAGCACGACGGTGCAGGCCGTGACGATCACGACGGGGTCGACCCGGTCGCCGGCGATCACGGTTTGCAGGATGCCCAGGGTGCAGACGGCGGCGGCGAGATACGGCGCGAGCGCGGCGAGCGAACCGGCGAAGGGCATGCCGCCGGGGTAGGGCGCCGTGCCGTCGCGGACGGCGGCGTGGGTACGGCGCTCCCGCTCCTCCTCGGCCTTGTCGTGCCGGCCGACCCAGGGGGCGTAGGCGAGCAGCAGGGATCCGGTGAACCAGCCCGCGTCCAGCAACTGCCCGGAATGGTAGCCCTCACGGAAGAGGGGTGAGGTGAAGAGGGCGTCGCACAGGACGGTCAGCGCGAGCGCGGCGATGGCGGTGTTGATGGCGCTGCGGTTCGGCGAGGACCGCCGGAAGTGCAGCACGAGCACCATGCTCACCAGCGCGATGTCGAGCAGCGGATAGGCCAGGGCGAGGGCGGTCTGGGCCACGCTGCCGCCGGGCCCGTCCGCGGCGTGCGCCAGCGCCAGGCTCCAGGAGAGGGTGAGCAGCGAGCCGCCGATGAGCCAGGCGTCCAGCCCCAGGCAGACCCAGCGGGCCCTCGTCACGGGGCGCTTGGCCAGGACCAGCAGGCCGACGATGGCGGGCGGCGCGAAGAGCAGGAAGCAGTAGTCCGCGGCCGAGGGCTCGGGCACCGGCCGGCCCAGCACCACCTCGTACCAGCCCCAGACGAAGTTCCCCGCGGCGGCCATCACCGAGGAGAGCGCGAACAGCAGCCAGGCCGGGCGCTGGCAGGGGCGGATCCGGGCATAACAGGCGCAGGACACGGCGGCGACGAGGGCGGCCGCGCTGAGACCGAAGTCCCCCATGGCCAGGGCGAGGGTCGGGGACCCCCAGCCGAGGGCGGCGCCGGTGGCGTATCCGGCGCAGGCCAGCGCGAAGAACAGCTGCGGGAGGAGCCCTCTGCGGAGTCCGGGGGCCGCCGCCCCCCGGGCGCTCACCGGACCCCCCAGGGCGGTGTTGTCCTGCGGTGCGGTTCGCCCCTCCGGGGCCCGGGGGCCGGCTGTCGCCGGCGGCCGGTCCCCACCTGATCCTCGTTCTTCCATCGGCCGCGCATGCCGTCGCCCCCCTTGAGTCACGGTCCTTCGCCGCACCGCGAAGGGTTCGCGGCACGGTCCCCGGTCGGGACGATACACCAGCATCGTCACGCAGCGACATAGCTCACACACGCTGCGTGACAATTTACTCGGAGTCAAGTACACTCCGCGCTCGTGCGGCAGCAGATCGTGTCGCCCCGCCCGCGTGAACCGTCCCCGGCCCCGCGGGCGGAGCCGCCCGCAGGGCCGTCCCCGTGCGGGGCCGTTCAGCCTTCCCTCTCCGCCGCGGCACCCGCGCCCGCGCCACCGGCGGCCGCGCCGTCCCCGTCGGAAGCACCGTCCGCGGCCGTCACGGCGGTTTCGACGATGACGTTGTCCAGCGTCTGCCCCGCGGCGAAGCGCTCCAACTGGCTCCGCAGCAGTCGCCGGGCGCGCGGCAGGAACGCCGAGCTGGGACCGCCCACATGCGGGGTGATGAGCACCCCGGGCGTGCTCCACAGCGGATGGCCCGCGGGCAGCGGCTCGGGGTCGGTGACGTCGAGCGCCGCGGTCAGCCTCCCGGCCGCGGTCTCGGCGAGCAGGGCGCCGGTGTCGACGACGGGGCCCCGGCCGACGTTCACCAGCAGCGCCCCGTCCTTCATCCGGGCCAGGAAACCGGCGTCCACCATGGCCCGGGTCTCCTCCGTGAGCGGGGTGACGAGCACCACCACATCGGCCTCGGGCAGGAGTCCGGGCAGTTCTTCCATCGGATGCACGGGGCCGCGCGTGGTGGCTCGGGCAGAGCGCGCGACGCGCGTCACCCGCGCACATTCAAAAGGCGTGAGCCGGTCCTCGACGGCGCTGCCTATCGAACCGTAGCCCACGATCAGCACGTGCTTGTCGGCCAGCGCCGGGCGGAAGGCGGGCCGCCACTCCCCGGCGTCCTGGGCCCGGACGAAGGACGGGACGCCGCGGAGCGAGGCCAGGATGAGCGTCAGCGCCAGCTCCGCCGTACTGGCCTCGTGGACACCGCGGGCGTTGCACAGCCGGGTGCCGGGCGGCAGCTCCGGCACGGCCGGCAGGACGTGGTCGACGCCGGCGGTGAGGGTCTGGACGACCTGGAGGGAGGTCATCTGCTTCAGCGGCCGGAGGACCGTCTCCTGGCTCTTCATGTACGGGACGCCGTAGAAGACGCAGCGGGCCGGGTCACCGGGGAAGCCGGACTCACCGTCCCAGTGGAGGTAGCGGAAGCGACCGGGGGGCCCGCCGGAGCCGTCGGGGTCCCCGGGGGCGTCGAGCGGAACGGGCAGCCACACGTCGGAACTCATGCCCAGGAGCCTAGTGCCGGGGGCCCGGCCGGCAGAGGTTACTGTGCTGCGGGGGGCGGTCGCCCCTGGCCACGGCACAGGACCACGGCCCCTTCGCCCCGCGCGGGCGGGCCGGGCGGGGCCCAGGAGGGGTGCGGAACCAGGTGGAGCGCAGGACGATCGGCGCGGGTGCCTTCTCGGTGGGGCCGACGGGTCTCGGCTGTATGCCGATGAGCTGGGGCTACACCACCTCGCAGCAGAACGGCGAGCGTTCGCTGCGCGCCGTGCACGCCGCCCTGGACCACGGCTGCACCGTCCTGGACACCGCGGACATGTACGGGCCGTTCACCAACGAACTCCTCGTGGGCCGGGTGCTCCGGCAGCGGCGCGCGGAGGCCTTCGTGGCCACGAAGTGCGGGCTGCTCGCCGGCGACCAGCACATCGTCGCCAACGGCCGTCCGGCCTACGTGCGGCGGGCCTGCGACGCGTCGCTGCGCCGGCTGCAGACCGACGTGATCGACCTGTACCAGCTGCACCGCGCGGACCCGGAGGTCCCGGTGGAGGAGACCTGGGGGGCGATGGCCGACCTGGTCACCGCGGGCAAGGTCCGGGCGCTGGGGCTGTGCGCGGTGGGTGTGCGGCCGCGTGGGCCGGAAGGCCGGGCGCCCCGGGCGCGCCGCCGCCCCACCGGCGGGAACGGAGCAGCGGCCGGAACCGGACCGCCCCGGCCGGCGGGCGTGTACGAGGGCACCCTGCGGCAGCTGAAGCGGGTGCAGCAGGTCTTCCCGGTGAGCGGGGTCCAGGCGGAGCTGTCGGTGTGGTCGCCGGAGGCCCTGACGTCCCTGGTGCCCTGGTGCGAGGCGCGCGGGGTCGGCTTCCTCGCCGCGATGCCCCTCGGCAGCGGTTTCCTCAGCGGCACCCTGACCCCCGGTCAGGGGTTCGAACCGGACGACCTGCGGGCCCGGCACCCACGGTTCACGGCGGAGATGATGGCGGCGAACCAGCCGATCGTGGCCGGGCTGCGCCGGGTGGCCGCCCGGCACGGGGCGACGCCGGCCCAGGTGGCACTCGCCTGGGTGCTGTCCCGGGGCCGGCACGTGGTGCCCGTGCCGGGGACGAAGAACGCCCACTGGGCGGTGGAGAACGCGGCCGCCGCGGCCCTGCGGCTGACGGAGCGGGACCTCGCGGAGATCGCCGGCCTCCCGGCGGCGCAGGGCTCCTGGGAGCCGGCCACCCGGCCGTGAACGACCGGGCTCGCCGGTGCGGTTCCACGCGGCTCCGCCGGTGCTCCCGCCTGCCGCTCTGCCCTTTGGCCCTTTGGCCCTTCGGCCCTTTGCGACGGGATGGCGGTCACGGGCGCCGCGGACCGGAAACGCCCGGACGGAGCGCCGCTTCGGCGGGGCGGCTCCGCCCGGCGACCCGGCGGCCCGGCGCAGTTTCACGCCGCCCGCGGCGCCGTTCGGTGCCGTTCGGTGCCGTTCGGCGCCGTTCGGTACCGTTCGGTGCCGTTCCGTCCCGCCTCCCCACCGCCACCTCCCGGCCCCGCCACCGCCCGGCCGGCCCTCCGCGTCCGGTGGGGTGTTTCCGCTTCCGTGGGGAAAGCCTGCACACTCGGTGGTGCCGAGTCATCGAGTAGGTGCCGGCCGAGTGGACGCCGACAGAGGCGGCGGTTTCCCCCGCGCCGCCGCCCGGACCCGAGGAGAGGACAGCCCGTCGTGCGACGACGCCCCGCTGTGACCGTATCCGCCGCGCTGGCCGCGGCCGCGCTGGTGTTCACCGCCGGCTGCTCCTCGGACGGGGGCGGGGCCGGTGGGGCCGCGGGTTCCGCGTCCCCGACCTCCGAGGGCTCTTCCACCCCGTCGGCGTCCCCCTCCCCCGCCCCGGCCAAGGGGTCGGCGAAGGTCACCGGGACGGTGGCGACGGGCCTGGACACCCCGTGGGGGCTCGCGCCGCTGTCCGGCGGGGATCTCCTGGTCTCCTCGCGCGACTCCGGCAAGATCCTCCGCGTGGACGCCGGCAGCGGGAAGAAGACCGAGGCCGGCACGGTGCCGGGGGTGGCCGCCGAGGGCGAGGGGGGCCTGCTCGGCATCGCCGTCCCGGACGACGGCGAGAAAATGATCTACGCCTATCTCACCACGGCCTCCGACAACCGGATCGTGCGCATGCTCTACTCCCCGGACCGGCCCGCCGGCAAGCAGCTCGGCGCCGTCGACACGGTGCTCCGCGGCATCCCCCGGGGGACGATCCACAACGGCGGCCGGATCGCCTTCGGCCCGGACGGCGACCTCTACGCGGGCACCGGCGACAGCGGCCGGGAAGGGCTCTCCCAGGACCGCGACTCCCTCGGCGGGAAGATCCTGCGGATGACCGAGGACGGGGAGCCGGCGAAGGGCAACCCCGACCCCGGGTCGGTCGTGTACTCCTGGGGCCACCGCAACGTCCAGGGGCTGGCCTGGGACGCCCAGGGGCGGCTGTGGGCCTCCGAGTTCGGGCAGCACACCTGGGACGAGCTCAACCTGATCGAGAAGGGCGGCAACTACGGCTGGCCGGAGGCGGAGGGCCGCGACGGGAGCGGCGGCGAGTTCACCGCCCCGGTCGAGCAGTGGCGGACCGACCAGGCCTCGCCCAGCGGCATCGCCGTGGCCAAGGGCTCGGTGTGGATGGCGGGTCTGCGCGGGGAGCGGCTGTGGCGGATCCCGCTGGACGGCGCCCGCCCGGCGGCGGACCCGCAGGCGTTCCTGGAGGGCGAGTACGGCCGGCTGCGCACCGTCGTCGCCACGGACGACGGCGATCTGTGGGTGGTCACCAGCGAGACCGACGGACGGGGCTCGCCGGACGGCGACGACGACCGCATCCTGCGGCTCGAGGTCTCCTGAGACGGGGCGGCGCGGCCGTACGGGCGGTACTCCGGCGACGCCGGGGGGCGCGGCGCGGCGAATCGCCCCCGCGGTGCACGGGGCGCGGGAGACTCCGAGCGGGACCTAAGACGGGACGACGCCGATGTTCAACATCCTCCACGAACTGTTCGCGCCCGGCCGGGCGCACACCGAGGAGGAGCGCAACCGTCTCGAACTGGTCGTGCGCTCCCCCGGGGACGCCGACCCGGGGCGCGGCCCGGTGGACCTGGCCTCGGGGCGGGTGCTGATCCGGCCGCCCCGGGAGGGCACCGCCTGAGCGGCTCCCCGTCGTTCGCCTCGGCGTTCCCCCGCTCCTCCCGGGGCACCGGCGGGCCTGGGCGCACGGCCCGCCGGGGTGCCACCGGGTGGGCCCCCGGAGGCCCGGCCCGCGCGTCCTCGGCGTCTCCGGCGTGACAGGACACCACCCGCCGCTGCCCCCGTGGGACGCGCTCTCCGCCCGCCCGGCGGGCCCCGGCGCGCGCCGCCCGTGGGCACCCGGCCCGCGCCGCTCGCGCCGCACCACCCCTGGGAACGAGCCCCCGCGAGCCGGCAGGTCACCGCGGCCCCGCCGCCCCGCCCTCGCCGGCCGGCCCCCGCCGCCCCGCCCCGTCCCGCCCCTTCTCAGCGGACGCTCTCCGTCTCCTCCCCGGCGAACAGCCGCAGCCGGTGCGCGAGCGCGGCGGCCTCGCCGCGTCCGGCCACGCCCAGCTTCGCCAGGATGTTGGAGACGTGGACGCTGACGGTCTTCGGGGAGATGAACAGCTCACCGGCGATCGCCCGGTTGCTCCGCCCGGCGGTGACCAGCCGCAGGACGTCCCGCTCCCGGGGGGTCAGCCCGAGCGACGCGGCCGGGTCGCCGGGGGCGCGCGGACCGGGGGCGCCGGGTTCCGCCCCGGCTGGCGCGCCCGGCCCGGGCAGGGGGAGCCGGGCCCGGCGGGCCAGCATCGTGATGTCCTCGCGGAGCGGACGGGCGCCCAGCCGCACCGCCGTGGAGTACGCCTCCGCCAGCAGCCGCCCGGCCGTCTCCCGCGCCGCCTCCCGTACCGCCTCCCGGCCCTGCTCCCCGCGCGTCCCGCGGCCCGCCTCCGGAGCCCCGCCGGCGCCGGCCGGCCCGTCCGCCGCGCTCAGCGGGCCGGCCGCCGCGGGTCCCCAGGAGCCGGCCGCGCCGAGCACGGCCTCGGCCCGGCGCAGCGCGATCACGGCGGAGGCGTACGGGTAGCCGTAGGGCTCGAAGGCCGCGGCCGCCTCCGCCCAGCGGCCGGGGTCGTGTTCACCGCGGGCGCGGGCCAGTTCGGCGTCGAACCGGCGGGACCAGGCGGCCCAGAGCGGCGCCCGGTGCGCGACGCGGCGGGCCGCCGCCCACAGCCGGCCGGTCAGGGCCCGCCACTCCGCCTCGTCGTGGCCCGGCAGCCCCCGGGCGTCGGCGGCCAGAGCCGCGCCGGCCACCAGCAGCCGCCAGACGTACGGCTCCTGGCCCAGCAGGGGCAGCGGGCCGAGGGCGCGTTCGAGGACGGAGCGGGCCTCCTCGAACCGGCCCGCCGCCGAGGCGCGCCGTATCCCCAGCACGGCGAGCGGCAGTTCGTACTGCGGTTCCGAGCTGTTCCGGCCGAGGTGGCGGCGGCAGTCGTCGACGTGGGCGCCCACCTGGTCGTGATCGCCCCGGTCCAGGGCGAGCGCGGCGTCATGAAGGGCGATCGAGGCGCGGGCGCAGGAGGTGCGGGCCTGGCCGCGGTAGGCGCCGAGGACTCCGGCGGCCTCCTCCCACGCGCCGAGTTCCAGCAGCGCCTCGGCGAGGTTGCCGGCGACGAACGCGGCGCCGTCGCGCAGGCCCTCGTCCTCCAGGGCCGCGATGCCCTCCCGCGCGGCCTCCACCGCCTCCGCCGAGCGGCCGGTCTTGTGGAGGAGGTCCACGAGGTTGCCGTGGACCCGGCCCATCACCCGGGGGACGGGCGACCGCGCGATCTCGTCCCGCACGGCGTACATCTCGGCGATGCCCTGCTCCTGTTCGCCCGCGCCGATGCGCAGCCAGGCGAGCGTCACCCGGGCGGAGATCTTCACCGCCGCGGTGCCGACCAGCCCGGCCAGTTCCACCGCGCGTTCGGCCAGGGCCAGGGTGTCGCCGTCCGAGGCGTGCACGGAATGCCAGGTGACGGCGAGGTTCAGGACGTCGGCGTGGACGCCGGACGGCGGCAGCCCGCGCAGCAGCTCCTGGGCGCGGGCGATCTCCGCCCAGCCGTCCCCGCGGCCCGTGGCCGTCATCAGCCGGGACCGCTGCGCCCAGAACCAGGCGGCGCGGACCGGGTCGCGCCGCTCGTCGAGCATCTTCAGCGCCTTCCCGGCCAGCGCGAGGGAGCGCTCCGCGGAGTTGTCCCAGCGGGCCGCCACCACGGCGTCGGCCACCACGTCCACCAGCGTGGGGCGGCAGTCGCACCCCTCCCCGGCGCAGCCGCAGCGGGGGTAGGACTCCGGGTGGCCCAGCTCCGGCAGGCCGCGCCGCTCGCCGGGCGGGACGTCCTCCCACAGCTCCATGGCGCGTTCCAGCAGCTTCAGCTGTTCGGCGTAGGCGTGCCGGCGGCGGGCCTCCCCGGCCGCAGCGAGTACCGCGGGCAGCGCCTTGACCGCGTCGTGGGCGGTGTACCAGTAACTGGCGAGCCGGGCGGCGCGCTGTTCGGGCCGGACGAGCGCCGGATCGGCCTCCAGCGCCTCGGCATAGCGCCGGCTGAGGCGGGAGCGCTCACCGGGCAGCAGATCGTCCAGGACGGCCTCGCGGAGCAGGGCGTGGCGGAAGCGGTAGCCGTCCCCGTCGCCGGTGGGGACGAGGACACCCGCGCCCACGGCGGCCCGCAGCGTCTCGATGAGTTCGTCGTCCCCCATGCCGGTGACGGCCGCGAGCAGCCGGTACCCCACCGCCGCGTCGCGGGCGGCGAGCCGCACGACGCGCTGGACGTCCTCGGGCAGCGCCTCCACCCGGACCAGCAGCAGGTCGCGCAGGGAGTCGCTGAGCCCGCAGGAGGCCGGGTCGCTGGTGGCCAGCTCCTCGACGAAGAACGGGTTGCCCTCGGAGCGTTCGAAGATCTGATCGACGAGGCGGTCGCCGGGCTCGGCACCGCGGATGCCGGCGAGCTGGCGGCGGACCTCCTCCCGGCTGAGCCGGGGCAGTTCCACACGGCGCACCGTGCGCAGCCGGTCCTGCTCGGCGAGGAAGGGCCGCAGCGGGTGGCGGCGGTGGACGTCGTCCGTGCGGTAACTGGCGAGCAGCACCAGGCGGGAGGAGTGCAGGGACCGGAAGAGGTAGCCGAGCAGTTCCCGGGTGGAGCGGTCGGCCCAGTGGAGGTCCTCGATGACGACGACCAGCGTGCGCCCGCCGGCGAGCCGCTCCAGGAGTTGGGCGGTGACCTCGAAGAGCCGGGCGCGGCCCTCCTGTTCCTCACCCTCGCGGCCCAGGCCGGTCCGCGGCGCGGGCTCCGGCGGCGCCATGTCGGGCAGCAGCCGCGCCAGATCACCCTCACGGCCGGCCGCCGCCTGCTCCAGTT
Source organism: Streptomyces zingiberis (assembly GCF_012034935.1). GTDB lineage: Bacteria > Actinomycetota > Actinomycetes > Streptomycetales > Streptomycetaceae > Streptomyces > Streptomyces zingiberis. Next base: position 34,120 of record NZ_JAATEN010000020.1, read on the forward strand.
CCGGGCCGAGCCGGCGGCGCAGGGCACGGAACGCGGTGGCGAAGGGGGCGAACGGCAGACCGTCCGCGCCGAGTTCGAGACAGCCGCCCACCGCGGTCTCCGCCCCGTCCCGCCGGGCGACGGCGAGGAACTCCTCCAGCAGGCGGCTCTTGCCCACCCCCGCCTCGCCACCGACGAGCAGGGTCTGCGGCTCGCCCGCGGCGGCGCGGGCGAGCGCGCCGGTGAGCGTGGCCAGTTCCTCGGCACGGCCGACGAACACGGGACTGACGGAGGCTGCTCGCACGCCGTACAGCATGGCATCGGGGGAGGACACGGGCACAGCCGTTCGGGACGGAAGAGCGGACGGGGGCGGGGCGGCCCCGCGCGACGGAGGAGCGGACGGGGCCCGGCGGCCCCGCGGGACGGCACGCCCCGGGCGCCGGGACCGACCGGGCCGGATCCCTGCCAGGGGCCCGCGCCACGCGGCGGACCGCGGCCGCCGCCGGCGGGGACGAGCACGCGCCGGCGGCAGGCGACCGGGACCGGGACGGCGGCGCCGGAGCGGGTGGCACAGGGCCGGTGGTACACCGGGCCCCGCCGGCCGCGACCGGTCAGGCCCGGCACACGGCGAGCGCGACGATCCGGCGCGGGACACGGCGAGCGGGACGGTCAGGCGCGGGCGGTGCGGCCGGGTGCCCGCGGTGGTCCGGCCCCACGCGTCCGCCGCCCGCCCGGACGGCCGCCACCCCGGCGGGAACGGCGGGCGCCGCCGCTCCCCGGGTCCCCGGGGCCGGCCTCACTCCCGCGAGCGGCCTCGGCGGCCCGGACGGCCTCCCGGGCCCTGCGCTGTTCCGCGGCCTCCCGGCGGAGTTCGGCCTGGCGGAAGAGGTGCAGCTCGTAGTCGAACATGACGGGCCTCCGGATTCGAGAGGGTCGGTGGCTCCACCCTCGCCCTCCGGGGCCTGGTCCCGCATCGGGACGGTGACCGATCTTCACCCCTCCGGCAGCCTCAGGACCGGCGGCCCAGGGCTCAGGACCGGACGCGCCGGCCTCAGGCCCGCCGGGAGCGGTCCTCAGACCCGGCCCCGGTGAGCCTCAGGACGGAAGGACGCGGGCCCCGGATCGGCGCCGTCACCCCGCCGGCTCCCTCGACCCCGTCGGTTCCGTCGGCCCGCAAGCGTCCCGTCCCGCTCCCCCGCCGCCCTCGTTCCCGCACGTCAGCCGCCGCGCCGCGACCGCGGCCACGGCGCCGGCCCCGAGAGGCCGCTCACCCGCTCCTGGCACCCCCGGCCGGCGCTTCCGCTCCCCAGGACCCGCCGGACCCGCCCCGCCGCGCCCCCGTCCCGCCCCGTCTCAGCCCGGCAGCGGCACGGTGGCCCCGTCGGCGTGCCGCGGACCGGGGAGCGCGGACGAGGGCCCGCCGGGCCCACCCGGCCCACCCGGCCCGCCCTGGCCGTCCCGCTCGTCCTCCCGCCGTCCCTCGGGTCCTTCCGGCCCCTCCGGGCCCCCGGCCACGTCCGGGGCCTCGATGCTCAGCCGGGGAAGCAGCCGGTCGAGCCACTTCGGCAGCCACCAGTTGACGTTGCCGAGCAGATGCATCAGCGCCGGCACGAGCAGCGTCCGCAGGACGAAGGCGTCCAGGGCGACGGCCGCCGCCAGCCCGAGGCCGAACATCGCGATGATCCGGTCGCCGGTGAGGACGAAGGCGCCGAAGACGGCGATCATGATCACCGCTGCGGAGTTGATGACCCGGCTGGTCTCGGTGAGGCCGACCCGCACCGAGCGCCGGTTGTCGCGGGTCCGCAGCCACTCCTCGTACATCCGGCTGACCAGGAAGACCTGGTAGTCCATGGAGAGCCCGAAGAGCACCGAGACCATGATCACGGGCAGGAAGGGCTCGATCGGCCCGCCCCGTCCCAGCCCCATGGCCTCGCTCCCCCACCCCCACTGGAAGATCGCGGTGACGATGCCCAGCGAGGAGGTGACGGCCATGACGTTCATCAGGGCGGCCTTCACCGGTATCCCGATGGAGCGGAAGGCCAGCAGGAGCAGCAGGCTTCCCGAGGCGATCACGGTGCCCACGAAGAGCGGCAGCTTGTCCGTGATGACGCGGGCGATGTCGTCGAAGGCGGCGGTGGGACCGCCCACGTGGGTACGGAGCCCGCTGCCCTCCTGGGCGGCCGGCAGGACGTCGGTCCGCAGCCGCTCGACGAGGTCGGAGGTGTCGACGGACTGCGGTGAGGTCTCCGGCACGACGGTGACGATGCCGGTGTCGCCGTCGGCGTCGGTGGTGGGTGCCGTGACCGCGGCGACGCCGTCGGTGGCGCGCAGGGTGCCGGGCAGCGCCTCGAAGGCGGCCCGGTCCGCGGGGGAGCCGATCTCCGAGACGAGGGTCAGCGGCCCGTTGCTGCCGGGGCCGAAGCCGTCGGCCATCAGGTCGTAGGCCTGCCGCGTGGTGGAGCCGGCGGGATGGTTGCCCTGGTCGGAGGTGCCGAGGTGGAGGCCGAGGGTGGGCAGCGCGAGGGCCGCCATCACGGCCACGGCGACGAGACCGAGCAGCTTCGGCCACCGCTCCACGAAGCCGGACCAGCGCGCGGAGAATCCGGTGGGCCGCTCCGGCTCGGGACCGTGCTCGGCCAGCCGGCGGCGGTCGCGGCGGCTCAGCGCCCGCAGGCCGATGACCTTCAGCAGGGCGGGCAGCAGGGTGATGGAGGCGGCGACGGAGAGCAGCACGGTCGTGGAGGCGGCGACGGCCACCCCGTTGAGGAAGTCCACCCGCAGCACGAGCATCCCGAGCAGGGCGATGAAGACCGTGCCGCCCGCGAAGACGACCGCGCGGCCGGAGGTGGCCACCGCCCGCTCGGCGGCCTCGGAGACGCTCAGGCCCTCGCGGAGACCGCGGCGGTGCCGGGTGACGATGAACAGCGCGTAGTCGATCCCCACCCCGAGGCCGACGAGCACGGCCAGCACCGGCGCGAAGTCGGCCACCGTGAACAGGTTCCCGAGCAGGCCGAGGGTGAAGTACCCGGTGCCCACCCCGGCCAGCGCGGTGGCCAGCGGGAGGGCGGTGGCGGCGAGCGAGCCGAAGGCGAGGAAGAGCACCACGGCGGCGACGGCGAGGCCGACGATCTCCGCCGTGTGGTTCAGGTTCTGGGTGGGCTGGTCGACGGCGTTGCCGCCCACCGCCACGTCGAGGGTTCCGGTCCGGGCGGCGGTGGCGGTCTCCACCAGCCGCTCGGTCTGCGCGGCGCCCTCGCCGGGGTCGGCGTCGAAGACGACGGTGGCGTAGGCGGTCCGGCCGTCGGTGCTGATCCGGCCGGTGTCCTGGGCGCCGTAGGGGCTGGTGACGGAGGAGACGCCGGGGAGCCCGGCGATCTCGTCCAGGGCTCCGGTCATCCGCTCGCGCACCGCCCCGGCGGTCACGGTGGAGTCGTCGGTGTGCCAGACGATCGTGGCGCGGTCCCCGTCCTGACCGGGGAAGTTCTTCTCCAGCAGGGCCTGTGCCCGGCCGGACTCGGTGCCGGGTATCCGGTAGTCGTCCGAGGGGTCGGCGCCGGCCAGGGAGGAGGCGAGGGCCGTCCCGCCGAGGGCCAGCAACCACAGGAGGACGACGATCAGGCGGCGGCGGATACACCAGCGGGCCAGAGCGGCCATGGACAGGACTCCCTGGGACGGGGGGCACGGGTGGAGGCAGTGTGCCCCGCGGTGCGCCGGAAGTACGAATTCCACTTTTACCCGGGCGGGGAGATCAACGGGGCCGCTGTGCGGGAACTCACAGCCCTGCCGGCCCTGGCCACGACGGCACGCGACCCGGCCCGAATCGCCGCGGGGGCCGGCCGGGAACGCCCGCGTAGCCCGGGCCCGGGAACGCCGCGGGGGCGGCCCTCCCCGTCGGGAGGACCGCCCCGGTGAGCGGTGCGGTCGGGCCCATATCCACCCGGTCCCGGCCCCCGCCGGACGGCGTGCGGGCCGGCCGGTCCGGACTGCCCGGACGGCCCGGACGGACGGGCACGGGCGGTGCCCGCCCGGCCCGCCGGCCGGGGGCCGGGGGACGGCAGGCCTGGCCGTACGGCCCGCCGCCCCCGGCCCCGCGGAGAGCCCCGGGCGAGCCCGGGAGCGGAGCCTCGACCCCGCGGGGAGCTCCGCTCAGGAACCTCAGCCCCGCCGGGAGCTCCGGGCCCGAACCTCAGCCCTGCGGAGCGAGCCGCTCCAGGATGAGCTCCCGGGCCCGGCCCGCGTCCGCCTGGCCCCGGGTGGTCTTCATGACGGCGCCGACCAGCGCGCCGGCCGCGGCGACCTTGCCCCCGCGCACCTTGTCGGCGATCGCCGGGTTGGCCGCGATGGCCTCGTCCACGGCCGCGCCGAGCGCGCCCTCGTCCGAGACGATCTTCAACCCGCGCTGCTCCACCACCGCGTCCGGCTCGCCCTCACCGGCCAGCACGCCCTCGATGACCTGGCGCGCCAGCTTGTCGTTGAGGGAGCCGTCGGCGACGAGCGCGGTGATCCGGGCCACCTGCGCCGGGGTGATCGGCAGGGCGGCCGGCTCGGTGCCGGACTCGTTGGCGCGGCGCGCCAGCTCCCCCATCCACCACTTGCGGGCCTGGTCGGCGGGGGCGCCCGCCGCGATGGTGTCCAGGATCGGCTGGATGGCCCCGGCGTTCAGCACCGAGCGCATCTCGTGGTCGCTCAGGCCCCACTCGGCCTTGAGCCGCTGCCGCCGCAGCCGCGGCAGCTCCGGCAGCGCGGCGCGCAGCTCCTCCACCCACGCCCCCTCCGGGGCGACGGGCACCAGGTCCGGCTCGGGGAAGTAGCGGTAGTCCTCCGCCTCCTCCTTGATCCGGCCCGAGGTCGTGGAGCCGTCCTCCTCGTGGAAGTGGCGGGTCTCCTGGACGATCGTGCCGCCGGAGGAGAGCACCGCCGCGTGGCGCTGGATCTCGAAGCGGGTGGCCCGCTCCACGCTCCGCAGCGAGTTGACGTTCTTCGTCTCCGAGCGGGTGCCGAACGTCTCCCGGCCGTGCGGGCGCAGCGACAGGTTGACGTCACAGCGGAGCTGGCCCATCTCCATCCGGGCCTCGGAGACGCCGAGGGACCGGATCAGCTCACGCAGTTCGGCGACGTACGCGCGGGCGACCTCGGGGGCCCGCGCGCCCGCGCCCTCGATCGGCTTGGTGACGATCTCGATCAGCGGGATGCCGGCGCGGTTGTAGTCGAGCAGCGAGTGCACGGCACCGTGGATCCGGCCGGTGGCGCCGCCGATGTGGGTGGACTTGCCGGTGTCCTCCTCCATGTGGGCGCGCTCGATGCCGACACGGAAGACCTCGCCGTCCTCCAGTTCGACGTCCAGGTGGCCGTCGAAGGCGATCGGCTCGTCGTACTGGGAGATCTGATAGTTCTTCGGCATGTCCGGATAGAAGTAGTTCTTCCGGGCGAAGCGGCACCAGGAGGCGATGTCGCAGCCGAGGGCAAGGCCGATCCGCACGGCCGACTCGACCGCCGTCGCGTTGACGACGGGCAGCGAGCCGGGCATGCCGAGGCAGACGGGGCAGGTGTGCGCGTTGGGCTCGGCGCCCGGCGCGGTGGAGCACCCGCAGAACATCTTGGTGGCGGTGCCGAGTTCGACATGGACCTCCAGGCCCATGACGGGGTCGAAGGACGCCAGGGCGTCCTCGTACGACACCAGGTCGGTGACGGTCACGGACTCTCCCCTCAGCCCAGCAGGATGTCGTCGGAGTCGGCCCGGCGCAGCTCACGGACGAGGACCGCCACGCCGGTGGCGACGGCGGCGCCGGAGGCCACCGCGTCGGCCAGCATCAGCGCGTCGTTCTCGCTGCGGGCGGTGCGCACCTGCTTCCAGATGCTCACGACGCCGAAGAGCGTCGTGCCGATGGACAGGTAGGTGCCGAACCTGGACTTCCTGAAGCCCTTGGCCTTGGCGAACGAGCTCATAGTGCGGGTGCCTCCTCAAGCAGCGGGTGTCCCCAGCGGTCGGTGAGCGCGGCCTCGACGGCGGCGCCGACCCGGTAGAGCCGGTCGTCGGCCAGCGCGGGCGCGATGACCTGAAGGCCCACCGGGAGCCCGTCCTCCGGCGCCAGGCCGCAGGGCAGGGACATGGCCGCGTTGCCTGCCAGGTTCGCCGGGATGGTGCACAGATCGGCGAGATACATCGCCAGCGGGTCGTCCGTCCGCTCGCCGAGCGGGAACGCCGTGGTCGGCGAGGTCGGCGAGACGAGCACGTCGACCTCGGCGAAGGCGCGCTCGAAGTCCCGGGTGATCAGGGTCCGGACCTTCTGCGCGGAGCCGTAGTAGGCGTCGTAGTAGCCGGAGCTGAGCGCGTAGGTGCCCAGCATGATGCGCCGCTTCACCTCGGCGCCGAAGCCCGCCTCGCGGGTCAGGGCCGTGACCTCCTCGGCGGACCGGGTGGCGTCGTCGCCGACGCGCAGGCCGTACCGCATGGCGTCGAAGCGGGCCAGGTTGGAGGAGGCCTCGGAGGGCGCGATGAGGTAGTACGCGGCCAGCGCCTTGTCGAAGGACGGGCAGGACACCTCGGTGACCTCGGCGCCCAGCTCCCGCAGCAGGTCGACGGCCTCGCCGAACCGCTGCATGACCCCGGCCTGGTAGCCCTCGCCGGCGAACTCCCGGACGACGCCGATCCGCATGCCCCGGACGTCCCCGTCGCGGGCCGCCTCGACCACCGGCGGCACCGGGCGGTCGATGGAGGTGGAGTCCAGCGGGTCGTGCCCGGCGATCGCCTCGTGCAGCAGCGCCGCGTCCAGGACCGTACGGGCGCAGGGCCCGCCCTGGTCGAGGGAGGAGGAGAACGCCACCATGCCGTAGCGGGAGACGGCGCCGTAGGTCGGCTTGACGCCGACGGTGCCGGTCATCGCCGCGGGCTGGCGGATGGAGCCGCCGGTGTCGGTGCCGATGGCCAGCGGCGCCTCGTACGCGGCGAGCGCCGCGGAGGAGCCGCCGCCGGAGCCGCCGGGGATCCGGGTGAGGTCCCAGGGGTTGGCCGTGGGCCCGTAGGCGCTGTTCTCGGTGGAGGAGCCCATGGCGAACTCGTCCATGTTGGTCTTGCCGAGGACGACGACGCCCGCGTCCCGCAGCCGCTTGGTCAGTGTGGCGTCGTAGGGCGGCAGCCAGCCTTCGAGGATCTTCGACCCGCAGGTGGTGGGGACCCCCTCGGTGGTGAAGATGTCCTTGAGCGCCAGCGGGACGCCGGCCAGCGGGCCGAGCGCCTCGCCGCGCTCACGGCGCTCGTCGACGGCGCGGGCCTGTGCCAGCGCGCCCTCGCGGTCCACGTGGAGGAAGGCGCCCACCTTCCCGTCCACGGCCTCGATGCGGGCCAGATGGGCCTCGGTGACCTCGACGGCGGTGAAGGTTCCGGAAGCGATGGCCGCCGCGGTCTCCGCCGCGGTCAGCCGGATGGGGTCGGTCATCGCTCAGTCCTCCCCCAGGATCTGCGGCACCTTGAAACGCTGCTGCTCCCGCGCCGGGGCTCCGGAGAGCGCCTGCTCGGGGGTGAGCGACGGACGGACCTCGTCGGCGCGCATGACGTTGGTCAGCGGCAGGGGGTGCGAGGTCGGCGGTACGTCCTCGTCGGCCACATCGGAGACGCGGGCTACCGCGCCGATGATCACGTCGAGCTGTCCGGCGAAGTGGTCGAGCTCTTCGTCCTTCAGCTCAAGACGTGACAGCCGGGCGAGGTGGGCGACCTCCTCGCGCGTGATGCCAGGCATTCGGCGATCCTCAGGGGTTGATGTGTGGGTGATCCGGCCAATCCTATGGCGGCGGGAGGTCCGGCGGCGAAACCCCCGTACCCGGCGGGGGCGGCGGAGCGGTCCGCCGCTCGCCCGGAGGGCGCGGGGACGCGGGCGCCGGCCGGAGGACGCGGGGCCCGAAGGACCTCCCGCCGCCGCCCGGCAGCGGCGACGCCGTGACGTGCGCGGCCCGGGGACGGCGCGGTTCAGGGACGGGCGCGGTTCAGGTGACGCGCTGTCCCGAAGGCCGGTCGGCGCCCTCGGACGCGGGGCGGCGGCCCGGCGGCCGGCCGGGGCCCGGGGCGGGGCGGGGGCGGTCGGTGCGCTCCGGGGTCGGGGCGGAGGCGGCGGCCAGTTCGGGCCGGGCGGGCTCCGGGCGGGGCGGTTCGCCACGCCCGGCGTCGGGGGCGCGGGGCGGCTCGGCGCGGGGGGCCTCGGGACGGGAGGGCTCGGGCCGGGGCGGCTCCAGGCGGGGTGGCTCCAGGCGAGAGGGCTCCGGGCGGGGCGGCTCCAGGCGAGAGGGCTCCGGGCGGGGCGGTTCCAGTCGAGAGGGCTCCGGGCGGGGCGGTTCCAGTCGAGGAGGCTCCACGCGGGGCGGCTCCGCCCGTGGCGGTTCGGCCCGCGGGGGCTCCGCCCGGGTCGCCGGGTCGGGGCGGACCGGCAGTTCGGGGCGGGCGGGCGCGGTCCGCGCCGCCGGCTCGCGGCGCCAGCCGCTCTCCCCCCGCAGCCGCAGCCAGGCCGTGGTCTCGTCGGGCGGCATGGCGGCGGCGACCAGCCAGCCCTGCACGGCGTCGCAGCCGAGGGCGCGCAGCCGCTCCCAGGTCTCGTCGTCCTCCACGCCCTCCGCGACCACCAGCAGCCCGAGGGAGTGGGCGAGGTCGACGGTGCAGCGGACGATCTCGGCGTCCTCGGCGTCGACGGCGAGCCGGGCCACGAAGGAACGGTCGATCTTGAGTTCGCTCACCGGCAGCCGCCGCAGGTGCACCAGCGAGGAGTAGCCGGTGCCGAAGTCGTCCAGGGACATCTTGACGCCGTGCCCGGTCAGCCCGGCGAGGGTGTCCGCGGCGCGCTGCGGGTCCTCCAGCAGGACATGCTCGGTGATCTCCAGCTGGAGCGCGGAGGGCGGCACGCCGTGGCGCGCGAGCCGGGCGGCCACCGATCCGGCGAACCCGGGCGTGTGGACGTCGCGCGGCGAGACGTTGACGGCCACGGGGACCATGAGGCCCTTCTCGCGCCAGGCGGCGACCTGCCGGAGCGCCGTCTCCAGCACGTACTCCGTCAGATGGGGCATCAGCCCGGAGGACTCGGCGATGGCGATGAACTCGTCCGGGCTGACCCGGCCGCGTTCCGGGTGGACCCAGCGGACCAGGGCCTCCAGGCCCCGCACCCGGCCGTCGAAACCGACCTTCGGCTGGTAGTGCAGTTCCACGTCCCCCGCGTCGAGGGCGCGGCGGAGGTCGCCGAGCAGCCCCAGCCGGTCGGGGGTGTTGCCGTCACGTTTTGCCTCGTAGACCTCGCAGCCGCTGCGGTCGCGTTTGGCCTGGTACATCGCCACGTCGGCGCGGCGCAGCAGGTCCTCGGCGTCCAGGGCGTGGTCGGGGAAGACGGCCACTCCGGCGCTGGCCTCCAGGACGAGCGTCAGCCCGTCGAGGTCGAGCGGCGAGCCGAGCCGGCCGACGAGCTGGCGCGCCGTGCGCTGGGCGCTCGTGATGGAGTCGGCGACGGGGAGCAGCACCGCGAACTCGTCCCCGCCGAGGCGCGCGGCCTCCGCCCCGGGCGGCAGGGCGACCCGCAGCCGCTCCGCGATCTGGAGCAGCAGCCGGTCGCCCGCGAGGTGACCGAGGGTGTCATTGACGGACCGGAAACGGTCGAGGTCGATCAGGACGAGCGCGGCGCGGGCCCCGATCCGTTCGGCGTCGTCCAGTGCGGACCAGGTGCGCTCCAGCAGCCACTGACGGTTGGGCAGCCCCGTCAGCGGGTCGCGGAGCTGCTCCTCGGCCCGGGCGCGGGCGATCCACAAGGTGGAGTCGAGGGCGATCAGGGGGACGGCGAACAGCGGCAGCAGCACGGGCATCTCGACGGCGACCACGCAGATGAGGGGCGCGATGCCGAGCAGGGCCACGGCGACGAGCGCCTGGCGCATCAGCGCCGTGCGGGCGACGCTGGGCAGCCCGCCGCCGCGCGGGGCCAGGCACTGCCAGAGCAGGACGCGGGTCACCAGCAGGTAGGCGACGGCCGCGAGCAGCAGCTCGGGCAGGACGAGGAGATCCCACTCGGCGGGCGACCAGGGCTGTTCGACCGACGGGCGGACGCCCCAGCCGGCCAGCACCAGTGCGGCCGCCCCGATGCCGACGATGTCCACGGAGCCGTGGAGCAGCCCCTGTCTCCAGCGCTGGTGGCGCGCGGCGCTGACCAGGACGATCACCGCGAGGCTGACCAGCACGGCCGGCACCCAGCCGTAGAGCAGCAGCACGGCGAGGGTGAGCGCGGCGCCGGAGCCCGTGCCGCCCCACCAGCGGCCGCGGCCGAGGGCGACGAGATGACCCACGATGACCCCGGTGAGGACGGCCAGGCTCCATCCCTCGGCGCCCGTGGGGAACAGCGCCCTCCCGCTCAGCAGCACGCGGACCACACCGGCGGCCAGCGCGCAGGCGGCCACGGCCACCACGGCCGTCGGCAGCAGCGCGGGCTCGCCGGCCCGGCGTAGCCCTGACGCCGCGTCGGCGCTGTCGGTCGGTTTCATTCCCGTCCTCTCACAGCCGGCGGTGCCCGTCCCCGTGCGGGGCCGGTGCGGAGTGGAGCGTGGCCGGGCACCCGACGGCTCGGTCGGGGTGGTGTCCCCTGCGAGTCCACCGCGCGGCCGCGCACGGCGGGCACACACCCTCAACAGTAGGATGCCCGGCCGCCGGACGGGCAGCGATCCGCAGGGGTTGCCCGAATGCACACCAGACGGAGCGGTCCTTCTGGTATGCGCCGAACGGGTGTCATACGCGGGCTATTCGGCGGACACCTGCGCGACATCGCGCGCCGCGTCGGGTCCTTGTTCGAGGAGAACGGCGAACCCGGCCTCGTCCAGCACGGGAACCTTGAGCTGGACGGCCTTGTCGTGCTTGGAGCCGGGGTTGTCGCCCACCACGACGAAGTCCGTCTTGCGGGAGACGGACCCGGTGACCTTGGCGCCTCTGCTCTGGAGCGCTTCTTTCGCGCCATCTCTGGTGTGCGAGGCCAGCGTTCCGGTCACCACGACGGTGAGGCCCTCCAGGGGGCGGGGGCCCTCACCATGGCCGGATTCCTCCTCCAGCCGCACACCCGCGGCCCGCCACTTCTCGACGATCCCCCGGTGCCAGTCCTCCGCGAACCACTGCTTGACGGAGGCCGCGATGGTCGGCCCGACCCCCTCCACGGCCGCCAGCTCCTCCTCGTCCGCCGCCGCGATCCGGTCCAGCGAGCGGAATTCCCGCGCCAGCGCCTCCGCGGCGACGGGCCCCACATGACGGATCGACAGCCCCGTGATGATCCGGGCCAGCGGCCGGGTCTTCGCCGCGGCGATCTTCTCCAGCATGGCCAGGGTGTTCTTCCGCGGCTCGCCCTTCTGGTTGGCGAAGAGGGTCACCACCTTGGGCTCGCCCGTCTTCGCGTCCCGCTTGGGCAGCCCCGTGTCCGGGTCGAGGACATGGGAGGTGATGGGCAGCAGCCGCTCGACCGTGAGGTCGAAGAGATCCCCCTCGTCGCGCAGCGGCGGCTCGGCCGGCGCCAGCGGCTGGGTGAGGGCGGTGGCGACGACGTAGCCGAAGTGCTCGATGTCCAGCGCGCGGCGGCCCGCCAGGTAGAAGACCCGCTCCCGCAGCTGCGCCGGGCAGCCGCGGGCGTTGGGGCAGCGCAGGTCGATGTCACCTTCCTTCATGGGGCGCAGCGGGGTGTCGCAGTCGGGGCAGTGTCCGGGCATGACGAACGCCCGCTCGCCGCCGTCCCGCAGGTCCGTCACCGGGCCGAGGATCTCCGGGATGACGTCCCCGGCCTTGCGCAGCACGACCGTGTCCCCGATGAGCACGCCCTTGGCCTTGACGACGTCCTGGTTGTGCAGGGTGGCGAACTCGACCTCGGAGCCGGCCACGGTGACCGGCTCCACCACGGCGTAGGGGGTGACCCGGCCGGTGCGGCCGACGCCCACCCGGATGTCCAGCAGCTTGGTGTTCACCTCCTCGGGCGCGTACTTCCAGGCGATGGCCCAGCGGGGCGCGCGCGAGGTGGAGCCCAGCCGGCCCTGGAGCGGCACCTCGTCGAGCTTGACGACGACGCCGTCGATCTCGTGCTCCACGGAGTGCCGGTGCTCGCCGTAGTAGGCGATGAACTCCCGCACCCCGGCGAGGTCCGGTACGACCCGGGCGTACGGGGTGGTGGGCAGGCCCCAGGCGCTGAGCTTGTCGTACGCCTCGGAGAGCCGGGTGGCGCGGAAACCCTCGGCGGCGCCGATGCCGTGCACCACGAGGTGGAGCGGGCGGCTCGCGGTGACCTTCGGGTCCTTCTGGCGGAGCGAGCCGGCGGCGGCGTTCCGCGGGTTGGCGAACGGCGGCTTGCCGGCCTCCACCAGACGGGCGTTGAGCTCCGTGAACCGTTCCATGGGGAAGAAGACCTCGCCGCGGATCTCCAGCAGCTCGGGAAAGCCGCCGTCCTCGCCGCTCTCGCCGTCCCCGGCACCGTGGAGCCGCTCCGGGACGTCGGCGATGGTGCGGATGTTGGGCGTGATGTCCTCACCGGTGCGGCCGTCGCCGCGGGTGGCGGCCCGGACCAGCCGGCCCCGCTCATAGGTGAGGTTCACCGCCAGGCCGTCGATCTTCAGCTCGCAGAGGAAGTGGTGCTCGATGCCGTCGAGCTCCCGGCCGATGCGCTCGCCCCAGGAGGACAGCTCCTCGTCGTCGAAGGCGTTGTCCAGGCTGAGCATCCGCTCCCGGTGGGCGACCTCGGTGAACTCGGTCTCGTAGGCCCCGGCGACCTTCTGCGTGGGCGAGTCCGGGGTGCGCAGCTCCGGATACTCCTCCTCCAGCTCCTCCAGGGAGCGCAGCAGCCGGTCGAACTCGGCGTCGCTGACGACCGGGGCGTCCTTCACGTAGTACCGGAAGCGGTGCTCCTCCACCTCTTCGGCGAGCTGCCGGTGGCGCTCCCGGGCCTCCGGGGGCGCCGCCGTTCCCGTCTCCGCGGCTGCCCGCTCGGTCCGCTGCTCTTCACCGGCCACCGTGTGTCCTCCCGTTCGACCGTCTCGGCCGTCCCCGGCCGTTCTCGACCCTGCCCGGCCGCCCCACGGCCGCCCCGCGACCCCCGCACCCGTCCGCGCGCCGGGCCACCGCGGTGGCCCGGCCGGAGGGCGGCGCCCGGCCGTTCAGCCGCGCCGCTCCGTCACTCCGGGTGGTCCGCGAGGGACCGGGCCGCCCGCACGCAGTGCGCGAGGGCGGCCCGGGAGTAGGCCGGTGAGGCGCCCGCGAGACCGCAGGCCGGGGTGATCACCACGGACTCGGCGAGAGCCCCCGGCGCCAGCCCCAGCCTGCGCCAGAGCGTCCGTACCCCCATGACACTACGGCCTGGGTCCGACAACGGGCCGTCGGTGCCCGCCACGATCCCGGCGAACAGGGCCGTTCCGCCCTCCACCGCCTCCCCGACCGGTTCGTCGTCACGCTCGGTGAGCAGCGCGGCGTCGAAGGAGACCCCCGCCGCGCCCGCGCGGCGGAGCAGCCGGAACGGCACCTCCGGGGCGCAGCAGTGCACCACCCCCGGCGCGTCCCCGGCCGCCCCGAGCACCTCGCGCAGGGCGCCCTCGGCGACACCGCGGTCCACGGCCCGGTGGGTGCGGTAGCCGCTGGCGGAGGAGACCCGGCCGTGCAGCACCGCGGGGAGCGACGGCTCGTCCAGCTGGAGGACGAGCCGCGCGCCGGGCACCCGGCGCCGCACGTCCGCGAGGTGGCCGCGCAGCCCCTCGGCGAGCGAGGCGGCCAGGTCACGGCAGGCCCCGGCGTCGCTCAGCACCGCCTCCCCGCCCCGCAGCTCCAGCCCGGCGGCGAGCGTCCACGGGCCGACGGCCTGCACCTTCAGCGGGCCCTCGAACCCTTGCGTGAACTCCTCCAGCGCGTCGAGGTCCTCGCGCATCCAGGAGCGGGCGCGCCGGGTGTCCCGGCCGGGCCGGTCCGCGAGCCGCCAGCCACTGGGCTCGACGTGCGCGTACAGCTCGGCCAGCAGCCCGATGGTGCGGCCCAGCATGTCGGCGCCCGGCCCGCGGGCGGGCAGCTCGGGAAGGAAGGGGAACGACTCCAGCGAGCCGGTGACGGTCTTCGCCGCCTCCCGCGCGTCCTGCCCCGGCATCGACCCCACCCCGGTCGCGGCGGCCGGGCCCCAGATGAACCTGCTCTTCTCACTCACCGGTGCAGCGTACGAGACGGCGCGCGAGGGGGCGGACCGGGAGGTGGTGAGGGCCGGGCCCCGGGCGCCCGGCCACGGAGGCCACGCTCCCGGTGGAGCGGAGAGCGGTCTGCGCGGAGCCGGGATGGCGCGGTGGCCACCGCGGGACGGGGCCGGGACCCGGGCCGGAAGGACGGGCCGGTGCGACCTCCGCGTCCCGGGGCGGTGGCCGGGTGACGGCGCCCGCGAGCGGCGGTCCCGGGGCCCGCGAGCGAAGGCCGGGGCCCGGGACCGTGAACCCCGGGCTCAGGGACCCGGCCCAGGGGCCCCCGGGCTCAGGGACCCGGCCCAGGGGCCCCCGGGCTCAGGGACCCGGCCGCACCGACAGGTCGGTGACCTCCGCGTCCCCGGGCAGGTCGAGCGCCGTGAGCACCGTCGTGGCCACCGACTCGGGGCGGATCCACCGGCCCTCCTCGTACTCCTTGCCCTCCTGGCGGTGCACCTTCTCCTGCATGGGCGTGGCGGTGCGACCCGGGTGGACCGAGGTGACCCGCACCCCGTGCGCGGCCTCCTCCGCGCGGAGCGCGTCGGCCAGCGCCTTCAGCCCGTGCTTGCTCGCCGCGTACGCCGCCCAGTTCGGATTGGCGCGCAGCCCCGAGCCGGAGTTGACGAAGACGACGTGCCCGCGGGACGCGCGGAGCTGCGGCAGGAGCAGCCGGGTGACCTCGGCCGGCGCGACGAGGTTCGCGGCGAGCTGCCGGTTCCACATCTGCGGGGTCAGCTCCCCCACGGTGCCGAGGTCGACCACGCCCGCGGAGTGGATCAGCCCGTCGAGCCGCCCGGGCAGCTCCTGGTGGCTGAACGCCCAGGACAGCTTCTCGGAAGCGGCGAGGTCCCCGACGACCGTCCGCGCTCCGGGGAACTCCCGCTCCAGCTCCCGGGCGCGCCCGGCGTCGCGGGCCAGCAGCCACAGCTCGTCGCCCCGCTCGTCCAGCCGGCGCGCCACGGCCGCGCCGATGCCCGACCCGGCCCCGGTGATCAGAAGTGCGCTCATACCTGCTTCCCTGTCGATGGAGTGGTTGCAAGGGATTGAACCGCCCTCGGCCGAGGGCACGTCCATCCGACCAGAGGCCGACCACCCGCCGAGGGACCGGGCGCTCCGCCGGTGTGGTCATGATCCTCGAACACGGGCACCACCCCGGATGCCGTGGACCGTTTCCGGCAGTCACGTCGAACGTCGCGGCCACCTCCGGGGCATCGGCGGAGCCGGCCGATCCCGGCGGGCAGACGTCAGGCCACGTCGCGTCAGTCGAGGGCCCGGCCGCGGCCGGTCCGCAGGATCTCGTCGGAGAGCCCGGGTTCGACGTGGCGTACGGCCCGGGCGAGCATCAGCGCGCCGACCATTTCGCTGAGCAGGCGGATCGCCCTGCTCCGGGCCTCATCCGGGTCGAGTGCGTCACCCTTCTCCTCGGCTTCGCGCAGGAACTCGGCGGCGAAGCCGCGGAGATACCCCTCGACCCCTTCGGCGTACGCGCTCTGCACGGCCACGCTGTGCCGCCCGGCGTCGGTGACCAGGGAGGCGGAGGGGCAGCCGCCGTCCGGGGCGTCGCGGTGCGCCGTGGAGAGGTACCCGTCCAGGACCCGCTTCAGCGGAGCGCCGCCCTGACCGGAACCGTCCTCGACCGTCCGCGCCAGGCTTCCGAGCGAGGCGGCGAAGGAGGCTCCGTACACCTCCACGACCAGGTCGTTCTTGGAGGCGAAGTGGTTGTAGAAGCCGCCGTGGGTGAGTCCGGCTTCCTTCATCAGCTCGGCGATGCCGACCGCGTCGATCCCCTGCGAGCGGAACATGCGGCCCGCCGCTTCGAGGATGTTCCGCCGATTGCGGGCCTTGTCCTCCTGGGTGATGCGCGGCATCGCCGTCCTCTCGCGTCGCTCTCGGCTTGACCTTTTCGATGATGACTCTCATCATAGCGGGCATTCCAATGATGCCCATCATCAATAAGCGGCCCGCACCACCAGGCCGGCCGCCAGGTGCTGTTCCTCGCGGGTGACGAGGGCGACGCCAAGGCGACGGTCAAAGACCTCACCGCCGCCTTCGGCTTCGCCCCCGTCAGCCTCGGCTCCCTGCGCGAGGGCGGACGCCTCATGCAGTTCGGCGGCCCGCCTCCGCCCTCCAACAGGACTGCGCCTCGCCCCTCCCTCGCCCGCCTCCCCATCCCCCCCCCCTCGGCACAAGGAAGTCGCCCATGACCACCCAGCCCCTGCTGCACCCCGTCCGCCTCGGCGCGCTGGAGCTCCCCAACAGCGTCGTCATGGCCCCCATGACCCGCGCCCGCGCTCACAACGCCGAGCTGGCCCCGACCGGCCTGCACGCGACCTACTACGCACAGCGCGCCGGCGCCGGACTGATCGTCACCGAGGGAACCTGGGTCAGCCCCGACGCGATCGGCTTCATCGACGTCCCCGGCATCTACACCGACGCACAGACCGCCGGCTGGGCGAAGGTCACCGAGGCCGTCCACGAGGCGGGCGGACGGATCGTCTCCCAGCTCGGCCATGTCGGGGCGGCCTCCCACCCCGACCACCTCGGCGGCCGCCTGCCCGCGGGCCCCTCGGCCGTCAACCCCGGCGAGAAGTCCTTCACCCCCTCCGGCCCGAAGGACACCCTCACCCCGCGCGCGTACACCGCCGCTGAGATCGCCGGCACGATCGGCGACTACCGTCACGCGGCCGAGAACGCCCGCCGCGCCGGTTTCGACGGGGTGGAAATCCATGCCCAGGGTCAGCACTTGATCCCGCAGTTCCTCAACCCCCGTCTCAACCGGCGCACCGACGCCTACGGAGGCAGCGGCGAGAAGCGGGCCCGCTTCCTCCTCGACATCCTCGACGCCGTCGGTGACGTGTGGGGCAGCGACCGCGTCGGCGTGAAGATGTCCCCCTGCTGGACCAGCGGAACCGCGTTCACCGCCGACGAGGAGACACTCGCCGGCTACGACCAGCTGCTCAAGAAGCTCAACGACAGCGACCTGGCCTATCTGCACCTCCTGGGCACCCCCGGCACCATCGAGGAGCGCATCGCCCTCTTCTCCCGCTACCGCGCCCACCACCAGGGCAACATCGTCGCCAACCTCGGCTTCACCCAGGCCCTCGGCAACGAGATCCTCGACCACCGCATCGTCGACGCGGTCTCCTTCGGCGCCCCCTTCATCGCCAACCCCGACCTGGTCGAGCGCTTCGCGCAGGGACACCCGCTCGTCGACGGCGACCGGGACACCTACTACGCCGGTCACGCCGAGGGCTACACCGACTACCCCGCCTTCACCGCCGGCTGAGCGAGGAACGAGCGACGGGCCCACAGCATGCCGGACGCGTGCAGGGCCCTCGTACGTCCCGGAGCTCCGGCCCCTCGCCGCGTGCGGAGATCCGCGGCGAGGGGCCGGACGAGCGGCGACCGGCCGCCGGGACCTGAGCGGCCGGGCCACCCGCACCGGCCCCCGGGTGGCGGCCCGGCCCGCGGGTTGGTCGCCCGGCCCGCGGGGAAGAGGCCGCCCGGCCTGCGGGGAAGAAGGGACGCGGCCGGCTTGCTGTCCATGGAGGAGAAGCGGGCGACGGCCCCCGGCGGCACCTGCCTCCGGGCCCCGCCCCAAAGCCGCAGCTCCCGCAGGCCCCGCAATTCCCACAGTTCCCGCAGTTCCGACACGCAGGAGTCCCCCATGACCGCAGGACACCGCATCACCGTCGAACAGGGCACGGCGCACGTACGCGTCACACACGCCGGAGAGGTGCTCGCCGAGAGCCGCCACCCGCTGATCCTGCGCGAGACGGGCTGCCCGCCCCGCTACTACCTCCCGCCGGAGGACGTCCGCACCGACCTCCTCACGCCGTCCGCGACCACCACCCACTGCCCCTTCAAGGGCGACGCCGCGTACTGGTCCCGCCCGGACGCTCCCGACCTGGTGTGGGCCTACCCCACCCCGAAGCCCGACGTGGCCGAGATCAAGGACCACTTCTGCTTCTACGAGACGGAGGTCGTCCCCGGCTGAGGTTCCGCCCGTCACCCACGTGCGCGGAGCGGGCCGTTCGCCTGGGACGATTTCCTCCAGTCGTGCGCTGAACCGCTCATACCGGCACGGCCGGAGGTGATCCGGGCCCGGATGTGCAGCCGGAGCCGACTGGTCAGGTACGAGGTGCGGGCGCGCGGGGGCGGGAGAACCCCGGCAGCCTGGTCCGGACGGGGCGCCGGACGGAAACTGTCCGTTCGCGGCTCCCTACCGGCCGCCGTCCTCCTCCGTTCCGAGGCCGAGGCCGACGAGGAGCCGCCAGACGTCGGTGGACGGATCGCGCTTGAGCGGGTCGCATCCGGGGGCGTGCCCGGTGCGCGCCGTCCACTCGGCGTACTTCTCCGTGCCGTCGGCCGGGAGCGGCGCGATCTTCTCGATACGGTCCGCGGAGCAGCGGCCGCTGGGGCATGCCTTCACGAGTTTCCTGGCGTTCCGGACCGCGGCGGCCTCGCGGCCGAGGAGAGCCTTCCCCCGCTCGTCGTTGAGGCCCTTGCCCCGGTCGCCGGACGCCTTGTCGTAGTCCTTGAAGCCCTTGGCGTCCTTGTGCCGGCGCAGCCTGTCCTTCACCTTCTCGTCGTGGCCGTGCTCCTGGCCGGTCCAGTGCTGGAAGTGGAGCAGCAGCCACAGCTCGAACGAGGGATGCGACAGCGCCGCCTGGACACCTTCGTCCGCGGCCAGGCGCATGGCGTCGGGAATCTTCCGGTCGCGGTTGTCGTCGGCGTCGCGGTCGAAAAGCGCCCACTTCTCATCCCCCGGACCGGCCTCCATGAGCACCTGCTCGACGGTTTCCACGGGGTCCAGGCCATTGGTGTGCCCGGGGTAGCAGTACTTCAGCCAGAAGTTCTTGTCCCGGCCGTAGGTCTTGTTCAGCAGGCTGACGTAGTCCGGCTCGGTCTTGGAGCCTTCGCAGGCCACGTAGACCACGCGGTTCGACCTGTCACCGTACGAGGCGGGCGCACGGCGCAGCCTGTCGGGTACCCCGCCGCGATCCCGGCGGCGTCCGCCGCGCCTGTCCTGTGCCTTGTCCCCCTTGCTCACGCTGTCGCCTTCAGCTCCTCCGCGAACCGGACCGCTTCCCTCGCGATCTCCCCGGCGGTCAGCCGGGGAATGCCACCGTAGTGGCCGTGGAGGTAGCGGCGTTCCAGGTTGTCGTCCTTACGGGCCTTGCGTGCGGCGGTGAGCGGGTACAACTCGCTCTCTCCGGTGGCGCTCTTGTGCGTGATCCAGACCTGGTCGCGGTCCAGGGGGCGTTCGACCACGGACGGGCCGAGCAAGGTCGCGTCGTGTGTGGTGAAGACGAGCTGGGCGTCGTGCGGGTTGGCCTCGCGGTCCTGGAAAAGGCGGATCACCTCGGCCGCCAGCAGCGGGTGGAGGCTGGAGTCGAGTTCATCGACGAGCATGACGCCGCCCCGGTCCAGAAAGTGCAGCAGCGGGCCGAGGAAGGCGAACCAGGCGTGGGTGCCGAGGGATTCCTGGTCCGCGAAGTCCATGGGCTGCTCCGAGCCGTCCGGCGCGCGGTGCAGGAGCTGGAGTTCGCCGGTCTCGGGGTCGGTGGTGAGGCCGGTGATGCCCAAGTCGGCGACGGCCAGCATGCGCGCGATGCGTTCCGGCAGCGTCGTGTCGCTCTTGGCGGCCCCGGTGAGGAGTTCGCGGGTCCAGCGGGTGCGGGCGGAGACGTCCTCCCCCGGGGTCAGCAGCCAGATGTTGTCGTTGAACCACCGGTGCACGGCCGCCAGCTGGGGCTGGTTGAGGGTGGCTCCGACGGTGAGGAACAGGGCGTTCGGCCGGGTGCTCTCGGCCAGTTCCTCCTTGCGGCCCTTGAGGCCCGCACCGGGAAATCTGAACTCGCCGCCTTCCTCCGGTGGCCGCCCGGCCTCACGGTCGAACCACACCTGGCGGCGGCCGGAGGGATAGGCGTGCAGCCACTCCGCCTCGACCCGTTCGTCCGACAACTCGAAACCGTAGGTGTAGCGCACCCGCCTGCCGCGTGGGCCGAGCAGCAGTTCGACCTCGTAGAGGCTGGTCTCCTCGCGCGCCTCGGGGTCGAGCGCGAAGGGTTCGCGTGGGACCCGCTCCGGGTGCTTCCCCCAGTCGGCGAAGGACTCCCGTACGGCACGACGCATGGAGCGCAGGGCGCTGAGGGTGTTCGACTTACCCGAGGCATTCGCCCCGAAGATGCCCACCACGGGCAGGACCGAGACCGGTCTGCCGTCCACCCGCACTCCGGTGTCGCGCTCCGTGCCCTCGTTGAACTCCGTGGCCACCAGCGACAGCTCTTGCTCGGCGCGGATCGAGCGGTGATTGGCCACCCTGAAGCTGAGCAGCACGGCCGACCTCCCAACGAGGCGATGTCTCGATGCCCGCCCCAGGCTTTTCCATGCGGGTAACCCTCACAAGACAGCGTATGACGCCACACCTACCCACGCCAGAGAAACGCTGCACTCGTGCACAGCGGAAGGCACCGTCACAGACCGCCACAGCGTGGCAGGCCGACGAACTGTCACCACCGGTGACGCTCGGCCCCAGCAGCTCTCAGCTCTCCGCGGTCGCCGGCGCGTGGCGGCGTTCCGTGGTGGCGATCGTCGCCGAGCCGACGACGCGGGTGCCGTCGTAGAGGACGACCGCCTGGCCCGGGGCGACGCCGCGGACCGGCTCCGTGAAGGTGACGCGGAGTTCCGGCGCGCCGTCCGCGCCCTCGGCGGGCTCGGCCCACACCTCGGTCTCGCCGCCGTGCGCGCGGAGCTGCGCCGTGTACACGGCCGGACCGGTGGGCGGGGCGCCGCACCAGCGGGGGCGGATCGCCGTCAGCCCGGTGACGTCCAGCGCCTCCTGCGGGCCGACGGTGACGGTGTTGTTCACCGGCGAGATGTCCAGGACGTAGCGCGGCTTGCCGTCCGGTGCCGGGACGCCCAGCCGCAGCCCCTTGCGCTGGCCGATGGTGTATCCGTAGGCGCCCTGGTGGCCGCCGAGGCGGTTGCCGTCCTCGTCGACGATGTCGCCCTCGGCGGTGCCGAGCCGCTTGGCGAGGAAGCCCTGGGTGTCGCCGTCGGCGATGAAGCAGATGTCGTGGCTGTCGGGCTTCTTCGCGACCGCCAGGCCGCGGCGCCCGGCCTCGGCGCGGATCTCGTCCTTCGTGGTCAGGGTGTCGCCGAGCGGGAACATGGCGTGGGCGAGCTGGCGCTCGTCGAGAACGCCGAGGACGTAGCTCTGGTCCTTGGCCTCGTCGGAGGCGCGGTGCAGCTCACGGCCGCCGTCGGGGCGCTCCACGACCGTGGCGTAGTGGCCGGTGCAGACCGCGTCGAAGCCGAGGGCGAGCGCCTTGTCCAGCAGCGCCGCGAACTTGATCTTCTCGTTGCAGCGCAGGCAGGGGTTGGGGGTGCGCCCGGCGGCGTACTCCGCGACGAAGTCCTCCACCACGTCCTCGCGGAAGCGTTCGGCGAGATCCCAGACGTAGAACGGGATGCCGATGACGTCGGCGGCCCGGCGCGCGTCGTGGCTGTCCTCGATGGTGCAGCAGCCGCGGGCCCCGGTACGGAAGGACTTCGGGTTGGCGGAGAGCGCCAGGTGGACGCCGGTGACGTCATGGCCGGCCTCGGCGGCACGGGCCGCGGCGACGGCGGAGTCGACCCCGCCGGACATGGCGGCCAGGACCCGCAGCCGGGTGCCCTCGCGAGGGGTGGTGGGTGCGCCGGGGAAATCGTTCATAACCCCACCAGCGTACGGGCCCGCGGCGGCCGGGCCCAACGCGTGCCCGCTGCCCGGCCGGGCGTCCCGCCGGGCAGGGAAGCCGTCCACCGGGGCAGACCACGCCGGAAACGGGCCCGGGAACAGGTCCGCGCGGAACCGCGGACGCCGACCGTGCGTTGATCCCTGAACGAACAGGGGATCGAAGAAGCGCACACCAGGGCGGGCGCGCGGCACCGGACCGCAGGGCCATCGGCGCCGCCGGTGCCCGTCCGCGGGCCGATCGGGGGCGGGGGCACCGGCAGGGCGCCGGACCCGCACCGGACCGACCCCGGACCGGCCCCGGACCGACCCCAGACCGACCCGGAGGACGCGGATGGAAGCACAGCAGTCACGCCGGGCCGAGGAGCCGCCGCCGCGGCGGCGCGCGGACCGGCGGGCCGCGGAACAGCCGCGCCGGGGCGTCACCCGGCGCGCCCTGCTCCTCACCGGCGGAGCGGTGGGGCTCGGCGCGGCCGGCTACCTGGCCGCCGAACGGCCCCGCTGGATGTACCGCGTCCCCGGCATCGACCGCCCCCGCAAGGAGGGCGAGGTGGACCACCGTGGAGCCGAGTGGATCGCGGCCTCGGGCGCCAACTGGCGGCGCGCCGACCGCCCGTACGACTTCCGGATCGACCGGGTGGTGATCCACGTCATCCAGGGGGACTACGCGGTGGCGGTGAAGGTCTTCCAGGACCCCGGCCACCGGGCCTCCACGCACTACGTGGTCCGCACCTCCGACGGGCACGTGGCGCAGATGGTGCGCGAGCTGGACGTGGCCTACCACGCGGGCAACCGCTCCTACAACGAGCGGAGCGTCGGCATCGAGCACGAGGGGTTCGTGGACCGGGCCGACACCATCACCGACGCCACCTACCGCGCGTCGGCCGCGCTGACCGCCGGGATATGCGACCGCTACGACCTGCCCCGGGACCGCGAACACATCGTCGGCCACGTCGAGATACCGGGCACCGACCACACCGACCCCGGGCCGCACTGGGACTGGGACCGCTACCTGCGGATGGTCCGCGACGTGCCCGTCACCAGCCGTAAGCCCGAGGACGGGGACGAGGCGGAGGGCTGAGCCCGGCGGGGACGGGCCCCGGGCCGGGACGGGTACCACGCCACACCGGCACCGGCCCGCGGGACGGGCCGGGCGCACCGCCGCCGGCCCGCGGACGGACCCGAGGCGCCGCAGAGGAGGAGCCGGAGAGCGGAGCCTGACCCGACCGGGCCCGTCGGCCCGCGTCCCCCGGCGGCCCGACGGGCACCACGTGACACCGGCGCCGGCAGGCGGGACCGTCAGGCACACCGGCGCCGGCAGACGGGCGGACCCGAAGCACCGCACCCACGCCCGAGCCCACTCCCCCGCCCGGCCCGATCCCGAGCGCCAACCCTCGCCCGCTCCCCAGCCCGCCAAGCGGTGGCACCCCGCCGCGCCACGCGCGCCCCGCACCCCCGCCCCGCCCGGAATCCGCCACCATGCCCGGATGAGCACCTCGCAGCGGAGCGCCCCCCGCTTCCACTGGCTGTTCGGCGACCAGCTCGGCCCACACTTCCTCCCGGGCCCGGCCCCGGCCCCGGGCTCAGGCACAGGCACGGACCCAGGCACGGACCCAGGCACCGGCACCGGCACCGGCACCGGCACCGGCACCGGCACCGAGATCGTCATGATCGAGTCCCGCTCGGTGTTCCGCCGCCGCCGCTTCCACCGGGCCAAGGCGCATCTCGTCCTGAGCGCCATGCGGCACCGCGCCGCCGAACTCGGCGACCGTGTCCGCTATGTCCGGGCCGAGACCTACCGTGAGGGCCTGGCCCGGGCCGTGGGCGACGCGCCGGTCACGGTCCACCACCCGACCTCGCACGCCGCACTGCGGTTCGTCCGCTCCCTGGAGCAGGTCACCGTCCTGCCCGCGCGCGGCTTCCTCGTCCCCGCCGAGGACTTCGCCGCCTGGGCGGGCGAACGGGACGGCGACGGCAGCAGCGCCCGCACCGGCGCCCCGACCACGGAGCGCGCCGGCGCGGACGGAGACAGGGGGCGCGCCGGCGGCCGGCTCCGCATGGAGGACTTCTACCGCGCCGTCCGCCGCCGTCACCGGCTGCTGATGGACGGCGACGAGCCCGCCGGGGGCCGCTGGAACCTCGACCGGGAGAACCGCGAGCCCCCGCCCCGCGGGGAGGCCCTCCCCGTCCCTCCGCCGTACCGGCCCCGGGAGGACGCGATCGACGAGGAGGTCCGCCGCGACCTCGACCGCTGGGAGGCCGAGGGCGCCGTCTCCTTCACCGGCCGCGACGGCCCCCGCCTCTTCCCGGCCACCCGCGCCGAGGCGCGGCGCGCCCTGCGGCGCTTCACGGGTGAGCGGCTGGGGAGCTTCGGCCCCTGGGAGGACGCGGTGCTCGCCGGCGACTGGGCCATGAGCCACAGCCTGCTCTCCCCCGCGCTCAACCTGGGGCTGCTGGACCCGGCCGAGTGCGTGGCGGCGGCCGAGGACGCCTACCGGACGGGGAGCGCCCCGCTGAACTCGGCCGAGGGATTCGTCCGCCAGATCGCCGGCTGGCGGGAGTACATGTGGCACCTCTACTGGTGGTTCGGGGACGGCTACCGGCGGGCGAACGCGCTCGGCCACCGCGAGCCGCTGCCCCGCTGGTTCGACGAGCTCGACGCCGGTGCCGTCACCGCCCGCTGCCTGTCCACCGCCCTCGCCGGCGTCCGTGACCGCGGCTGGACGCACCACATCCCGCGGCTGATGATCCTCGGCAACTGGGCGCTGCTCCACGGCTGGCACCCGCGCGCCGTCACCGACTGGTTCCACCGGAGCTTCGCCGACGGCTACGACTGGGTGATGCTGCCGAACGTCGTCGGCATGTCCCAGTACGCCGACGGGGGCCGCCTCACCACCAAGCCGTACCTCTGCGGCGGCGCGTACATCAACCGGATGAGCGACCTCTGCGGCGGCTGCGCCTACCGGCCCGACCGGCGGACGGGCGAGCGCGCCTGCCCCTTCACGGCCGGGTACTGGGCGTTCCTCGACCGCCACCGCGAACGGCTGGCGCACCATCCCCGCATGGCCCGGTCGGTGAACGGCCTGGACCGCCTCCGCGACCTGCCGGAACTGCGGCGCAAGGAGGAGGCACGGGGCGACGGGCCGCCCTGAACCGTCCCGCCGCGGCTCTCCGCCGGGCGGAAGCCTCCCCGCACCCGTCCCCCGGCGCCTCCCCCGTCCCCCGTACGCACAGCCACGCGCGGGATGGCTGCCGCGGCCCCGGCGGCGTACCCGGCGGGGACGGCCGCCAGGTTCGGCTCCCCCTCGGCTCGCCTCAGCTCAGCTCAGCCCCGCCCGCCGGGCGCGTTCCACCGCCGGCCCGATCGCTGTGGCGAGCGCGGTCACCTCGGCCTCGGTGGAGGTGTGGCCCAGGGAGAAGCGGAGCGTGCCGCGGGCCTGCTCCGGGCTCGCGCCGGTGGCCAGCACCACATGGCTGGGCTGGGCGACGCCGGCGGTGCAGGCGGAGCCCGTGGAGCACTCGATGCCCTGGGCGTCGAGGAGCAGCAGCAGGGAGTCGCCCTCGCAGCCGGGGAACGAGAAGTGGGCGTTGGCCGGGAGGCGCCCGGCCGGATCGGGGTCGCCGCCGAGGATCGCGTCCGGAACCGCCTCGCGGACGGCGGCCACCAGCGCGTCCCGCAGGGCGCCGGTCTCGCGGGCGAAACGCTCCCGGTGCCCGGCGGCGTGCCGGCCGGCCACGGCGAAGGCGGCCACCGCCGGCACGTCGAGGGTGCCGGAGCGCACCTGGCGCTCCTGGCCACCGCCGTGGAGCAGCGGCACGGGCGCCTGGTCCCGGCCGAGCAGCAGGGCGCCGATCCCGTACGGGCCGCCGATCTTGTGCCCGGAGACGGTGAGCGCGCTCAGCCCGGAGGCGGCGAAGTCCACCTCCAGCTGGCCGAACGCCTGGACGGCGTCGGCGTGTACCGGCACCCCGAACTCGGCCGCCACCGCCGTCAGTTCACGGACCGGCATGACGGTGCCGATCTCGTTGTTGGCCCACATGACCGTGGCCAGTGCGACGTCGTCCGGGTCCCGCTCCAGCGCCGCGCGCAGCGCCTCGGGGGCCACCCGGCCCACCGCGTCCACCGGCAGGTACTCGACGCGCGCGCCCTCGTGTTCCGCCAGCCACTCCACCGCGTCCAGCACGGCGTGGTGCTCGACGGGGCTGGCGAGGACCCGCGTGCGGCGCGGGTCGGCGTCCCGCCGGGCCCAGTAGAGGCCCTTCACCGCGAGGTTGTCCGACTCCGTGCCGCCCGAGGTGAAGACCACCTCGCTGGGCCGTGCCCCGAGGGCTTCCGCGAGCGACTCCCGGGCCTCCTCGACGGTGCGCCGGGCCCGCCGCCCGGCCGCGTGCAGGGAGGAGGCGTTGCCGGTGACGGCGGCGTGGGCGGTCATCGCCGCCACCGCCTCCGGAAGCATGGGCGTGGTGGCGGCGTGGTCGAAGTAGGCCATGGTGGCACGATTCTACGAGGGGGGCGCACGCGGAAGGGCGCCCCGGTCCCCGCACCCCGGCCCGCCCGGGACCGCGCGCCCGCGCCCGGCCGCGCCCCCCGCGCCGGGGGACGGCGGACGGGTCAGCCGAGCCGGGCCCGCGCGAGCTGCCGGGACTGGGCGACGAGCCGGTCCCGGCTGTCCCAGATCTCGGCGTCCTCCTCCAGCAGGCCACCCGCCAGGTTCCGGGTCGTGACGGCCACCCGCAGCGGGCCGGGCGCCGGGCGGCAGCGGACGTGCGCGGTCAGCTCCACGGTGGGCACCCAGCCGCTCAGGCCGATCTCGAAAGCGGTCGGCGGCAGCGCGTCCACCGCCAGCAGCAGGGCGAGCGGGTCGGCCTCGCGGCCGTCGGCGAGGGCGAACCAGCCCCGCATCTCACCGTTGCCGGACGGCGTCCCGAGCGCCCAGCCGGCCGTCGCCGGGTCGAGGCGGACGTCGAGCCGGCCGGCGATCTCGGTGGACCCGAGCAGCGCGGCCACCCCGCCACCCGCGCCCCCGCCGCCGGCGTTCCGGCTGCCGGGGCACTCCTCGTACGGCGGCAGGGGCGGCGGCTTCGCGGTGGTGCGGACGTCGTCCGGCAGCGCGTCGAGGTCCCCGTACCCGGCGAGCACGCGGAGCCGCTCCACCTCGCGGCCGTCCTCGTCCAGCTGCGTCAGGGACGCCTGACCGGTGGAGAGAGTACGGCCGGCGCGCACCACCTCGCTGCGTATCCGGGCGGGGCCGGGGCGCGAGGCGGTGAGGTAGTGGGCGGTGACGGTGACGGGGTCGGGGTGCGGCAGCACACCGGCCAGGGCACGGCCCACCAGGGCGAGGAGATAGCCGCCGTTGACGGCGCCGAGGATCGTCCAGCCCGGCGAGAGCTCCGCCTCGTGCAGTCCGGGGCCGAGCGGGGTCACCGCGGTGTCCCGGTCGAACTCACTGTTCCCGATGGTTCCCTGTGCCATGGTCCACCACGCTACCGCACAAGTTACTTGCCGGTACACCACGGGGCCGCCCACCCCTCCGGGCCTCCCGGAGCGCACCACGGGGAACGGCCGCGCCGGACGCCTACGTCAGCTCCATCCCGTTCCTCGCGCACCATGCGCCGAAGTCGCTGCCCCGGCACGGCAGCCTGGCACCCTCCGCCACGAGGGACTCGATGAAATTCTCGGCGGCGGCCACGACGATGACCCCCTCCCGGACGAGACGGGCCAGGAGCCAGAGCGTCCCGTGCGCCTCAAGCCCATACGTCTTGGCGACGCGGTTCGCCGCCCTGTCATCGGTGACCGCTATGCCGTTCCGCAACTCCGCGCAGGCGAAAACGCTCGCCTCACCGCGGTGCCTTCCCTCACCGGCCCCCACTCTGCGCTGCCAACCGGCATATGCCTGAAGGGATTCGAGAGTGTCGAGCGGGTCGATGAGGAGCCAATCGGCGTCCAGCGCCCGCCGCAGCGCGGGGTGCGCCGGCAACCCGGCGCGCAACTCCTCCTGGACCGTGGCCGTGGTCCAGCATTCAATATCTTTGAGGTAATGGCCGAGCAGATCGATCCTGTCGGCCCGTGCGGCGTGATTCAGTAAGGTCGCATCCAGTACGAGGCCTCGCTGTCGACTCCCGGACACGTCAGTGGTCCACCTCATTCTGCGACGGCAGGTCGTCCTGGCCCACCTGACCGTGCAGCATCTCAGCGGCCCGCGCCCGGGTAACTTTACCGCCCTTCAGGGCATCGAGGACGGCGGTCGCGTAAGCGGGAGCCACCCTGATCGACTGCAGGTCCGGCTCCGGGGTCCAGCCGAGCGCCTGCAAGAACTCGGCCCGGGTGGGCGTCCGCGCCATGAGCGCGTTCCGGGACGGCATGTCGATGACGCGCGCCCTCTCGGCCTGGGCCAGCGCCAGGGTCCAGGAGACCCGGTACCGGGCCGCAAGTGTCATGAGCTGATCGCGCGGCTCTTTCCCCGACGACCAATTCCGCTGAATAGCAGTCACAGGAAGCAAGAGTTCCGCGGCGAACCGTTCAATGGCGCGCTCCCGCTCCTCCACCGAGACATGCACACCGAGATCATTCGAATAGGCATCACCCATCACCAGGTGCCCGAGTTCATGGGCGGCCGTCGCCCGGCGCCTTCCCGGTTCACCCCTCACACTGATGATCGAAACCGCGATATCGCCATCAATCAGGGAAGCGCCGTCGCCCGGGATCTGCGCCACCAAAGGCCACTGGCCGGCCTCGGCGCACACGTCGACCATGGGGCCCAGCGGGTCATCCGGGTTTCCCAGCTCCCCCCGCACCCATCGCGCGGCGTCGAGATAGTCGAGATAAGCGCCCGCGCCCTCCCGCTTCTCCGGATAGGTCCAGGGCTTGCGCCGGGGAAGGAACCCGAGGTCGACCAGTTGCCGGACGTCCCGCAGCCACGAGCCGAGGAGGGCCTGCGTACGGAAGGCGGACCTCGTCGCGTCGGACTCGTTCTCCTCCATCGGCATGCGGTGCGACAGAACCGAAGGCGGACTCACCAGAAAGTAGTCAACCGGCAACTCAAGGGAATCAGCCAGACGGGTCAACTCCACGGCACCCACCCTGCTCGCGCCGCTCTCGATATGGGAGACCGCCAGCGGGTCCAATCCGACCTTTTCGGCCAGTTGCTCCTGAGTCAGGCCGATCGCGCGCCTGGCCTCGCCCAGGCGGGCCCCTATGTCCTGCCAACTCGTCACACTCCCCATTCTGCGATGTTGGCACAGAAAATAGGCCCCGGGCAGACCGGCGCAAGGAGCGGACCGCTCACGCGGTATCACCACATCACCACACGTAGTTATTCCCACTGGGTGCGGGGGACGATTCCCGGCACCCGGCAGGAGCCACAGCGGATCGTTTCGGCGCGGCGCGCGGCGCGCGGTTACGGCTCCTCCGCCGTCGCGGATCTGCGGTGCCAGGCGCGGGGGGCGCGCCAGCCGTAGCGGATCGCGCACAGCCGCAGGACGAAGGCGGTGGCCGCGGAGAGGGCGCTGGTCACCGGGTTGAGCGCGTCGGCTTGGATGAGCAGGGCGCACATCGACGCCCCGACGATCGCCGGAACGGCGTAGATCTCCCGGTCCCAGCGGAGCAGCGAGGGCACCTCGTTGGCGAGGACGTCCCGGACGACCCCGCCGCCGGCGGCGGTGACCACGCCGAGCACGGCGGCGAACGGCAGCCCGAGCCCGTACTCGAACGCCTTGGTGGTGCCCACGACGCAGAACAGGCCGAGGCCCGCCGCGTCGAAGACGCCCACCGCGCGGTTGATCCGCTCCACCTCCGGATGGAGGAACATCACGAGCACGGCGGCGACCACCGGGGTGACGAGATAGCCGAGGTCGGTGAAGGCCGCCGGCGGGACGGCGCCGATGATCAGGTCACGGATCAGCCCGCCGCCGGTCGCGGTCGCCCCGGCGAGCACCATGATGCCGAACACGTCGAAGTTCTTGCGCACGGCGAGCAGCGCGCCGGAGATCGCGAAGACGAAGATCCCCGCGATGTCCAGGGCGTGCAGCACGGTGGGTGGGAACAGGTCGATGAGCACCCGGCGATTCTCCCCGGTCGCCGGGGGCCGCCCGCCGGGAGGGCACCGTCGCGGGCGCGGGCGCCACGGCACGCCCCGGCGCGAAGCGCCCTGGGCCCCGCGGCACCGGCCGCTCCGGCGGCGCCCGTCCCGGCCACGAGCCCGGGCCCCGGCCGGGCGGGCCTCCGCCGCGACGCGCCCCGGCCCCGGCCCCTCAGCGGGACCGGGGCCGGGGCCGGCACGTCACCGGGTGGGCGGCAGCACCGCCGGGCGGTGGCCCGCCGTCAGACGGCGGCCTCCGTGGCCGCCACCGGCTCGATCGCCTCACCGGCGGTGCGGCGGACCGTGCCGGCCGCGATCTCCGCGGCGTAGTGGCAGGCCACCTTGTGGCCGCCGCCGAGGTCCCGCAGCTCAGGCCGCTCGGTGTCGCACTTGGTCTCCTGCTTCCACGGGCAGCGGGTGTGGAAGCGGCAGCCCGCGGGGGGCGAGGCCGGCGAGGGCAGGTCACCGGTGAGCAGGATGCGCTCCCGGGTGTCCTCGACCACGGGGTCGGGGATCGGCACCGCCGACATCAGCGCCTTGGTGTACGGGTGCAGCGGCTCGGCGTAGAGCGAGTCGCTCGGCGCCTCCTCCACCAGCGAGCCGAGGTACATGACGCCGATGACGTCGGAGATGTGGCGTACCACGGCCAGGTCGTGGGCGATGACCAGATAGGTCAGGCCCATCGACTCCTGGAGTTCCTCCAGCAGGTTGATGACCTGGGCCTGGATGGAGACGTCCAGCGCGGAGACCGGCTCGTCGCAGATGATCACGTCCGGTTCCAGCACCAGCGCCCGCGCGATGCCGATGCGCTGCCGCTGCCCGCCGGAGAACTCGTGCGGGTAGCGGGAGAGCGCGTTGGCGGGCAGGCCGACCTTCGCCAGGATCTCCTTGATGCGGGTCCGGCGCTCCTCACGGTCCGCGCCGATGCCGTGCGCGGCCATGCCCTCGGAGAGGAGCGACTCGATGTTCTGCCGGGGGTCGAGGCTGCCCAGCGGGTCCTGGAAGACCATCTGGACCCGGCGGCGCATCTTCCGCATCTCCTCGTCGGGGAGCGAGGCGAGGTCGGTGCCGTCCAGGACGACGCTGCCGTCGGTGATGTCCACCAGCCGCAGCACGGCCCGGCCCAGCGTCGTCTTGCCGCAGCCGGACTCGCCGACGAGGCCGTACGTCCGGCCGGCCTCGACGGCGAGCGTGACGCCGTCGACGGCGTAGACGTGCCCGACCGTGCGGTCGAAGAGGACGCCCTTCTTCAGGGGGAAGTGGACCTTCACCCCGTCCAGGTTCAGCAGGCTCATGATCCGGCCTCCGTCGGTTCCTCGCCGGCGGCGGACGGAGCGGCGGGCTCCCCGCCGGGCTCCTCGCCGTCGCGCGCCTGGGTCACGGTACGGGGCGCGGCCCCGCCCGCCGTGGTCACGTCCGCCCCGGGGGCGGGCTTCCCGGCCGGTTCCACGGTGGGGACCGTCCCGGCTTCACCCGACGGCTCCCCGGTCGCGGGGGCCGCGGCGGCGACGGCCGTGACGGCCCCGGGAGCGGGCTGCTCCGTGCCCGGCCCGGCCTCCGGTCCCGTCTCCGGCCCGGTCTCCAGTCCGGTCTCCAGTCCGGTCACGATGTGCGGCGCCTCGATGACCGCCACGTCCCCCGCGCCCACCGGGCTCAGCACCGGGTTGACACACCGCACCTGGTGCCCGGGCGTACGCGGCTCGGTCAGCTCGGGAGTGCCCTGCAGGCACTCCAGGGTGTAGTGGTCGCAGCGCGGCGCGAAGGCGCAGCCGTCGGCCCAGGCGATCTGGTCGTTGATGGAGCCGCGGACGGGCCGCAGCGGCTCGCCGCGCGGGGCGTCGAGGCGGGGGATGGAGCCGAGCAGCCCGTTGGCGTACGGGTGGGTGGGCGAGGCGAACAGCTCGCGCCGCCCCGCCGACTCCACGGTCTTCCCCGCGTAGAGCACGTTGACCTGGTCGCAGAGGCCGGCGACCACCCCGAGGTCATGGGTGATCATCAGCAGGGCGGTGCCCTCCTCGTCCACCAGTTCCTTGAGGAGCTCCAGGATCTGCGCCTGGATGGTGACGTCCAGCGCGGTGGTCGGCTCGTCGGCGATGAGCAGCCGCGGCGCGCAGGCCACCGCCATGGCGATGAGCGCCCGCTGCCGCATACCGCCGGAGAGCTGGTGCGGGTACTCCTTCAGCCGCCGGCGGGGGTCGGGGATGCCGACCCGGTCCAGCAGGTGGGCGGCCTCCTTCCGGGCCGCCTCGCCCTTGAGCCCGCGGTGGCGGGAGAGGATCTCGGTGACCTGGACGCCGATGGGGACGACCGGGTTCAGCGAGGAGAGCGGATCCTGGAAAATCATCGCGAGCTGGGAGCCGCGCATCTCGCGCAGCTTGGCGTCGCCGAGCCCGAAGAGGTCGGTGCCGTCGAACTCGGCGCGCCCGCCGACGGTCACCCCCCGCTTCGGCAAGAGGCCCATCAGCGCGAGCGAGGTGACGCTCTTGCCACAGCCGGACTCACCGACGAGCCCGACCACCTCGCCCTGGTCGACGGAGAAGGACACACCCGACACGGCCCGCACGTCGCGGCGTCCGCGCGCGGTGAAGGTGACGGTCAGTTCGTCCACGGAAAGGAGCGGCATGTGATCAGCTCCGCAGTTTCGGGTCGAGGGCCTCGCGCATCGCCTCGCCGAGGAGTGTGAAGCCGAGGGCCGTGATGATGATGCCCACCGAGGGGTAGACCGCGAGCATGGGCGCGGCGTCGAAGAACCGCTGCGCCTGGGCGAGCATGACGCCCCACTCGGGCACGGCCGCGTCGGGGTTGCCGAGGCCCAGGTAGGAGAGCGCGGCGGCCTCGATGATGGCGGTGGCCAGGCTCAGGGTGGCCTGCACGATCACCGGGCTCAGCGAGTTGGGCACGATGTGGCCGAGCACGATCCGCCGCTTGCGCACCCCGAGCGCCTGGGAGGCGAGCACGTAGTCGGAGCCGCCCTGGGCGAGCATCGCGCCGCGCAGCAGGCGGGCGAAGATCGGGATCTGCACCACACCGACGGCGATCATGACGGTGGTGAGGCTCTGCCCGAGCACCGCGGCGACACTGACCGCCAGCAGCAGCGAGGGCAGCGCCAGCAGCATGTCGATGAAGCGCATGACGACGGTGTCGATCCGGCGCCCCAGACGGCCGCCGAGGGTGGCCGCGGCGCCCGCGCCGACCCCGATGAGACAGCCGACGGTGAAGCCGAGCAGCGTGGAGACCACGCCGACCAGCAGCGTCTGCCGGGCGCCGACCAGCATCCGGGAGAACTCGTCCCGGCCGAGGTGGTCCAGGCCCAGCCAGTTCTCCCCGCGCGGCCCGACGAACACGCTCTGCGCGGGAAGGACCTCACCGCGCCAGGCCTGGGCGGTCGGGGAGTACGGCGCGATCCACGGGCCGAGCACGGCGAGGACCACGAAGACGGCGATGATGCAGGCCCCGATGACGGCCATCTTGCTGGCCCGCAGCCGGCGGAACGCCTCGTACGCGAGGCTGTGCCCGGTGGAGGTCTCGGTCTGTGCGGTGAGCTCCGCGAGCCGGTCGATCTTGTCGGTCTTGGTGCTCATCAGTGCACCCGCACTCTCGGGTCGATGAGGTTGTAGGCGAGGTCCACCAGCAGGTTGAGGACCACGTAGGCCAGCGCGATGAACATGATGAAGCCCACGAGGACCGGGTAGTCCCGGGCGTCGATCGCGGTGCGCAGGAAGGAGCCGATGCCGCCGAAGGCGAACACCGATTCGGTGAGCACGGCTCCGGAGAGCAGGCTGCCGGTCAGCAGGCCGATGACGGTGACCACCGGCAGCAGCGCGTTACGCAGCACGTGCCGGCCGCGGACCACACGCCGGTGGAGGCCCTTGGACTCGGCGGTGCGCACGTAGTCCTCGCCGAGCACCTCCAGGACGCTGGCCCGGGTCATGCGGACGATGATCGCCAGCGGGATGGACGCCAGCGCCATGGCGGGCAGCACCAGGTGGACGAGGGCGTCCCAGGCGGCGTCCAGCTCACCCGTGAGCAGGCCGTCCAGCACGTAGAAGCCGGTCACCTCGGTGGCGTTGAGACCGGTGGTCTGCCGGCCGAAGCTGGGGAACCAGCCGAGGTTGACGGCGAAGATCGCCTTGAGGATGAAGGCGAGGAAGAAGACCGGGATGCAGATACCGAGCAGCGAGCCGGACACGGCGGAGACGTCCAGCCAGCCACCGCGCCGCCGGGCGGCGAAGTAGCCGAGCGGGATGCCGACCGCGATGGCGAGCAGCATGGCGAACACGCTGAGCTCGACCGTGGCGGGGAACCGCTGGACGAATTCCTCCCACACCGGCTGCCCGGTCTGGGTGGAGGTACCGAGGTCCAGCTCTCCCAGCCGCTTCAGGAAGCGGCCGTACTGCACCCACAGGGGCTGGTCCAGCCCGAGGGCCCGCTCGATCCGGATCCTGTCCGCCGCGGTGGCGCGTTCCCCGAGCATGGCGGCCGCGGGGCCGCCGGGCAGCTTGTGCAGCCAGAGGAACAGCAGGACGGACAGGCCGAGCAAGGTGGGTATGAGCTGCAGAAGTCTGCGTACGACGAGACGCAACACCCCGCGCTACCCCTTTCTGGTCATGTTGCCGATTGGTGCAGGAACCGGTCCGCCCGGCCACGGAGGTGCTGGTGTGGCCGGGCGGACCTTGCCTGCGGTGCGGTGTTACTTGAAGGAGACCTCGCCGAAGTTCTCCTGCGTCAGCGGGGAGACCTTGGGCGGGTTGACGTCCTTGGCGAAGGCGATCGCCGGCGGGGACGAGGAGATCGGCACACCGGGGAGGAAGTCCATGACGACCTCGTTGGCCTTCTTGTACAGCTCGGTGCGCTTCTCCGCGTCGGGCTCGGCGGAGGCGGCCTTCAGGGCGTCGAAGACCTTCTTGTCCTTGAAGCCCCACTGCTTGTCGTAGCCGCCGAACCAGGTGCCGATGAAGTTGTAGCCATCGTTGAAGTCACCGGTCCAGCCGAACAGGTACATCCCGCACTTGCCGTTCTGCAGCGAGTCGATGTAGTCCGGGTTCCACTTCATGGCCCGCGGCTTGACCTTGACGCCGATCTTCTCCAGGTCGGCCTTCATCAGCTCGAACATGTCGGCGGGGGCCGGCATGTACGGGCGGGTGACCTCGGTGGGGTAGCAGACCTCGATGGTCGGCGACTTCTCACCGGCATCGGCGAGGAGGTCCTTCGCCTTCTCCGGGTCGTAGTCGTAGGTCTTCACCTGGTCCGAGAAACCGGCCACGGTGTCCGGCATGAACTGGGTCGCCACGACGCCGCCCTCGGGGAGCTGCGTCTTGACGAGGTTCTCCCGGTCGATCGCGTGCGCGACGGCCTGCCGGACCTCCTTCTTCCGGAGGAGCTTCTCGGCCTCCTGGTTGAAGCCCAGGTAGAAGATGTTGAAGACGTCGCGGGTCGGGACCTGGAAGCCGTCCTTCTCCAGCGTCTTCACATCCGCCGGCGCGACCAGGTCGTAGCCCTGGATGTCACCGCTCTGGAGCGCCTGGCGGCGGCCGTCCTCGGTGTCGATGGTGCGGAAGACCAGCTTCTCGACGCCGGCCTTCTTGCCCCAGTAGTCGTCGAAGCGCTCAAGGGTGACTTCCTTGTTGCCCTTGCTCCACTTCGAGATCTTGAACGGGCCCGTGCCCGCGACCGTCCCCGCCTCCTGGCTGTACTTGGGGTAGCTGATCGCGTCACCCTCGCCGGTGGCCTCCTCCTTCGCGTAGGCCTTGATGGCCTTCGGGGAGTGGATGGCGAGCGCCTGGAGGGAGAAGCCGCCGGGGAGGTTGGCGGTCGCCTCCTTCACCTTGATGACCGGGGTCAGCTCGTCCTCGGCGGTGCAGGAGACGTAGTTCGCCTCGGGCGTCTCCTTGTCCTCGTTCTTCTTGAAACCACCCATGATGGTCTGCCAGTAGTACGAGACACCGCTGTTCTGGTACGTCCCGGTCCAGTTGAACCAGTAGTCGTAGTTGGCGCAGACGGCCTCGGCGGTGAGCTTCTCGCCGTCGTGGAACTTCACCCCGTCACGGAGCTTGAAGGTCCACTCGGTGCCGTCCTCGCTGGCCTCCCACGACTTCGCGAGACCGCCGACGAGCTTGGAGCCGCCCGGCTCGTGCTCGATGAGGGCCTCGAACGCCTGCCGGGTCACCCGGAAGGTCTCGCCGTCGCTCGCCAGGGCGGGGTCCAGGGAGGAGGGGTCGCCGGCGGCGCCGAAGATGAAGGTGTCGCCCGCCTCTCCGCTCTTGCCCGAGTCACGCTCGCTGGCACAGCCGGCCAGGACCAGACCCGTTGCCAAGGTGACCACAACCGCGCGGGCGGCTCCGGACTTTCTTATTCGCATGCTTACCCCAGGAAAGAACGGTGTTTGAGAGGGCGCTGACCGCCCGAACACTACAGACGACCATCCCCGTTGGAGAACAATCCGCATAGCGGTGATACCTACCTGAGACCCGGACAGCGCATATTTCGGACATTCCCTGAAGAAGTCCGGTTGACGCGGCGCCCCCGGGGTGGTGCCGGGTACCGCGGACCTGGGAAGAGGCTCCCGTGCGCCGGGGCGCCACGGACCCCGGCGCTCCGGTTGCCGGGACCCGCGGAGGCGGCCGCGGGGAGGGGAGAGCACCGGCGGGGCAGGAACGGATGGCCCGAAAGGGCACCAGGAGGGAGCGGGAATGTGCCCGCGCAACGCGGAAGGGCACGAGGGGCCGGCGGAACGGGGTGGCGTCCCGCGCCGGGGACGGTTCCGTGCGGGGCCGCCCCGGGCGCGGAGCCGCGCCACGGAAGGCCGCCCCGCGGGCCCGCCGGCGGCGGCCCCCGCCTCGGCAGACCTGTGCGGAGGGGTGCTTCGGAGGGATGTCCCGGAAGGTGTTCCGGAGGGGTGCTCAGTGCGACGCCGCGCCCGGCAGCATCCCGTGCGGCGGCGGATACCCGTACCCCGGGGCGCCCTC
Source organism: Streptomyces zingiberis (assembly GCF_012034935.1). Taxonomy (GTDB): domain Bacteria; phylum Actinomycetota; class Actinomycetes; order Streptomycetales; family Streptomycetaceae; genus Streptomyces; species Streptomyces zingiberis. Next base: position 71,073 of record NZ_JAATEN010000020.1, read on the forward strand.
CCCCGGGCCGGGGACCCCCGCCGCGTAGCCCTCGCGGTCGAAGAACGGGCGGGAGCCCGCCCGCATCCACAGCGCCACCGGGTCGTACTCGTCGGACAGGGCGACCGTGGACACCGGCAGCCCGTCGGGAACGGCGCCGATGGACTGCGCCATCATCTGCCGCACCGACTCCACGGCCTGCGGGCCGTTGTCGTAGAGTTCCAGGCCGATGGCGAGGTAGGGAACGCCGACCGAGGGCTGCACCCAGGCACGGCGGAGCGCCCGCACCGCCGGGGTGCGGTGGGCGTTCTGCGTGAGCAGGGCGTAGAACTGCGGGATCTCCACGGCCGGTTCGCTGATCCGCAGCGGCCCGGCCGGCAGCCGGTCCAGCCCGGCGGCGATCCGGCGCAGATCCGCCCACGGGATGCCGACCCCGCCGCCGGGGGCGTGCGGGTTGAGCCACAGGCCCCAGCGGTCCGGGAAGAGCGCGGCCGCGATCTCCCGGCCGCCCACGACCTCGTGCGCCCGGTTCCAGCCGCTGGCCGCCAGCTCCTGCGCGGAGGTCACACAGGGGGCGTAGCCGTAGCCGTCGACCTCCATGTTGCCGTACTGGGCGTCGGGCGCACCCGGGTGCCCGTGCCACAGCAGCATCCACACCTGGCCGTCCGCCAGGGCCCGCAGCAGCGCCTCGTAGGCGTCGTAGCGGCCGGGCGTCACCTGCGGCAGCAGCTGCTCGACCTGCTCCCTGTCCCCGCCCGAGCTCACCTGGTTCCGCCCCTTCGTCGTGGATCCGCGCCGCCGGAGTGCGCCTGACCGCGCCCCACGGCCATCCAACCAGCTTACGGACCGGATGCGGTGGCGCCCGCCGCACTGTCCGCCGTCCGGGTGTCGCACACCCGCGCCACCGGGCGCCGGCCGGCGCCACCGGCCGTCCCGGGTCAGCTCTCCGCGGTGTGGAAGGGGCGCAGCCGGTCCCGCATCCAGTCGCCCACCGGGTCGTGCGCCACGTCCAGCAGCACGAGCTGGACGGGCCAGGGCACGGGGACGGCGCCGAGCGCCCGGCCGAGCGCGTCCAGCACCAGGGCGCGGTCCTCGGGTTCGCAGCGGGTGAGTTCCACCCCGACGAAGAGGGCGGGCGGGCCGGCCTCGACGCTGGCCAGCGCCCGGCGGGCGGTGCGCACCACCCCGGTGGTGGAGAACTCCCCCGCGGCGGAGGCCAGGAAGTCGACCGGCTCCTCCTGCCAGTCGGGCTCGAAGAGCCGCACCCGGCCACCGGAAGGGGCCCCCTCGGGGGCCGGCCCGCGGCCGGTGCGGCACAGCTCGGCCACGGCGGGCGGGGGCAGCGGGACCCCGACGGTGCCCTCCGGGTTGACGGCGATGCCCAGCTGGGGCGGCAGCCCCCGGGCGAACTCCCGCGCGGGCGCGACGGTGCACGGCATGTGCGCCCCGACGGCCCGCAGGAACTCCTGTTCGGAGCTGTACACGGGGACGCAGGCGAGGCCGTTCACGTCCATCGTCGGCAGGTCCAGCTCGCGGCTGGAGGGCCCGCCACCGTTCGGCAGCGGCACCCACACCCGGCTGCGGCCGAGCACCTCGATCAGCCGGGCGCCGGCACCCGGCACCCCGAGTGAGGCGGCGAGCACCTCCTCCAGCTCGTTGCTCGGGAAGCCGCCGGGCACACCGCCGGAGGGCCCGGCGGGGGCCAGGAGGTGCTCGTGCTGCTCCGGGATGCTCGTGCCGTCGATGCTCATGCCGTCCAACGCCGTCCCACCACGTGTCGTACGCGGCGCCCTGGGCGTGGACGCCGCACCCGGGGCCGCGCGCCCGTGCGGGCCGGACCGCGCGTACGCCGGAGGCGCCGTCCCGCGCCGGGCGGCGGCGGACGGCGTCATCGGCAGACCCGGGAGAAGAACACTAACGCCAGGACACCCCCGTCCGGCCAGGGGCCGTGCGGTACGGATTTCCCCGGGCCGGCGCCGGCCGGTACCGGACGGGCACCACTCGCCGGGGCGCACTCCCGGCCACGGCGCCCGGGCACGACGGAGGCAGGGCGGGGGTCCTGGTGAGCGGGGCAGGCGGATGCGGCCCCGGCCGGCGGATACGCCGACGCCCGGCAGGCGGTTACGGCCCCGGCAGGCCGGGGCGCCGACGGCCGCCCCCGTCACGCCGACGGGTGGGCGCAACCGCCGGACGGCACGTCGGCGCGGCCCGCCCACGGAGACGGGCGGACGCCCCAGAGGCGGGCCGGGTTCAAGACCCGCGAGGTCGCCTGGTCGATGGCGGTGGCCGACGGCCGGATCCACGCCTCCGCCCGCCGGTTCTCGCGCCGGCCGGGTCTCGCGCCAGGCGGGCGCGCGTCAGCGGGGCCCGGGGCCCGGGGTGGGAGCGCGTCAGCCGAAGCCGATGGCGTCCAGGGTGCTCGCCGAGGCGCGGTCCAGCAGCACCACGGAGGCGCACCCGGGGGGCGTGTGCCCGGCCTCCGCGTCGGCGACGAGCCGCGCCACCGCCCGCAGATGGCGCCCGAAGGCGTAGCCGGAGACGCCCCGCCCGCGCGAGACCTGCCCGGCCAGCGCGGCCTCCGGGGAGACGTCCAGCAGCGCCAGATGGAGGCCGCGGCCCCGGCGCCGGGCGTCCCGCGCCAGCCAGTGCCGCACCCAGGTGAGCGTGCCGCAGTCGTGGACGACGACGCTCGCCCCGGAGCGCAGCGCGCGCCGCAGCCCCCGGTAGTGGGCGAGGCGGACCAGCGGCCGGTAGAGGGCGTAGGGCAGCCCGGCGGGCAGCCGGTGCCGCCACCGGTCCCGGGAGTCCTGGGAATCCACGCGGTACACGGGGCCGCCGTGGATGTCGGACACCGTCACGGCCCGGCGGATCAGGGTGGACTTGCCGCTGCCGGGGAGGCCGGAGACGACGAGGACGTCCCCGGCGGGGTAGCACAGCGCGGCGGGCGCGGGCCTGCCCCGCAGATCCATGCGCGCCGCGGCCGCCGGGGTTCCGGTGTCCGTCCGCCGCGACCGGGCCCCCCGCTGCGGGGGTACCCGCGGACCGGGCGGCCGGGCCCCGGACGGTGGAGCGTCCGGGGCGATGCCGCCCGCCGGGACGGAGACCGGCGGAACGGAACACGGCACGGCGGCCACCGGCCCCGGGGAGGCGTGCGCCGCCGGAACCGGCGCGGCGGCGGCCGGCCCGGCGGGGTGCGGCGGGACGGAGACCGGGAGCAGGGGGATCTGCGGGACCGGAGCCGCGCCCGGCGCCTCCGGGCACGCCGCCGGGCCCCCGGCCGCCACGGGCCCGGACCCCACCGGCACCGCGACACCCGCCGGCACCGGCACGGCCGCCCCGCGCTCCGCGCCCGGCCGCTCCCCCGGCACCTCCCGCTCCGACGCGGCCCCGGATGTGACCGCGGACGTCCCCTGCCCCTGCACCGTGATGTCCCCCTCCGTACGGTCGCCCGCGGACCGTGCGGCCAGCGTGACAAGAACAACGAGACGTGACAACGCCGCCGACCGGCCCAAGAGTTCCGCGGCGGCCCCCGCTCGCGCGGCCACACGGCCGGCCGCCTCGCGCACGGCGCCCGCCGAACCCGCCGGCACCCCGCGGCACAGCCCTCAGCACAGCCCACAGCACAGCCCACAGCACAGCCCACAGCACCCGGATGCTCACGGGAGTCCCGGACCGCACCCCCTGGCACCTCCCCGGGGTCGCCGGACCGCCCCGGACTGCCCCGGGGGCCCCGGGGCCGCAGCTTCCCCGGCTCCCGGCCGCCGGCTTCCGCGACCGGGAAGCCGGCGGCCTCTCCCCGCGGAGGAATCCGGCGGGGCGCCCGTCCCCCGTACGCCGGTGCGCCGCCCCCGCCGCGGCAGGCCGGCCCGCCCCGGGCGCCGGCCGGGGCCCGCCCCGCCGGCGGCGGATGTGCCGCTGCGCACAGCCCGGCCCCCTCCCGGGGTTCCCGTGCGATGATGACCGCGCCAACTGCATACGCCGTTCGAATCCGCGCGGGAGAGTTCCCGGTGCCCGGCCCGTGGCCGGTCCCGCCGGGGCGCCGAAGGAGCAAGCTCTCCCTTGAATCTCTCAGGCCCCGTACCGCGCGGACGAGGCACATCTGGAAAGCGGGACACCGCCGCGTGTCCCCACCCAAGGTGCAAGTCACGGCCGGTGGTCCGCCCGGGAAGACCGGGCGCCGGATCCGCCGGGCCGTGGCGAAGCTCTCAGGTTCCATGACAGATGGGGAGACTGTGTCACCGCGGCCGTCGCCGATCGCGCGCCGGCCCCGCCGCCGCACAGCCGTCCAGCGCGGAGCCGCAGAGTCCGCCACCTTCGTCCGGGAGCCCACGCCATGACCGACGCCCCCCGCCGCACCCCGCTCGACGCCCTGCACCGCTCGCTCGGCGCCGTGATGACCGACTTCGCCGGCTGGGAGATGCCGCTGCGCTACGGCAGCGAACGGGACGAGCACACCGCGGTCCGCACCCGCGCCGGCCTCTTCGACCTCTCCCACATGGGCGAGATCACCGTGACGGGCCCGCAGGCCGGACAGGCGCTGAACCACGCCCTGGTGGGCAGCCTCGCCGCGCTCGCCCCGGGCCGCGCCCGCTACACCATGATCTGCGCGGAGAGCGGCGGCATCCTCGACGACCTCATCGTCTACCGGCTCGCCGAGGACCGGTACCTGGTGGTGGCGAACGCCGCCAACGCGCAGGTGGTGCTGGACGCGCTGACCGAGCGCGCGGCGGGCTTCGACGCCACCGTCACCGACGACCGCGAGAACTACGCGCTGATCGCCGTGCAGGGCCCCGAGTCGGCCTCCATCCTCGCCGGGCTCACCGACGCCGACCTGGCCGGCCTCCGCTACTACGCCGGGCTGCCCGGCACCGTCGCCGGCGTCCCCGCGCTGATCGCCCGCACCGGTTACACCGGCGAGGACGGCTTCGAGCTCTTCACGGCCCCCGGCGACGCGGAGCGGCTGTGGCGGGCGCTGACCGAGGCGGGCCGCGAGGCCGGTCTCACCCCCTGCGGCCTCTCCTGCCGGGACACCCTCCGGCTGGAGGCCGGGATGCCCCTCTACGGGCACGAGCTGTCCACGGCGCTCACCCCCTTCGACGCGGGCCTCGGCCGGGTGGTGAAGTTCGACAAGGCGGCGGCCGGCGGCACCGACCGCGCCGACACCGCCACCACCCCGGGCACCCCGGTGGATTTCGTCGGCCGGGAGGCGCTGGAGGCCGCCGCGGCCCGCGCCGCCGAGGCCCCGCCGCGCAAGCTGGCCGGCCTCGTCGCGGAGGGCCGCCGGGTGCCGCGCGCCGGATACGCCGTGGTGGACGCGGGCAGCGGCGCGGTCATCGGCGAGGTGACCTCCGGCGCGCCCTCGCCGACCCTCGGCCGGCCGATCGCCATGGCGTACGTCGACCCGGCGTACGCCGCGCCCGGCACGCCCGGCGTGGCCGTGGACATCCGCGGCTCCCACGAGCCGTACGAGGTCGTGGCGCTGCCCTTCTACCGGCGGGAGCGCTGAGGTTCGCGCCGCCGGTTCGCCGGTGGCGCGCCTCCGTCCCGCCGCCGCCCGCCACCGTGTCCCGGGCGGCCCCGTCCCCCGCACCCGTCCCACGTCTCAAGACCCGACCACGAGCAGGCCACCACATCCAGGAGAATCAGCCCATGAGCAACCCCCAGCAGCTGCGCTACAGCAAGGAGCACGAGTGGCTGTCCGCCGCCGAGGAGGGCGTGTCCACCGTGGGCATCACCGCCCACGCGGCCGAGGCCCTCGGCGACGTGGTCTACGTCCAGCTCCCGGAGGTCGGTGCCACGGTGACCGCGGGTGAACCCTGCGGCGAGCTGGAGTCGACCAAGTCCGTCAGCGACCTGTACGCGCCGGTCTCCGGCGAGATCACCGAGGTCAACCAGGACGTCGTGGACGATCCCGCGCTGGTGAACTCCGCCCCGTACGAGGGCGGCTGGCTGTTCAAGGTGCGGACCGACGACAGCGCCGGGGAGCCGGAGCTGCTCTCCGCCGACGAGTACGCGGCCTTCGCCGGCGGCTGACGCCGCCCGGGCCCCGGCCCGTCCGCCCCTCGGCCCGCCGTCCCCACCGCCCGCACCTCCCTCACCGCCCTCACCTCACCGCCACCGAACGGGAAGACCTGATGTCGCTTCTCAACGATTCCCTGCACGACGTGGACCCGGATGTCGCCGCCGCCGTCGACGCCGAGCTCCACCGCCAGCAGTCCACCCTGGAGATGATCGCCTCGGAGAACTTCGCGCCGGTCGCGGTGTTGGAGGCCCAGGGGTCGGTCCTGACCAACAAGTACGCCGAGGGGTACCCGGGCCGCCGGTACTACGGCGGCTGCGAGCACGTCGACGTGATCGAGCGGCTGGCCATCGACCGGATCAAGGAGCTGTTCGGGGCCGAGGCGGCCAACGTGCAGCCGCACTCCGGCGCCCAGGCCAACGCCGCCGCCATGGCCGCGGTACTCAGTCCGGGCGACACCATCCTGGGCCTGAGCCTGGCGCACGGCGGCCACCTCACCCACGGCATGAAGATCAACTTCTCCGGCAAGCTCTACAAGGTCGCCGCCTACGAGGTGGGTGCCGAGACCGGCCGGGTCGACATGGAGCAGGTCGAGCGGCTCGCCCGGGAGGAGCGGCCCAAGCTGATCATCGCGGGCTGGTCCGCCTACGCCCGGCAGCTCGACTTCGCCGCCTTCCGCCGGATCGCCGACGAGGTCGGCGCCTATCTGATGGTCGACATGGCCCACTTCGCCGGCCTGGTCGCCGCGGGGCTGCACCCCTCCCCGGTGCCGCACGCGCACATCGTCACCACCACCACGCACAAGACGCTGGGCGGCCCGCGCGGCGGAGTGATCCTCTCCACGGCCGACCTCGCCAAGAAGATCAACTCCGCGGTCTTCCCCGGCCAGCAGGGCGGCCCGCTGGAGCACGTCATCGCGGCCAAGGCCGTCTCCTTCAAGGTCGCGGCGAGCGAGGAGTTCAAGGAGCGCCAGCGGCGCACCCTGGCCGGCGCCCGGATCCTCGCCGAGCGGCTCACCGCGTCCGACGTCGCCGAGGCGGGCGTCGCGGTCGTCTCCGGCGGCACGGACGTCCACCTCGTCCTGGTGGACCTGCGCGACTCCGAGCTCGACGGGCAGCAGGCGGAGGACCGGCTGCACGAGGTCGGGATCACCGTCAACCGCAACGCCGTCCCGAACGACCCGCGCCCGCCGATGGTCACCTCGGGGCTGCGGATCGGCACCCCGGCGCTGGCCACCCGCGGCTTCCAGGAGGAGGACTTCCGCGAGGTCGCCGACATCATCGCCGAGGCGCTGAAGCCGGGCCAGGACCTCGCGGCGCTGCGCGACCGCGTCTCGGCCCTGGCCGCGAAGCACCCGCTGTACCCCGGGCTGAAGTGACCACGGGGCCGGGATGACCGGCGGCCGGGGTGACCGGCGGCCGGGGTGACCGACAGGAGCGGCGGCGGGACCGCGCGGATGACCGGCGGGCCGGGACGACCGGCGCGGGGTGGCCCGGGCCGGAGTGACCCGGGCCGGCGGACGGCACGCCACGTGCGCGCCCGCGTCCGCCCCGCGCCTCTCCGCCCCCGGTGTCCGCGTTCCTCTCCGCTCCGCCGCCGCCTCCGCATCACCGCGCGGTGTGTGGTGTGCGGCGTGCGGCGTGCGGAGCGGAGAGGCCGCCCCGGAATGCCCGGCTTCCGCCCCGTAGGTACGCTGAAGCTGCCGGCAGCGGTGTTCCCTGCCTTACCGGCGGTTCCGGCGGTTCCGGCGGCTCCGGTTCCCTCCCTGGTCTCACCGTTCCCGGCGCCCTCCCGGCATCGCTCCGTGCGGCGGCCCACCGCACGCCGCCGCACGGGACCGACGGCCCCGCCCGGCCCGCCTCCTCCGGCCGGCCCCTCCCTCCCCTCCCCTCCGCACCGGCCCGCTCTCCGTTCCCGTCCGTTCCATCGCCCGTCCCGCCCGCGGCCACCACCCTCCGCGCCGCCGGCGGCCTGTTCCCCGCCACCGCGGGGTGATCCGGGGGTCCACACCGTGGCCGTTTCCGTCTTCGACCTCTTCTCGGTCGGCATCGGGCCGTCCAGTTCCCACACCGTGGGCCCGATGCGGGCCGCACGCATGTTCGCCCTCCGGCTGCGGCGCGAAGGGCTGCTCGACGCCACCGCCACCCTCCGCGCCGAACTCTTCGGCTCCCTCGGCGCCACCGGCCACGGCCACGGCACGCCCAAGGCCGTCCTGCTGGGCCTGGAGGGCCACGCGCCGCGCACCGTGGACGTGGAACGCGCCGAGGAGGAGGCCGAGCGCATCCGTGCCACCGGCCGGCTGCGGCTCCTCGCCGCCGAGGACGGCGGCGGCGACGCGCACGAGATCCCCTTCGACCCGGCCACCGACCTCGTCCTGCACCGCCGCCGCTCCCTCCCGTACCACGCCAACGGCATGACGGTGACCGCCACGGCCGCGGACGGCACCACCCTGCTGGCCAAGACGTACTACTCGGTCGGCGGCGGCTTCGTCGTGGACGAGGACGCCGTCGGCGCGGACCGCGTCAAGCCCGACGACGCCGTACTGAAGTACCCCTTCCGCACCGGTGACGAGCTGCTGCGTCTCTCCCGTGAGACGGGCCTGTCGATCTCGGCGCTGATGCTGGAGAACGAGAAGGCGTGGCGGAGCGAGGAGGAGATCCGCGCCGGGCTGCTGGAGATCTGGCGCGTGATGCGCGAGTGCGTCGCCCGCGGGCTCTCCCGGGAGGGCATCCTCCCCGGCGGGCTGAAGGTCCGCCGCCGCGCGGCGAACTCCGCCCGGCAGCTCCGCGCCGAGGGCGACGCGGCGGGCCGCGCCATGGAGTGGATCACCCTCTACGCGATGGCGGTCAACGAGGAGAACGCGGCGGGCGGGCGCGTGGTCACCGCCCCGACCAACGGCGCCGCCGGCATCATCCCGGCCGTCCTCCACTACTACACCCACTTCCTGCCCGGCGCCGACGACGAGGGGGTCGTCCGGTTCCTGCTGGCCGCCGGGGCGATCGGCATGCTCTTCAAGGAGAACGCCTCCATCTCCGGCGCGGAGGTCGGCTGCCAGGGCGAGGTCGGCTCGGCCTGCTCGATGGCGGCGGGCGGACTCGCCGAGGTACTGGGCGGCAGCCCGGAGCAGGTGGAGAACGCCGCGGAGATCGGCATGGAGCACAACCTGGGCCTGACCTGCGACCCGGTGGGCGGACTCGTCCAGATCCCGTGCATCGAGCGCAACGGCATGGCCGCCGTGAAGGCCGTGACGGCGGCCCGCATGGCGCTCCGCGGCGACGGGCGGCACCACGTCTCCCTCGACAAGGTCATCAAGACCATGCGCGACACCGGCGCCGACATGAAGGTGAAGTACAAGGAGACGGCCCGGGGCGGCCTGGCGGTGAACGTCATCGAGTGCTGACGGACCGGCCCGGGCCGCCGCGAGCGTGACGCGCGCGGCCGGGCCCGTCCCCCTCGCGCCCAAGCCCCGGCGCCGGGGCCCGTCCCGCCCGGCCGACCCGGCGCGCCCTGGCGGCCTCGTACGGAACCGCGCCGGCGGTGGCCTGAGCGGGAACTCCCCGGGCGTGCCGGCCGACCTGTTGGGTGAGGCGCGCGCCGTACGGGGCGTGGCCCCGCCGCGTACCGGGCCGGTCCCGGTGGCGTACCGTGCGCCGGCTCCGGCCGTCCCCGCACGCCGTCCGTACCCGGGCCCGGCCGCCGTGGCACGGACGAGCGCCCGCCGCCCCGCACCACCCGTACCGGCACCGCACAACCCCGGGCCACCCGTACCGCCCCGCACCGCGCGACCCCGCACCACCCCGGGCAGCACCAGGGCCGGGGCGCCGCCGCGGCGCCCGGCCCGTACCGCGTTCCGGCCGCTGAACCGACCTTCGGGGAGGACCCGCATGGAGCCTTACGGACCGGAGACCTACGGCGAACTCAACGCCGACGTCTACGACGAGTGGCACGACCTCGACCCCACGGACGCGGTGCGGTTCCTCGGCGAGCTGATCGAGGACGGGCCCGCCGGGCCGGTGCTCGAACTGGCCGTGGGCACCGGCCGGGTGACGATCCCGCTGGCCGCGCGCGGCGTCGACCTGCACGGTGTCGACGCGTCGGAGGCCATGGTGGCCCGGATGCGCGCCAAGCCCGGAGGCGGGCGCATCCCGGTCACCATCGGCGACATGGCGGACGTCGCCCCGGACACCGACGCCCGGTTCGCCATGGTGTTCGTGGTGTTCTCCACGTTCTTCTTCCTGATGACCCAGGACGAGCAGGTGCGCTGCTTCGCGAACGCCGCCCGGCGCCTGCTCCCCGGCGGCCGGTTCGTACTGGAGTGCCCGATGCCGGACGTGGGCCGTTACCAGCGGGGCCAGCGGGTGGAGGCGCACCACGTGGGTCTCGACCACGTCCGGCTCACCGCCGTCCGTCACGACCCCGTCGAGCAGCGTCTCAGCGGCCACCACGTGCTGATCAGCGACCAGGGCATCCGGCTGGCACCGGCGTTCATGCGGTACGCCTGGCCCGCCGAACTCGACCTGATGGCCCGGCTGGCGGGGCTCGAACTCCGCGGCCGGTGGGGCGGCTGGCGCCGGGAGCCGTTCCGCGGCGAGGGGGACTACGTCACCGTGTACGAGAAGCCCGAGACACCCGCCGCCTCCTGACCACGCCCCGCCTCCGCATCCCGCCTCCGCATCCCGCCCCCACGTCCCGCCTTCACGTCCCACCGAACGGTGGTCCCGCGGGGGCGGAGTCCGGCGCAGAGGCGGGCGCGGCGGCGGAGCACAGGGCAGGGCGCGGGAGGCCGCCGGGCGCGGAAGGCCGGGCGCGGCGACGGAAAGGGCGCGGAAGGAGCGGGCCCCCGACCGACGGACGGGGCGACCGTGAAGGCACCCCGGGGACGAGGGCACTCCGGGCACGCGGGCGGCGCCGACCCCTCGTCCGGCCAGGCCCGCGGACGCCCCGAGGCTCAGGGCGGCGGTGGTGGATCCCCACCGCGCCCGGGGCCGTTCACCGCCGGGCCGGCCGGCGTGACCGGCCCCGCCCGGCGCGGCGGATCCGCCCGGCGCGCCCGGCCCGCCCGGCCCGTCCGGCGCGCCACCACGAGCACCAGCGGCGGGAGCAGCAGGCACTGGACGGCGAGCGCCAGCCAGAACCCGGGCAGCAGTTCCACCCGTTCGAACCACCCGTACAGCGCGCCACCGATCAGCCCGCCGAGGGAGGTGCCCACACCGACCGCCAGCCGTTGCCGGCCGAAGGTGACCGTGGCCGACCGGTCCGAGAGCGCCAGCGCCTCCAGGTCGTTCTTCAGGAACAGCACGGCGGTCCCGGCGCTCAGCGCCACGGCGCCGGCTGCCACCCCCGCCGCCCGGCCGGTGGCGAACGCCGCCATGCCGGCCGCCATGCAGCCGAAGCCCACCGCCATCGCCACCGGGTAGCGGGCCGCTCCGGTCCGGCGCGCCAGCAGCGGCTGGAAGACCGCCAGCCCCAGCGAGTACCCCATCATGATCAGGCCGTGGACGGCCGTGGCCAGCCGCCCCTCGGTGAACACCGCCAGGTACTGGTAGAACTGCGTGTACAGGTAGTGGGTGACGACGGTCACCGTGAACGGCAGGCTCGCCAGGCCGCGCAGCACCCGCCGGAACGGTTCGGCGGCCCGCCCGCCACCGTCGGGCCGCTCCGGTCGCTCGGGCCGCAGCAGCAGGTGGCCGGCGGTCAGCACGGCGTAGAGGGCGGCGCTCAGGGTGAAGAGCAGCGCCGGCCGGTGGAGGAACAGCGCCCCGGCCACCGGGCCGAGCGCGATCCCGAGATGGCCGGCGGCGTTGCCCGCGGACAGCACCCCCGGGCGCTGCCCGGCGGTCGCCGAGTGCACCAGATACCCGCGGTACGCGGGCGAGTAGAGGGCCCCGGCGCCACAGCTGAGGAACAGCCCGGCCACCATCAGCGCGGGCTTGGCCACCCCGCCCAGGTAGGCGAGGGCACCGAGGCCGTACAGGCAGGTGGCGAGGGTCAGGGCGCGTTTCAGGCCGACGCGTTCGGCGAACGCCGCGGTGAAGGGCGCGCCGGCGAACTGCACCAGCGTGGCCGCCCCGAGCACCAGACCGACCTGCGCCATCCCCGCGCCGAGTCGCTCGCGCAGCAGGACCGCGAGGTACGGGTAGACCGCGAACGTACCGATGTTGACGAGCAACCCGCCGGCCAGCAGGGCCCGCTGGGCGCCGCTGAGGGACCGCCACACCCGGGCGGGCGGGTCGCGGCGGCTCCGGCCACCGGTGGAGGGACGCGCCCCGGCGCGCGCCGGCCGGCGGACGCGTGCCCGCCGGCCGGCGCCGTCACCCCCGCGCCGGAGCGGCGTCAGCGCCGGTCGGCCGGGCTGTCGGCCTGCTGTTCCGCCGGGGCGGCGGGGCCCTCCCCCGGGCCTCCCGGCCCGTTCGCCGGCGGGGCCCCCGAAGGGGTGGCCTCCGCCGCGGGGCCGGCCGTCTCCTCCGCCGGTGCCGCGCTCCGCGCGGTGGTTCCGTTGCCGGGCCGCAGGCGCCGGAGGCGGAGGACGACAGCGGCGACGGCGAGCGTGAACAGCAGCAGGCCGGCCCAGATCACCCACTTCTCGGGCCAGGGCGGGACGGAGGCCCCGCCGGGGGATCGCCCGCCGTCCACACCGGTGACGAGGACCGCCACCAGCCCCAGCAGGATGGCCACCACCACGATCCGGGCGAACAGCCGCGCGCTGAAGGGCAGCGCGTGGTCGCGGTTCCCCTTCCCTCGTGCCCGGAGGCGTTCACCTGGGCGGGCCGGTGCCATCAGACGGGCGAGGAGCAGGGCGGCGAGCGGGATCTGCAGCGCCCACAGCATGGTGCGGAAGGAACCGTCGTACCAGCCCTGGCTGCTGTAGAGCAGCGTGTGCCAGGCGCTGAGCACGTAGACGACGATGACGAACCGGTGCAGCGCCAGCCAGGTCCGGGAACCGGTCCGGTGCCGCAGATAGAAGGCGAGGCCCAGGGGGATGGCCAGATAGAGGGCGAGCAGGCCGATGAAGATGGCGACGCGGCCGGTGCCGGTGGCGTAACCACCGGGCACGAAGGAGTCGACGAACGCGGTCCACACGCTGCGCCCGAACGACCAGCGGGTCCGGTTGTCCCTGATCTGGTCGGTGAAGAAGAAGAACGCGTGCATGAACATCAGCCCGATGGTGGTCAGACTGGTGGTGCGGTGCCACTTCTCCAGCCGTGCCGCGGGCAGCCAACGCAGGCGGGGCCGCGGCCCGGAGCGCATCAGGCCGAACACGACCGTGATGTAGGCCCACAGCATCGCCGACCAGCCGAACGCCTGGCACATCCAGTACATCCAGAACGTGTCGGCGTCCGCGAGCATCGGCATGATCTTGATCGTCGCGGAGGTGCCGTTCTCCACGCGGACGTAGAGCAGCCAGTAGATCAGCCCGGTGATCACCAGGGCCAGCGAGGCATCGGGTATCGCGCCCCGCAGATCGGCGCGGAGAGCGGCCCAGTCGAAACGGGCGCGGTCCGGTCTCACCTGCCCCGGGGGACGCGTCACGGGTTCAAGAGCCTCTGCCATCTCACCACTCCGGTTTCCCTCTGGCCCGCCGGCCGGCCGCCGGCGACGAGCGGTCAGCGGCGAAGCTGTCGACCCCGCGCATCGCGCCAAAGAATAGCGATGGATTCCGGGCCGCGGAAGACGGGGATGCGTTCCGGAATTTCACCACCGGCCGGACCTCATTCCCCGTCCGCACCCCTCCCCACCTGGCCTGAAGCCTCCCACGAACCGCGATCTACGCGGCACATCCGGCCACGGCGATTTCCCGCGCGAAGAAAGCCGAAAAAAATCGCCGCCGCCGGGAACTGAAGCGCCGGGAGAAACGACTGGTAAGGGAGGCCCACTGCACCACTCGACAGGAGAACGGAGAATTCCGGGAAAGCCCCCCGCAAGCGGACGCCCCGCCCGGCCGGCCCCCGGCCACCCGGCACACCGGCCCCCCGTCCGGCCGCCGGAGCCTCCGCCGTCAGGGGCAGCCCTTAGGGTCGTCGTCATGAGCTACGCAGACCTGCGCGACCTCCGGGCCGCGCTCAGCACCGCCCAGGACATCGCCTTCGGCCTGGATCCGGCGGCGCTCTCCGCCTCGCAGACGGAGGAACTGGTCGACGCCCTGCGGCGGGCGCTGCACTCCGCCACGGCTCTCAGGGGCGAGCACGGGGCGACCGGCTGTCCGCACCATCCGCGAGGTGCCGTCGATCCTCTCTACGGCGACGCGGAGGACCCGCTGCCGCCCGGGTACGGCAAGTGCCTGCTCTGCAACGACCGCCGCCGCCGGGCCGGTACGCAGCACCGGGGCCGCCGCTGACCCGCGGCCGTCCGGGGCCGTCCCCGCGCCGCCGCCCGGCCTCCGTGGCACAGCTCACCACGGATTCACGGCGGTCGGGCGGGGGTTCTCCCCTCTGGTCCCGCTATGTCTTTTTGAACGCCGGTGCGCCCTCTGCCATAGTCGTCCCAGCGACCCCTCGACCCGGGCCGTCGCTCGGAGATGGGCCGTGGCGGTCACACCCCTTCGGATCCCACGGCCACAGCAACTCCCGTATCCCGGCCCTCCCGGCCACCACGGCACAGCGCGACCACAGCCCCCGTCCACCCGCCCGGCGCGGGACGGACGGGGGCTTCTCGCGCCACCACGGCGGGCCACGGTGCACACCGGGCCGGGCCGGTTCACGGGCCGTTCCCGGAGTCGTCCTCGGTCCCGGCGTCATGGCCGATGCCGGGGTCGTGGCCCGGCCGGGACGGGGCGGTCCGCCGGTCCGTCACCGGCTTCCGGCCCCCGCCCGTCCCGGCGGGCCGGGAGTTCCGGGCCGGGCGTTCCGGGCCGGGCGCGGCTTCCCGGGGCCCGCCTCGGCGTTCCGGGATCCGCAGTTCGAACCAGGTCGTCTTGCCGACCGGCCACAGGTCCACGCCCCAGCGGTCGGCGAGGGTGTCCACGAGGAACAGCCCCCGCCCGTTCTCGTCCAGCTCGCGGACCGGCATCAGACAGGGCAGCCCACGGGACGGGTCCCGCAGTTCGACGCGGATCCGGCAGCGACCGAGGCGCATCCGTAACCCGAAGGTGCGGGCACCGGTGTGCCGGACGGCGTTGCCGACCAGTTCGGAGACGAGCAGCACCACGTCCTCCGCGAGCCGCGGGGAGAGCCCCCACTCCCCCACCACCACGGCTTCGGCCAGCCGCCGGGCGCGGGCCGCCGACTCCGGCCGGGACGCCAGGACGACCTCCTCCGCCGCGGGATCTCCGGACAGCCGCAGCGCCGTCCGCGTCCGTTCCTCCCCGGGGGCGCGGCCCGCGCCGCGGCCCGTGCCCGGCGCCCACCGGGCGGCCGCGGCCGCACCGGCGCGCCGCGGCTGCCACTCCTCGCTCCCCAGGCCCGCCATGCCCCACATGATTGGCGACGGGCCATCCTTACGGGCCGGTAGCAGGTGAATGACGCAGAAGGATCACCCGACCCGCCAATCACCTACGCGAACAGGGCGACTTCACGCACTCCGGCCCTACCGAAGACGTCGTATCCCGCCTGCGCAGGAGGCGGTCGCCCGTCCCGACGAGGCGGAAGCGGACGGCTCGCGCCCCGCCGTCTCCGGTCCGAACAGGGCCGGCCCGCGCACCGAAACCGGGCCTCATCCGGGCGGCATCAGAGGAACTCCGCCTTTCCCGGTCCCTCCTCGACGAAGCTGCGCATGCCCCGCTCACGGTCCTCGGTGGCGAACAGCCCGGCGAACCAGGTGCGCTCGACGGCCAGTCCGGTGTCGATGTCCGTCTCCAGACCGGCGTCCACGGACTCCTTCGCGGCACGCAGCGCGATGGCGGGCCCCTTGGCGAGCCGGGCGGCCCAGGCGTGCGCCGTCGCGTAGACCTCGGCGGCGGGCACCACCTGGTCCACCAGTCCCAGCGCCAGCGCCTCCCCGGCCTTCACCTGCCGGCCCGTGAAGATCAGGTCCTTGGCCTTCGACGGGCCGATCAGCCGGGCGAGCCGCTGGGTGCCGCCCGCGCCGGGGATCAGCCCGAGCAGGATCTCGGGCTGGCCGAGCTTGGCGTTGTCGGCGGCGACGCGGATGTCGGCGCAGAGCGCCAGTTCGCAGCCGCCGCCGAGCGCGTAACCGGTGACGGCGGCGACCACGGGCTTGGGGATGCGGGCGATCGCGGTGAAGGAGTCCTGGAGCGCCTTGGACCGCTTGACCATCGCCGCGTGGTCCATGGCCCGCATCTCTTTGATGTCCGCCCCGGCCGCGAACACCTTCTCCCCGCCCCAGATGACGACGGCGCGGACGTCGTCGCGGTCGGTGAGTTCCGCGGCGATCTCCAGCAGCCGGTCCTGGGTGGCGATGTCCAGGGCGTTCATCGGCGGGCGGTCCAGACGGACGGTGGCGACGCCCTCGGCGACCTCAAGATTCACAGTCATGCCCGCAGGTTAGCGGCCGTTCACGGGGGCGGGCCCGGTGCGGTTGGTCACAGCGGGGCCGGGTCCGTGCCCCGCCCGGCCCCGCCTCCCGGCCGGGCCCGCCTCCCGGCCGGAGACCTCACGCTCCTACTGCGGCGCCTTCCACTTCTCCCAGTCCATGTTCCAGCCGTTGAGGCCGTTGTCCGGCTGGATCGTCCGGTCCTCGGAGTTCTTGACGATCACGACGTCGCCGACCATCGAGCCGTCGTAGAACCAGGCCGCGGGGGTGGACGGATCGCCGCCGCCGCGCGCGTCACGGAGCCCGACGCAGCCGTGGCTGACGTTCGCGGAGCCGAAGGTGGCCCCGCCCGCCCAGTAGTTGCCGTGGATGAAGGTGCCGGAGGTGGAGAGCCGCATCGCGTGGGAGACATCCTCGATGTCGTACTCACCGTCGAATCCGACCGTGGCGCCGTCCATCCGGGTCATCTTGTGCTTCTCACTGATCACCATCTGCCCGTTGTAGGTGGGCGTGGCGGGCGCTCCGGCGGTGATCGGCAGTGTCTTGATCACCTTGCCGTCCCGCTCGACGGTCATCTTCTTGCTCTTCGCGTCCACGGTGCTGACCTGGCTGCGGCCCACCGTGAACCGGACCGTCCGTGTCTGCTCGCCGTAGACGCCGGGCCGGCCCTCGACGCCGTCCAGGTTCAGCTTGAGCGTCACCTTCGTGCCCTTGGCCCAGTACTTCTCGGGGCGGAAGTCCAGCCGGTCGTTCCCGAACCAGTGGCCCTCGATCTCCACGGACGGCTCCGCGGTGACCTCGATGGCGCGCTCCACGGCCTCCGGTTCGGTGATGCCGTGGTCGAAGCGGAGCGACACCGGCATGCCGACGCCGACCGTCGAGCCGTCCTCCGGGGTGAAGTGGCCGATGAAGGTGGTCTCCGGGACGAAGGTGGTGAAGGAGGACCGTTCCTCGGCCTCCCGCCCCTCGGCGTCCTCGGCCACCGCGTCCACGGTGTACTCGGTGTCGGAGCGGAGATGGCCGGCCGGCTTCCAGCGGGCACCGTCCGCGCTGATCTTCCCGGGGATCTCGGCGCCCCCGGCGTCCCGGACCGTGACGGACGTCAGCCGCCCGCGCTCCGCTGTCACCTTGAGGGCGCCGTCGGTCACCACGTCCCCGGCCCCGTCCTCCGGGGCGATCGTGACCTCGGCACGCGAGGGCCCGGTGGCCACCGCGGCCGTCGCGCCGCCGTTCCCCATGTCCTGCCGTTCGTTCTCCCCGCACGCGCCGACGGTCAGCACCAGCAGTCCCGCCGCCAGCGCCCCCGTGATCCGCCGCCTCGCCACAGCCGTCTCCCCTCGCCCAGCCGCCGCCCACCCGGGCTCCGCGGCTCTCCCCGGTCGTCCCCCGCGGTCCCGCCCGCGGCCCCGCGGTCCCCCGCGTCCCCCGCGCGCCCGAGACGCGCTCGCCGATCAGATAACCACACGGCGATCACGCGGTGATCCCCCCGGGTGTCACGGATCCGTCCCAATGCCCGTGGCGTGCCCTGCCTGTGACCGGAGCGCGGAGCCCGTGCCCGTCCGCCGGGCCCGGCGCCCGCACACGGCCGCTCCCCGGCCCGCCGAACTCCACCGCTCCCGCGGACGTGCCGCGGCCGGCGCCGGCCGGTCCCGTGCCCGGCGGACGTGAGGGCGGCCCGCCCAGGGGGAACATATGCACGGAAGGCCGCCGCGGCGCGGACGCGGCGGGGCACCCCGCGAGCCCCCGGAGGCCGTCACGTGTCGAGCTCAGCCGAGCCGGAGCACCGTACGCCCGCGGTGGACGGGGTGGTGCCGTCCACCGCGGTGGAGCCCTCCTGGCTCCCGGGCCCCTCCGGCGGGGCCGTCCGGCCGGGCGCGCCCGAGCCGCCGGGCGCCCGGTTCCACACCGCCCCGGACGGCACCGCCGGCACCTCCTTCGCCCTCTGGGCGGGCGGCGCGGAGGCCGTGGAGCTCTGTCTCTTCGACGAGGACGGCCGCGAGACGCGCCACCCGCTGCCCGAGTTCACCGACGGCACCTGGCACGGTTTCGTCCCCGGCGTGCTCCCGGGGAGCCGGTACGGGTACCGGGTGCACGGCCGCTGGGACCCGTGGACCGGCGCCCGCTGGAACCCGGCCAAGCTGCTGCTGGACCCCTGCGCCCGGGCCGTGGACGGGGAGTTCCTCCCGCCGCCCGCCGGGTCCGACCCGTCCACCGGCGGTTCACCGCCCCCGGACGGCGACGGCCGGCTGCCGCCCGCCGTCCACGGGCACGTCCGCGACTGGCCCGAACTCCACGCGGCCGACACCGTGCGGGACGACCGCGACTCCGCGCCGTACGTGCCCAAGGGAGTGGTCGTCGCCGGCGGACCGGCCGGCGGGGCGCGGCCCGGTGCCAACCGCCCCGGCACCCCCTGGTCCGACACCGTCCTCTACGAGCTGCACGTCCGGGGCTTCACCCGGCGCCACCCCGGGGTGCCGGAGCGGCTGCGCGGCACCTTCGCGGGGCTCGCCCACCCCGCGGCGATCGAGCATCTGACCGGGCTCGGCATCACCGCCGTCGAACTGCTGCCCGTCCATCAGTTCGCGCACGAGGAGCATCTGCTCCGCCGCGGGCTGCGCAACTACTGGGGCTACAACTCCATCGGCTGGTTCGCGCCGCACGCCGGTTACTCCGCGTCCGGCACCCGCGGCGAACAGGTGGACGAGTTCCGGCGGATGGTCCACGCGCTGCACGAGGCGGGCATCGAGGTGATCCTCGACGTCGTGTACAACCACACCGCGGAGGGGAACCACCTCGGGCCCACGTTCTCCCTGCGCGGCATCGACAACCGCGCCCACTACCGCCTCGGCCCCGACCCGCGCCACCACGCCGACGTCACCGGCTGCGGCAACACCGTCCACGCCGCGCGGCCCCCCGCGCTCCGGCTGATCACCGACTCCCTGCGGTACTGGGTGACGGAGATGGGCGTGGACGGCTTCCGGTTCGACCTCGCGACCGCCCTGACCCGCGCCGCCCACGACGGCCCGGCGCAGCCCGCGCACCCCGCAGGCCCCGGAGACCCCGCGGACCCCGCCTCCCCGTTCCTCGCGGCCGTCGCCCAGGACCCGGTGCTGCGCGGTGTCAAACTGATCGCCGAGCCCTGGGACCTGGGCCCCGGCGGCTACCGGGCCGGGGCCTTCCCCCCGCCCTGGTCGGAGTGGAACGACCGCTTCCGGGACACCGTGCGGGACTACTGGCGCGGCGCGCTGCCCAGCCTCCACGACCTCGGCTACCGCCTCTCCGGCTCCAGCGACCGCTACGCCGCCGGCGGCCGGCGCCCCTGGGCATCGGTCAACTTCGTCACCGCGCACGACGGTTTCACCCTGCGCGACCTCGTCTCCTACGAGCGCAAGCACAACGAGGCCAACGGCGAGGAGAACCGCGACGGCTCCGACGACAACCGCTCCTGGAACTGCGGCGCCGAGGGCGAGACGGACGACCCGGCGGTCACCGCCCTCCGCCGCCGGCAGCTCCGCAACCTGATGTCCACCCTGCTGCTCTCCGCCGGCGTGCCGATGCTGACCGCCGGTGACGAGATGGGCCGGACCCAGGGCGGCAACAACAACGCCTACTGCCAGGACAACGAGACCGGCTGGGTCGACTGGTCCCTGACCGCCGACCCCGGCCGGCGCGCCCTCCACGCGCTGACCGCCCGGCTGACGGCGCTCCGCCGGCGCCATCCCGTGCTGCGCGCCGGCACGTACTTCACCGGCGGGCCGCGCCGTCCCGGTGGGCTCCGCGACCTGGCCTGGTTCACCCCGGACGGCCGCGAGACGGCCGAGGAGGACTGGCACGCGCCGTCCGCCACCCTCGGCATGTACCTCTCCGGGCGGGACATCCCCGGCCGGGACGGACGGGGCCGGCCCGTGACGGACGACAGCTTCCTCGCCGTCTTCCACGCCCACCACGAGCCCCTGCCGTTCACCCTCCCCGGCCCACCCTGGGCCCAGGGGTACGAACACCTGCTGGACACCGCCCGCGAGGAGCAGGCGGAACCACCGGGCGGCACCCTCCCGGCCGGCACGGAACTCGTCCTGCCCGCCCGCTCCGTGCAGCTGCTGCGCGTGCTCCCCGGAGCCGGGACCGGGGACCCGGGGACGGCGCGGTGACGGCGGCGCCACCGGTGAGGGAAGCGACCCGTGACGGGAACACCCCGGGGACGGAAGCGAGCCGTGCCGGGAGCGCCCCGGTGACGGAACCCCGTGCCGGCAGCGCCCCGGTGGGTGCCGGCGCCGGTGGGCGTGCCCGGCGCCTCGCGGGTACCCCGGACGGCCCTACCAGGGCCGCCATGACCGAAAACGGGGTGAGCCCTGTCGGTGCCCGCCCGTAGGCTCGGCCTCGATGCCGACTCCCACCACCCCCACGCCCCGCAGATCCACCGCCCGCACCCTGCTGCGGCTCTGGCCGTATGTCCGGCCGGTCCGGGCGCGGCTGTTCACGGCCGCCGGTGTCGCCGTCGTGGCCTCCTGCACCGGACTGGTGATCCCGCTGGTACTCAAGTGGATGGTGGACGGGCCGGTCGCGGCCGGGGACCCGGGCGGGGTCTGGCTGGGTGGGGTGATGCTGCTGCTCCTCGGAGTGGTGGAGGCGGGGCTGTTCGGGCTGCGGCGCTGGCTGGTGGCCCGCCCGCTGGCCGGGGTGGAGGCCGCCATGCGCGCCTCCCTCTACAGCCGGCTTCAGCGTCTGCCGGTGGCCTTCCACGACCGCTGGCCCTCCGGCCAGCTGCTCTCCCGGGCCACCACCGATCTTCAGCTGCTCCGGATGTTCCTCGCCTTCCCGCTGACGTTCCTGCTGGTCAACGGGGTGACGATCCTGGTGGGCTGCGCGATCCTGCTGAGTCAGCAGTGGATGCTGGGGCTGGTGCTGCTGGCCCCCGTGGCGCCGCTGGTCGTGCTCTGCTCACTGTTCGAGAGCCGGTACTCGGTGGTCGCCCGCAGAGCGCGCGACCAGGTGGGTGATCTGACGACGGTCGTCGAGGAGGGCGTGCTCGGCATCCGCGTCGTCAAGGGCTTCGGCCGCCACCGCAGCCAGGCGCGCGCCTTCCGCGAGCTGAGCCGGCGGCTGCGCGGCACGGAACTGCGCAAGGCGCGTCTCCTCGCCGGTCTGCTGACCGTCATCGTGACCCTGCCCGAACTGGCGCTGGGCGCGGCGCTGCTGCTGGGCTCCGTCCAGGTCGCCGAGGGCACCCTGTCGGCCGGCACCCTGGTGGCGTTCCTCTCCACGGCGCTGGCCCTGCGCTGGCCGGTGGAGTCCATCGGCTTCCTGCTGGCGATGAGCCAGGACTCCGCGACGGCCACGGAACGCCACTTCGAGGTGGTGGACGCGCCGCTGCCCGAGGAGACCCCGGGGGCCACGGGGGCGCACGGGGACCGGAGGGAGAACGGGGGCCCCGTCAAGGGCGGCGGCCCGGCGGAGGCCAGGGGCCCGGCGGAGCACGGGACCGCAGCGCGGCCCCCGGGCTCCCCGCCCGCCCCGGCCTCGTCCGCACACCGGCCCGCGTCCGGCGCCGCGCCCCCGTCCGCCCCGGCATCCGGCACGATTCCGCCCGCCCCCGCTCCGATGCCGTCCACGCCGTCCCCCCTGTCCGTCGCGCCCGCCCCGGCGACCACCGGCGGACTCCGCTTCGAAGGGGTCGAGTTCCGCTACCCGGACACCCCGCCGGACGCCCCCGCCACCCTCCGCGGGGTCGACCTGCACATCCGCCCGGGCGAGACGATGGCCCTCGTCGGCACCACCGGCAGCGGCAAGACCACGCTCACCGCCCTGGTGCCCCGGCTCTACGAGGTGACGCGCGGGCGCATCACACTCGACGGCACGGACATCACCCACCTCTCCCGTCCCCGGCTGCGTGAGCTGATCGCCGTCGCCTTCGAGGACCCGACGCTCTTCTCCGCCACCGTCGGCGAGAACGTCCTGATGGGCGCGGAGGGCACCGGCGAGCGGGAGCTGCACCGCGCCCTGGAGATCGCGCAGGCGGGCTTCGTCCACGAGCTGCCGTACGGGGTGGGCACCCAGGTCGGCGAACAGGGACTGAGCCTCTCCGGCGGGCAGCGCCAGCGGCTCGCCCTGGCCCGCGCGGTCGTCGGCCGCCCGCGCTTCCTGGTGCTGGACGATCCGCTCTCCGCGCTGGATGTCCACACCGAGGCGCTGGTCGAGCGGGCGCTGCGGCGCGTTCTGGCCACCACCACCGCGCTCGTCGTCGCCCACCGCCCCTCCACGGTGCTCCTCGCCGACCGGGTGGCTCTGCTCTCGGAGGGCCGTATCGCCGCCGTCGGTACGCACCAGGAGCTGCTCGGCCGGAACCCCGAGTACCGCACGCTGATGTCCGGCGCACCGTCAGCTCCCGAACGGCACCCGGCACAGGAACCCGGCGCACCGCCGGCTCCCGATGCACACCCGGCCCCCGGCCCGGTTCCGGACGCGGCCGCCGTCTCGCTCACGGCCCCGGACGCGTGCCCGGCCCCCGATCCGGCTCAGGACTCATCCCTCGCGGAAGGAGGCAGCGCGCGATGACCGCCCCGGCCACCGGACGCCCCGCCGGTGAACCCGAACGTCCCGGCGACGGCACCACCCCGGGCCCCGGCGCCCCCGCCGCGCCCGGCACCGGCACCGCAACGGTTTCCCCGGCACCCACCCCGGGCGACTCCACGGCCCCGGGCACCCCCGGCCCGTCCGGCGGACCCGCCGCGCCCGACGCGGCCGCTCCGCCCGGCGGGCCCGCCTCCGCCGGCCCGTTCACCCCCTCCGGTTCCTCCGCGCCCTCCGGTTCCTCCGTGCCCTCCGACGCTTCCGGCGCCCCCGACGCTGCCGATGCCGTCGATGCTGTGGATGCCTCCGACACTTTCGACCAGGACTCCCTCCCCGCGCCCCGCGGCGCCTCGCAGAGCCTGCTCCGCTCGCTGCTGCGGCCCAGCCGTGGCCGGGTGGCCGTGGCGGCGGTCCTGCTGGTCGTCAAAGAGGCGGCGGTGCAGGCGGGGCCCCTGCTCGTCGCGCTCGCCATCGACCGGGCCGTGCCCGCGCTCCGCGCCGGGGACACGGGCCCGCTGCTGGCCGTCGGGCTGGCCTATCTGCTGTGCTCGCTGGTGTCCGGCGGTTTCCAGTACGCCTTCGTGCTGCTCTCCGCCCGGATCAGCCAGGACGTCCTGCTGGACCTGCGGGGCCGGATCTTCCGCCACGCGCAGGCGCTCAGCCTGGACTTCCACGAGCGCTACACCTCCGGCCGGCTGATCTCCCGCGCGACCACCGATGTGGAGTCGCTGCGGGAACTGCTGAACGAAGGGCTGGAGGAGCTGCTGAGCGTCGCGCTGTCGGTGTTCTACATCGCCGTGCTGCTGCTCTGGCTCGACTGGGGCCTGGGGACCGCCGCGGTGCTCTCCTTCTACCCGCTGTATCTGCTGATCCGCCGTTTCCGGCGCCGTTCGGAGCTGGTGTACGGCAAGCGCTCCACCGCCATCGCCGCCGTGGTGGTGAAGTTCGCCGAGACGATGAACGGCATCCGCCCCGTGCAGGCGTTCCGCCGTGAGGCCGCCAACGAAGCGGAGTTCCGCACCCTCAACCGGCGCCACGAGCGGGTCAACGGGGACGCCATCCTGGAGATGGCCCGCTACGTGGTCTCCTCCCGGCTGGTGGCCAACACCGTCGTGGCGGCCATCGTGCTGTGGGGCGCCTACCGGGTGGCCACCGGCGGGCTGGCGCTGGGCGTGCTCGCCGCCTCCGTGCTCTATCTGCGGCGGCTCTACGACCCGATCGACCGGCTGGGGATGTTCCTCAACTCCTACCAGTCGGCCGCGGCCTCCCTGCTGAAGATCGCCGGTCTGCTGGCGCAGCGCCCCTCCGTCCCGGAACCGGAGCGGCCGCGGGAGCTGCCCGCCCGCCCGGAGGGCCACCCCGGACGGGAGGTCGTCTTCGAGGACGTGCGCTTCTCCTACCGCGGCGGTGGCGAGGTGCTGCCGCCGTTCGGCCTCACCCTCGCCGCCGGCACGACGACCGCCGTCGTCGGCACCACCGGCGCCGGCAAGTCCACCCTGGCGAAGCTGCTCGCCCGGTTCTACGACCCGACGGCAGGACGCGTTCTGCTCGACGGTGTCGACCTGCGCGAGCTGAGCGCGGCGGAGCTGCGGCGCGGTGTGGTGATGGTGACGCAGGAGGCGTTCCTCTTCTCCGGCACGGTCGCCGAGAACATCGCCCTCGGCCGCCCGGACGCGTCCCGCGCCGACGTGGAGCGCGCCGCCCGGGCCATCGGCGCCCACGACTTCATCGCCGCGCTGCCCGACGGTTACGACACCGATGTGCGCAAGCGGGGCGGCAGGATCTCCGCCGGGCAGCGGCAACTGGTGGCCTTCGCCCGCGCGCTGCTGGCCGACCCGGCGGTACTGATCCTGGACGAGGCGACCTCCTCGCTGGACGTCCCCGGCGAGCGGGCCGTGCAGCGGGCCATGCACACGGTGCTCCGCGGCCGGACGGCGGTGGTGATCGCGCACCGGCTGTCCACAGTGGAGATCGCGGACCGGGTCCTGGTCATGTCCGGCGGGCGCGTCGTCGAGGACGGCACCCCGGAGGACCTCATCGGGGGCGGCGGCCGCTTCGCGGAACTGCACCGCGCCTGGCGCGAGAGCCTGGCCTGACCGGCGGCGCCCCGGCGGTGGGCGCCGGGGCAGTGGGCGCCGGGGCGCGGCGGTGGACCGGGCGGTGCCTACGAGCCGCCGCGGGTGCGCGGCTTCTGCCGGCGGCGGGCGGCGCGGGTGCGTTCGACCACGAAGACACCGGGGTGCAGGCCGCCGGTGGAGACGGTGACCTCGCGCAGCAGGCGCACGTTACGGGTGGCCTCGACGGAGGCGCGCAGGAGCCGCTTGTCCTCGGTGAGCAGCACGGCGCGGCCCTCGGTGGACAGCACGCGCTCCAGCTCGCCGAGGAACCGGGGGTAGAGCCGCTGGTTGGTGGCGTGCGAGCCGACCCGCTTGCCGAAGGGGAGGTTGGCCAGGACGCGGTCGACCGCGCGGTCCCGGGCGGGCAGCGCGGCGGCGTCGGCGCGCAGCAGGGTGCCGGTGGGGAAGAGGGGGGCGTTGCCCCGGGCGGCCCGGAGCGCGTCGGCGGAGACGTCGGAACCGATCAGGGTCAGGTCCTGTCCGGTGTGGGCGGCCTCGACGAGCAGGGTGCCGGCGCCGCAGAACGGGTCCCACACGACGTCGCCGTCGCGCGGTTTGAGCAGCCGCACGAGGAGGGCGGCGACCACCGGATTGGTGGACGCGGGAATGCGCCGCATTTCCGGGAAACGCCGGGAGAAATAGAGCGCACCGATCTGGGCGAGCAGCAGCTTCCCACGGCGGACGATATTGATCTGCCAGTCGCGGGGAGCGTTCCGCCATTGCAGTCCGGATTCGATCGCGCTGCGGAGTGTGGCCCTGTCGGGCAGCGCGTCAATACGAAAACGGATCGGCTCGTCCCCCTCCGCCAGAAGTCCGATGACGCCATCCGCCCGGGAGGCGCGCAGGGCCTCGACGGCTTCGGCGTGACCGGGATCGCCCCCCTCCCAGGGGCCGAGGACGACCGAGAACGCCGAGTACAGGCGGAGTTCGGCCAGGGGGCGCAGGGGGCCTTCCAGGCGGGCGGTGACGGAGTCGGGATAGGTGAGAGAGATCGACGGAAGGGTGGGCTTCCCGATGTCGTGGCACTCCTGGAGAAGCCGCTCGGCCGCTCCGGAAATACCCTCCAGGTGAATGGAGTCCGTTACCGCAACATCGAGCCTGATATCAGGAACCACAGCCATCCAAACCGAGAAGAAACCGACAGCACCGAGGAGTTCACCCTACCACGGATAATACCGGCCGAAAAAAGCTGGCACGGGCACGGAATGACGGCGGGCGAAATGCCCCACGCCCCGCCCAGGCCCACGGGCGCGGGCAGGACGGGACGGTGCGGGGCCGGGGGCAGGACCGGACGGACGACGAGGGCGGAGGAGGGCGGCGGGGGCAGCGGCAGGCGTGAACCCCCTACCGGGGTCACGCCGGACAACGTGGCGGCGGCCGTGGCCGTGGCCGGCAGATCGCGCCCGGCGGGAGCAGCGGCGACGGCGCGCCCCGGGCACGGAACCGGCACCCCGGGCCACGCGGGCGGCGGCCGGGTGCCCGGCCGCCGGGCCGGGTGGGGCCGCCGAGGAGCGGGGCGAGCCCCACGCGCCAGGGCCTCACGAACCGGGGCCCCAGGCACCGGGCCCCACCCATCCCGCCCCACGCACCCCGCCCCACGCACCGGGTCCCCGCGGCCGGGACGGCCGGCGGCCCGTCCGCCCCGCGGCGACGGCCGGCCGAAGGCCGGGACGGGACCCCCGCGCCGGCCCACGCGCACGCGCCCTTGACCATTCCGCTCCGGCAAGCCCTCGCCCGAATTCCCCGAACGGGCCCGGAAAAGAATCGGCGCATGACCGGGCGGTTCGCTGGCAAGTTACCCGGCTGGGACGGCGGTAATCAGCACCCGGCAGGTATTTCCGCCGGACATCTCGCCGGTGCGCCCCGCGTCCGCCACCGCGGGAACCGAACACGCCCCTCACGGCGATGAGCGAAGAATTATCGCGCCGCCGAACGCCCTCCGGTCCTACCCGAGTTGCCCGAATGACCGCTTCTCAGCGGAGCGGACAGGAGATATGGTCAACGCCACGCGCCGCCCGAAAGGCGCTCTCGCCGTCCCATAATACTCCGGCTCTTCCAGGGAAGTTCTCGCGTCGCTTCCCTGATTCCCCTGCTCCGATGAGAAGGAGAACCCGTGAAGAACTCAGACAGCCACTGGCTGCTCCGCGAGCGCACCGACGACGTATATGTGGCCGAGGTCGCGGACGCCGTGGTGGACGAGGACCGGCTGACGTTGTACTCCGCCGTCCAGCACGTGGGCAGCCGGGACAGCACCATCGACTCCGCGCTGCTCACGGTGGAGTGCTCCTCCCCCGCCGAGGGAGTGATCGCCGTGCGGATGACGCACCACGCCGGGCGTCTGCCGCGCGGTCCGGAGTTCGCGCTCGCCGGGCAGCCCGGCCATGTGCCGAAGACCCGGCGCGACGGCACGGTGGTGGAGCTGAGCAGCGGTTCCTTAGATCTGCGGGTCGACACCTCGGGGCCGTGGCGGCTGGAGTTCCTCTCGGACGGGCGGAGGCTGACGGCCGCGGAAGGGCTGGGCACCGGCTTCTCCGAGGCCGGCGGGGAGCGCCACCACTCGGTGGCACAGCTCTCCCTGGGCGTCGGCGAGCTGGTCTACGGCCTCGGCGAGCGCTTCACTCCGTTCACCAGGAACGGGCAGACGGTGGAGGTCTGGCAGGCGGACGGCGGGACGGCCACCGACCAGGCGTACAAGAACGTCCCCTTCTACCTGACCAACCGCGGCTACGGCGTCTTCGTCAACCATCCCGGGCAGGTCCGCTACGAGGTGGGCTCCCAGGACGTGGGGCAGGTGCGGTTCCGCGTGGCGGACCAGACGCTGGAGTACCTGGTCATCCACGGCCCGACGCCGAAGGAGATCCTCGACCGCTACACCGCGCTGACCGGGCGCCCGGCGCTGCCGCCCGCGTGGTCGTTCGGACTGTGGCTGTCCACCTCCTTCACCACCGACTACGACGAGGCCACCGTCACCCGCTTCGTGCGCGGGATGGCCGAACGCGACATCCCGCTCGGGGTCTTCCACTTCGACTGCTTCTGGATGAAGGCGTACCAGTGGTGCGACTTCACCTGGGACCCGGAGGTCTTCCCGGACCCGGAGGGGATGCTCCGCCGGCTCAGGGAGCGGGGCCTGCGGATCTCCGTGTGGATCAACCCCTACATCGGCCAGCGGTCCCCGCTCTTCGCCGAGGCGATGCGCGCGGGATACCTGGTCCGCAGGGACAACGGCGACGTGTGGCAGTGGGACAGGTGGCAGGCGGGCATGGGGCTGGTGGACTTCACCAACCCGGACGCCAGGGAGTGGTTCGCCGGGAAGCTGCGGGCGCTGACCGACCAGGGCGTGGACGCTTTCAAGACCGACTTCGGCGAGCGGATCCCGACCGACGTGGTGTGGCACGACGGCTCCGACCCCGAGCGGATGCACAACTACTACACGCAGCTGTACAACCAGGTGGTCTTCGACGTCCTCGCCGAGGCGCGCGGCGCCGACGAGGCGGTGCTCTTCGCGCGCTGCGCCACCGCCGGGGGCCAGCAGTTCCCCGTGCACTGGGGCGGGGACTGCGACTCGACGTTCTCCGCGATGGCCGAGTCGCTGCGCGGCGGCCTCTCGCTCGGGCTCTCCGGCTTCGGCTTCTGGAGCCATGACATCGGCGGGTTCCAGAACACCCCGCACCGCGCGGTCTTCAAGCGGTGGGTGCAGTTCGGGCTGCTGTCCTCGCACAGCCGGCTGCACGGCTCTGTCACCTACCGCGTGCCGTGGGACTACGGCGACGAAGCGGTCGAGGTCACCCGGGACTTCACCCGGCTCAAGCACCGGCTGATGCCCTATCTCTACCGCGCCGCCCGGCAGGCCGCCGCGCACGGCACCCCGGTGATGCGGGCGATGGTGCTGGAGTTCCCGGACGACCCGGCCTGCGCCACCCTGGACCGGCAGTACATGCTCGGGGACGACCTGCTGGTCGCGCCGGTCTTCTCCGAGGACGGCACCGTCGAGTACTACCTGCCGGCCGGCACCTGGACACATCTGCTGACCGGCCGCCAGGTCGAGGGCCCCGGCTGGCGGCGCGAGCGGTACGGCTTCGAGAGCCTGCCGCTCTTCGCGCGCCCCGGCTCCGTCATCCCGTTCGGCGGCCGGGACGACGCCCCCGCCTACCCGTGGGCCGACGGGGTGACCCTGCGCGTCCACGCCCCGGCCGACGGCGAGACCGTCCTGACCCGTGTCCCGGGTCCGGAGGACGGCGCCCCGGAGGCGGCCTTCCGCACCACCCGCGAGGGCGGGACCGTCACCATACGCGCGGAGAACGCGCCGGGCGCCTGGCACGCGGTGCTGGCCGGCCCCGAGGGCTACGGCGCTCCGGTGACCGCCGCGGACGGTGTGGTCACGCTGACGCCGGATCGCTGACGCCGGATCGCCGGCCCCGGGCCGCTGCCCCGGGGCACCGGCGCCGGGGCACCGTCCCGCGGGCCGGCCGCGCACCGTAGCGGGGCCGGCCCGCGGGCGCACCCGGGGGTGTCCGGGGGCGTCAGGGGAGGTCAAGGGAGGACACGGGCCGTCACGGGATGTCGACCGCCTCGACGAGCCGGGAGAGGGTCTCGGCGCGCGGCATCTCCGGCAGGAACGCGGGCACCTGGGCGTCGGCGAACGAACGCTGCTGCCGGCCCAGTCCGGGGTCGACCGCGTCACGCGCCTGCACGTACAGGAAGTTGAGGGTGCCGGCGAGGAACGCGGAGAACGAGTCCAGGTCACGCACCCGGCCCGGCCCGCCGGCGTCCCGGTAGGAACGCCACAGCCGGCGGGCGGCGTCGGCGCGCGGGCGCTGCCGGCCCGACCACATGTGGAGCACGCTCGCCAGCTCGCGTTCGGCGGTGGTCGGCCCGGTGTCGTCCCAGTCGAGCAGCACCGGGCCACGCGCGTCCCGCAGGACGTTCTGCGGCTGGAGGTCGCGGTGGGAGACCAGCAGCTCGTCCTCGGCGGCCGGTTCGATGTGCGCGGCGAGGGAGGGGACCGCACCCTCGACGAACGCCGCGAGTTCCCCTGCCCAGGAGGCCCCGGCGGCGCGGGCGTCGGCCAGCAGCCGTGTCCAGTCGCCGGTTTCGGGGGCCCGCTGGTACCAGTCGTCGGGGGCCTCCCTGGCGGCGACCCCGGCCAGGTGGATCCGGGCCAGGGTGGCGCCCACCCAGTCCAGGACCTCGGGGGCGGTGGCGTCCACCGGGACGCCCTCCACCCACTCGTAGAGCTTCACATGGCCGGGGCCGAACTCCGGTGGCAGCGCCGGGGTGTGGCTGCCGTCGCGGCTCGTCAGGAAGCGGGGCGCGAGGACGCCGCGCGCCGCGGCGGCGTCGCGGAGCGCCGCCTCGTCACGCACCTGCCCGGCGTCGAAACCGAAGAGCAGTTCCTTGACCGCCCAGTCCGGGCCCTCCCCCGACAGCCGCCACACCCGCCCGGTCGCGCCGCGCGCGACGGACTTCAGCGTCCAGGGCCCCGGACCGAGTCCGTAGAGGGCCGCGAGATGGTCGGCGGACTCCGCGAAGTTCACGCGCATGGCCGTGACTCCCCTTTTCTGTGGAACGGGCGGTGCCCGGCCGGGCTGTGCCGGAACGGGCTGCGCCGGAACGGGCTGTGAACGGGCCGGACTTGAACGGACCGGACTTGAACGGACCGGGGCCCCTGGGCTCTCCGAGGCGTACGGGGGTGCTCATCGCGCACCGGGGCACGCGGTGTCGTGGCGCACGGGTCGCGCGTCGTCACGTGGCACGCGGTCATGCCGCGCGGGTTCCGGTGGCGAGGCCACATCGTCCCGCGTGTCCCGCGTGTCCCGTGTGTCGCGTGCGTCGCGTGCGTCACGCGGGCCGCCGTGCCAGGAGTGCCAGAGCGCCGCGTAGGCGCCGCCGGCGGCCATCCGCTCGGCGTGGGTGCCGAGTTCGGCCACCCGTCCGTTCTCCATCAGCACCACCCGGTCCGCGTCGTGCGCGGTGTGCAGCCGGTGCGCGATGGCGATGACGGTACGCCCCTCCAGGACGGCGGCGAGGGCGCGCTCGGTGTGGCGGGCGGTGTGCGGGTCGAGCAGCGCGGTCGCCTCGTCGAGGATCACGGTGTGCGGGTCGGCCAGCACCACGCGCGCCAGGGCCAGTTGCTGGGCCTGCGCGGTGTCGGCCCGGTACCCGCCGGCGCCCAGCCCCGTGTCCAGGCCGTGCGGCAGCTCCCGGACCCAGTCCGCGCCGACGGCGGCGAGAGCCGCGTACAGCCGGGCGTCGTCGGCGGACTCGGCGGCGATCCGCAGGTTGTCCCGGACGGTGCCCAGGAAGACGTGGTGCTCCTGGGTGAGGAGCACGACCTGGCGCCGCAGCCGGCCGGGGTCCAGCTCCGCGATCGGCACCCCACCCACGGCGACGGTGCCCGAGCGCGGCACGTCGATGCCGGCCAGCAGCCGGCCGAGCGTCGATTTCCCGGCGCCGGAACGGCCGACGACGGCCAGCCGTTCACCGGGCCGCACCGCGAGGTCGACACCGTGCAGCACGTCGCCGCCACCCTCGTAGGCGAAGCGCGCGCCGACCACGTCGATCCGGTCGTCGGCGGGCACGGGCGACCCGCCCCGCCGCTCCGGCGGGAGGGCGCCGACCCCTTCGACCCTGGCGAACGAGGCGCCGCTGCTCTGCAACTGCTCCAGCCGCTGGAGGATCACGTCCAGCGGCTGGGCCAGCTGCCGCAGATAGAGGGCGACGGCGACCACGGAGCCCAGGCTCACCAGGCCGCGCCCGTGCAGCGCGCCGCCGAGCAGCAGCACCCCGGCGACGGGCAGGACGTAGGAGACGTCCACGGCGGGGAAGAGCACGCTGCGCAGGAAGAGGGTGCGTTCCCGGGTACGCCGGCTCGTCGCGACGGCGTCCCGGCAGACGTCCAGGCGGCGCCGGCCCAGGGACAGCGTCTCGATGGTGCGGGCCCCCGCGACGGTGGCGGATAGCTGCTCCGCCAGGGCGGAGGTCGCCGCGCCCTCGGCGAGATAGGCGGCGCGCGCCCGCCGCAGGTACCAGCGCACGGCGAACCGGATACCCGCGAGCCCGGCCACCCCGATCAGGCCGAGCAGCGGGTGGACGACGAAGACCGCGACGAGGATGAGCAGCGCCTGGGCCGCCGCGACGAACATCTCGGGGCCGATGTCGCGCAGGGTGTGGCCGACCGCGGCCACATCGGTCGTGCCGCGCGTCGTCAGGTCGCCCACGCCGGCCCGTTCGACGGTGGAGGCGGGGAGCGCGAGTACGCGTTCGACGAAGCGCTCCCGGATGTGGGCGGAGGTCCGTTCGCCGAACCGGTGCCCGAGGTGACGGGCCTGGCGGCCCAGGAGGATCTGCGCCAGCGCGAAGACGGGCATGGCCAGCGCCAGCCGTTCGACGCCGGCCGGCCCGGCCCCCGAGCCGACCTCGTCGATGATGCCGCCGAGCAGCCACGGCCCGGCGAGACCGGCTCCGGCGGCCAGCGTGTTGAGCACGATCACGGCGGTGAACGTGACGCGGTCGCGGCGGATCAGGCCGACGGCCGCGCGGCGTACCTCCGCGGGTGTGGCGACGGGCAGCCGGCCGTCGCCCGGCTGCCGGGGGGCGGTCATCGGACGGTCTCCGGGGTGGCGGGGCCGGTCGCCTCGTGGGCGTGGGTACTGCCGCCCGTGCCCCTGCCCGCACTGCCGCCCGTGCCCCTGCCCGTACCGCCGCCCGTACCGTCCGCCTCCCGGACGACGAGCCGGCGGTAGCCGGGGTGTTCGGCGAGGAGGCGGCGGTGGCCGCCGGTGGCGGCGACCCGGCCGTCCACCAGGAAGTGCACGGTGTCCGCCCGGTCCAGCAGCAGCGGCGAGGAGGTGGTGACGGCGGTGGTGCGGCCGGCGCGGGCGGCGCGCAGCCGGTCGGCGATCGCGGCCTCGGTGTGCGCGTCGACCGCCGAGGTGGGCTCGACGGCCAGCAGCACCTCGGGCTCGGCCCGCAGCGCCCGCGCCAGCCGGAGGCGCTGCCGCTGGCCGCCGGAGAGGTTGCGGCCCTGGGGCTCGACCCAGGAATCCAGGCCGTGCGGCAGCGCGTCGGCGACGTCGCGGGCCGCGGCCGCGGCGAGGGCGGCGGTCACCGCCCGCGGGTCCGCGTCCCGGGCGCCGGCGACGACGTCGGCCAGCGTGCCGGCGAAGAGGTCGGCCTCGTTGTCGGCGAGCAGGATCCGTTCCCGGACCCGGTCCGGCGCGATCGCGTCGAGGCGGACCCCGCCCCAGGTGGCGGCGGAGGCGGTGCACCGGCCCAGGCGTTCGGCGACGGCCGCCGTCTCCGCCGGACGGGCACTGACCAGCGCGGTCAGCGCGCCGGGGGCGAGGGTGACGCCGGACTCCGGGTCGTGCAGGACGGCGGGTCCGGCGGGCGGCTCGGCGGGCGGCGCCGGGTCGCGGTCCCCGGGCACCGGCCCGCCCGGGGCCGGCCGCAGGAAGCGCACCAGCCGGCCCGCGGCGACGAGACCGCGCGCGTAGTCCTCCCCGACGCCGATCAGCGAGGAGACCGGAACCACCAGGACGGTGGCGTACCCGTACACGGCGACCAGCTCGCCCACGGTGATGTCCCCCTGGGCCGCCATCCGCGCGGCGAGCCACATCACCACGGCGAGGAAGAGCGTGGGCAGGCCCACGCCGAGTGCCCCGATCCAGCTGGTCACCGCGCCGACGCGGTAGCCTTCCGCGCGCAGCCTCCGCGAATCCTCCCGGTAGCGGGCGGCGAAGACCGTCTTTCCGCCGAGCCCGTTGAGGACGCGCAGCCCGCCGACGAGGTCCCCGATCCGCGCGGTGAGCGCGCCCTGCCGCTCCCGGTACGTCGCCTCGACGGCCTGGAGCCGCCGCAGCAGCGGGCCGACCAGCAGGGCCAGCAGCGGGACGCAGAGCAGGACGACGACGGCGAGCGGCGGCGAGACGGCCCACATCAGCCCGGCGACCACCCCGTACGCGCAGACGGCGCCGATCGCGGGGCCGATGACCGCCGGTACGGTGGCGATCACCCCGGCATCGCCGAAACCGATGGTGACGGCCTCGCCGACGGTGACCCGGCGCGGCAGGGCGATGCCGAGGCGCATCGCGTGGGCGACGACGGCGTGCACGGTGCGGTAGATGGTGTCCATGCGGATGCGGGTCATCGTGCGGTGGCGGAGGACGCCCAGCCACGCGTTGAGCACCCCGACGCCCAGCAGCGCGGCCACCCAGCCGAGCAGCACGCCGGAGGCCGCGGAGTCCCCGGCGCCGAGTCCGTCGTCGATGGTGCGCGCCAGGAGGTAGGGCATCAGTGCGAGGCCAGCCATCTGGCCGCTGACCAGGACGGTGTCCAGGGTCACGCGGCGCCACTGGCGGGCGGTCATCCACAGGAGACAGCGCTTCGGGCCACGAGAGTCGGGGATTGCGAGATTCAGCTGTGAATCCACCATTCGCGTCACCATAGGTCATGCCCGAGCGGCGTGTCAGCAGCTGTTTATCCGGCCTTCCGGACGTCGCGAATCGGCACGTCAATTCCTCGTTCATCCCGCCGTGGCAAGGGCCGCATTGCGCAGCGCTCCGGACGCCGGACGGCCGATTTTCGGACAAAGATCTGACGCCTGACGCCCTTTGCCCGAAGGGGACGCGGCCGCGGTCCACTCGGGCAAAGGGCGTCAGGCGTCACGTCGGTGGCCTTGTTGGGCCGCTCTTGACCAAGAGACGAACACATGCCTACGCTCATTTTCGACTTTGAACGGTTCGATGCTTTCCTACTCCCCACAGGAAGCCATGTCCTCGTGACCGACATTTCTGTTGTGTTACCTGCGCATAACCGACCTGAAGAACTCATCAGAACGCTTCGGAGTCTCACCCAGCAGACACTCCCCACCACCGACTTCGAGGTCATCGTCGTCGACGACGGCTCTCGCGAGGACGCCCGCGCACTCGTCCGGGAATCGGCCGCCGCCCTGTCCTCGCTCAACCTCCGGGTGGTCAGGAACGAAAAGGCCTCGGGCGCCTCCGGGGCCAGGAACCAGGGGGCCCGGCTGGCCACCGCGGACCTCCTGGTCTTCCTCGACGTCGACTGTCTCGCCCATCCCGACATGCTGGCCGTCCACCTCGCGACGCAACGTGAGCGGCGGGTGGCGGCCTCCGGTTACACCCACGGCAGGGAGTTCACCCCGGAGACCTGGGATCTGCGGATCGGCGGCGAGTGGAACTGGGAGTCGGCCGACGAGGTCTTCGCGAAGGCCGCCACCATCGGCCTGCTGCACGACCCGCTGACGGAGCTGCTCGCCGAGCCCCGGCCCAGCGACTGGGCCTTCTTCTGGACCTGCAACGTCAGCGTCCCGCGTGACGCGTTCGAGGCGATCGGCGGCTTCGACGAGAGCTTCGACGTCAAGGGCGTCGAGGACGTCGAGCTGGGCCTGCGCCTGTCGCTGGCCGGGCTCCCGACGGTCTTCCTGCCGGCTTCCCGCGCGCTGCACCAGCCGCACCCCCGCGACCGGCACACGGAGTTGCTGCGGGACCGGCGCAACGACCTCGTCCTGCTCCGCCGCCACCCCACGCTGGAGGTGGAGGCCGTGTGCAGCTTCGACATCGTGAACGCCCGCGCGGCACTGCCCGCGCTGACCGCGTTCCGCGACCGCCTCGCCCCCGAGGCCGCCGACACCGCGCACCTGCCCGTGCTGCCCCGGGCGACGGAGATCCTGGCCGGCGCGGAGAGCACGCTGCTGATCGGCGCGGCCGACGCCTGGCCGGAGACCCTGCCCGCGCCGTCGCTGACGGTCGGCCCCACCGCCGAGGAGACCCCGGGCCGCTCCTACCGGCTGCTGGGCACGCGGCTGCCGTTCGAGGACGGGCAGACGGACGTGGCCGTCCTCACCGACTACTGGCGGGCGCTGCCCGAGGCCACCGCGTGCCGGGTCCTCGACGAGGCGCTGCGGTGCGCGCGCCGCGTCATCGTGCTGAGCGACGTGGCCACCGCGCCGCCGGCCGTGCCGGACCCGGAGCTGGCGGCGGCCCTGGAGGGGGCGGGCACCCCCTTCTGGACGCACACGATCGCGCTGCGCCGCGAGTTCCACCAGTTCCGTTTCACCGCGCTGGACCGGCCGGCGGGCGGGCCGAACGCCGCCGGGGCGAGCCGCGCGTTCACGGTGGAACCGGCCGATTGGCCGCTCACCCACCTCTCGGGCATCACGCACTGACCGGCGCTCGCGCCACAGCCGGTTCGACCATTCCGCGCCACAACGACGGTCGGGGATCAGCCATGCTCACCCGCGAAGAAAACCGTGTCCAGAACCTCAGGGAATTCGAAGAGGGACGTACCCGGCTCCGCAGCCGACCGCGCGCGCTCTTCGTCGAACTCACCGAGAACTGCAACTTCTCCTGCCCCATGTGCCGTTCCGGCGGCCCGTTCGACCGGTCGAAGAACATGAGTTTCGAACTGTTCGAGGAGATCGCCGAGGAACTGTTCCCGACGGCGGAGATCGTTGATCTTCGCGGCTGGGGTGAGAGCACCATCCTCAAGCGTTTTCCCGAGTTCGTCGACCGGACGCTGAGTTACGGCTGCCGCGTGCGGATCGTGACGAACCTGTCCGTGCCGAACGAGGAGATGTGG
This sequence comes from Streptomyces zingiberis, assembly GCF_012034935.1. Lineage (GTDB taxonomy): Bacteria > Actinomycetota > Actinomycetes > Streptomycetales > Streptomycetaceae > Streptomyces > Streptomyces zingiberis. The sequence continues at coordinate 107,784 of NZ_JAATEN010000020.1, forward strand.
CGCCATCTGGTCCGCAACCGGGCCCTCATCGCCGTCTCGTTCGACGCGGGCGAGGAGAAGACCTTCGAAACCCTCCGCAGCGGCGCGAAATTCCGGACCATCGTCCGGAATCTCGAAATCCTGGCGGACGAGGGCCGCGCCAGCGGCGTCGGCACGGACAACGTGCACCTCAACGTGGTCGTGCAGGAGGCCGCGCTGGAGGAGCTGAGCCAGATCGTCACGCTGGCCGGGCGCCTCGGATTCCGCGTCCATCTGAACCCCGTGACGCTGGGCCACGACGATCCGGACAACCTCCGATTCCACCGGGACCGGCTCGCCGCCTCCCTCGCGGAGACCGCGCGGGTGGCCGAGGAGACCGGGACGGAGGTGCGGATCGACGCGGCGCTCGACGAGGCGTGGGCGCTCACCGAGCACACCGCCAAGACCTGCACCCACCCGTGGATGTACTGCTACTTCAACTACGCGGGCAAGGTGGGTTTCTGCGATCACCTCATCGGCCAGCCCGGCGAGAGCTATCTGCTGGGCGACCTCAGGACCGCCTCGTTCGAGGAGATCTGGAACGGCCCCTCCTACCGGCGGCTGCGCGCGGAGCACGCGGCCTGGGAGGAGGGCCTCTCGGAACGCTTCGAGGAGTGCAACTGGTGCTACCGCAACAGGTACGTGGACTTCGACCCCGAGACCCATCCCGGCTACGAGAGCCACGTGGTGCGGCTGACGCCGGCGAACTGCCCCGCCGTCAGCGGTGAGGGCACGCCGCGCCCGCCCTCCCCCGGCGCGGCGCGGCGCTCCCTGCCGCTCACCGTGGTCTCGCACCCGCCTCACCAGTCCTGACCCAGGAGAGGGAGTCACCGTGCCTGTCGAAGGAAGTCCCGCACCGCACGCCGGCGCCGCCTGGCCCGAGTGGCCCGAGACCGACGAACGGTCGGTGCGCGCGCTGGCCCGTCCGTTGCTCAGCGGCCGGCTGGCGGTGAGCGGCGCCCGCTCCGTCTGGTCCTCGGACAACGAACGCGCCGCGAGCGAGCTGGCCGCCCTGTCCGGACGCGCGCACGCCGTGCTGACGACCAACGGTTCCAGCGCCATCGTCGTGGCGCTGCACGCGCTCGGCATCGGCCCGGGCGACACCGTGGCGATGCCCGCCACCACGTGGGTGAGTTGCGCGACCGCCGTCTTCCGGGTGGGCGCCCGCCCCGTCTACTTCGACGCGGACGAGGACTCCCCCTGCGGCGATCCGGCCGGGCTCGCCGCCGCCCCGAGCGCCGTGCTGGGCATCCATCTCTACGCCCAGGCGTTCGACGTGGCCCGCGCCAGGGCCGTCTGGCCCGGCGTGCCGATCATCGAGGACGTGTCCCACAGCCAGTTCGGCACGGACGCGCGCGGGCGGCGCCTCGGCGGGCTCGGCGACATTTCGATCATGAGCCTCCAGGCCACGAAGATCATCACCTGTGCGGAGGGCGGCGCGGTCCTCACCGACGATCCGGAGCTCGCCGCACGGCTGGACTCCCTGGTGATGGACTCGCGCCGACGGACCCGATTACCCGCGCCGGAGGCGGCCGGCGAGCTGGAGCCGGCGTTTCTGCTCCACGGCGCCAACCACGCGCTGCCGGAGACCTCGGCCGCGCTGCTCCTCGACCAGCTGGCCAGGTTCCCCCGCCAGGCGGCGGTCCGCGCCGAACGGGCGGCGCTCTTCCGTTCGCTCATGACGGCCCAGGGCTGGGAGGTCGCGGCGGACGAGGGGGTGCTCGGAGGCGGCACCTTCTACGGACTGGCGCTGCGCGTTCCCGACGGGCGCCCGCCGCAGGACGTGCTCCGGGACGTGCACGCCCGCACGGGCGCCGCGCTGGACCGCGTCTACCCGCCGGTCCCCGAGGGGCCGCTCTACCGGCCGGCCACGGTGAAGCAGTTCGCGGCACTCGCGCTCGACACCCCGCCGCCCGTTCCGCACTCCCGGGCCTGGCACACGACCGGTGTGGTCGTACCGCACCAGCTCTTCCTCGCCCCGCCGGAGCGGGTCGAGCGGCTGGCCGCCGCGCTGGGCCGGCCCGGGACGGCGCGGGCCCGGCCGCTCCCGGCGGCGGAGGACACGGCCTCGGAGGCCGAGCCGCCCGTGATCGACGTCGTCGTCATCACCCGGGGCACGCGTCCCACCCTCGACGCCGCGCTGAACAGCGTCACCAAGCAGGATGTGACCGCCCGGATCCGCACCACCGTGTGGATCGACGGAACGGCCCCCGCCCCCGCCGTTCCCGCGACGCTCGACGCGCGGGTGGTCCGCATCGACCGGTCCGACGCCGCGGGGGACGACCCGTTCGACCGCATCGCGGCGCTGCGCAACCTGGCGGCGCGCGGGACCACGGGCGACTTCGTGGCGTTCCTCGACGACGACAACGAGTGGGAGGAGGACCATCTGTCGAGCCTGCTCCGCCTCGCGGTCGGCACCGGCAGCCCCGCGGTGCACTCCTGGCGCACCCTCGTCGACGCCGGGGGCCGGCCGACGCCGGTGACCCGCTTCCCCTGGTTACCACCGGGGCCCGACGCGGACCGGCGCTTCCGGGAGCTGTGCGCGGCGGGCGTGATGGGCGAGGACCCGGTGGTCCGCGACGGCTTGACGTTCGAGCTGCCCGGCGGTCCCACCGGGATGATCGATATGGGTGAGTGGCTCTTCGACCGCCGGCTGCTGGGTCTGCTGGCCTTCCGCCGCCCCCGCACCCGGCGCGAGATCGCCGAGCGCCTCGGTGAGGACGACATCCTGCTGGAGCAGCTGGTGGCGCTGGACGTGCCGGTGCGCTGCACGCGGCGGGCCACCCTGCGGTACCGGCTGGGCGGCATGTCCAGCAGCGAGTTCGGCGACGCCCCGCCGTCCGTCCCCGGCGCCCTGCGGTAGGGCGCCGGCCCGTTCCGCACCGTCGGCCTGCCCGGCATCAGCGCGAGATTGGGAGTGCCCACGATGAGCCTGCACGAGTTCTACGACCCCGAGCTGTACGAGATGAAGATGGGCATCTCGCCCCGGGTCGGCCCCCTGTACCTCTCCGAGCTGCGCGATCTGGCGCCCGGTTCCACCGTGATGGAGCTCGGCTGCGGCATCGGCGACGTGCTGCTGCCGTTCGCCCGGCTCGGCCATCGCGTCGTGGGTGTCGACGGCTCCCCCGGGATGCTGCGCAGATTCCAGGAGCGGCTGGACGAGGAGGAGCTGGACGGGCGGGCCACCCTGCACCGGTGCACGCTGCCCGAACTGCCGGACACCGGGCCGGCGGACGCGATCGTCATGCCGTACGACCTGATCTCACACCTGCTGGACGACACGCTGCTGGACGAGCTGTTCGCCAACTGCCGGCGGATCAGCAAGCCGGAGACGGAGATCCTGCTGGACGTGGCGCGCTTCGACGTCGGATATCTCGGCTCGCTCGCCGGGGCGACGGGCGCGCTCACCCGGGCGCACGACATCCACGACTATCTGGGCGACCACTCCCTGTACGTCAGCGAACAGTCCCGCTACACGCCGGAGACCGGGGTGCTCGCCTGCATCTTCCGGTACGAGGAGCTGGACGCCACGGGCAGCCTGGTCCGCACCTGGTTCCGCCGGCTCCGGCTCTACCCCCGGCGCGCGCGGGAGGTCACGGCGGCGCTGGCGCTGGCCGGCTTCGAGCACGTCCGCGTCGAGGACCGGTCGTTCCCCGACGGGATGGACCACCTGCTGGTCCGGGCCACGGTCGGCCACGGCCCGGGCCTGCCCTCCCGGTCCGCGCCGGGCCACCCCCCGGTGGCACGGGCATCGTCGGAAACTCGCTGAGGAGGGAACGTGGCGGCAACGGACGTACCCCGCCCCCCGGGGACCGTGCCCGGACGCGTCGTCATCACGGGCGGCGCCGGATTCGTCGGCTCCCACCTGGTCGAGTATTTTCTCCACGCGGGCGCCGAGGTGGTCTGCCTGGACGACTTCTCCTCGGGCTCCAAGCGGAACCTGGAGTTCGCCGACCACGGCAGGCTCTCGCTGCGGACGACGGACGTCTCCGAGGAGTGCGACGTGGAGGGGCCGGTCGACGCCGTGCTGCACCTGGCCTCGCCCGCCTCCCCCGCCGACTATCTGAGCAGGCCGCTGGCCACCATGCGCGTCGGTTCCCAGGGCACCTGGAACACCCTGGAGCTGGCGCGCCGCAAGGGCGCGCGGCTGCTGCTCGCCTCCACCAGCGAGGTGTACGGCGATCCGCAGATCCACCCGCAGCCGGAGAGCTACTGGGGCTGCGTCAACCCGATCGGGCCACGGAGCGTCTACGACGAGTCCAAGCGCTTCTCCGAGGCGCTGGCCATGGCCTACCACCAGCACCACGGCGTCGACGTCGCCATCGTGCGCATCTTCAACACCTACGGCCCGCGGATGCGGCACGGCGACGGCCGGGCCGTTCCCACGTTCATCACCCAGGCCCTGGCCGGAACCCCGATCACCATCGCCGGCGACGGCAGTCAGACCCGGTCCTTCTGCTACGTCGACGACCTGGTCGAGGGGATCGCCGCCATGCTCCGCTCCCCCCTCGTCGGCCCGGTGAACCTCGGCAACCCGGAGGAGTACCGCATCGACACCCTGGCCCGGCGGGTGAAGTCGCTCGCCGGCTCCTCCTCCCCTCTCAGATTCATCGATCTCCCCGTCGACGACCCCCGTTGCCGGCGCCCCGACATCGCCAAGGCGCGCCGGGAACTCGGCTGGTCCCCGGCGGTGGGCGTCACGGACGGACTGCGCCGCACCATCGAGTGGTTCCGCCGGTCCCCGGCCGGCTGAGCGGGAAAGGCGGGCGAAATCCGAGGAATCCGCGAGGGGGACCGCGAGGGGGCATGGAGGGGAAAGCGCGCGGCGGAGCGAGGGAACGCGAGGCACATGCCGGGTAATCCGACGAAAAGGGGGAGCATGACGGAACGGACCTCCGCGGCGGTGACCGAGGCCGACATCGCCCGCTGGTACGAGGGCTGCGTGTTCTCCTCCGACTGGACGACGAGCCACTTTCCCGTCTGGACGGACGTCCTCGGCGCCTACCGCCACCGGCCCGTGCGGGTGCTGGAGATCGGCTCCTGGGAGGGGCGTTCCGCGCTCTTCTTCCTCCACTTCCTCGCGGAGTCCTCGCTGACGTGCGTCGACACCTTCGAGGGCAGCGTCGAGCACCACGAGAACGCCTCGCTGGCCCCCTCGGTCGGCGACGTGGAGCGGCGCTTCGACGCCAACACGGCGGGGTTCGCACACCGGTTGGAGAAGATCAGGGGAACGTCGGGGAGTGTGCTGCCGCTCCTGGGCATCGCCGCCCGCCGCTTCGAGGTCGTCTACGTGGACGGCAGCCACCACGCCGCCGACGTCTACCGCGACGCGGCGCTGGCCTGGTCACTGGTGGACCCCGGCGGCCTGGTCATCTTCGACGACTACGACTGGAACCTGATGGAGACCGAGAGCGAACGCCCGAGGCTGGGCATCGAGACCTTCCTGCGGACCGTTCCCGGGCGGTTCCGCGAGATCCACCGCGACTACCAGCTGATCGTCGAGAAGCTCTGATCCTCGCGGTTCGGCAGCCGAACCGCAGTCCGAGCACTGGTGTGAGGGGAGTGCCATCGCGTCATGGGCCTGCTGGATTCCGAACAGACCGCGTTCTTCGACTCGTTCGGCTTCGTCGTCGTGCGGGGCTTCTTCACGCCCGAGCAGTCGGGCCGGCTCTTCCGCGAGGTGGTGGAGAGCCTCACCGGCCAGTACCCCCAGGTGTGCCGGGAACCGGAGCCCGCGGCGCGGACCGGCGCCCCCGTGGACGGGGTCACGAGTTACTTCCTGCCCTTGATGAACCCCGTGACGACGCCCGTGAGCTGCGCGCTCGTCAACGCGTCTCCGCTGCGGGACATCGCCGAACAGCTGCTGGGCGCCGACGCGCTCGTCAAACCCCCGAAGGGGACCTACCTCAGCAACGCCTCGCCCTGGCACCAGGACACCGCCGAGCCGCACCTGCGGGCGGTCAAGTGTGTCGTCTACCGGGACGAGTTGTGCGCGGCCGACGGCACGCTCCAGTTCCTCCCCGGCTCCCACCGGGGAGACCTCGCGGAGCGACTGGCCGGCTACCGGGAGGAGATGGCCGTCGACGGGGAGTTCCACGAACTCGGCGAGGAACGCCGCTGGCCCGGCTTCGTCCCCTCGCTCGGACCCCGCGACGTGGTCGTCTTCGACCCGCACATCTGGCACGGCAGCGTCCACGGCCGCGCGCGGTTCAGCTGGACCACGTCGTTCGTCGCCGTCCCGGAAGGCCCGGAGGAACGCGCGGCGGCGCGCCGGTACATCGCGCAGTTCCTCGGCCAGGATTTCGTCTACGACCAGGAGACGTACCCCTACTACGATCCGCGCTGGTCAGGCCGTGACGCCCCGTCGTTCGCGGGACGGATGAGGGAACTCGGCGTGCTGTGACGGCCGGGCCGGCCCGTCCCCCGGCGCATCCGGCGGTGGCGGTCCGGCCCGGCCCCGCCCGGCTGCCCCGCGCCGTCCGCGACCCACCGGCCGTCCGATAAACGGCAGGAGGGTACCCGTTCTCCGGACGGGATTCGGCCATTTACTTGACGCGACCCTGACAGGCGCACCCCCGGCTGGGAACCTGTCAGCAGCCCGCTCGGCGCCCCTCCCCGCCTCCCCGCTCCGGCCCCGCCCGCCCCGGGCCCCTCCCCACCGAGGCGGTACGCACCGTCGCGTACCGCCGTGTCCCCACCGGCAGGTCCACCCCGTCACGCCGGTTCCCCGGCCGCCCCGCACCCCGGGGGCGGCCGCAGCCGAAGGAGTCCGTGTGAGACCCGACCCCCGTTCCGCACGCCGGTCCGCGCACCGTTCCCTACGCCGTTCCCTGCACCGCTTCACCTCCGGTTCCCTCCGCGGTTCCCTCCGCGGAGCCGCAGCCGGCTCCGTCCCCCGCGCCACCGGCCGTCCCCCCGGGCGCCCCGCCCGCCGGGGAACCGCCGCCGGGGTGCTGATCGTCACCGCCGCGCTGCTCGGCGGCGGCCTCCAGGCGGCCGGTCCGGCCTCCGCCGCGCCACCGCCCCGCCCCGGCCGGGGCGCCCTCCCGGCCCCCCTCACCCCGGGTGAACGGGCCGGGCTGCTCCGCGAGGCCGACTCCACCCGCGACCGCACCGCCGAGGTTCTCGGCCTCGGCGCGCGCGAGCGGCTGGCCGCCCGGGACGTCACCCGCGACCGTGACGGCACCACGCACACCCGCTACGAGCGCACCTACGACGGCCTGCCCGTCCTCGGCGGCGATCTCGTCGTCCACCGCGCCGCGGACGGCCGCCACGAGGGCGTCACCCGGGCCACCCGCCACACCGTCACCGTGGCGACCACCCGCGCCCGGATCACCGCCGCCACCGCCCGGAAACAGGCGCTCACCACCGCCGAGCGGGAGGCCGGGCCCCGGGTCACCGCCGGGGAGACCCCGCGCAAGGTGGTCTGGGCCGGGTCCGGCGAGCCCGTCCTCGCCTGGGAGACCGTCACCGGCGGGCACCAGGAGGACGGCACGCCGAGCGAACTCCACGTCCTCACCGACGCCACCACCGGGGCGGAACTCCACCGCTGGCAGGGCGTCCACCAGGGCACAGGCAACAGCCAGTACTCGGGGCAGGTCCCCCTCGGCTCCACCGGCGCCGCCCCCGTGTTCACCCTCACCGACACCGCCCGCGGCGGCCACGGCACCTACGACCTGGCCAACCGCACCAGCGGCACCGGGACGCTCCTCACCGACGAGGACGACGTCTGGGGCGACTCCACCCCGGCCGACCGGCAGACCGCGGCCGTCGACGCCCACCACGGCGCCGCGCTCACCTGGGACTACTACCAGGAGGTGCACGGGCGCAGCGGCATCCGGGGCGACGGCGTCGGCGCCCGCTCCCGCGTCCACTACGGCAGCTCCTACGTCAACGCCTTCTGGCAGGACTCCTGCTTCTGCATGACCTACGGTGACGGCGCGCGCAACGCCCAGCCGCTCACCTCGGTCGACGTGGCGGCCCACGAGATGACCCACGGCGTGACCGCCGCCACCGCGAACCTCAACTACAGCGGCGAATCGGGCGGCCTCAACGAGGCGACCTCCGACATCTTCGCCGCCGCCGTCGAGTTCCGCGCCGGCAGCGCCGAGGACCCCGCCGACTACCTCGTCGGCGAGAAGATCGACATCAACGGGGACGGCTCCCCGCTCCGCCACATGGACCGGCCCTCCAAGGACGGCAGTTCGAAGGACTACTGGTACTCCGGACTGGGATCGGTGGACGTCCACTACTCCTCCGGGCCCGCCAACCACTTCTTCTACCTGCTCGCGGAGGGCAGCGGCGCCAAGGAGATCAACGGCGTCCGCTACGACAGCCCCACCTACGACGCCCTCCCCGTCACCGGTATCGGCATCGGGGCCGCGGAGAAGATCTGGTACCGCGCCCTCACCACGTACATGACCTCCACGACCACCTACGCGCGGGCGCGCACCGCCACCCTCCAGGCCGCGGCCGACCTCTACGGCGCGGACGGCGCGGAGCACGAGGCAGTGGCCCACGCCTGGGCGGCCGTCAACGTCGGGGCCCGCCCGGGCGAGGGCGGCTCCACCGGCGAGACGTACCAGGCCACCGACGACGTGGCCATCCCCGACGCCGGGGAGGCCGTGACCTCGCCGCTGACCGTCGCCGGCCGGGGCGGCAACGCGCCCGCGCGGCTCGCAGTCGGCGTGGAGATCGTCCACACCTACCGGGGCGACCTGGTCGTCGACCTGCTCGCCCCGGACGGTACGGCCTACCGGCTGAAGGACGCCGACAGCTGGGACTCCGCGGACGACGTCAGCGAGACCTACACGGTGGACGCCTCCGCGGAGTCCGCCGACGGCACCTGGCACCTCCGCGTCCAGGACCTCGCCGCCCGGGACACCGGCTACATCGACAGCTGGCAGCTCACGTTCTGAGCGACAGGCCCGGCACCGGCCCGGGAACCCGGCCGGGCGCCCGCGTTCCGGGCGGCCGAACCGGCCCGGCCCGGCGGGGTCCACCGCCGGCACCCGGGACCCCGGGCCCGTGCACCCCGGACTCCCTGGGCCGGAGCCCCGGGGCGCACGGCTCACGGTCCGGGCGGGCCAAGACACCCGCCCGGACCGACCGGCGGCTCCGGGCCCGGGCCGCCGTCCGGTACGCGCCGCGCCCCGGTTCCGTCCGTTCACCACGGACGCGAGCCGGGGCGCGGCCCATGGCGGAGGGGGCGGGCCGGGGACCTGACCGTCAACCGGACCGCCGGTCACCGGGTCCCGGCCCGGACCGTCCCGTCCCGTCCGGCCCGGCCCGGTCCGGCCGTTCCGGCCCGCCGTGTCACGGCCACCCGGCCGCCGGGTCACCGCACGCACGCGTCACCGCACGCACGCGCCCCCAGGGCCACCTCACCGGCTCACCGCATCAGCACCCCCGCCCCCTCCGGGCCGGTCTCCTGCGGAACGGCCGTCAGGCCCAGCTCCGCCGGGTCCGCCAGCAGGGGATGGGCGGGCAGCACGCGGACGGTGAAGCCGAAGGAACCGGTCCGCTCCAGGGTGAGCCGCCCCTCGTAGAGCCGGCGGCCCTCCGTGTCGGGGCCGCCGGACGGTTTCAGCGGCACCGCCCGGCCCCCGGTGATCCGGTCCTCGCCGTCCACACGGCCGGCGACCGCCTGCACCTCCACGTCCTCCGGGACCAGCGTGTCCAGGGCGACCCGGACCCGCAGCGCCAGCTCCGAACCCAGCTCCGCCGTACCGCCGTTGCCGTGAGCCGCCTCCGCCTCGACGTGGTCGACGGCGACCCGTGGCCAGGCCGACCGCACCTTCGCCTTCCAGGCCGCCAGCTCGCGGGCGGCGTCCGCGTCCAGCCGGCGGTGGGCGCGGGCGGCCGGAGCGTACAGCTCGCGCACATAGGACTCGACCATCCGTTCGGCGAGCACCTTCGGGCCCAGCTCCGTGAGCGTCCGCCGGACCATCTCGATCCAGCGGCCGGGGAGACCGGCGGCGCCACGGTCGTAGAAGAGCGGGGTGACGCGCTGCTCCAGCAGCTCGTAGAGGGCGTGCGCCTCCAGGTCGTCCCGCCGGTCCTCGTCGGTGGCCGGGCCGTCGGCGGTGGGGATCGCCCAGCCGAAGTCCGGCTCGAACCACTCGTCCCACCAGCCGTCCAGCACCGAGAGGTTGAGGCAGCCGTTGAGCGCGGCCTTCATCCCCGAGGTGCCGCACGCCTCCAGCGGGCGGAGGGGGTTGTTCAGCCAGACGTCGCAGCCCGGGTAGAGCTTCTGCGCCATCGCCATCCCGTAGTCGGGCAGGAAGACGAGACGGTGCCTCACCCGCGGGTCGTCCGCGAACCGCACCAGCTCCTGCACCAGCCGCTTGCCGCCGTCGTCCGCGGGGTGCGCCTTGCCGGCGACGACGATCTGCACCGGCCGCTCCGGGTGGAGCAGCAGTTCGATGAGGCGCTCACGGTCCCGCAGCATCAGCGTGAGCCGTTTGTACGAGGGGACGCGACGGGCGAAGCCGATGGTGAGCACGTCCGGGTCGAGCACCCCGTCGATCCAGCCCAGTTCGGCGGCGGCCGCGCCGCGCTGCCGCCACGAGGCGTACAGCCGCTCCCGCACCTCGGTGACGAGGCGCTCGCGCAGGGTCCGCCGCAGCTCCCAGAGGCCGGCGTCGGACAGCCCGGCCGCGCCCGGCGCGCCCGGCCCGTCCGGCGCGCCGCGGAGCACCTCGGGCGCCGTCCAGGTCGGCGCGTGCACCCCGTTGGTGACGGAGCCGATCGGCACCTCCTCCGGATCGAAGCCGGGCCACAGCCCGGCGAACATCCCCCGGCTGACCCGGCCGTGCAGCAGCGAGACCCCGTTGGCGCGCTGCGCCAGCCGGAGCCCCATCACCGCCATGTTGAACAGGTGCGGCTCGCCGCCCGGGTAGGTCTCGGTGCCCAGCTCCAGGATGCGCCCGGCGTCCACCCCGGGGAGCTCGCCGCCGTCCCCGAAGTGGCGGGCGACGAGGTCCCGGTCGAACCGGTCGATGCCGGCGGGGACGGGGGTGTGGGTGGTGAAGACGGTGCCCGCGCGCACCGCCTCCAGGGCGGAACCGAAGTCGAGCGACCCGTGCTCCGCCTCGCCGAGCTCGCGGATCCGCTCCAGGCCGAGGAAGCCGGCATGGCCCTCGTTGGTGTGGAACACCTCCGGCGCCGGATGCCCGGTGAGACGGCAGTACGCGCGCACCGCGCGCACCCCGCCGATGCCGAGCAGCATCTCCTGGAGCAGCCGGTGCTCGCTGCCGCCGCCATAGAGGCGGTCGGTCACCTCGCGTTCGTGCGGCTCGTTCTCCTCGGTGTCGGAGTCGAGCAGCAGCAGCGGGACCCGGCCCACCCGGGCCTCCCAGATGACGGCGTGCAGCGACCGCCCGCCGGGGAGGGCCAGCGTCACCCGCGCCGGCCGCCCGCCGGGTTCGCGGAGCGGGGCGAGCGGCAGCTCGTTGGGGTCGAGCAGCGGGTAGTGCTCCTGCTGCCAGCCGTCGCGGGAGAGCGACTGCCGGAAATAGCCGCGCCGGTAGAGGAGCCCGACCCCGATGAGCGGCACGCCCAGGTCGCTCGCGGTCTTCAGGTGGTCGCCGGCGAGGATGCCCAGCCCGCCGGAGTACTGGGGCAGCGCGGCGGTGATGCCGAACTCGGGCGAGAAGTAGGCGATGGCGGCGGGTGGTTCGGCACCGGGGCCCGCGGTGCCGGCGGTCTGGTACCAGCGGGGCCCCGTCCGGTACTCCCGCAGGCCGGCGGCCGCCTCGGCGAGCCGGTCCAGGAAGTCACGGTCGGCGGCCAGGCTCTCCAGGCGGGCCGCGGAGACCCCGCTGAGCAGCCGGACGGGGTCGCCCCCCGCGGTCCGCCAGCCCTCGGGGTCGACGCCCCGGAAGAGGTCACAGGTCTCGGGATGCCAGGACCAGCGCAGATTCCGCGCCAGTTCGCTGAGCGGTCGTAGGGGTTCCGGAAGGACGGGACGCACGCTGAATCGACGAATGGCCTTCACAGTTCGACGGTAGCGAGACGGGCACCCCCACCGCACACATTCACGCGCACCGTCCGCGGCTCACCACCGAACGGCCGCCCGCCCACCGGTGGCGCGACGGCCGCGAGGAGCCGGCGCGACGACGGTGCGGGGCCGCCGGACGGCCACCTGGGCGGGGCCGCCGGACCTGTCCCGATACCACCCCGTTCGACCGGCCGAACGTCGCGTCACGGCACCCGCCCACGGCCGAACATCGCCGGACATCTGGCGCGACGCGCCGGAAGGGACGACTCTGTGAAAGCCCTTTCCCACCAGGAGGCACCATGTTACGTACCACCCCCCACCGGCCGCCGAGATCGCGGCACGACGGCCCGTCCCGCCGGCCCGGACGGCTGTTCACGCTGTTCACCGTCGCCGCCGTGGCCGTGCTGGGCACGGCCGGCCTCTCCGCCCCGGCCTCGCCGGCACCGGCCGCGCCGACCGCGACACCCCGTCAGATGGAGAAGCTCAACCGCGGTTTAGTAAGCGTTTACACGGGTTCGGGGAATCTGGTGAGCTGGCGCTGGCTCGCCACCGACCCGGACGACGTGGCGTTCAACGTCTACCGCGGCTCCACCAAGGTCACTTCCTCACCGGTCACCGGGTCGACCAACTACCTCGACCAGGGCGCCGCGGCCGGTTCCGAGTACACCGTCCGCCCCGTGATCGGCGGCGCCGAGCAGGCGGCCTCCGAGCGCGCGCTGCAGTTCCGCGGCGGCTACCTGGACGTCCCCCTCTCCCCTCCGTCCGGCTCCACCACGCCTGACGGCGGCGCCTACACCTATGAGGCGAACGACGCCTCCGTCGGCGACCTCGACGGCGACGGCGCCCTGGACCTCGTGCTCAAGTGGGCGCCGACCAACTCCAAGGACAACTCCCAGTCCGGCTACACCGGCAACACGATCGTCGACGGCATCCGGCTCGACGGCACCCGGCTGTGGCGGATCGACCTGGGCCGCAACATCCGCTCGGGCGCGCACTACACCCAGTTCCAGGTGTACGACTACGACGGCGACGGCCGCGCCGAGGTGGCGATGAAGACCGCCGACGGCAGCCGGGACGGCACCGGCGCCGTCGTCGGCAACGCCTCGGCCGACCACCGCAACTCCTCCGGCTACATCCTGAGCGGCCCCGAGTACCTGACCGTGTTCGACGGCCGGAACGGCGCCGTCCGCTCCACCGTGGACTATGTGCCCGCCCGCGGAACCGTCTCTTCCTGGGGTGACTCCTACGGCAACCGCGTCGACCGCTTCCTCGCCGGGACCGCCTACCTCGACGGCTCCCGTCCCAGCCTGATCATGGCCCGCGGCTACTACACCCGCACCGTGATCACCGCCTGGGACTTCCGGAACGGCGCGCTGACCCGCCGCTGGACGTTCGACTCCAGCAGCTCCGCCAACGCGGGACGGGGCTACGACGGCCAGGGCAACCACGCCCTGTCCGTGGCCGACGTGGACCAGGACGGCCGGGACGAGATCGTCTACGGCGCCATGGCCGTGGACGACAACGGCGCCGGACTGTGGACCACGCGGCTCGGACACGGCGACGCCGGGCATGTCGGGGACCTCAACCCCTCCCGGCCCGGGCTGGAGTACTTCAAGGTCTCCGAGGAGACCTCCAGCCCCGGCTCCTGGATGGCCGACGCGCGGACCGGCCAGATCCTCTGGCAGACCGCCTCCGGGGCCGACAACGGCCGTGGGGTCGCCGCGGACATCTGGGCCGGCAGCCCCGGCGCCGAGGCCTGGTCCGCCTCCGACACCACCCTCCGCTCGGTGACCGGCGGCTCGCTCGGCCGCAAGCCGTCCAGCCAGAACTTCCTCTCCTGGTGGGACGGCGACCCCGTACGCGAACTGCTGGACGGCACCCGCATCGACAAGTACGGCCCGAACGGGGACTCCCGGCTGCTGACCGGCTCGGGCGTCGCGTCGAACAACAGCACCAAGTCCACCCCGTCGCTCTCCGGGGACATCCTGGGCGACTGGCGCGAGGAGGCCGTCTGGCGCACCTCGGACAACCGGGCGCTGCGGATCTACTCCACGCCGCACACCACCGACCGCCGGATCACCACCCTGCTCCACGACGCGCAGTACCGCACCGCGCTCGCCTGGCAGAACACCGCGTACAACCAGCCACCGCACCCGAGCTTCTTCATCGGGAACGGCATGGCGACACCCCCACGGCCGGCCGTCACCACGCCGTGACCGGCATCCGGCGCGGGTCCGCCCCGGCGGACGGGGCGGACCCGCGTCCCCACCGGTACCGCCGGACCGCCGGGGTGCCGGGACCGCCGCGGGTGCCGGGGTCCCGGGGGTGCCGCCGTCGGCGGAGCACCGGAGCGGCGGGACCGCCCGGACGGCCGTGGGGGCGCCGGCCGTGCGGGAGCGGACGGCCCGGGAGAGGACCGGGGAACAGCCGGCGGAACAGCCGTACGGCGCGGCCGGGGAGTGCGGGTGAACCGCGGGCGGACCGGCAGGCAGGCAGGCCGCGGAGGGGAGCCCGGGCGGACGGCCGGCGCCGTGTGAGGGTCCGGTGAGGGTACCGGCCCGCCGCCGTGGCCGCCGGGCACCCGGCTCCCCCGGTCCTCCCCGCTCCCGCCATCCGGCCGAGACGGTTCCGTGACCCCCGCGTCGCACAGGGCACCAAAACCCCCGCCTCCCGTCGGGTTGAAGCACACACCCGCCGCACAGTGCTCACGCCCGACCTGGCGGCCGCCTTGTCACCAGGGGTCCCGCGGGGCAACCCTGATGCCCACTCACCCCGGTCCCCTTGGGAAGGAACTCCGCCATGGCGCCCTCCCGCGCACCCCGTGCCGTCGCGCACGGCTCCCGCATATCCCGCGGCGCCCTGCTCGCCGCCGTCTCCGCCACCGTCCTGCTGGGTGCGACGCTGCCCGCCCACGCCACCACCGGCGCCGCGGCACCGGCCGGCCGCATCCTGGACACCGGGTCGCCGGACGCGGTCGGCGGCAGTTACATCGTCAGCCTGGAACCGGCCTCCGGGCTCACCGCCCGCTCCGCGGCGGGCGAGGCACTGGCGCGCAAGTACGGCGCGAAGATCGACCACACCTACGGCAGCGCCCTCAACGGCTACGCCCTGAACCTCACCGAGGGGCAGGCGAAGCGGCTCGCCGCCGACCCCCGGGTGGCCTCGGTCGCCCAGAACGCCCGGGTGCGCATCGCCGAGACGCAGGCGAACCCGCCCTCCTGGGGGCTGGACCGGATCGACCAGGCCGACCTGCCGCTGGACCACTCCTACACCGTCCCGGGGAACGGCGGCGCCGGCGTCACGGCCTACGTCATCGACACCGGCGTCGACACCACCCACCCCGACTTCGGCTCCCGCGCGCACAGCGGCTGGGACTTCGTCGAGGGCGACGCCGTCGCCCAGGACGCCCACGGTCACGGCACCCATGTCGCGGGCACCGTGGCCGGCACCGCCCACGGCGTCGCCAAGAACGCCGACGTGGTGGGGGTACGGGTGCTCGACGCCGAGGGGTCCGGGACGATCGCGCAGGTGATCGCCGGCATCGACTGGGTGGCCCGGAACGCGCGGAAGCCGGCCGTCGCCAACATGAGCCTCGGGGGCGTCCTCAACTCCCAGCTGGACACGGCGGTCCGTAACGCCGTCGCCTCCGGTGTGACGTTCACCGTGGCCGCCGGCAACAACGGCCTGCCCGCACTGCTGTTCTCCCCGGCCCGGGTGGCGGAGGCGATCACCGTGGGCGCCACCGACCGGAACGACGCCCGCGCGAGCTTCTCCAACTGGGGGCCCGGGGTGGACGTGTTCGCCCCCGGTGTGGACACCGTCTCGACCTGGCCCGGTGGGGGCACCCGCACCGCCTCCGGCACGTCCATGGCCTCCCCGCACGCCGCGGGCGTGGCGGCGCTCCATCTCGGCGAGCACCCGGACGCCACACCGGCGCAGGTGGAGACGGCACTGACCTCGGGCGCGGCGCAGGGGAAAATCAGCGGCGCCGGGACCGGCTCGCCCAACCGGCTTCTGCAGTCGGGCAGCTGAGAGGCGCGCTCCCGCACCAGCCGCGCCGGGGGACGCGCCCCGCACGGCTCGCCCACCGCCCGCCGGCGGCTCACCCGACGGCTCACCT
Source organism: Streptomyces zingiberis (assembly GCF_012034935.1). Classification (GTDB taxonomy): domain Bacteria; phylum Actinomycetota; class Actinomycetes; order Streptomycetales; family Streptomycetaceae; genus Streptomyces; species Streptomyces zingiberis. Next base: position 123,923 of record NZ_JAATEN010000020.1, read on the forward strand.
GGGGCCTCACCCGACGGCTCACCGGCCGGCCCGCTCCCCCCTCGCGCTCCCGGGGGAGCGGGCCGGTTCACTTTTTACCTCCCGGACTTCCGTGCGGACGGTTTTCCCGTCATACCCGGTATGCGCGAGGGGCAGACTCCACCGATAAGTGGCACCGCCGTCCCGCACCACCCCGGACGCCACTCCCGCTCGACCCCGCCAGATCCCGCTCGACCCAGCCCGGAACTGCACGTAACTGCACACATCTGCACGTACCTGCACGGACTCGCTCGACCCGGTTCGAACCAGCTCGCACCCATCCGAAGTCGCTGGGACACGCCTGAAGCTGTCACCCAGCTGAGTGAACGCGGACAGGAGCGCCCATGCCCGCACCCGGTCAGTCGTCAATGGAGCATATAGAAAGAACAAAAGCTCCCAGATCCCCCTCCACCGTGGCCCGGACCGCTACACCTCCAGGTGATCCCATGATCGGACGCATCCCCGTGCTGGACATCCGCCCGCTCGTCGCGTGCGGGCGGCGGCCGGCCAAGGCGGTGGCCGGTGAGAGCTTCGAGGTCAGCGCCACCGTCTTCCGCGAGGGCCATGACGCGGTCGCGGCCAACGTGGTGCTGCTGGACCCCACGGGCCGGCCCGGCCCCTGGACGCCCATGCGTGAACTCGCCCCCGGCACCGACCGCTGGGGCGCCCGCGTCACCCCCGACGCCGAGGGGCTCTGGAGCTTTCTTGTCGAGGCGTGGAGCGATCCGGTCGCCACCTGGCGCCACCACGCCGAGGTGAAGATTCCCGCCGGGATCGACACCGCGCTCGTCCTCGCCGAGGGCGCCGCCCTCCACGAACGGGCCGCCGTGGACATCCCCAAGCGCGCCGGCCGGGAGGCGGTCCTGCGCGCGGTGGACGCGCTGCGCGACGAGGATCTGGGCGCCGCCGCCCGGCTGGCGGCCGCCCTCACCCCGGAGGTCGTCGCCGCCCTGGACCGCCATCCGCTGCGCGAACTCGTCACCGCCTCCCGGCCGGTGCCGCTGCTGGTCGAGCGTCCCCGGGCCCTCTTCGGCTCCTGGTACGAGCTGTTCCCGCGCTCGGAGGGCGCCCGGGTCACCCCCGGCGAGCCGCCCGTCAGCGGCACCCTGCGCACCGCGGCCGAACGGCTGCCGGCCGTCGCCGCGATGGGCTTCGACGTCGTCTACCTCCCGCCGATCCACCCCATCGGCACCGCCTACCGCAAGGGGCCCGACAACACCCTCACCCCCGGCCCGCACGACGTCGGTTCACCCTGGGCGATCGGCTCCCCGGACGGCGGCCACGACGCGATCCACCCGGACCTCGGCACCTTCGAGGACTTCGACCACTTCGTGTCCGCCGCCCGCGCGCTGCGCATGGAGGTCGCGCTGGACTTCGCCCTCCAGTGCTCCCCCGACCATCCCTGGGTACGCGAGCACCCCTCCTGGTTCCACCACCGGGCGGACGGCTCCATCGCGTTCGCGGAGAACCCGCCGAAGAAGTACCAGGACATCTACCCCGTCGCCTTCGACGCCGACATGAACGGCGTCGTCCGCGAGACGCTGCGGATCCTGCGGCTGTGGATGGACCACGGGGTGCGGATCTTCCGCGTGGACAACCCGCACACCAAGCCCGTGGTCTTCTGGGAGCGGGTGATCGCCGAGATCAACCGCCGCGACCCGGACGTCATCTTCCTCGCCGAGGCGTTCACCCGCCCCGCCATGATGCGCACCCTGGCCCAGATCGGGTTCCAGCAGTCCTACACCTACTTCACCTGGCGCAACGGCAAGCAGGAGCTGACCGACTACCTCACCGAGCTCTCCGGGGAGACCGCCGCGTACATGCGGCCCAACTTCTTCGTCAACACCCCCGACATCCTCCACGCCTATCTCCAGAACGGCGGCCGCCCCGCCTTCGAGGCACGGGCCGTCCTCGCCGCGACCCTCTCCCCCACCTGGGGGGTGTACGCGGGCTACGAGCTGTGCGAGAACATCCCGGCGCGCCCGGGCAGCGAGGAGTACCTGCACTCGGAGAAGTACGAACTGCGGCCCCGGGACTGGGCGGCGGCCGAGCGGGAGGGGCGCACCATCGCCCCGCTGATCACGGAACTCAACCGGATCCGGCGCCGCCACCCCGCACTGCGGCAGCTGCGGGACCTCCACTTCCACCACGCGGACAACGACGCCGTCATCGTCTACTCGAAACGCACCCACGGTGATGATCCGGACGTCGTCCTCACGGTCGTGAACCTCGACCCGCACCACACCCAGGAGGCGACGGTGTCGTTGCGCATGCCGGAACTCGGCCTCGATGGGCACGACTCCGTCCCGGTGCGCGACGAGCTCACCGGCGAGACCTACCACTGGGGCAGGGACAACTACGTGCGGCTGGACCCGGGCCACCGGCCGGCGCACGTCTTCACCCTGCGACCGTCCTCACCGATCGGAGGGTCACCCAAATGATCATCAACGAGCCCGTCCAGGACACCTTCGAGGACACACCGGCGAAGGACCGCGACCCCGACTGGTTCAAGCGGGCGGTCTTCTACGAGGTGCTGGTCCGCTCCTTCCAGGACAGCAACGGCGACGGCATCGGCGACCTCAAAGGCATCACCGCCAAGCTCGACTACCTCCAGTGGCTCGGCGTGGACTGCCTCTGGCTCCCGCCGTTCTTCAAGTCCCCGCTGCGGGACGGGGGGTACGACGTCTCCGACTACACGGCCGTCCTGCCGGACTTCGGCGACCTCGCCGACTTCGTGGAGTTCGTGGACGCCGCCCACCAGCGCGGCATGCGCGTCATCATCGACTTCGTCATGAACCACACCAGCGACCAGCACCCGTGGTTCCAGGAGTCCCGGCGCGACCCGGACGGCCCCTACGGCGACTACTACGTCTGGGCCGACGACGACAAGCAGTACCAGGACGCCCGGATCATCTTCGTCGACACCGAGGCGTCCAACTGGACGTTCGACCCGGTGCGCAAGCAGTACTACTGGCACCGCTTCTTCTCCCACCAGCCGGACCTCAACTTCGAGAACCCGGCCGTCCAGGAGGAGATCATCTCGGCGCTGCGCTTCTGGCTGGACCTCGGCATCGACGGCTTCCGGCTGGACGCCGTGCCCTACCTCTACGCCGAGGAGGGCACCAACTGCGAGAACCTGCCCCGCACCCACGAACTCCTCAAGCGGGTCCGCGCCGAGATCGACGCCCACTACCCCGACACCGTGCTGCTCGCCGAGGCCAACCAGTGGCCGGAGGACGTCGTCGACTATTTCGGCGACTTCGAGCAGGGCGGCGACGAGTGCCACATGGCGTTCCACTTCCCGGTGATGCCGCGGATCTTCATGGCGGTGCGCCGCGAGTCGCGCTACCCCGTCTCCGAGATCCTCGCCAAGACCCCCGCCATCCCCTCCGGCTGCCAGTGGGGCGTCTTCCTCCGCAACCACGACGAGCTCACCCTCGAAATGGTCACGGACGAGGAACGCGACTACATGTACGCCGAGTACGCCAAGGACCCGCGGATGCGCGCCAACATCGGCATCCGCCGCCGGCTCGCCCCGCTGCTCGACAACGACCGCAACCAGATCGAGCTCTTCACCGCCCTGCTCCTCTCCCTCCCCGGCTCGCCGATCCTCTACTACGGCGACGAGATCGGCATGGGCGACAACATCTGGCTCGGCGACCGCGACGCCGTCCGCACCCCGATGCAGTGGACCCCGGACCGCAACGCCGGCTTCTCCTCCTGCGACCCGGGCCGGCTCTTCCTGCCGACCATCATGGACCCCGTCTACGGCTACCAGGTCACCAATGTCGAGGCGGCCATGAGCAGCCCCTCCTCACTGCTCCACTGGACCCGGCGGCTCATCGAGGTCCGCAAGCAGAACCCCGCCTTCGGCCTGGGCACCTACACCGAACTCCCCTCCAGCAACCCGGCGGTGCTCGCCTTCCTCCGGGAGATGCCCGCCCCCGGCCCGGCGAACGGGAGCGGCGGCGCCGGCGGTCCGGGCGGCCAGGGCGGTCCGGGCGGCCAGGACTTCCAGGAGGACGACCTGGTGCTGTGCGTCAACAACTTCTCCCGCTTCGCCCAGCCCACCGAGCTGGACCTGCGGGCCTTCGCCGGGCGCCACCCCGTCGAACTCATCGGCGGCGTACGCTTCCCGGCCATCGGTGAACTCCCCTATCTGCTCACCCTGGCCGGCCACGGTTTCTACTGGTTCCGGCTCCGCCGCGCCACGCCGGTGACGGGGCCCGAACACCCCGGTGGCGGAGGCGGCGCGCACGGCGAACGCTGAGGGGCGGGCCGGGTTCGGCGGCCCGGTGGCTCCGGCCGGGGCCCGGGCCCGCGGGGTGGGCTCCCGGGTCCGCGTCCGCGTTCGGGTTCACGGGCAGGGACGGGGACGGGGACGCTTCCGCGACCGGGGAGTGAACCCTCCCGGGCAGCGCCGGTGCCGGCGAGGGGGCCTGCCGGAACCGCCCTGAGTGGGGGAAGGCCCCCTCGTCGAAACACCCCTGACATGGGGGCCGGCCGAAGGCCCGTCCGTGGGGCGGTACTTCCGGAACCGCCGGTTTTCACCGTCCGGCCGGGGGCAGGCTCCCCAGAGCAGGCAGCAGGCTCCAGCAACGCCAGTCCACGCAGCGTAGCCACGTCACCCAGCGCAGCCAGTCCGCACAGCGCAGCCAGTCCGCACAGCACACAGGCCGCGGGCGCGCCCCGACCCTCAGCTCGGGCCCGGCTCACGGCCTTACCTGATCGGACGATCCTCACCCGACACGTCCCGCACCGCCGGACAGCAATTGCCGCCATCCGGGACACTTCGCGCATCGCGCGCATCGACGGTGTGCCCGGGGAAAGGACGCGACGCCATGTCGGAGGGCCCGATCCGCGCCAATCCGCCCGCCACCTCCCCGTCCGCCGTCACCACCCCCGGCTCGCCGGGCCCATCGGGCCCCCCGGGCCCACCCGGTTCGCCGGCCGGCGCAGGCGCCCACGGTCCCCGGGACGCAGCGCACTCAGGACGCCCGGAGCAGAGACGGTCCGGAGCACCCGAGGAGCGTTCCGGAGCAGGTCCCGGGGCAGGCCCCGGCGCCGCCGGGCAGCGCACCGTGGGACCACCGGCCCCCGGCCACCGCACGGCACCCGACCCCGCCGGGGCCGCCCCGGCCACCGCTGGCTCCGACGCCGTTTCCACCGATACCGGTTCCGCCACCGCCGATACCGGTCCCCCGGCCGCCGGTGCCGCCGCTGCCACGGCCGGGCCAGGCAACGGTGCCGCTGCCGCTGCCGGGCAGCCGTCCGGCCACCGGGCCACCACGGGGGACGCCCTGCTCCCCTCGCTCCAGCCCCTGCTCCGCGCGTGGCTCCCCCGGCAGCGCTGGTTCGCCGGCAAGGGCCGCCCCGTCACCGGCTTCTCCCTCGTCTCCGCGACCGAGGTGCTGCCCTGCACACCCGGTGGGCCGGCCCCGGGGCTGCTCCATCTCCTCGTCCGCGTCCGCCAGTCGTCCCCCGCCGGCGCCGACTGCTACCAGCTCCTCGTCGGCGTCCGCTCGACCCTGCCCCCGCATCTCGCGCCCGCCCTGATCGGCCACCCCTCCTCCGGTCCGCTGCGGGGCCTCGCCGTCTACGAGGCCCTCGCCGACCCGCGCCTGGCCGGTCTGCTGCTGGAACGGCTCCGCGTCCCCGGCCGGCTCGGCGCACTCCGCTTCACCCGCGCTCCCGGGACGGCCATCGCGTCCACACCGGCCCCGCGGCTCGTCGGCGCCGAGCAGTCCAACTCCTCGGTGATCTACGGCGACGCGTACATCCTCAAGGTCTTCCGGCGTATCGGTGCCGGCGTCAACCCCGATCTGGAGCTGCCTCTCGCCCTCGCCCGGGTGGGCTGCGACCGGGTCCCCCACCCCACCGCCTGGTTCGAGGCCGGGCGGGACGGTGGGGCGGGCGCCGGGGTGGGTCGTGCAGTGGGTGGCGAGGTGGACGGCGGGTTCTCCGGTGAGGTGCCACCGGCCCCTTCCCCCGGCGAGAATCCGGACGACGCAACCTTCACCCTCGGCATCCTCCAGCCGTTCCTCACCGGCTCGGCCGACGGCTGGCAGCTCGCCCTCCGGTCCCTGGCCGCGCGGGACGACTTCACCGGTGCCGCCCACGCGCTGGGGCGGGCCACCGCGGAGGTGCACACGGCGCTCGCCGACGCCCTGCCCACGGCCGTCCTGCGGCGGCGGCAGATCGAGCACATCGCGAGCGTCATGACCGAACGGCTGGAGGCGGCGGCCGAAGCCGTACCGGCCCTCCGCCCCTACCGGGAGCCGCTGCGCGCCGCGTTCGACGAGTTCGCCGCGCTCGGCGCCCGCGGCCGCACCTGGCCCGCCCAGCGGATACACGGCGATCTCCACCTCGGCCAGGCCCTCCGCACCCCGCACGACGGCCGGTGGTCGCTCATCGACTTCGAAGGGGAGCCGGCCCGGCCGATCGCCGACCGCCGCCGTCTCCAGCCCGTGGCCCGTGACATCGCCGGCATGCTCCGCTCGTTCGACTACGCGGCCCGCACGCACCGCCCGCCCGCACCGGGCGCCTCCGGCCCGTCCCCTCGCCCCGCCCCGTCTCCAGCCACCCGGCGGTGGCCGGAGGAGAGGGAGACGGAGGAGTGGTGGTCACAGCAGTGGTCGGGACGGTGGTCCGAGCTCAACCGCGCCGCCTTCTGCGGTGGTTACGCGGAGGCCGCGGGGACCGACCCACGGGAGGAACCCGAACTGCTGCGCGCCTACGAGACCGACAAGGCCGTCTACGAGGTGCTGTACGAGGCCCGCCACCGACCCGACTGGCTCGCGGTTCCGATGGCCGCCATCCGCCGCCTCGCCGGTGAGCCGGAGGAGTTGCCGGCGGCCGACGTCGAGGAGCGGTACCGGACGGCCATGGCGGGGTACCACGACCCGGGTGAGGCGTACGGGGCGGTGGGACCGCCACCTCCGGAGCCGCGCGGTGCCGCCGGTTCGTCCGGCCGCTCCGGCCCGGCCGGCTCAGGCGCGCCGGACGACACGGACAGCTCAGGCGGCACGCATGGCACAGCCGCCTCAGGCGGTTCGTCCGGCCCCACCGGCCAGCCCGGTTCGTCCACCTCTCCCGACGCATCCGGCTGACCCGACCCGTCTCACCTCCCCCCGGGTGAGCCGCCCACCACCGCACCACCGCACCACCGCACCACCGCACCACCGCACCACCGCACCACCGCACCACCGCACCACCGCACCACCGCACCACCGCACCACCGCACCCAGGATGTTCTCGTTCCGCCTTCCTCCGAGGAGGACTTCGCTGTGACCCCCCGCCCGCCGTCCCGGCCCCACCGGCCCTCCGACGACGCCCCGGAGCGCCCGGGGCCCCCCGCCACCGGCCGCGGCGCCCGGACGACCCCGGCCCCGGCCCCGGCCCCGGCTCCGGACGGGGTGTCCGGCACCGCGGGCGGCGAGACCCGTCCCGCTCCCGGTCCGGGTTCGTGTCCCGCGGCGACCCCGCCCCCGTCCGCACCTGAAGGCCCGGCACGGTCCTCGGCCACCACACCGGGCACGGGGGACCGAGGGCGGACGGCGAACCGGCAGAGCGCCGCGGGAGGCGACCACGGCACGGAGCACGCGCCCGTCGCGGGCCGGGACCGCCCCGCCCCGGCGGGCCGCTCCGGCGACCGGCGTCCCGGCCGCCCCGGGGCCCGGGCGTCCGGCACCGCACCCGGGTCCGTCACCGCCGGTCCACGCCCGATCCGGGGCGACCGGGCCACCACGACGGGTGGCACCCCGGTCGGCGCGACGGGCGACCCGGGCCGCACGGAGCACCGCGGCGCCACCGGCCCCACCTCCGGTACGGGGCCCATCTGTTCGGGGCCCACCGGTACGGGGCCCACCGGTTCGGGGCCCACCGCCACCGGACCCGCCGTGCTCCGTGCCGCCCCGCTCGACCCCGGGGAGCGCCGGCGGCTGCTCGACGGCGCGCACCACGACCCGCACTCCCTGCTCGGCGCCCATCCCCTCCCGGAGGGTGGCGTCGTCCTACGGGTACTGCGCCCGTACGCGCACGGCGTCACCGTCGTCGCCGCCGGGATCCGGGCCGGTCTGCACTCCGAGGGGGACGGCTTCTTCGCGGGCGTGCTCCCGTGTGACGCCGTCCCGGAGTACCGGCTGCGGGTCGCGTACGGCGACCCCGACGCCCCGGAGGTGCTGGAGCAGCACGACCCGTACCGCTTCCTGCCGACGCTCGGCGAGTTCGATCTGCACCTGATCCACGAGGGCCGTCACGAACAGCTCTGGCACGCGCTCGGCGCCCACCCCATGACGCATCAGGGCGTGACCGGGACCCGGTTCGCGGTCTGGGCGCCCAACGCCCGCGGGGTGCGCGTCACCGGCGACTTCTGCGGCTGGAACAGCACCTGCCATCCGATGCGTTCCCTGGGCTCCACCGGTGTGTGGGAACTGTTCCTCCCCGGGGTGGGCGACGGCGCGCTCTACAAGTTCGACATCACCGCGCCGGACGGTTCACACTCCCTGCGCGCCGACCCCATGGCACGGCGTACGGAGGTCCCGCCCGCCACGGCGTCCGTCGTCACCTCGTCCGCCTACCCCTGGGAGGACGAGGAGTGGATGCGGCGCCGGGCCGAACGCCGTGTGCACGAGGCCCCGTTCTCCGTCTACGAGGTGCACCTCGGCTCCTGGCGGCCCGGGCTCAGCTACCGGCAGCTCGCCGAGCAGCTGCCCGCGTACGTCAGGGAGCTAGGTTTCACCCACGTCGAACTGATGCCGGTGGCCGAACATCCCTTCGGCGGATCCTGGGGTTACCAGGTCACCTCGTACTACGCGCCGACCGCCCGGCTCGGCACGCCCGACGACTTCCGCTTCCTCGTCGACGCCCTGCACCGGGAGGGCATCGGCGTCCTGCTGGACTGGGTGCCCGCGCACTTCCCGAAGGACGAGTGGGCGCTGGCCCGCTTCGACGGCACCCCGCTCTACGAACCGGCCGATCCGCGCCGCGCCGAACATCCCGACTGGGGCACGCTGACCTTCGACTACGGGCGCCCGGAGGTCCGCAACTTCCTCGTCGCCAACGCCGTCTACTGGTGCGAGGAGTTCCACATCGACGGGCTGCGGGTGGACGCCGTCGCCTCCATGCTCTACCTGGACTACTCCCGGGAGGGCGGCGACTGGGTGCCCAACCAGTACGGCGGCCGGGAGAACCTCGACGCCGTGGCCTTCCTCCAGGAAACCAATGCCACCGTCCACCGACGCTGCCCCGGCGTCGTCACCGTGGCCGAGGAGTCCACCGCCTGGGACGGCGTCACCCGGCCCACCCACCGGACCGGGCCGAACGGGCTCGGCGGGCTCGGCTTCGGGCTGAAGTGGAACATGGGGTGGATGCACGACTCACTGGGCTACATGGCGAACGACCCGGTGCACCGCAGGTTCCACCACCACGAGATGACCTTCTCGATGGTGTACGCCTACAGCGAGAACTACGTCCTGCCCATCTCGCACGACGAGGTGGTGCACGGCAAGGGTTCGCTGGTGGGCAAGATGCCCGGCGACTGGTGGCAGCAGCGGGCCAACCACCGCGCCTACCTGGGCTACATGTGGGCCCACCCGGGCAAGCAACTGCTCTTCATGGGACAGGAGTTCGCCCAGGGAGCGGAGTGGTCGGAGGTGCGCGGCCCGGAGTGGTGGCTGACGGACGAGACCTACACCGCGGCCGATGACCACCGGGGCATACGGGACCTGGTCCGTGACCTCAACCAGGTCTACGTCGCCGAACCGGCCCTCTGGGAGCGGGACACGGACCCGGCGGGATTCAGCTGGGTCGAGGGCGACGCCGCGGAGGACAACGTCTTCGCCTTCCTGCGCCTGGACGCCGGGGGGTCACCGGTGCTGTGCGCCGCCAACTTCTCACCGGTGGTGCGCCGCGACTACCGGCTCGGCGTGCCGAGCGAGCCCACCGGCTGGCAGGAGATCCTCAACACGGACGCCGCCGGCTACGGCGGCAGCGGTGTGACCAACCCGGACACGCTCAAGCCCGACCCGATCCCCTGGCAGGGCCGCCGCGCAAGCATCACCCTCACGCTGCCGCCACTGGCGGTGGTGTGGCTCCGGCCGGTGTGACGGGCGACCGAACGGCCGGATGAGCGCGCGGGGGATCGCTCGCCCGGCACCGCATCGGGCACGTGACGGCACTCGCCGGGGCTCGCGGAGTGGACGGGGTGGTGGTGCGGGTCGAGGTGGTGGCGTGCGGAGTGGGAGGGGTGGCCGGCTGGGGTGCGATCGGGTACGGATCCGGGGTCCGGGTCTGATCCGGGTCTGATCCGGATCCGGGTCGGGTCCGCGTCTGATCGGGGTCCGGGTCAGATCGGTCAGGTCGGTCAGGTCCCGAGTCGGTCGGGTCGGGCGGGTCGGGCGCGTCCCCGGTCCGTCTGGTCGCAGTGGGGTGCTGTTACGGCGCCGGGTGGGCGGCGCGGTGGTGGTGGCGGGTGGGTTGCGGGCCGGCGGGTTTGTGAGGGGCGGGGGTTACGGCGCCGGGGTCGGGGTTCGCGGTGCCTTTCGCCACTCGGGGTCGGGCGTGCCCGGTGGGCGGGTGGAAAAGATCGAGTGGCTGGTGCCGGTGGGGGTGCGCGGGGCACACGCGTGCGTGGTTCTCTCCGGCTGTCCCGCCGTCGTGGCGGGCTGTCGGTGGTTGCGGCCTTGTCGGTCGGGGGCGGCGGGGCCTGTGCGCCGCGCCTTCGGGTGGCGGGCGGCGGGGTGGAGAGCCGGTCGATGGCTCGGTCGGTGGCGCTGCGCGGAGATGGGGGAAGCGTTCGTTCCCTTTCCGGTTTTCCGTTCGGGCGGTTCACTCGTTCGGCCCTGCCGTGTTCACG
>NZ_JAATEN010000021.1 GCF_012034935.1 Streptomyces zingiberis
CCGGCGTCTGACCGGCACCACGCACCGCGCCACCGCCGGGCCGGACCCCTCCGGGGGTCTGCCCGGTGGGCGGCGCCGGGGGAGTGCGGGTCCGGGCGAGCAGGGCCCCGCGCGCCCGGCGGAGGAGGGCCTCCGCGCACGGAAACGCTCCCCGGCCGGAAGGCGTGGGGACGGCGGCGTCCGGCGGCAGCGCCGGACCACGCCTTTCCGGCGTGATCCGCCCCGGAGACCCGCATGACCTGAGCCGGAGCGCGGCGCCCGACGCCCGGCGATCACCCGTATGCCGTGCGGCCCCCGGTCCGATCCGCCCCGCCGGACCCCGGCCCCGGCACGCCGGGCCCCTTGCGGGCCCCCGGGCCCGCCCGGGCCGGCGGGAGGGGACGGGCCGTGGCCGTGTGCGCAACGCGGCCGGGTGATCAGCACCGATCCGGGCGGGGGCGAGCGCATCCGCGACCGGGGCACCGTCCTGGCCTTCCTGGTCGCGGAGATGTACCGGGACCATCCGGGGGCACCCCCGCCGGCCGGCCGCTCCAGCTCCCGGCCCCGCGGCCCCGTGGCCGGCCCGGCCGGGCTGTCCGCCGGCTCTGGTAGGACTGTGACGGTGAGCAGCGACAACGGGCGCCCGGGCGGGGAGCCGCCCCATGATCCCCCCGCCGCCGGGCCGGCCGGGGGCGAGCAGCTCGCGCTCATCCGCGAGACGGTCCGCGCGGCGAAGGTCCCCCGCGCCCGGCCGCGCACCTGGCGCGGCGCCCCCCTCGCCGAACGGCTTCCGGTGGCCCGCGTCCTGGTCGACAAGGGTCTGGTCCACCTCGACCGCTACTTCGACTACGCCGTCCCCGCCGCCATGGACGCCGAGGCGCGGCCAGGTGTCCGCGTCCGGGTCCGCTTCGGGGCGGGGGAGCGGGACGGGCGGCGTGAGGGCGGCGGGCTGATCAACGGCTTCGTGGTCGAACGCCGCGCGGACAGCGACTACCCCGGCACCCTGGCGCCCCTCGCCCAGGTGCTCTCCCCCGAGCCGGTGCTCTCCCCCGGGCTGCTGGCCCTCTGCCGGGCGGTGGCCGACCGGTACGCCGGTGCGCTGGCGGACGTCGTCCAGCTCGCGGTGCCGCGCCGGATGGCCCGCGCGGAGAAGAAGGAGTCCCCGCCGGCGCAGCCCCCGCCGCCCGCGCCGGACCCGGGGAGCTGGACCCGCTACCCCGACGGCCCCGGCTATCTGCGCGCCCTGCACGCGGGCGCCGCCCCCCGCGCCGTGTGGACCGCCCTGCCCGGCCCCGAGTGGCCCGACGAACTGGCCCGGGCCCTCGCCGCCACCCTCGCCGGCGGCCGCGGCGCCCTCGCCGTGCTGCCCGACGGGCGCGCCGCCGCCCGGGTGGACGCCGCGCTGACCGCCCTCGCCGGCCCCGGGCACCACGTCCTGCTCACCGCCGACGCCGGGCCGGAGGCGCGCTACCGCCGCTGGCTCGCGGTCTCCCGCGGCGCCGTCCGGGCCGTCGTCGGCACCCGGGCCGCCATGTTCGCCCCGGTCCGCGACCTGGGCCTGGCCGCGCTCTGGGAGGACGGGGACTCGGGCCACGCCGACGAACGCGCCCCCCACCCGCACGCCCGCGAGGTGCTCACGCTCCGCGCGGCGCACGAGGGGGCCGCGTTCCTGCTCGGCGGGCACGGACGCACCGCCGAGGCCGCGCAGCTCGTCAGGACGGGCTGGGCCCGCGCGCTGGCGGCGGACCGTGCGACGGTCCGCGCCACCGCGCCCCGCGTCCGCACCATCGGCGACGGGGACGAGGGCCGGGACCCGGCGGCGCGCGCCGCGCGGCTGCCGAGCCTGGCCTGGTCCACCGTCCGGGACGCCCTGCGCCGGGGGCCGGTGCTGGTGCAGGTGCCCCGCCGGGGCTACGTCCCCCGGCTGGCGTGCGAGCGCTGCCGGACCCCCGCCCGCTGCCGCCACTGCGCCGGCCCGCTGGAGGCCACCGGCGCGGCCGAGGCACTGTGCTGCGGCTGGTGCGGGCGGACGGAGCCGGGGTGGCGGTGCGCCGAGTGCGGCGGCGCGCGGCTGCGCGGGCAGGTGTTCGGGGCCCGGCGCACCGCCGAGGAGCTGGGCCGCGCCTTCCCGGCCGTGCCGGTCCGTACCTCCGGCCGTGACCACGTCCTGGACACGGTGGGGCCCGCGCCCGCGCTCGTCGTCTCCACCCCGGGGGCCGAACCCGTGGCCGAGGAGGGCTATGCCGCGGCGCTGCTCCTCGACGGCTGGGCGATGCTGGGCCGCCCCGATCTGCGGGCCGGTGAGGAGACGCTCCGCCGCTGGCTGGGCGGGGCCGCGCTGGTCCGCCCGGAACCCGCGGGCGGGACGGTCGTCGTGGTGGCCGACCCCGGGCTGCGGCCGGTGCAGGCGCTGGTGCGCTGGGACCCGGCCGGGCACGCGGAGCGCGAGCTGGCGGACCGCGCCGAACTGGGCTTCCCCCCGGTCTCCCGGATGGCGGCCGTGTCCGGCCCGCCGGAGGCGGTGGCGGGATTCCTGGAGACGGTACGGCTGCCGGCGGACGCGGAGGTGCTGGGCCCGGTGGGACTGCCCGTCCCCGGCCCCGGCGGTGCCCGCCCGGGCGGGCCGCCCCCGGGGGAGCGGTGGGACCGCGCGCTGATCCGCGTCCCGCCGGGCACCGGGGCGGCCCTGGCCGCGGCGCTCAAGGCGGCGCGGGCGGCGCGGCTGGCCCGCCGTGAGACGGCTCCGGTCCGCATCCGCGTCGACCCGCCGGACCTGGGCTGAACGGGCCGGCGTACCCCCGGGGACAAGACGGGGCCCCGGTGTGAGGGGCGTGGGCCGGGGATCCGTGGGCGGCCGGTGGGTGTGGCGCGCCGCCGCGCCCGCCGACGGCGACGCCGCGGAGAGAGGCGTACCGGGCCCCGCGCCGTCGGCGGGATCCGCCGGACGGCCGGGCCGGGGTGCCGGAGTCCGGACGGCCGGGCCTGGGGCGCCGGAGTCAGCCGTTGCGCGGCGTGGGCAGGGTGTTGCGGCGGGCGGGCTCGGCCAGGCCGCCCGGATGGCCCCCCTCCGTCAGGGCGGTGGCCGCCGCGGCGCGCGGGGTGGCCACCGCCCGGGCGGCCGGCACCGCCGGGGTGACGGCCGGGCCCCGCCGCTCCGGCGTGGCGGCCGGTTCCGGGAGGGCGGCGCCCGCCCCGGCGTCCGGGGCCTGGGCCGTCCCGGCGGCGGCCTCGGTCTCTGCGGCCTCCGCGGCCGCCTCGGCCTCCGCGGTGCGCGCCGCGGCCCGCCGGGCGCCGCCGTAACGGCGGTGGACGGCCTGCTTGGTGACGCCGAGCGCGGAGCCGACGGCGTCCCAGGAGAAGCCGAGCGACCGGTCGAAGTCGACGGCGGCGGTGACCAGCGTCTCGACGCTGTCCCGCAGTTCCTGCGCCAGCCGGACGGTCGGGGCCGGCGCCCGCCCGTACACGATGAACCCCGCCGCGGAGGGGCCGCCGCGGCGGGGGCGGTAGACGGTGCCGAGCTGGGCCGTGAGCGTGCGCAGGGCGTCCGCCTGCCGGCGGACCCGCTCGATGTCCCGCACCAGCAGGTGCAGGCTGGCCCGGGCCTGGTTGTCGTGCGTGGAGTGGTCGGCCATCAACAAGCCTCTCGAACCGGCGTTGCAGGGGACGGACCCCGGCCGGGGCCCTGTGGCTGTCAATCTCCCGTGACCAACGCGGCAGCCGCCCGGCGGGTCACGGTGGTGGAGCGTGCGGGTACGAGCCGGGGGCGCACGCCCACGCACACGCCCCCTGGTCCGGGTCCTAGACTGGGGCGCTCTTCCCGGTCCCGGCCTCCCGTCCCGCCCGCGGGCGCGGGGCGCCGGCCCGGGGCCCGACCCCCTTGAGAGGCAGCGCTCCCCGCGATGAAGCTCGTCTTCGCCGGCACCCCCGAGGTCGCCGTCCCCGCCCTGGACGCCCTGATCGCGTCGGACCGGCACGAGGTGGTGGCCGCCGTCACCCGCCCCGACGCGCCCGCCGGCCGGGGCCGCCGGACGGTCGCGTGCCCGGTCGCGCGGCGGGCCGAGGAGGCGGGCATCGAGGTGCTCAAGCCGGCCCGGCCGCGGGACGAGGACTTCCTGGCCCGGCTCCGCGAGATCGGCCCCGACTGCTGCCCCGTCGTGGCCTACGGCGCGCTGCTGCCCCGTGCCGCGCTCGACATCCCCGCGCGGGGCTGGGTGAACCTGCACTTCTCGCTGCTCCCGGCGTGGCGGGGCGCGGCGCCCGTACAGCACGCGGTGCTCGCCGGTGACGAGCTGACCGGCGCCTCCACCTTCCAGATCGAGGAGGGCCTGGACTCCGGACCGGTCTACGGGGTGGTCACCGAGGAGGTCCGGCCCACCGACACCAGCGGCGACCTGCTGACCCGGCTCTCGCTCGCCGGCGCCGGGCTGCTGGCGGCCACCATGGACGGCATCGAGGACGGCTCGCTGCGGCCCGTGCCGCAGCCCGCCGAGGGCGTGAGCCTGGCCCCCAAGCTCACGGTGGAGGACGCGCGGCTCGACTGGCGGGCGCCCGCCCTCCGGGTCGACCGCGTGGTGCGTGGCTGCTCGCCGGCGCCCGGTGCCTGGACCCTCTTCCGCGGGGAGCGGCTGAAGGTGAGGGCGGTCGGCCTCGCGCCGGACCGTACCGGCCTGGAGCCGGGTGAGCTGTCGGCCGCGAAGAACGCCGTGCACGCGGGCACCGGTTCGCACGCCGTGGAACTGCTGTGGGTCCAGCCGCAGGGCAAGAAGCCGATGCGCGCCGCCGACTGGGCCCGCGGGGTCCGCCTCGGCCCGGAGGACCGGCTCGGCGGCTGACAAGCCACCGCCCGTCAGCCCGTCAGCCCCGTCAGCCTGTCAGTTCGCCCGTCCGCCGCCCCGGCGTCCGGGCGGGCGGCGGGGCCTGGCGCGCCCCGGTCCCCAGGCCGCCGCCGTGCGTTCCCCCGTCCCGTGCCCCCGTTCCCGCGCGGCGCCGGAGGGCGTGCCCCGAGCCCCGCGCCTTGATGAGGGGACGGGAAGGCGGCACCCGGGCAGCTCCCCGGGGTTGCGTGCGGAACTCCACTCCGAGGACGACCCGGCGTCCCGTTGCGGCATGACGGGCGTCCCAGCGGCGAGGTCCAGGGCGGGTAGTCAAGTTTGACCAATGGTCCATGCGGGCATTACCGTCCCGCGCAGTAGTCAAGTTTGTTCAGTGGTCCGGCCGTGCCCCGGCGCGACCGGCCCGATCGAGGGAGCAGGATGACCGAGCAGCACGTGATGCCCGCCGCCGGAGCCGGTTTCACGCCGGGCGAGGAGGACCTCCGCTCCGTGACGGAGTGGTTCGCCCGGTACGACGCGCTCGCCGCCCGTGGCGAGGTCGAGGCCATGGCCGGCATGGCGCTCTTCCCGCTCAACGTCGTCACCGACGACGCCGCGGGCGAGGGGAGCGCCGAGAGCTGGGACCGTGAGCGGTTCACCGCCACCATGGGCGAGGTCACGGCCGGCGCCGGGGGCGATTCCCCCGTCACCTTCGAGTCGGTGCGCACCCCGCACTTCCTCACGGCCTCGCTGGTCCTCGTCGTCACCGACGCGGTCATGACGGCGGGCGGGCACCGCCAGGCCGTCCGCTACGCGGATCTCCTGGTCAAGCGGGACGGTGCCTGGCGGTTCCAGACCATGATCCAGGGCGGCTGGGGCGGCGCGGGGGACACCGCCGGCGCGGCGTAGGCTGGGCGGGGCCCTCCCCCCGTACCCCGCGGAGCACCTTCCCCGTGACCGAGCAGTCCCGTCGCCGCCACCCCGGCAAGCCCTACCGCCGTCCCCGCAAGGACCCCGTGCGCATCCTCGCCTTCGAGGCGCTGCGCGCGGTGGACGAGCGGGACGCCTACGCCAACCTCGTGCTGCCGCCGCTGCTCCGCGAGGCCCGCGCGAAGGGCGGCTTCGACGACCGGGACGCGGCGCTCGCCACCGAGCTGGTCTACGGCACCCTGCGCGGACAGGGCACCTACGACGCGGTGATCGCCGCCTGCGCCGACCGGCCGCTGCGCGAGGTGGACCCGCCCGTGCTGGACGTCCTCTCCCTCGGCGCCCACCAGCTGCTGTCCACCCGTATCCCCAGCCACGCGGCGGTGAGCGCCACGGTCGAGCTGGCCCGGGTGGTGCTCGGGGACGGGCGGGCGAAGTTCGTCAACGCCGTGCTCCGCCGGATCGCCGCCGACGACCTGGACGGCTGGCTGGCCCGGGTGGCGCCGGACTGGGAGGAGGACCCGGAGGACCATCTCGCCGTGGTCCACTCCCACCCGCGGTGGATCGTCTCCGCGCTCTGGGACTCCCTCGGCGGCGGCCGGGCGGGCATCGAGGATCTGCTGGCGGCCGACAACGAGCGGCCCGAGGTCACCCTCGTCGCCCGGCCGGGGCGGTCCACCCCGGGGGAGCTGCGGCAGGCCGCGGAGGAGCTGGCGGGGGAGGGGACGGCGCTGCCGGGCCGCTGGTCGCCCTACGCGGTGCGGCTCTCCGAGGGCGGGGAGCCGGGCGCGCTGGAGGCCGTCCGCGAGGACCGCGCCGGCGTCCAGGACGAGGGCAGCCAGCTCGTCGCCCTCGCCCTGGCCGCCGCCCCGCTGGAGGGGAGCGACCGGCACTGGCTCGACGGCTGCGCCGGGCCCGGCGGCAAGGCGGCGCTCCTCGGCGCTCTCGCGGCGGAGCGCGGGGCCACCCTGGTCGCCGCCGAGAAACAGCCGCACCGGGCCCGTCTGGTGGCCCGTGCCCTGGCCGGGAACCCCGGCCCGTACCAGGTGGTCACCGCGGACGGCACCCGGCCGCCGTGGCGGCCCGGCAGCTTCGACCGGGTGCTGGTGGACGTCCCCTGCACCGGGCTGGGCGCGCTGCGCCGCCGCCCCGAGGCCCGCTGGCGCCGCCGCCCCGCGGATCTGGACGGCTTCGCCCCGCTCCAGCGCGGGCTGCTGCGGAAGGCGCTGGAGTCGGTGCGCCCCGGCGGAGTCGTGGGTTACGCCACCTGCTCCCCGCATCTGGCCGAGACGCGGGCCGTCGTCGACGACGTGCTGAAGGGGCGCGGCGGTCCGGCCGTGGAGGCCGAACTCCTCGACGCGCGGCCCCTGCTGCCCGGTGTCCCCGCGCTGGGCGAGGGCCCCGACATCCAGCTCTGGCCGCATCTCCACGGCACCGACGCGATGTACCTGGCGCTGCTGCGGCGCGTGTCCTGACCGGAGGGCCGCCCCGGGCCGGCCGGCGGAGCTGCTCCGTACGCACGCCGGCCGGTCACGGACGTCCCCGACATCCATGACCGGCCGGAGCCGGGGCGCCCCGTGGAAGCGGCCGGGGCGGTCGGTCGGTCCGGTGGCCGTCTCAGCCGCGCGGAAGGCCGGCGGGATCACCGGTGGGCGGGTCCTGGGGGGTGGGGAGGCAAACCGGGACGCCCTCGGGCGGGAGCTGGTCGACGGTGACGTAACGGGAGTTGATCCAGCCGCCCGGGGCGGGGTACGCCAGCCGGTACCAGAGGTCGTCGCCCTGGACCGGTTCGCCGAGCGCGGAGCAGGCGAGCCCGACCCGCGTGCCGCCCCACAGCGACCGGAGCAGCCGGGAGTCCGTGGCGGGCTCCGACCACACGGGGGCCGTGGAGCCGTAGGGGACGTCGACGTGGCCCCGCGCGACGGCGGCCGCGGCGGCCGGGTCGTTCAGGGCGCCCACCGCGTCGTCGCCCGGGCCGGCGGCGGTCACGCGCCCCGTGTCCGGCGCCGCGGCGTGGGCGGCCGCCGCCCCGCCGCCCGCCAGGACGAGCGCCACCAGGGCGGCTGCCCCGAGCCGCGATCGCTGCGTTGTCATGGTCCGTTCCTTTCCTCGGGAGTTCTGGATCCCCGGGAGTTCGGGGATGCGGCACCGGGGGCGCCCGTCCCGGCCGCTCAGGGGTGACGGCCCGTCAAGCCGGCCGGGACCGGGCCCGTCCGGCGGACGGAGGGCGGGAGGGGTCAGCCCACGGCGGCGCTGTCGCCACCCTCCGGGGCGGTGGCCGCGTCCCCGGCGAGGGTGCCGGTCTCCACCGGCCCGATGCCGCCCTGGCAGTACGGGACCGTCCCGGTGTTCTGGACGTACCGGGCGGCGGCGTAGCCGGGGCGGTCGCGCAGCAGGTACCACAGGTTGTTGCCGTCGACGTTCTGGCCGACGACCTTGCAGATCAGGCCGACCTGCTGCCCGTAGGCGAGGGCGGGCGGCAGGATCGAGTAGGTGGTGCCCGGACCGCTGCGCACGTTGAGCTGGCTGGCGACGACGGTGCCGTACGGCTGGGCGGGGGCGGTCTCGCCGCCGCCGATGCCGCCGGTGTTGCTGTCTCCGCTGGCGACGATGCCGTCGCGGCCGGTGACGTTCTCGTTGCCGATCACGACCTGGTTGTTGTCACCCTCGACGACGACGGTCGGGCCGCCGGGCCGGCCGCCGGCGTCGGCGGGCGCGCTCGCGCCGTCGGTTCCGGCGCCGTCGAGGGCCTGGGCGGCCGGCCCGGCACCCGTCAGGGCCAGCGCCGCCACCAGTGCCGTCAGGCCGAGGCGCGTCACGTGCTTCTTCATGTCCGTTCCTTTCACCGCGGGGCCGCGGGGCTGCGGGGGGTACAGCAACGGACCTTATAGACAGATAAGAGAATTATCGTCTGATTCCACCAATGATGGGCGGGTCGGCCGCCCCCGGTGCCCTGCGGGGCCCGGAGGGTGGGGTGGCCGGTCCCGCCGCGTCCTCGGAGGCGCCGATGATCACCTTCCCGAAACGTTCCCGCGCGGTTCGGGACACAGGGTCACGGAATGCCGGAAACCGGCGGTCACGGAGTTTTGCGACCCATGGCAGGCTGTCCTCATGGCCGTGCAGATCAGTCCCAGCATTCTCTCCGCCGATTTCTCCCGCCTCGCGGAGGAGGCGCGTGCCGTCGAGGGCGCCGACTGGCTCCATGTCGACGTCATGGACAACCACTTCGTCCCCAACCTCACGCTCGGCGCGCCGGTCGTGGAGGCGCTCAGCCGCGCGACGGACACCCCGCTCGACTGCCATCTGATGATCGAGGACCCGGACCGCTGGGCCGCCGGCTTCGTCGAGGCCGGCGCGGGCTCGGTCACCTTCCACGCCGAGGCCGCCGCCGCCCCCGTCCGGCTGGCCCGCGAGATCCGGGCCAAGGGGGCCCGGGCCGCGATGGCCCTCAAGCCCGCCACCCCCGTGGAGCCGTACGAGGACCTCCTGCCGGAGCTGGACATGCTCCTGGTGATGACCGTGGAACCCGGCTTCGGCGGGCAGGCCTTCCTCGACATCACCCTGCCGAAGATCCGCCGCACCCGGGAGCTGATCGCGAAGCACGGCCTGGAGATGTGGCTCCAGGTGGACGGCGGCGTCTCGGCCGACACCATCGAGCGCTGCGCCGAGGCCGGCGCGGACGTCTTCGTGGCCGGCTCCGCCGTCTACGGCGCCGACGACCCGGCCGCGGCCGTCCGGGCGCTGCGCCGCCAGGCGGAGGAGACCCCGGCGGGGGCCGGCTGGGCCTGCGGCCACTGAGCCCCGGTCCCCGCGGGCAGCGGGAAGCGCCCCGGAGGACACGGAGCGATGAACTCCGGTGAACTTGCCGGGGCGGGGGGCCACGGGCACCGGCCGCCGGCCGCCGCTTCTGACAGGATGGCGGTGGCGGGCTCAGCAACGGGGCAGCGACCAGAGAACCAGCGAACCAGAGAAGGAGAACGCGGTGTCGACGGGCCGGTCAGCCATGCGGATGGGACCCGCGGAGCTGGTGCAGGCGGCGGCCATGGCCCGCCGCTTCTACCTGGAGGGCAAGTCGAAGATCCAGATCGCGGAGGAGTTCGGCGTCAGCCGCTTCAAGGTGGCCCGGGTGCTGGAGACGGCGCTCGAACGCGATCTGGTGCGCATCGAGATCCGCGTCCCGGCCGAGCTGGACGCCGAGGCCTCCGACGCGCTGCGTGCCCGCTACGGCCTGCGCCACGCCGTCGTCGTCGAGTCGCCCTCCGACGCCGAGGACGACGGGGTGGACCCGGAGAACCTCGGCGAGGTCGCCGCCGACCTGCTCGGTGAACTGGTCAGCGAGGGCGACGTCCTGGGCCTCGCCTGGGGCCGTTCCACCATCCACATGGCCGCCGCCCTGGACCGGCTGCCCCCCTGTACCGTCGTCCAGCTCACGGGCGTGTACGACGCCGGGACCGCCGAGCGCGGCTCGGTGGAGGCCGTCCGCCGGGCCGCGACCGTCTCCGGCGGCGAGGCGCACCCCATCTACGCGCCGATGCTGCTGCCCGACGCCACCACCGCGGCGGCGCTCCGGGCCCAGCCCGGCATCGCCCGGGCCTTCGAGTACTTCGACAAGGTCACCGTGGCGGCCGTCTCCATCGGCTCCTGGGAGCCGGGCGTCTCCACCGTCCACGACATGCTGTCGGACGAGGAGCGGGCCCACTACGCCTCGCTGGGCGCCGCCGCGGAGATGTCCGCGCACCTCTTCGCCGCCGACGGGCGGACGATCGGCCGTGACCTGGGGGAGCGCTGCATCACGGTCGAGGCCGACCGGCTGCGCCGCATCCCCGAGGTGGTCGCCATCGCGGGCGGGCGCCGGAAGTCGGCCGCGATCGACGCGGTGCTCCGCTCCGGCCTGGTCACCAGCCTCGTCACGGACACCGCCGCCGCGGACCGCCTGCTCCGCGAGACCGGCCCGCAGCCGCGCCCGGCCCTGGACCGGGTGGACCCCGAGAGGGCCTGAGCGCGCGGGCGGGCCCCTCCCGGCTCGGCCCGGCCGTCCCGTCACCGGACCGTGCCCGGTCCTCGCGTCGCGTCTCCCCATCCCGATCCGGCCGTTCCGCGCCACGGAGTTCATCACCGCCCCGCGAGGGGTCTGCGATTCCTCAGGTGGGCGGCCAGTAACAAGCCTTTGGCGCCGCATCGGCGGCCCCGCCCAACCCGGCCGGCAGGGGAGAGCGACGGCCCGGGACAGGCGCGGGCCGCCCCCGCCGTTCCGCCGAGCCGTGCGGCTCCGCCCGTTCCCCGCCCATCCGCCGGCTCCGCCCGGCCACGAGGGCCCGCCGGTCCGCCGGGTTCCCGGACCTCCGTCCGGTGCGCCGGTCGGCTAGCATTCCGGAGCAAGGCAGGTTTTCCAGCCCGGCAGGCGAGCCCCCGCACCCTCCGTCCCGGAGGCGCAGACGACGGCGGGGGCCCTTTGCTGTGCGGACGGGGGTCCTGCGCCATCTCGCGTGAAAATGTGGGACCTATGCACTTCCTTGAGCCCGGCACGGGGCGCCGCGTGGACGCGGCTCCGGTTCCCTACGACCTGACGTACGACGATGTCTTCATGGTGCCGAACCGTTCCTCCGTGGGATCCCGGCACGGGGTGGACCTCTCCTCCTCCGACGGGACCGGCACCACCGTCCCGATCGTCGTCGCCAACATGACCGCGATCGCGGGCCGCCGCATGGCCGAGACGGTGGCCCGCCGCGGCGGGCTCGTCGTCCTGCCGCAGGACATCCCGCTGGGGGTCGTCAGCGAGGTGATCTCCTGGGTGAAGCGGCGCCACCACGTCCTCGACACCCCGATCACCCTGCCGCCGGCCGGGACGGTCGCGGAGGCGCTCTCCCTGCTCCACAAGCGGGCGCACGGCGCGGTGGTCGTCGTCGAGGACGGGCGGCCCGTGGGCGTCGTCACCGAGACGGACCTGAACGGGGTGGACCGCTTCACCCAGCTCTCCGAGGTCATGTCCCGCGAACCGCTGCTCGTGGACGAGGACGTCGACCCGCGGGACGCCTTCAACCGGCTCGACGCGGCCCACCGCCGGCTGGCGCCCGCCGTGGACGCGGACGGGCGTCTCGTCGGCATCCTCACCCGCAAGGGCGCGCTCCGCGCCACCCTCTACACCCCCAACACCGACGCGGCGGGCCGGCTGCGCGTCGCCGCGGCCGTCGGGATCAACGGGGAGGCCGTACGGCGGGCCGAGGCGCTGTTCGCGGCCGGTGTGGACACCCTCGTCGTGGACACCGCCCACGGCCACCAGGAGTCCATGCTCACCACGGTGCGGGAGATCCGCGCCCTGGATCCGGCGGTCCCGGTGGTCGCGGGCAACGTCGTCTCCGCGGAGGGCGTGCGGGATCTGGTGGCGGCGGGCGCCGACATCGTCAAGGTGGGGGTCGGGCCCGGCGCCATGTGCACCACCCGCATGATGACGGGCGTGGGCCGCCCGCAGTTCTCCGCCGTGCGCGAGTGCGCCGCCGAGGCGCGCCGGCTCGGCCGCCACGTGTGGGCCGACGGCGGGGTGCGCCACCCGCGGGACGTGGCCATGGCCCTGGCGGCCGGCGCCTCCAACGTCATGATCGGCTCCTGGTTCGCCGGGACGTACGAGTCCCCCGGGGACCTCCAGCAGTCCCCGGACGGCCGCCTCTACAAGGAGAGCTTCGGGATGGCCTCGGCGCGGGCCGTCCGGCGGCGTACCAGCGAGGAATCGGCGTACGACCGGGCGCGGAAGGGGCTGTTCGAGGAGGGCATCTCCACCTCCCGGATGTATCTGGACCCGGAGCGGCCCGGGGTGGAGGACCTGCTCGACTCGATCGTCGCCGGTCTCCGCAGCTCCTGCACCTACGCGGGCGCCTCCACCCTCGACGAGTTCCACGAGCGGGCCGTGGTCGGGGTGCAGAGCGCCGCCGGTTACGCGGAGGGCAAGCCGCTCCACGCCAGCTGGGGCTGAGCCCGGTGCCCGCCGTGGGGGACCCGCGGCGGGCACCGCGCACCGTACCGGGCTCGGGGCCGGTGAACTGTGGTGTACTCCGTGGACCGGGCCGGGCCTGACCGGACCGGGCCGGGCCCGACCGGGAGCACTGCCCCGTCCCGGCCCCGGCCCCGGCGTGCGGGAGGCCCGGGCGACGGGCGGCTCCGGTGCCCCGGCCCCGGGCCGTGCCGCCGGCGTCCATGAGCCCCGCCGCCTGCCGCCGCCGTGCCGCCGCCTCCGCGCGGCGGGCCCGGCCCGTCCGCCGCCCGTGACCGTCCGCCCCCCCCGGAGAGGTGATCCGAGCGCCGTGCGCCTGAACGAACTCGACGAACGCATCGTCCGCGCCCTCGCCGGGGACGCCCGCCGCTCCTACGCCGATGTCGGGGCGGAGGTCGGGCTCTCCGCCCCTGCCGTCAAACGGCGGGTGGACCGCCTGCGCGCCGAGGGCGCCATCACCGGGTTCACCGTCCGGGTGGACCCGGCGGCGCTCGGCTGGGAGACGGAGGGCTTCATCGAGCTGTACTGCCGCCGGCACACCTCGCCCGAGGCGATCCGGCGGGGGCTCGCGCGCTATCCCGAGGTGGTGTCCGCGTCCACCGTCACCGGTGAGGCGGACGCCGTGGCGCAGATCTTCGCCTCGGACATGCGCCACTTCGAGCGGGTGCTGGAGCAGATCGCCGGCGAGCCCTATGTGGAACGGACCAAGTCCGTGCTCGTCCTCTCGCCGCTGCTGCGGCGCTACGGCTCCGGGGCGCCCGGCTGACACCCGCCGGGGCGCCCCGCCGCGCTCTCCGCGGGCCGGCGCGACGGGCGCGCGCCCTCTGCGCAATGAATCGCCGTGAGAAGGCCCGCAGACGCAACGAATCGCGCGCCGGTGGCAACGGTCGCGGCTTGTCCGGCCGTGACGGGCGAACGTACCGTTTTTCCGTCCCCCTCATCGCCCGATTCGTACCGCCCCGAGGTCCGTCATGCCGCCGTTGCCTATCGCCCTGCTCCAGAGTTCCGGCCGCCCGGGCGACGTGGCGCACAACCTGCGGCTGCTCGACGAGGCCGCGGGGCGCGCGGCGTCCGCCGGTGCCCGGCTGCTGGTCACCCCCGAACTGTTCCTCACCGGTTACGCCGTCGGCAGCGCCCTGCCCCGGCTGGCCGAGACCGCGGACGGGCCGTCCGCCGGCCGCGTCGCCGCGACCGCCGCGCACCACGGCGTGGCCGTCGCCCTCGGCTATCCCGAGCGGGACGGCCGCGCCCTGTACAACGCCGTCTCCCTGACCGGCCCCGACGGCACGCGGCTCGCCGGCTACCGCAAGACCCATCTCTACGGGGAGTTCGAGACCGCCGCCTTCACCCCCGGCGACCGGGCCGTCGTCCAGGCGGAGCTGGACGGAACCCGGCTCGGCCTGCTGGTCTGCTACGACGTGGAGTTCCCGGAGACGGTGCGCGCGCACGCGCTGGCCGGCACGGAACTGCTGCTCGTGCCCACCGCGCTGATGCGCCCCTACGAGATCGTCCCGCGGACCCTGCTGCCCGCGCGGGCCTGGGAGAACCAGCTCCACATCGCGTACGCCAACCGCACCGGGCCCGAAGGGGAGTTCGACTTCGCCGGGCTGAGCTGTCTGGCCGCGCCGGACGGCACCGTGCCCGCCCGCGCCGGGCGCGGTGAGGAACTGCTGTTCGCCGAGGCCGACCCGGAGACGCTGCGCCGCTCCCGCGCCGCCAACCCCTATCTGCGGGACCGGCGCCCGGAACTCTACGGCCCGCTCGCCGCCCGCGGCTGACGCGCGAGTCGGCGCGCCCGGGCGCAGGCAGCCACCGGGGGCCGTCTCCCACGCCCGGACGACCCCCGCCCGCACCACCGCACCCGTGGGGCAACCGCCCGCGCCCGCGGCACCCGTGACCCCGAACCGCCCGCAGCGCCGTACCCGAACCGCCCGCACCGCCGTACCCCCGCACCGCCCCGTACCCCCGCACCGCCGTACCGCCAGGAGAGCAGCCGATGACGTCCGTGCCCACCGCCGTCCACGACGAGCAGCACGCCCAGGCCCAGGCCCGGCCCCCCATCACCATGATCGGCCCGGATTTCCCCTTCCCCTACGACGACCACCTGGCGCATCCGGCCGGTCTCGGCTCGGTGCCCGCAGCCGAGCACGGCACCGAGGTCGCGGTCATCGGCGGCGGCCTGTCCGGCCTGGTCACGGCGTACGAGCTGATGAAGACGGGGCTGAAGCCGGTGGTCTACGAGGCCGACCGGATCGGCGGCCGGCTCCGTACCGTGGGCTTCGAGGGCTGTGACCCGGGGCTGACGGCCGAGATGGGCGCCATGCGCTTCCCGCCGTCCTCCACCGCCTTCCGGCACTACGTCGACCTGGTGGGCCTGGAGACGAAGCCCTTCCCCAACCCGCTCGCGCCGGGCACCCCGTCCACCGTGGTGGACCTCAAGGGGCGGTCCCACTACGCGCGGACGCTGGAGGACCTGCCGCCGGTCTTCACCGAGGTGATGAACGCCTGGAACACCTGTCTGGAGGAGGGCGCCGACTTCGCCGCGATGCAGCGGGCGCTGCGGGAGCGGGACACCGAGGCGATCCGGGCGATCTGGGCCCCGCTGGTGG
The DNA here is from genome assembly GCF_012034935.1 of Streptomyces zingiberis. Lineage (GTDB taxonomy): Bacteria > Actinomycetota > Actinomycetes > Streptomycetales > Streptomycetaceae > Streptomyces > Streptomyces zingiberis. The sequence goes on from NZ_JAATEN010000021.1 coordinate 15,312, forward strand.
AGAAGCTGGACAACCAGACGTTCTACGGCTTCCTCTGCGACTCCCCGGCCTTCCGTTCGTTCCGGCACCGGGAGATCTTCGGACAGGTCGGCTTCGGCACCGGGGGCTGGGACACCGACTTCCCCAACTCGATCCTGGAGATCCTCCGGGTCGTCTACACCGGCGCCGACGACGATCACCGGGGCATCGTCGGCGGCAGCCAGCAGCTGCCGCTGCGGCTGTGGGAGCACCGGCCCGAGAAGGGCGTCCACTGGCCGCGGGGGACCTCGCTCGCCGATCTGCACGCGGGGCGCCGGCCGCGTCCGGCGGTGACCCGGCTGCACCGCACCGCGGGCAACGGCATCACCGTGACCGACGCCGAGGGCCGTATCCGCACCTACCGGGCCGCGGTGTTCACGGCGCAGTCCTGGATGCTGCTGTCGAAGATCGACTGTGATGACGCGCTCTTCCCGATCGATCACTGGACCGCCGTGGAGCGCACCCATTACATGGAGTCCTCCAAGCTGTTCGTCCCGGTCGACCGGCCGTTCTGGCTGGACCGGGACGAGGAGACCGGCCGGGACCGGATGAGCATGACGCTCACCGACCGGATGACCCGCGGCACCTATCTGCTGGACGACGGCCCGGACCGGCCCGCCGTGATCTGCCTCTCCTACACCTGGTGCGACGACAGCTCCAAGTGGCTGCCGCTGAACGCGCACGAGCGGATGGAGGTCATGCTGAAGTCGCTCCGCGAGATCTATCCGAAGGTGGACATCCGCAAGCACGTCATCGGTGACCCGGTCACCGTCTCCTGGGAGGACGAGCCGTGCTTCATGGGCGCGTTCAAGGCCAACCTCCCCGGCCACTACCGCTACCAGCGGCGGCTGTTCACGCACTTCATGCAGGACCGGCTGCCCGCGGACCGGCGCGGCCTCTTCCTCGCCGGTGACGACGTCTCCTGGACGGCGGGGTGGGCCGAGGGCGCGGTGCAGACGGCGCTGAACGCCGTGTGGGGGGTGATCCACCACTTCGGGGGCGGGACCGACCCGTCCAATCCGGGGCCGGGCGACCGCTTCGACGAACTGGCGCCGGTCGAACTGCCGGAGGACTGAGCGGGCCCTGCCGTGGCGCGGTCCCGCGGAGCCCCTCAAGGCGGCGCTCCGTTCCACGGGGACGGGCACCGGCGCGCGCTGAACGGGGCTCCGCGGGTGGCCGTCTCAGCCCAGCGGGGTGAGGAGGAAGCGGCCGACGACGCCGGTGCCGGTGTCCAGCCGCTGCCGGAACTCCTCGCGCGGTCCGTCCGCCCGGCGCAGCTCCCACAGGACACGGGCCGCCGCCCACGCCTCGTCCCGGGCCCGGGACGGGCGCCAGGCGCCGGTCAGGTGGGTGAGCGGGTCGGCCACGTCGAGGAGGTCCGGGCCGGGCATCAGGTCCTCCCGGATCCGTTCCTCCCGTACCGCGAGGAGGTCGTCCATCCGTTCGTGGTCGGCGCACGGTGTCCCGGGGGCGCGGCCCAGGGCGGCGCAGGTGTCCACGACGGCGAGCGGCAGGTCGTGCCCGATCTGGGCGTTGACCCCGGCGAGCGCGAACTGGACGGGCAGCACCCCGGGATGGTGGCGCTGCCGGAACAGGGGCCGCCAGCAGGCGGGCGGGCGCAGCCCGGCCGCGTCGGCCTCCACCGCGGCCAGATAGCGGCCGGCGAGGCGGGCGCCGAGCCCGGCGACGGCCCCGGGGTCGGTGAAGGAGCCGGTGACCAGCCGCCGCGTCAGCTCCTCCATGATCCGGAGGCAGCCGGCGTTGACCACGGCCACCCCGTCACACGGCCGGAGTTCCGAGGCCAGCGCCCGCATCCGGGCCACCGCCTCGCGCAGTCCGGCCGTGGCGGACGGCTCCGGCGGGGGCGAGGGCCCCCTGGGCGGCGCGACGGGTGCGGGGACCGCGGCCGGTGGGGGAGGGGCGGGGTTCCGTCCGGCCGGTGCCGCCGGTGCCGCGGTGGCCGTCGTGTGCTGCATGAGGGCACCGTGGCAGCTCCGCGCCCGGCTTGTCGCCCGGGACGGCCGGGGGTGACCGGAACGGACCAACGCCGGTGCGCCGGCGGCGCGACGTGGCGCGTCCGGAGGGCCGGGCCGGTCCGGGCGTTCCGGTACGACGAATTCCCGCGGCCCGGTCCCGGGAAGCGGGCCGGGGTGTCACCATGATCGGACCATGGTTCCCGGGAGGGTCACGCGCTCGGTGCGGACCGCCGTGTTCGCGGCGGTGTGCGTGCTGCTCGCGGCGGAGGGACACGCCGCGGTCTCCGGTCTGCCCGTGCCCGGCTGGGCGCTCGCCGCGGCGCTGTGCGCGACGGCCGCCGGGGTGTGGGGCCTGACCGGCCGGGAGCGGTCACCGTGGCTGGTCACCCCGGCCGCGCTCGCCGTCCAGGGCGTGCTCCACCTGCTGTTCGCCCGCGCCCAGCCGGCCCCCGGCAGACCGCCGGGCGGGCTGCCGTACGGGGCCGGGGCCGCGGTGCTGCACGGGGCCGCGGAGGACCGGCCGCACGCCCACGCGGGGCACGCGGCCCACCTCGCCCCCGCGGACTGGACGGCGCATGTCGTTCCGTCGTACGCGGGCGGGGGGCCGGCCGGGGGCGGGGGCGGCGGCATCGGGATGGGGCCCCTCTTCGAACAGGCGGGTGCCGGGCCCGTGATGGCCGCCGTCCACCTGGTGATCGCCCTGGTGGGCGCGGTGTGGCTGTCGGGCGGGGAACGGGCCCTCTTCCGGCTGCTGCGGGCGGCGTCCGCCCGGCTGGCCGCCCCGCTGGACCTCGTGGTCCGCGCCGTCCCGCTGCCCCGGCCGCCGCGCCGCGGCCCTCTCCCCGCGGTGCCGTGCGCGCCGCGGCCGTTCCCGCTCCTCCGCGTCCTCCCCACGCGCGGCCCGCCGCCGGTGCCCGCTGTCGCCTGACAGCACGGAGCCATCGGCCGGGGCGGGGTCCGGATCACGCCCCCGGCCGCCGTTCCCGCCGCCCGGCGCCGCAGTCACCGCGCCGCGCGGCGGACCACACCGGAGGACCGCGGACGATGAACGCTGCACGGAACGGTGGAGCCCGCAGACGGGCGGAACGAGCGGAGCAGCCGGAACACCACCGGCGCGCGGAGCAGGCGGCACGGCGGCGGGCCCGGCCCGGCCACCCCCCGCCCCGGAGCGGCGGGCCGGCCGAACGGGGCGCCCCGGCGGGCCTCGTGGCCCCGGCTGCCCCGGGCACCCCGCCGGAACTCGCCGGCCCCGGCGCCCCGGCCGGGGGCGGGATACCCGGCGCGGGCGCTGGAGCCGCTCCCGCGGGCCGTGGCGGCGCCCGCCCACCGGTCACCGGCACGGACCGGGACCGGAAGGACCGGGAGGTGACGGGCTGGGCCCTCGCGGCCGGGCACGGCGACCGCGGCGCGGCGGAGTCCTTCGTCCGCTCCACGCTGCCCGACGTCCGCCGCTACCTCGTCCGTCTCACCGGCGACCCGCAGGGGGCCGAGGACCTGGTCCAGGACACCTATCTGCGGGCCCTGCGCAGCCTCCCCGGGTTCCAGGGCCGTTCGCCGGCGCGCGGCTGGCTGCTCACCATCGCGCGGCGCGTGGTGGTGGACCGGATCAGGTCCGAGCGGGCCCGCCCCCGCCGGGCGCGGGTCGAGGACTGGCAGACCGTGGTGGAGGACGCCCAGCCGCGCGGCCTGCCGGGCTTCGACGAAGGTGTGGCGCTGGCGGAGCTGCTGGCGCGGCTTCCCGCGCTGCGGCGTGAGGTGTTCGTCCTCACCCAGCTCCTGGGGCTCCCCTACGCGGAGGCCGCCAGGATCGCCGGCTGCCCGGTCGGGACGGTCCGGTCCCGGGTGGCCCGCGCCCGGGAGACGCTGATCGCCCTGCTGGAGGACGCGGAGTCGGACGGTGCCGGGCGGCGGGAGCCGGGTTCCGCCCCGGCGGGCCTGCTGCCGGGGGGCGGGGCGCCCGGCCGGTTACCGGGTGCCCGGCCCGGGCTGTGAGGATGGGAGAGGTGCCCCCGCGCGGGACGCCGCCGCGCGGGGCGGGCCGCCTCCCGTACGAAGATTGAGGAGCTCGGGTGCCTGAGCAGGAACGGCGGGGCCTGGTGGAGCGGATGGACCACCACCAGGTGGCGATCTATCTCGCGGCGATGGCCGCGGGCGGGCTGGTGGGCGCCCTGGCCCCGGCGGCCGGGCCGGGGCTGGAGCACGCCATCAACCCGGTGCTGGGCGCGCTGCTGTTCGTCACCTTCCTCCAGGTCCCCGCCGCGGAGCTGGTCCGCTCCCTGCGCGACGGCCGGTTCCTCGCCGCGGCCCTGGTGGTGAACTTCGCCGTGGTGCCGCTGGTCGTCGCGGCGCTGTTCGCGTTCCTCCCGGCGGACCAGGCCGTCCGCGTGGGGGTGCTGCTGGTGCTGCTCTGCCCGTGCGTGGACTACGTGATCGTCTTCTCGGGGCTGGCCGGCGGCTCGGCCCGCCGTCTGCTGGCCGCCACGCCGCTGCTGCTCGTGGCGCAGATGCTGCTGCTGCCGGGATTCCTGTATCTCTTCCTGGGGCCCGGTCTGGCCGATGTGGTGGAGGTGGGCCCGTTCGTGGAGGCGTTCGTGGTCCTGATCGCCGTCCCGCTCGCGCTGGCGTGGGCGCTTCAGGCGTGGGCCGCGCTGCGCCCGGCGGGACGGCGGGTCTCCGCCGCGGCCGGTACGACGATGGTGCCGCTGATGGCCGCGGTGCTCCTGACCGTCGTCGCCTCCCAGCTTCCCAAGCTGGGCGACCGCCTCACCGATGTCGCGGCCGTGATCCCCGTCTATGTGGTGTTCCTCGTGGTCATGGCGTTCGCCGGGAAGGGGGTGGCCGCTCTGTTCCGCCTGGACGCCCCGGCGGGCCGCGCGGTGGTGTTCACGGGGGCGACCCGCAACTCCCTGGTGGTGCTGCCACTGGCGCTGGCCCTGCCCGACGCCTTCGCGGTGGCCGCGGCCGTCGTGGTCGCGCAGACCCTGGTGGAGGTGGTCGGCATGGTGGCCTGCGTCCGCCTCGTGCCCCGGCTGGTGCCGGAACGCGCGCCCGCGGCGGCCGGGACGGCCGCGCGCTGACCACCGGCGGTCAGGCGGCCGGGGCCGGGCCGGCGGACGGGCCCGTGGCGGGGGCCGGGCGCGGCGGCGGGGGAGCGGGCCGGCTCCGGCCGCCGCGCCCGGCCCGGTGCCGGGCACCGGCGTCAGCGGCCCAGGGGCTCGGCCTTGTCCCCGTCGTCCCGGTCGCCGTCGCCGTCCCCGTCGCCACCGTTGCCGTCGTCGTCCCCGTCCGGGCGGACGAGGGGCCGGACCGCGCCCGCCGCGGCCAGCGCGCGGTGCAGGGCCAGTTCGGCGGTCTCCCCGCCGGCCAGCACGATTCCGGTGCAGCCCCGCTGGTCCGTGAGGTGCGCCACCCGGTCGCCGGGGGCGAGCGTCGGGTACCAGGCGGGTTCGCCGGGGAAGGCGGCCAGGTGGTCCAGGCCGGACCAGCCGGTCAGGGTGCCGCGCCGGGCGGCGTAGACCAGGACGAACGCGGTGGCGGGCCCGGTGGCGCCCGGACCGTCGAGCAGCGCGGGGCGGCGGCCGAGCGCCGTGTCCACCAGTGCCTCGTACACGTTGACGCCCAGCGCGCGGCAGAGCGCTTCACCGACCAGCGCGCCGCCGATCCGCCGGTTGATCTCCACCAGTTCGGGCCCGCCGGTGGTGAGGACGAACTCCACGTGCCCGAAACCCTCGTGGTGCCCGGCGGTGTGCAGCACCCGCGCCACCCAGTCCTCGACGCGCCCGTGGAGGGCGGCCGGCAGCGCCACGGGGAAGGCGGCGGCCTCCTCGCGGACCAGGGGCTCCGGCGACAGCTGACGGCTGAGCACGCCGAGCAGCCGCGTGGTGCCCGCCCAGCTCAGGGTCTCCGCGCTGTAGACGGGGCCGGCGAAGAAGGGTTCGGCGAACAGCCGTCCGAGCAGCGGGCGTTCCGCGGCCTCGGCGAGCGCCCCGCGCAGGGCCTCCTCGTCGCGGACCGGCCAGACGTTACGGGAGGAGGTGCCCGCCGAGTCCTTGACCACGGCGGGCAGGCCGATCTCCCGGAGCACGCGCGCGGCGGCGTCCGGGTCGCCGGCGGCCACCGGCAGGGCGGGGCCCCGGCTGAGCCCCCGCTCGTGGAGGAGGGCGCGCACCCGGGACTTGTCGCGGAGCAGGCGGACGGACTCCGGGCTCGGTCCCGGCAGGCCCAGCGCGGCGGCGAGTTCGGCGGCGGGGACGCTCCAGGTGTCGGTGGAGTTGATCAGTCCGCGGAGGCCGGGCAGGCGGGCCAGGGCGGCGGCGCAGGCGTCCCGGTCGCCGGTGTCCACGTCGATGACGTCGAGGGCACCCGGGGCGATCCGGGCCAGTTCATGGCGGTACACCGCGCGGTCGCCGGTGAGGAGGGCGAGCCGGTGCCCGGCCCCGGCGGCGGCCTCCGCGAGCCGGTCCAGGCCGAAGGTGAGCGCTTCGAGCGCGGCGACGGTCACGGGCCGCCGCCCTTCCCCGTGGTCCGCGGGGCGGCGGTCGCCGGGCGCGGGGCGGGCGCGACCAGCGGAGGCCCGGCCCCCTCGGCCGCGGCCGGCCCGCCGCCACCGCCGCCAGGTCCGCCCCGTCCGCCCGCGCCGGTCTCGTACGGGCGGCGGTTCCAGTCCAGGACGGACCAGGGCGGGGCGAGTTCGGCGAGCGAGCCGATCCGGCGCGGCGCGAGACGGCCGGGGTCGGCCGCCTCCCGGTGGCGGGCGAACACCCGTTCGGTGTAGCGGTGACCGGTGTCCGCGCCGATCACCAGGTGGGTGCGGCCGGGGTCACGGGCCGCCTCCCAGGCGCCGGCGAGGTATGCCGCGCCCGTGGAGAGCCCGGCGAAGACGGCGTGGTCGCGCAGGAGCGCGACGGCGCCGGCCATGGCGTGCCGGAAGTCCAGCCAGTGCACCCGGTCGTACAGCTCGTGCCGGACGTTGTCGAACGGGATGGAGCTGCCGATGCCCGCGATGATGGCCTCCGGGTCGCTGAACCCCTCACTGCCGAAGGTGACGCTGCCGAAGGGCTGGAGCCCCACCAGCCGCACGTCCCGGCCGCGCCGGCGCAGCGGCAGGACGAGCCCGGCGGTGGAGGCTCCGGTGCCGACGGCGGCGACCACCCCGAGCGGCACGCCGGGCAGGGCCCGGTCGACCAGATCGGCGAACTCCCGGTAGCCGGCGTAGTGGACGGCATCGTGGTACTGGCGCATCCAGTGCATCCCCGGGCGGTCCGCGAGGAGCCGGCGCACCCGGCCGACCCGGCGCTCCTGGTCCAGCCGGAGGCTCCGGGAGGGCGGCATCTGGTCGACGGTGGCGCCGAGCACCTCCAACTGGGCGCGGAGCGCCGCGTCCACGGTGGTGGAGGCGACGATGTGGCAGCCCAGCCCGTAACGGTGGCATGCCATGGCCAGCGCCAGCGCGTAGATGCCGCTGGAGCTGTCGACGAGGGTCTGGCCGGGGCGTACCGTGCCGCGCTCCAGCAGGGTGCGGACGGCGCCCAGCGCCGCGTAGACCTTCAGCGTCTCGAAGCGGGCGAGCACGGTCGTGCCGGTCAGGCGCAGCAGGTCGGGGGCTTTGATCGCGTCGGTGACGTGGTCGTGGACGACCGGCTCCGGGAGCGGCGGCGCGGTGCGCACCGCGGTCACCGCGGGGGCGCGGGGTCGGTGGCGGGCGGCGTGATCGGGAAAGCCGGGGGCGGCGGGGGCGGTCGGAGCATGGTGGGGGGTCCTTCCGGAGGGGCGCACCGGGCGGCGTGCGCCGGAGGGGGTGGAGGGCGGCACGGTGGTGCGGGGGGCCGCGCGGCCCCGGAGGGGGGCGCGGGCGGGGCCTCGGCCGGATCAGGGGGGCGAGGGCGCGGGCCCGCCGGGCCGGGTGCCCTGGACGACGAGCCGGCGGGAGTGCTGGTCGTAGGGGGCGCCGTCGAAGCCGCCGTAGCAGGTCACCGCGGTGAAGCCGGCGGTCTCCAGCAGCGCGCGCAGCTCGGCCGCGCTGTAGAGGAAGCAGGTGATGGACGCCTCGCGGGCGGTGGTGCCGCGCACGAGGGTCCAGTCGGTGCGCAGCCGGGTCCAGTCGTCCAGCACGGTGTCGCGCTGGACGACGTAGCCGCCGTCGCCGAGGTCGGCCAGTTGCGGCCGGCCGATCCAGCCGGCCAGCACTTCCTTGCCCATGACGTCGACGAGGAGCCGGCCGCCGGGGGCGAGCGACGCGTAGGCGTTCCGCAGCACCCGCAGGTTGTCCTCCGGGTCGTCGAAGTAGCCGAACGAGGTGTAGAGGTTGAGCACCACGTCGTACCGCCCGGGCTCGACGTGCTCCAGCATGTCGGCCCGTACCAGCCGGGCCCCGGCGCCCGCGGCGGCCAGGGCGGCGCGGGCCCGGCCGAGCATCGCCGCGCTGAGGTCGACGCCGGTGACGTCGTGGCCGCGGGCCGCCAGCGGCACCAGGAACAGGCCGGGACCGCAGCACAGGTCCAGCACGCGGGAGCCGGGCGGGAAGGCGAGCAGCGGTGAAGCGGCGACGGTGCGGGCGGCCTCCGCGCGCCGGCGTTCGGAGAACAGCGTCCCGGAGAACTCCGTCCACAACTCCTCGTCCTCGTACCAGCGCATGGCGGTGGCCAACCTCCTCCGTGGGGGCACGGCCGCGGGCGGTGTCCCGCGGGCCGCGGTGCGGTGGGGCCCACACCTCCAGGGTCGGACGCGGAGTGCCGTGAGTTCCCGGCGCGTTGGGGAGCCGGCCGGGCCCGGGCTCAGCCCGGCGTCGTCCCGTCGCTGTCCCGGGGGGCCGGGGCGCCCGGAACGTCCCCGGACGGCCGGTCCTCGCCGGCCGGGTCCCCGGCTCCGGTGCCGGCGGCGGCAGAACCGGCAGAACCAGAGGTGTCAGAGGTGGCAGAACCGGCAGAGGCGGCGGGGACGGGGGAGGGGCCGGCGGGGGTGTCCGTCGCGCCGGGGCCGCCGGCGGGGCCACGGGTGTCGTCGTAGGAGGTGTCGTAGGAGGTGGTGCCCTCGTCCAGCAGGGGCTCCTCCGTCTTCATGTGCGCGGGGGCCAGGGCGCGCAGCAGGTGGTAGCCGCTGAGCACCACGATGCTGCCGAGCGCGATGCCGTTCAGCTCGAAGGTGTCGGTGATCCGCAGGCTGACCCCGCCCACTCCGATGATCACGCCCGCCGCGACCGGCACCAGGTTCAGCGGGTTGCGCAGGTCCACCCGGTTGTGCACCCAGATCTGCGCCCCGAGCAGGCCGATCATGCCGTAGAGGATGACGGTGATGCCGCCCAGTACCCCGCCGGGCACCGCGGCCACCACCGCGCCGAACTTCGGGCAGAGGCCGAACAGCAGCGCGAAGGAGGCCGCCGCCCAGTAGGCGGCGGTGGAGTAGACCCGGGTGGCCGCCATCACGCCGATGTTCTCCGCGTAGGTGGTGGTGGCCGGGCCGCCGACGGCGGTGGAGAGCACGCTGCCCGCGCCGTCGGCCGCGATGGCGGTGCCCATCTCCTCGTCCAGCGGGTCGCCGGTCATCTCGCCGACCGCCTTCACATGGCCGGCGTTCTCCGCGATCAGGGCGATCACCACGGGCAGGGCCACGAGGATCGCCGACGCCTCGAACGCCGGGGCGTGGAACGACGGCAGGCCTATCCAGTCCGCCTCGGCGACGGCGGACAGGTCCAGCCGCCAGTGGTCGACCGCCTCCGCGCCGCCCTGCACCGAGTGGATCCGGCCGAGGGCGAGGTCGGACAGCCAGGAGACCCCGTACCCGAACGCCAGCCCGAGGAAGATCGCGATCCGCGCCCAGAAGCCCCGCAGCACCACCACGGCCGCGCCGGTGAACAGCATGGTCAGCAGGGCGGTCCACTGGTCCTGCGGCCAGTACGTGGCGGCCGTGACGGGGGCCAGGTTGAAGCCGATCATCATGACCACGGCACCGGTGACCACCGGCGGCATCACCGTGTGGATGATCCGCGCCCCGAACTTCCGCACCACCAGGCCGCTGAGGAGGAGTACCACGCCCACCACGAGGATCGCGCCGGTGACCGTCGCGGCGCCGCCGCCCTGCGCCTTGATCGCGGCCGCGACCCCCACGAAGGAGAGACTGCACCCCAGGTAGCTGGGGACCCGGCCGCGCGTCGCCAGCAGGAAGAGCATGGTGGCGAAGCCGGACATCATGATGGCCAGATTCGGGTCCAGGCCCATGAGGACGGGGGCGACGAAGCTCGCCCCGAACATCGCCACCACGTGCTGCGCGCCGAGTCCCAGGGTGCGCGGCCAGGAGAGCCGTTCATCGGGCCTGACCACGGCCCCGGGAGCGGGAACCCGCCCGTCGCCGTGCAGTTTCCAGCCCACGCCGAGGCCCATGACCACTCCGTTCCTGCCGCCCGCCGCCGTCGTCCGGCGATGAAATCCCGCCAATGCTAAGGCAGCCCGTGACCCCGTCCGCCCTGTTCACCTGGGCGTTACACGCCGCGGCCGGCCGCCGGGTGGCCGGGAGCCAGATGCCCGGTGGCCCGTGGCCGGTGGGTTGTGGTCCCTGGCCGGGTGGACGGCCCCGGGCCCCGGGCCCCGGGTTTGGATGTGGGTGCGGGTGCGAAGCCGCGGCGCCCGGCGCACCCTGGGGGCATGGAACGCTTGGAACCCGTGGACGGCCATCCACCGGTGCTCGTGCACCCGCCGGACGGCCGGGGCCGCCGGGTCGAGATCCGCGGCCAGCGCGCCGGAACCGCCGCCGACCCCCGTGACCTGCTGGAATTCCTCCGCCGCGCCGGTCTGGACCCCGATCAGGTGCGTCTGGACGACCCCACGCTCATCGAGTGGCGCGGCGGCGGCCCGCAGGACTGGCCGGGAGAGTTCTGACCGGGACCGGCGCGGCACCGCCGGGGCGAGTTCCGCCGGCGCCCGCCGCCCGGAACCGGCGCCGCCCGGCGGGGCACCGGGCCGGCCGGTGAGCGCTCCCGGCAGGCAGCGGATTCCGTGGCCCGCCCGGCGCCCGGGACCCCATGACGCCACCCCGGTGCGGCGGTCCCGGTGAGGGGTGGTTCACCGGTGAGCCCTGTGGCGCGTGTGAGCCAGTCCACAAAACCTGCCCGGGACGGGGACGTTCTCCCGTGGCAGACTGGACGGGTACCAGTGACGTCAGCGCACTCCGGGGTCGGTGTAAGTCCGAACCGGCGGTTACAGTCCGCGACCCGGCCACGTCCAGTGGCCGGTTGACCAGGTGAAATTCCTGGACCGACGGTGAAAGTCCGGATGGGAGGCAGTGCGCGGCGGTCGAGCACCGGTGCGCCGCCGTCCGGCGGTACGGCCGTTCCTCCCGGGAGCGGGCCGTACATCCGAACCCGTCGCCCCGTGCGCCCGTCCGTATCCGTCGTTCCCGACGGCCCCGGAGTCCGTGCCGCAGCAGGCAGGAGGACCCGGTGGCCCCCGAGGAGCCCACCCCGGCCGAGACCCGGGCGATGCGCCGCGCCGTGGCGCTCGCCGCCCGAGGAGCCGGTGAGACCAGCCCGAACCCGGTCGTCGGCTGTGTGATCCTCAACGCCGCGGGAGAGCCCGTGGGCGAGGGGTACCACCAGCGGGCCGGCGGTCCGCACGCGGAGATCCACGCCCTGCGCGCGGCGGGCGAGCACGCCCGCGGCGGGACCGCTCTGGTCACTCTGGAACCCTGTGACCACACCGGCCGCACCGGCCCGTGCAGCCGCGCCCTGATCGACGCCGGGATCGCCCGGGTCCGCTACGCCGTCGCCGACCCGCACGCTGCCGCCGCGGGCGGCGCCGCGACCCTGGCCGCCGCCGGTGTGGACGTCGCGGGCGGGCTGCTGGCCGCCGAGGCCGCAGAGGTCAACCGGGCCTGGCTCACCTCCGTCCGCCACGGGCGCCCCTTCGTCCGCTGGAAGTTCGCCGCGACGCTGGACGGCCGCACCGCCGCCGCCGACGGCAGCAGCCGCTGGATCACCTCGCCCGCCGCCCGGGCCGACGTGCACCGGCTGCGCGCCGCGGCGGACGCCGTCGTCGTCGGCTCCGGCACCGCCCGCGCCGACGACCCCCACCTGGCCGCGCGGCTGCCGGACCCCGCCGCGTCCGGCTCCGCGGTCCGGCAGCCGCTGCGGGTCGTCCTGGACACCGGGGCCACCGCCGTGAAGCCCGGCGCCCGGGTGCTGGACGGTGCCGCGCCCACCCTCATCGCGGTCGCCGAGGACGCCGGCACGGCCCACCTCGCCGGCCGCACCGGTGACGGCACGGTCTCCGTGGTCCGGCTGCCGCGCGCCCCCGGCGGCCAGGGCCTGTCCGTCCCCGCGCTGCTGGAGGCCCTGTACGCGCGTGATGTGCGCTCGGTGCTGCTGGAGGGCGGCGCGCGGCTGGCCGGATCGTTCGTCGCCGCCGGCGCGGTGGACGAGGTCACGGCCTACCTGGCGCCCGCGCTGCTCGGCGCCGGGCCCGCCGCGCTCGCCGGCGGCGGAATCGGCACCATCGCCGAGGCGTTGCGGCTGGAGGTGACCGCCGTGGACCGGATCGGCCCGGATCTGCGGATCACCGCCGCCGTCCCCGGCCCGCCCCCCGCCATCCGTACCCCATCCGTCACCGCTCCCGACGCTCCGGAGGAGAACTGACGTGTTCACAGGAATCGTCGAAGAACTGGGTGAGGTCACCGCCGTCGAGGACCTCGGCGACAGCTCCCGCCTGCGGCTGCGGGGACCGCTGGTCACCGAGGGCGTCCGGCACGGGGACTCGATCGCCGTCAACGGCGTCTGCCTGACCGTGGCCGGCAGCGGCGGCGGCGCGTTCACCGCCGACGTGATGGCCGAGACGCTGCACCGCTCCAGCCTCGGGGCCCTGGTCCCCGGCAGCCGCGTCAACCTCGAACGCGCCATGGCCCTCGGCGGCCGGCTCGGCGGGCACCTGGTGCAGGGGCACGTCGACGGGACCGGCACCGTCACCGAACGCATCCCCGGGGAGCACTGGGAGGTCGTGCGGATCTCCCTCCCGCCGCGCCTCGCCCGCTACGTCGTGGAGAAGGGCTCCATCACCGTCGACGGGGTCAGCCTCACCGTCGTCGAGGCGGGGGAGGAGCACTTCGCCGTCAGTCTCGTCCCGACCACCCTCGAACTGACCACCCTGGGGCGCAAGCAGCCCGGGGAACCGGTCAACCTGGAGGTGGACGTGCTCGCCAAGTACGTGGAGCGGCTGCTCGCCTCGGGCGTCGTCCCGGCCGGCGGGCTCGGGGGAGCGGCGGGCGCCGCCGCTGCCGTGGCCGCCGGGGAGACCGTGGCCGCCGAGGGTTCCGGGCCTTCCGGACGCTCCGGTGACGCCCCCTCCGCCGCGGCCGTCACCGGGGAGGTCTCCGCATGACCGCCGGCTGGTTCGACTGGCTGAACGGCACCGCGTTCACGGTACTCGACCAGCCCGTGAAGTGGTCCGACATGACGGGCAACCTGCTCGGTCTGGCCGCGCTCGCCCTCGGCTGGCGCCGCTCCCTGCTGACCTGGCCCGTCCAGCTCCTCTCCGGCCTCGTGCTCGTCGCCGCCTACGCCTCCGCGCAGCTCGGCGGCGGCGTGGGCAAGCAGTTGCTGGTCATCGGGGTCGCCGTCTGGGGCTGGCGGCAGTGGCGGCGGGGCAGCCGGGGCACGGCGGACGGCACCGTCGCCGTGCGTTTCGCCACCGGCCGGGAACGCGCGCTGCTGGCCGCGGGCACGCTGCTCGGGACGCTCGCCGTCGGCGGGCTGTTCACGGCCGTGCCCTCCCTCTCCTGGAACCCCTGGCCGGACGCCTACATCTTCACCGGCACCCTGGCCGCGATGGTCGCCCAGGCCCGCGGGCTGGTCGAGTTCTGGTTCGCGTGGATGCTCGTCGACGTCGTCGGCGTGCCGCTCGCCTTCGCCAGCGGCCTGCCCTTCTCCGGCCTCGTCTACCTCGTCTACTTCGTGCTCGTCCTGTGGGGCCTGCGCGCCTGGTGGCTGCGGACCCGCACGGAACAGCACGGGCCCGCCGTCCCCCCGGCCGGGGCCCGGCCGCCGGCCGCGACGAGGACCGCCCCATGATCCCCCGCGCACGGACCGCCCCCGCCACCCGGACCGCCCCCGGGCGCACCGAAGGAGCACCGGCATGACCGCACCACTCCAGCAGCTCGCCCACCGCCCCCACGGCGGCGGCCACGGCGCCGACGGCTACCGGGACGCCCCCGGGGACGGCACCGGCAGCGTGCTCGACCCCGTGGCGCTCGCCGTCGCGGAGATCGCCGCCGGCCGGCCGGTGGTGGTCGTGGACGACGAGGACCGGGAGAACGAGGGCGACCTCGTCGTCGCCGCCGAGCACGCCACCCCCGGGATCGTGGCGTTCATGATGACCGAGTGCCGCGGCCTGATCTGCGCCCCGCTGGAGGGCGCCGACCTCGACCGGCTCGACCTGCCGCAGATGGTGGGGACCAACACCGAGTCGATGTCCACCGCCTTCACCGTCTCCGTGGACGCCTCCGCCGCGCACGGCGTCACCACCGGGATCTCCGCCGCCGACCGCTCGGCCACCCTGCGGCTGCTCGCCGACGGCGGGAGCGCACCCGGCGACTTCGTCCGCCCGGGCCACGTCTTCCCGCTGCGCGCCCGGCCCGGCGGGGTACTGGCCCGGCCCGGTCACACCGAGGCCGGGGTGGACCTCGCGCGGCTCGCCGGACTGCGTCCGGCCGCGGCCATCGTGGAGATCGCGGCCGAGGACGGCACCATGCTCCGCCTGCCCGAGCTGGTGCCCTTCGCCCGCAAGCACGGTCTGGCGATCATCTCCATCGAGGACCTGATCGCCTACCGCCGCGCCGCCGGTCCGGCCGGGGTGGCCGACCCGGCCGGGACCCCCGCGCCCGCCGCCACCGCCGGGCACACCGGACCCACCGAGCCGGCCGGGGCACCCGGACCCGCCCCGGCCGCCCGCGCGTCCGCCGTCCCCGCGGCCGTACCCCCGGCCGTCCTGCCGGTGGTCCGCCGCGAGGCCGAGACGTGGCTGCCCACGCCCGCCGGTGAGTTCCGCGCGCTGGGCTACCGCGCCACGGCGGACGGCGTCGAGCACATCGCCCTCGTCCGCGGCGAGATCGGGGACGGGCGGGACGTCCTGGTGCGGGTCCACTCCGAGTGCCTCACCGGTGACGTCTTCGGCTCGCTGCGCTGTGACTGCGGCCCCCAGCTCCAGGCGTCGCTGGACCGGGTCGCCGAGGAGGGCCGTGGTGTCGTCCTCTACCTCCGGGGCCACGAGGGGCGCGGCATCGGCCTGCTGTCCAAGCTGCGGGCGTACGAACTGCAGGAGCAGGGCCGGGACACCCTCGACGCCAACCTCGAACTCGGCCTGCCCGCCGACGCCCGCGACTACGCGGCCGCCGCGTGGATCCTCGCCGACCTCGGGGTGGAGAGCCCGCGGCTGATGACCAACAACCCGGAGAAGACCGCGGCCCTGGCCGCGCACGGGCTGGAGGTGACCCGTGTGCCCGCGCCGGTGGCCGCCGGCGAGCACAATCTCCGGTATCTGCGCACCAAGCGCGACCGGATGGGCCACGACCTGCCCTGGCTGGAGGGCCGGCGGGCCACCGCCGCCCACCGGCGGTGACCGCGGGGGCCGGCCGGCGGGACCGGCCGGCACCCCGGCCCGGCCCAGGACCGGGCGAGACGCATGACGGCACACCCGCCCCGGCGGGCACGACACGAGGGAAGACGAGAACGTGAGCGGTAAGGGCGCACCCGACCTGTCCGTACAGGACTCCGGCGATCTGCGCGTGGCGGTGATCGCCGCGCAGTGGCACGAGCAGGTGATGGACGGGCTGCTGAACGGCGCGCTGCGCGCCCTCGGCGAGCTGGGCATCGAGGAGCCGACGGTGCTCCGCGTCCCCGGCAGCTTCGAACTCCCGGTCGTCGCCAAGGTGCTGGCGGACCGCGGCTACGACGCCCTCGTGGCGCTCGGCGTGGTCGTCCGCGGCGGGACGCCCCACTTCGACTACGTCTGCCAGGGCGTCACCCAGGGCCTCACCCAGGTCTCCGTGTCCTGCGGGGTGCCCATCGGGTTCGGCGTGCTCACCTGCGACACCGAGGAGCAGGCGCTGGACCGCGCCGGCCTGCCCGGCAGCCGGGAGGACAAGGGGCACGAGGCGGTCATGGCGGCCGTCGCCACCGCCACCACCCTGCGCTCCGTCGCCGAGCCGTGGCGCCGGGCGGATCCGGCGGGACAGCCCCGGCCCGCGAAACGGTAGGTTGGACCCACCATGGCGAACAAGACATTCGAGGGGCTCTTCGCCGAGCTCCAGCAGAAGGCCGCCACCGGCGACCCGGCCACCTCGCGCACCGCCGAGCTCGTCGCCGCGGGCGTGCACAGCATCGGCAAGAAGGTCGTCGAGGAGGCGGCCGAGGTGTGGATGGCGGCCGAGCACGAGGGCAGTGAGCGCACCGCCGAGGAGATCTCGCAGCTCCTCTACCATCTCCAGGTCATGATGGTCGCCCGGGGAATCTCCCTGGACGACGTATACGCTCATCTCTGAGCCCGCGCGCCGCCGGGGGCCCGCCGCCCCGGGCCCCCGGGCCGCCGGCGGTGTTCCCCGTTTCCCGGGTTTCCGGGCCCCCGCATCGCGGTTACCGGGCTCCCCGGGCCGTGCGGCCCTCCCGTCCCGCCCGGTGCCGGAGACGGCCGGGCACGGTCCCGCGGCCCGGCGGCGCGGGGGATTGGACGCCACCGGACCGCGGCCGCACAGCACACCCCGCCCCCGCCACCCCGAAGAAGCGAAGGAAAGCCTCATGCTCCGCATCGCCGTCCCCAACAAGGGTTCACTGTCGGAACCCGCGTCGGAGATGCTCCAGGAGGCCGGTTACAGGCAGCGCAAGGACCGCCGTGAGCTGGTCCTGGTCGACACCGACAACGACGTCGAGTTCTTCTTCCTCCGCCCCCGTGACATCGCCGTCTACGTCGGCTCCGGCCGGCTCGACATCGGCATCACCGGCCGTGATCTGCTGCTCGACTCGGGCGCGGACGCGGAGGAGATCATGCAGCTGGGCTTCGCCGGCTCCACCTTCCGCTACGCCACCCGTCCCGGAACCGCCCGGGACGTCAGGGACTTCGGCGGCATGACCGTCGCCACGTCCTTCGCCGGCCTGGTCGAGAAGCACCTCGCCGACCACGGCGTCGACGCCTCCGTGGTGCACCTCGACGGTGCCGTGGAGACCGCCATCCAGCTCGGTGTGGCCGAGATCATCGCCGATGTCGTGGAGACCGGCACCACCCTGCGCAACGCCGGGCTGGACATCATCGGTGAGCCGATCCTGACCAGCGAGGCCGTGGTCATCCGCCGCACCGGCGAGGACGGCGAGGAGCCCAAGGTGCGGCAGTTCCTCCGCCGGATGCACGGCGTCCTCGTCGCCCGCCGCTACGTGATGATGGACTACGACATCCGCGAGGAGCACGTGGAGCGGGCCGTCGCCCTCACCCCCGGCCTGGAGTCGCCGACGGTCTCCCCGCTGCACCACGAGGGGTGGGTCGCCGTCCGTTCCATGGTCCCCTCCCGGGACGCCCAGCGGATCATGGACGAGCTGTACGACCTGGGCGCGCGGGCCATCCTCACCACCGGCATCCACGCGTGCCGGCTGTGACCGCGTGATCCCGTGATCCGGTGACCCCGACGCGGCCGGCGGCCCCGGTCCCGCGCCGCGTCCCCTCCGGCCCCTGACCCGACCGCGCGTCCCGCCCGTCCGGGCACCGCCCCGGGCGGGGCGCCGCGGCCCACCCCCGACCTCCCGGAGAGCGCCGTGTCCTCCTCCGCCCCCGACCCTTCGGGCCTGCCCGCCCTGCCCGCGCTGCCCGTCACCTTCCGGCCGGCCCGTACCCGGGCCGTCCTGCTCACCGCGGGCACCGCGATCCTGGTCACCCTCACCCTCCTCGGGCTGGCCCTGCCGCTCGGCCTCGGGGAACGCCTGAGCTTCGTGGCCACGGGCCTGCTCGGCCTGGGCGTCATGCTGCTGCTGAGCCGCCCCCGGGTGGAGGCCGACGAACAGGGCGTCACGGTGGTCAACCTGACCACCCGGCGGCGGCTGGCCTGGGCCGAGGTGCTGCGGGTCAACCTCCGCCCCGGCGATCCCTGGGTCTCCCTCGACCTGGCCGACGGCTCCCACCTGCCCGCCATGGGTATCCAGCCCGGCGTCGCCCGCGAGCGGGCCCTCGCCGACGCCCGCGCGCTGCGGGCCCTCGCCGACCACCACGGCAGCGGCCCGGCGGACGGCTGACAGCCGGCCCGCCCGGGGTCGCCCCGAGGGGCGGACGAGGAGGGGCGCCGGCAGCCGCGCCCGCCCCTCGGTTCACCCGATCGGGCGAGGTCAGGGGTGGCGCCGGGCCCCGGCGGGAGGGCGCCCCGCCCGCGGCCGCCGGCCCCGCGGGGGCCGGGCGCGCGCGTCCGCGGACCTTCGCACCCCCGCGGGCAGTGGCTACGCTGTCCCCGGTGGCGCGACGCGCGCCCCGCCCCGCGCCGGCCGGGCGCCGCGCAGGCCGGCCCTGCGGGGCAGCTGCCAGCCGAGGAGTGAATTCCTTAGCCGATGGACGGTTCGTCCGGTAGTACCCGCGCCGCCTCACCCCGGGCGGCGACATGATCGTTCCCCTGCTCCTGCTCGCCGCCGCCGTGCTGCTGATCCTCGCCTGCGGCTTCTTCGTGGCCGCGGAGTTCGGCCTCGTCACCGTCGAACGCGCGGACGCCGAACGCGCCGCCGCCGAGGGCGACCGCCGCGCCGCGGCCGTCGTCCGCGCCCTGCACGAACTCTCCTTCCAGCTCTCCGGCACCCAGCTCGGCATCACCCTCACCTCGCTGGTGGTGGGCATGCTCGCCGAACCGGCCGTGGCCCGGCTGCTGGCCGGCCCGCTCACCGCCGCCGGGCTGCCCGCGGGTGTGGTGCCCGGGGTGGCGCTGGCGGTGGGGGTCCTGCTGGCCTCGGCCGTACAGATGGTCGCCGGTGAACTCGTGCCGAAGAACTGGGCGGTGTCCCGGCCGCTCCAGGTCGCCCGGCTGGTGGCCGGGCCGAGTCACGCCTTCGCCGCCTTCTTCCGGCCGGTGATCGCCGGGCTCAACTCGGTGGCCAACCGGCTGGTCCGGGCGCTGGGCGTGGAGCCCACCGAGCACCGCGACTCCGCCCGCACCCCGGGCGAACTGGTCTCCCTCGCTCGCCACTCCGCCCGCGCGGGCGTCCTGGAACAGGACACCGCGGACCTTTTCGAGCGCACCCTGTCGCTGGCCGGGCTCTCCGCCGTCCACGTCATGACGCCCCGGGTGCGGGTCGCGGCGCTCGGGACGGAGGCGACCGCGCAGGACGTCGTCAACCTCAGCCGGGCCACCGGGCTCTCCCGCTTCCCCGTGCACCGGGGGCGGCTCGACGAGGTGGTCGCCATGGTCCACCTCAAGGACGCCCTCGCGGTGCCGGTGCGGGAGCGGCCGCGCACACCGGTCACGGAGGCCGGGGTGCCCCCGCTGCTGGTGCCCGAGACCCTGCCCGTCCAGCGCCTGCTGGAGCGGCTCCGCCGGGAGCAGCCCATCGCGGTCGTCGTGGACGAGTACGGCGGCACCGCCGGGGTGGTGACCCTGGAGGACATCGTCGAGGAGCTCGTCGGCGAGGTGCGCGACGAACACGACGGGCACTACGGGCACGCCGCCGCCGGCCCGCCCGCGCCCGCCGCCGTCCCGGCCGAGGACGGCAGGCCCGCCTGGGACGCGGACGGCGACTGCCGGGTGGACGCGCTCCGGCCGATCGGCCTGGCCGCGCCCGAGGGCCCCTACGGCACCGTCGCCGGTCTCGTCGCGGACCTCCTCGGCAGGATCCCCGCCGTCGGGGACACGGCCGAACTCCCCGGCTGGCGGCTGCGGGTCCGCCGGGTCGGCCACCACCGGGCCGAGGTGGTGCGCCTGGTGCGCACCACCGGCCCACGTTCCCGCTCCGCACCGGGCGCCCCCGGCGCCGCTCCCGGGGACCTGCCGGCCACCCCCGCGGCGCCCGCGGCGGGAGCCGCCCCCGCGCCCGGGCCGGGGAGCGTGCCCGCGCCGCCCGGCCGGCCGCGGCCGGAGCTGCCCGCGGGAGCGGCCGCGGCGCGCGGCGCGGCGCACGCCGGGGGCGCCCGGTGACGGCCCTCCAGCTCCTGTTCGGCACCGTGCTCCTGCTGGGCAACGCCTTCTTCGTCGGCGCCGAGTTCGCCCTGGTCTCGGTGCGCCGCAGCCAGATCGAGCCGCTCGCGGCGGCCGGTTCGGCCCGGGCCCGCACCGTGCTCACCGGCCTGGAGAATCTTCCGCAGATGATGGCGGCCGCCCAGTTCGGCATCACCGCCTGTTCGCTGACGCTCGGCGCCGTCGCCGAACCCACCGTGGCCCGGCTCCTGGAACCGCTCTGCCGGGCCGCCGGGCTGCCCGCGCCGGCGGCGCACGCGCTGGGGTACGCCGTGGCCCTGGCCCTGGTCGTCGTCCTGCACCTGGTGGTGGGGGAGATGGTGCCGAAGAACCTGGCGCTGGCCGCGCCCGGGCGGACCGCACTGCGGCTGGGCCCGCCGCTGGTGGCCTTCGCCCGGCTCTGCCGGCCCGTGACGGGGCTGCTCGGCGCCTGTGCCCGGCAGGTGCTCCGGCTCTTCCGGGTGGAGACCCGGGACGAGCTCGAGACCGTCTACACCCGCGAACAGCTCGGCCGTCTCGTCGCCGACTCGCACCAGGCGGGGCTGCTCGCCCCGGAGGAGCGGGCACGGCTGGCCGACGCGCTGGGACTCGGCAGCAGGACCGTCGCCGAGGTGCTGCTCGACCCGGCCTCCCTGGTCACCGTCGGGCCGGACGCCACCGCCCGGCAGATCGAACGGCTGACCGTGCGGACCGGGTTCTCCCGCTTCCCCGTACACGGCGGGGGCGGCCCGGGCCCGGCGGGCTTCCTCGGCTACGTCCACGTGAAGGACGTGCTGGACCCCGAGGAAGAGCCGGACGCGCCCGGCCCGGACGCCGCCGGCCCGGATCCGGCCCTGTCCCCGCGGGTGCTCCGCCCGATGCCCGTCCTCCGTCCCGGGACCCCGCTGGACGACGCGCTCACCGCGATGCGCCGCGCCGCGGCCCATCTCGCGCAGGTCGCGGACGCCTCCGGGCGGGTGCTGGGCCTGGTCACCCTGGAGGACGTACTGGAGACCCTGGTCGGCGAGGTCCGGGATCCCGCGCACCGCGCCCGCGCCGGGCTCACCGCCCAGCGCGGCGCGCGGGTGGTGCCCCGCCGGCCGCGCCCCGCCCGCCCGCGGACCCCGGCCCGCGACCGGGCCGGCTCCGGGCCCGTGGCCGGTCTCTCCGCCGGCGCGGACGGAGCCACGGGGCACGAGCCGCCCTGACCACCCGGCCGGCGCGGCCTCCCGCCGGCGCGCTCACAGCGGCCGGGGCCCGGGATCCATCGGGCCCCGGCCGGAGAGCACCTCCCCGTACGCCTGCATCAGGTCGGGCAGCCGCAGCGTGGCGAGGTCCCCCCGGGAGGGGGCGCCGGCGTAACCGGAGAGCCGCAGGTCGCGGTAGGCGCAGCTCTTCTCGTAGAGGGTGCGCAGAAAGCGCCCGTTGCCGAGCTCGTCGATCCACCCCTGGTCGACGACGTGCCCGCAGATGGAGCGGAGTTCCTCCAGGGCGTCCTCGTCCCAGCCGTCCCCGTTCTCCGCGGCCAGCACCTCCCCGATCCGGGTCAGCTCCGGCGGCCGGTAGCTGGGGAAGTCCACCCGGGTGGTGAAGCGGGAGCCGAGGCCGGGGTTGGCCGCGATCAGCCGGTCCATGCCCTCGGGGTAGCCGGCGAGGATGACGACGAGCCGGTCCCGGTTGTCCTCCGCCCGCTTCAGCAGGACCTGCAGGGCCTCGTCCCCGTACGCGTCGCCCTTGCTGTAGGCGGAGTTGGAGAGGCTGTACGCCTCGTCGACGAAGAGCACCCCGCCGAGGGCGGAGTCGATCAGCTCGTTGGCCTTGACGGCCGTCTGGCCGAGGAACTCGCCTACCATGTCGGCGCGCTGGGCCTCCACCAGGTGGTCGCCGCCGAGCAGGCCCAGGGCGTAGAAGACCCGGCCGAGGATCCGGGCCACGGTGGTCTTCCCCGTGCCCGACGGCCCGGAGAAGACGAAGTGCCGCTTGGGGGGCTGCACGGGAAGCCCCTCACCGGCCCGCAGCCGGGCCATGTGGAGCTGCGCGGACAGCGCCCGGACCTGGCGCTTGACCGGCTCCAGGCCGACCATCCGCTCCAGTTCGTCCAGCGCCTGCGCCAGCAGGACCGGGTCGGGCGGGCCGTCGGGCAGCGGCTCGGCCGGCCGCGGCTGCACCGGCAGGACCGCCTTCTGCCGCGGCCCGTCCGGGTCGAGCGACGCCGCCGGGGACAACGGGCCGCCGTCGGCGCCCGCGTCCCGGCCGCCCGGCGGCGCGGTGAGGTCCCGCCCGGGGTCCGGCGGCGGCTCGGTGCCGTATCCGTCGGCGTCGGCGAGCGCGTCCGCCAGATCCTGGCCGCCGATGCCGGCGCCGGCGAGCGAGACGGCCGCCAGGTCACCCGCCTCCAGGCCGTCGCCGTCGGATATCGCCGCGAGCCGCGCGGCGGTGTCCATGAACGCCGGGTCCACCCGGTGCACGGCGCGGTACAGGGGCAGGGCGGCGGCGCTGCGGCCGGTGCCCTCCCGGGCCCGGGCCAGCCAGTAGCGCAGCTCCTTGCGCTGGGGCTGCTCGCTCCGGCAGCGCATCAGGGCGCCCGACAGGAGCGGTTCGGCCTGCCCGTACATCTCCAGCCGGACCCGGGCCATGCCGCCGAAGAGGCCCGCCTCGATGCCCAGCAGGGGATCGTCCAGCAGCGGGCCGGTGTGCCGGATCAGCAGTTCCCAGTCCTTGACGAGGTAGGCGCGGCAGGCGTGGAGGAACCGCACCTGTGGGTCGGCGTCCACCGGCGGGCACCCCGCCAGGGCCCGGTCCAGCTCGGGGACGTGGCGGCCGTCGAGCCAGTGCGAGGCGTGTGCCAGCAGCAGGTCCCGCGGGCTCTCCAGCACGGGCTGGACCCACCAGCCGAGCCAGTACCAGGAGTTGAGTTTCCGGGCGTGCCGGGCGCGCTGCTCGCCGAAGCGGTCGCGGTGGCGGTACATGCGGAGCAGGGCGGTGGCCGGCTCCACCCGCAGGGCGTGCAGCCCGAGCCAGGCGTCGGCCATGCCCGGGTCCGTCCGGACCGCGGCCCGGAACTCGTCCTCCGCCTGCGCGTAGGCGCCCATGGTGTAGGCGTCGACGGCGCGCAGCCAGGCGACGTCGGCCGGCGAGTCGTCCCGGTCGTGGATGCCGAAGTCCATCGCGTCCCCCACAACGTTCCCCCCGTGGTGGCGGCCGGCGGGCGCCGGGCCGCGGCGTGTGCCTGTCAACCACCGTGCGGCGGGAGGGAATTGCGGCTCCTCCCGCGAGGCATCGTACCTGCGGGGACACCACCTGCCGAAGGGTGCCGTGCAGGTGGGGGGCGGTATCGGCCCCGGGAGGCGGGGGGCGCGGGGGTGTGGCCGGCGATCACCGAGTGTGATCGCGGGGGCGGAGTCGCGGCCCGGAATGCGGCTTTGATGCGGCGCCCGGGCAGAACGAAGCCCCCGATCACGGGGGAACAACCGGGGGCTTCGCGTCCGCGTGCGGCCGTTGAGAAACCGCACAGTGAGAACGTAAGACCTGACCCGCCGCCAGGTCAAGCGGAGTTGGCGGACCCGCGGCCGTGTCTCCCGGGGGTGGCGCGGGGACGGCCCGGGCGTGACCGGGGTGGCGCGGCGGGTGCCCGGGACCGGGCGCGTCGCCGGACTGCGCAGCGAGGGGAATCGCTCACGCTGCGTTAATTTCGCGCCTGATCATTCCGGCTTCCCGGTTCTCCAGAACCACAGATATCCCTCTGGTCCCTGACGCACCAGCAGATCGGCGTGGGGGCGCGTAGGGTCGCCCGCGAAATGTTTCTGCTCCGACCGGGTCCAGCCGTCCCAGAAAGTGGACAATTCCGGCCCGTCGCGCCGCCGGCCGCGCTCCCAGGCCGTCCCCGCCGCGAGATCCATCCAGCACAGCAGGGCCAGTGAGGGGCGCAGCGCGCGCCGGCCGGCACCCACCCCCTCGACCAGTACCACCGGTGCGGGCGCCACCTCCCGCTCCCCCGTGAACCGCCCGTGCTCCCAGTCGTAGACCTGGTGGCGGCCGGGCCGGCCGTGCGCGAAGGGCAGCAGGAGCTGCCGCCGGAAGCGGTCCGTCCAGCCGAACGGCTCCTCGTGGGTGGCCAGGTCGTCCAGATGGACCACGGGGGCGCCGCCGAGGGCCGCCGCGAGACGGCCGGTGAAGGTGGACTTGCCCGAACCGGCGTGACCGTCCACGGCCACCAGCCGCACCGGCCCGCACGACGGCGGCAGCGTCCCCACCCGCCGTGCGAGGGCGGCGACCCCGCCGGGGCCCGCCCCGGCGGACGCGCCGTCCTCCGGGGCGCCCGGCCCCCCGTGGCCGGGCCGGGGGAGACCGGCGGGCCGCGGGGCGTCGCCGCCGCTGCCGCCGCGCCCGGCGGCGGGGTCCCTCCCGTGGCCCGGGGCAGCCGCCTCCGCGCCGTCCGGGCCGCCGGCTGGGCCGGCCTCCGGGACGGCCTCCCCGGGGTGTGCCCCCGCCGGGCGGGCCATCGGGTCGGCCGGTCGGCCGGTGCCGTACGGCGGCGGGCGGCGCTCAGCGGGCACGGCAGCCGCCCGACCGCCGTACGGCGGCGCGCCCCTCCGGCGGGGTCACCCGGCTCACCCGGCCGTGTGGCCTCCGCGCGTCACCGGCCTGCCCTGTCCTCACGCCCGTCACGCTAACCGCCGCCGCCGCGCCGGGCCACCGCCGGGTGGGAGGACGCACGCCACGGGCGCCCGGGGGCGGGCGTCGCTGCCGGTCCATGTGCCGCCCTGCCGTCCCCGCCCCGCCGCCCGGTCACGGCCACGGCCACCCGGGCGAGGAGACGAGGAGGTGCGCGCGGCCGGACAGGCCCCGGCCCTGCCGCCCCCGCCCCGCGTCCGCCGGGTGGGAGCGGCGGCCCTCTCCCGGTGCTCCTCCCGGGGGTGTGGCCGGCCGATCCGCCGACATGCGGGCCGACATCTGGCCGGAGGGAAGGAGCACGGGGATAGTGGAAGCTTCCCGCGGGCGGCCCGCCGGTGCCCCCGGGGACCGCAGTCACGACGTCATGTACCCGTGCCTCAGGGGCCCGACCGGCCCCGGACTGGGGGAATCCCGTATGACCTCACCGACACCACGGCGCACCCTGCTGGCCGCGGCGATCGCCGTCGCGGCGGGTGCCGCGGCGGCCCCCGCCGCCTTCGGCGCACCCGCGGCCGGACGGGGCGCCGCTTCTCCCGCGGACGGTGCCGCGCCGTCCCGCCCGGCCGGACCGACCGTGCGGAAGGGCGTGCCCCGCGTGGACCACCACAGCTGGACCACCGCCGCCGACTGGCGCTCGGGGACCGCGCGCGGCGTCACCGTCCGCACCGGCCGCAGACCGGGGGTGGCGATCGCCGCCCCCGCCGGCCGCACCGACTACACCGACCCCCACACGCAGAAGAAGGCCACCTGGGAGTACGCCGTCTGGACCGGTCCGGTCCGGCGGCTCGCCGTCCCGGCGGACGAGATCGTCGCCTCCTGGAACGCGGACACCCCGGCCGGCACCTGGATCCAGGTCGAGCTGCGCGGCACCTACACCGACGGCACCGCCACACCCTGGTATGTGATGGGCCGCTGGGCGGCCGGTGACGGGGACATCCGCCGCACCTCCGTCGACGACCAGTCGGACGGCCGTTCCACCGTCTGGACCGACACGCTCGCCGTGAACGGCTCCGCCGGGGACCTGCGCCTGGCGTCGTACCGGCTGCGGCTCACCCTGTACCGCGCGCCCGGCGGTGGGCGCACCCCGATCGTGTGGCGGCTGGACGCGATGGCCTCCGACATCCCGGACCGCTTCACCGTCCCCGCCTCCACCCCGGGCCTGCCCGGCGGGCGCGAACTCGAGGTGCCCCGCTACTCGCAGAACATCCACATCGGGCAGTACCCGGAGTACGACAACGGCGGCGAGGCCTGGTGCAGTCCCACCTCCTCCCAGATGGTGATCGAGTACTGGGGCCGCAAGCCCACCGAGGAACAGCTGTCCTGGGTGAACCCGGAGTTCGCCGACCCCCAGGTCTGCCACGCGGCCCGCTACACCTTCGACTACCAGTACGACGGTTGCGGCAACTGGCCCTTCAACGCCGCCTACGCGGCGACCTACCGGGACCTGCAGTCCACCGTCACCCGCCTCGGCTCCCTGAACGACGTGGAGAAACTGATCCACGCGGGCATCCCGGTGATAACGTCCCAGTCCTTCCTCGCGTCCGAACTGACCGGCGCGGGGTACGGCACCGCCGGCCACCTGATGTGCCTCATCGGCTTCACCGCGGACGGCGACATCATCGCCAACGACCCGGCGAGCGACAGCAACCCGGCGGTCCGGCGCGTCTACAAGCGCCGGGAGTTCGAGAACATCTGGCTGCGGACGAAGCGCTACAACGCCTCCGGCAACGAGGCGGGCGGCAGTGGCGGCATCTGCTACCTCTACTGGCCGGCCACCCCGGCACCAAGCCAGCACAAGGTCCTGCGGGAGCTGGGCATCGTGTGAGCGGGTGCTCAACCGGGGTCCGTCCACGAATCGCCGGTGTACCGCCCGCCGACGTCGGGCGGTACACCGGCGAGGTGGCCAGTCCTCGTGGTCGGGGCACACACGGTTGTGGGGCCCCGTCGGCAGTCAGCACCAGGGCTCCGGTCCCGCTGTCCTCCCCGTCGACGGGGAGGACAGCCAACGGATCGTCGCCTACGTCGCGCCGACCGCGGGAGCGGACCCGGATGCTTCCGCCCTGCGCGACCACGTCGGCACCCTGCTGCCGGGGCATCGGGTTCCGGCGGCCGTGGTCCTGCTGCCCACCTTGCCCTGCACCGCCGGCGGCGAGCTCGACCGGCGTGCCCTTCCCGCTCCCACCTTCGAAGCGGGGCGGGGACGGATGCCCGCCACCCTTGCCGAGGACGTGCCGTCGCGCAGTTCGCGAGGGGCTGGGGCTGCCGGGAGGTGTCGGGGCCGGCAGCGGATTCTTCGTCCTCGGGGACGCTCGCTGCTCGCCACGCGGCTGCTGTCCCGGATCGGTACCCGTCTCGGGGCACGCTCGGTGCTGATCTGCCGGTCACAGAGCCGTGCGATGCCCGACGGACACCCGGCCCCCGCTCCTGTCGCCTCCTCTTTCTTCTTCCCGTGCCGGTCTGCGGCGGGTGTCTCCGGCCGGGTTCGCTAGACGGCGGCCCAGCCGTCGTCCACGGGGATGACCGCGCCGTTGACGAACGCCGCCTCCTCCGAGGCGAGGAAGACGATCACGTCGGCCTGTTCCTCCGCGCTGCCCAGACGGCCGATGCCGGCGCCGATCAGGCCCCCCACGATCCCGGCGCCGAGGGAATCGGGGCGCGCCTCGACCCGGATGTTCGTGATCGTCGGTCCCGGGGCGACGGCGTTGGCCCGGATGCCCTCCTTGCGGTACATCACGGCGAGGTTCTTCACCAGCCCGGTGACGCCGTGCTTGGCCGCGGTGTACGCGGCGCCGGCCGCGCCGCCGCGCAGCCCCGCCTCGGAGCCGGTGAAGACCAGGCAGCCCCCTCCCGCGGCGCGCATGTGTGGCAGGACCGCGCGGGTGAGCAGGAAGGGCGCGGTGAGGTTGATCCGCAGCACTCGCTCCCATTCCGCGTCTTCCGTCTCGTGGAGGGCCGACATCCGGTCCATGACGCCGGCGTTGTTGACGAGGACGTCGATCCGTCCGTAGGCCTCCAGGGCGCGGTTCACGACCGTGTCCACCACGGCCTTCTCGGTGAGGTCGCCCGGGACGGCCAGGGCGGTGCCGCCCGCGGCCGTGATCTCCTTCGCCGTTCCCCGCACCCCGTCCGCGTCGAGGTCGGCGAGGAGCAGCCGGTCGCCCCCCGCGGCGAAGCGCAGCGCGGCGGACCGGCCGATCCCGGAGGCGGCGCCGGTGACGAGGACGGCGCGGGTGCCGGGGCCGCCGGTGTCCCGCGCGGGGTCCGTGTCGCCGGGGTGGCGGGTGGCATCGGTGGAGATCATGCGGGTGCCTCTTCCTGGGGGTGCCGGGGTCCGGGCCGCGCCTCTCCCGACGGGTGCGCCGGCCGGTCCGGCGTACCGGCGGTGCGTGCCGTGTGCGGCGTGGTTGGTGACAGGGGAGCGAGCCGCCAGACCGTGCCCTCGCCGTGGGCCGAGAGCAGCAGAGCTCCGTCGGGTGCCGACGCCAGTCCGGCGAAGCGGCGCGGGACCCCGGGCATGGGACCCGCGAACAGGTGAGCGGCAGGCCCGCCCCCGGCCGGGAAGGGGCCGAGCGGCAGTTCCCCGGCGATCACCCGCCGCTCGACGGTGTCCGGGTCGACGCCGAGTAGCCGCCGCCTCCCGGTCTCCACGGTGAACACCTCGCCGCCCGCCACGGCCACGCCTTGCGGCGCGTCGAGGCCGGTGGCGACCACGACCGGCTCGCCCGGCACACCGCCGTGGAGCCGGAGCAGGGTGCCCCGTTCCTCGTCGGTCACGTAGAGGTGCCCGGCGTCGTCGAACGCCACGTCGACGGGTCTGCCGAGCCCGGTGAGCAGGGGTTCGGGCCCTGGCCCGGAGCCGGAGCCGGGTTCCGGGGGTGTGTCGGGATCCTCCTCGCGCGCTGCGGCGGGCCCCGGGCGTGGTGCGAGGGTGACGATCCGGCCGGCGCCGCTCTCGGCGATGACGAGCGTGCCGTCCGCCCGGACGG
Organism: Streptomyces zingiberis; assembly: GCF_012034935.1. Lineage (GTDB taxonomy): Bacteria > Actinomycetota > Actinomycetes > Streptomycetales > Streptomycetaceae > Streptomyces > Streptomyces zingiberis. The sequence goes on from NZ_JAATEN010000021.1 coordinate 44,110, forward strand.
CGATCCCGTTCGGCTGGTCAAGCCCGCTTGCCAGGACCCGGTCCTGTTCCTCCGCCGGGTCGTGGGTGGTGACGGTCCCGAACTGTGAGGTGATGTGGACCGGACCGGCGGGATCGGCGGCGATGCCGTGGGCGAAATGCACCCGCCGTTCGGTGACCGGGGGGCCGGGCCGGTCGCCGTCCCCGGCCGGCCGGGTGATCCGGTAATGGTCCGCCGTGTGCACCTGGCCGCCCAGGTCGACGGTGACCCCGTAAGGGCCGGCCAGGCCCGGCGTCACGATCTCGCGCACCCGGCCGTCCGGGAGGAGTTCGACGACTCCGCTGTCGGCGAAGCCGGACACGTACATCCGGTTCTCGGTGTCGAAGGCGGCGTTGTCCAACCCCGGCACGCCGGTGTCCTGGACCCGCCGCCGGCCGCTGCCGTGCAGGTCGATCCGGGTCACCAGGCCGCGGGGACCGCAGGAGAGCACGTGCATCTCCCCGGCGAGGTCGAAGCGGACGGCCACCGGCTGGGGCAGCCCGTCGGCGACGAGTTCGGGTGTGCCGCCGTCCGGTGGGACGCGCCACACCTGACCGGTCATCATGTGTGGGTAGTACAGGTGGCCGTCGGGCCCCCGCTGCATCGCGTTGCCCAGGGCCAGGTCGGCGGCGAGTTCGACGGGCTTCCGGCCGTCGGGGAAGAGTTCCAGCAGCCGTCCGCCGGGGCGCATCTCGTTGACGAACAGCCGGTCGCCGAGGCAGGTGATGCCGTTGACGGCGACCACCCCGTCCTCGACCACGCGCCATGCGCCTGCCGGGTCCCGCCGCCACACCAGTCCGGGGACGAGATCGGCGACGTAGAGCGAACCGTCGGCGCCGAAGGCCAAGTCGTCGGGGGAGCTCAGCGGCCCGCCCGGCGGCACCACCGGCTCGACGTCACCGGTCACCGGGTCGACGGCGCTGATCATCCCGGCGAGGTACTGGGCGACCCACAGCCGCCCGTCGGGCCCGAAGGCCACACCGTTGGCGCCCCAAAGGCGGCTCGGGGCGTTGAGGCGGCGGAGTGTCCAGTGCGGGTCGGTCACGGGTGCCGGGCCGCCCCAGCGGCCGGCCCCCGAGCGGTCCCCGGCGTTCACCGGGCACCCACCAGCACCTCGTCGAGGCCCCCGCCGGCCCGCCAGCCGGCCAGCAGTTCGTGGAAGGCGACGGGACCGGCTCCGTAGCTGGTGGCGGCCCGGCGGGGCATCCCCTCGTTGTTGTAGTACCCGGGGGTGCATTCGGCCTGGAAGGCATGCTGGTCGGCGGCCGTGGCCCGGATGGTCTCCACCCAGGTGTCCTGGGCTTCGCGCGTGGGCTCGACCCATCGGGCGCCCCGCTCCCGGGCGGCAGCGACGATCTCGGCGATGTGTGTGGCCTGCTCGTCCAGGGTGTGGGTGAAGTTGACACTCGCCGCGTTCTGCAGGGAGCCCATCTGGAACAGGTTCGGGAAGCCGTGCGTGGTCAGGCCGTGCAGGGTCCGGGGTCCCTGGGCCCACGCCTCGCGCAGCGAGACGCCGTCCCGCCCGTAGGCGGGCAGGAGTCCGGCGGTGACGCCCGAGACGCCCACCGCGAAACCGGTGGCGAAGACCAGGCAGTCGACCTCGTACGTGGTATCGCCCACGACCACCCCGGTCCCGGTGAACCGTTCCACCCCGTGGGTGTCGGCGGTGTCGACCAGGGTGACGTTCGGCCGGTTGAAGGTCTCCAGGTAGGTGTCGCTGAAACCGGGCCGCTTGCACATGTACCGGTACCAGGGTTTGAGCAGTTCGGCGGTCTCCGGGTCCTTGACGGTGCCGGCCACGCGGGTGCGCAGCTCGTGCATCTTCCGGTGGTCGGCGAGTTCGTAGGCCCGTTCGCGTTCGGCTTCCGGCTCGTGGCGGTAGGCGTCCGTGGCGATGAGCTTCTGCTGGAGGCGGGCGGTGCTGGTCCAGCCGTCGGCCACCAGGTCCTCCTCCGCGCTTCCGCCGGTGACCAGGGTGAGGAAGTTCTCCCGCCGCCGGCGGTGCCATCCCGGGGCGAGGGAAGCGGCCCACCCGGGGTCGGTGGGACGGTTGGCACGCACGTCGACCGTGGATGGGGTGCGCTGGAAAACGTAGAGGTGACGGGCGGAGGCGCCGAGGTGCGGTACGCACTGCAGGGCGGTGGCGCCGGTGCCGATGACGCCGACCCGCTTGTCGGCGAGGCCGCTGAGGTTCCCATCCGCGTCCCCGCCCGTGTACGCGTAGTCCCAGCGGCTGGTGTGGAAGGTGTGCCCACGGAAGGTCTCGATCCCCGGCAGGGCCGGGAGCTTGGGCTCGCTGAGCGTCCCGGTGGCGGTGACGACGTAGCGGGCGGTGATCTGGTCGCCGCGGTCGGTGGTGACCAGCCACCGTGACCGTCCCTCGTCCCAGCGCAGTTCGGTCACCCGGGTGCGGAACAGGGCCTGTTCGTAGAGGCCGAAGGTGTGTCCGACGGCGCGGGCGTGGTGGCGGATCTCCTCTCCTGGCGCGTACTTCCAGCCCGGCATGGTGCCGGTCTCCTCCAGCAGCGGGAGATAGACGTAGGACTCGATATCGCAGTGGATGCCGGGGTAGCGGTTCCAGTACCAGGTGCCGCCGAAGTCGGAGCCCTTCTCGATCACCCGGACCGACGCCACGCCGCGCTGCCGCAGCCGGGCGGCGGTGAGCAGCCCGCCGAAACCGCCGCCGACCACGACGGCCTCGATGTCGTCGGCCAGCGGCGGCCGGTCGCCGTCCCCTTCGGCGTAGGGGTCCTCGTCCCAGTAGCCGAACGCTCCGGTGAGCCGGGCGTATTGGGCGTTGCCGTCGGGCCGGAGCCGGCGGTCGCGCTCCTGGCGGTAGCGGGCACGGACCGCGTCCAGGTCGAGTCCGGTGGCATCGGGGGACGGTCCGGCCGGGGCCGTTGGGGTCGCCGGTGCGGGGGAGTGGGATGCGGACATGTGGATTTCCTCCAGGGAGCTGGGGGCGGGGCCGGGCCACCGAGGGCGTGGTAGGCCTGGGCGCGGCCGCGTGAGGGGAAGAGAACCGGGCTGGGACGAGTGGAAGCCGCCGGGAGTGGGGGCGAGGTGGTCGCGCCGGTACGAGGTCTGCCGGGTCAGGCGTCCGCCGGGGCACGGGTCACCGTGGCGGGGCTTCACGCTCGGCCCGGCTCCCGCGCTCCCGGCTGCGCCCTTCTCACCTTGGTGCTCCGCACCGTCCCGGGCGCCGTCCGCGGCCGGGATCGCCATGGCGATCAGGGTGGCGATCAGGGCCGCCGCGCCGCCGACTGCGAGACCGGTACGGCGTCCGGTCTCGGAGGGGAGTGTCTGTGTCCCCGGCGTGGTGGTCGGCTGCGCGAGCACCGCTCCCACCAGGGCCCACCGAGCCGACGGTCAGGGGGACGGTGCAGGCCAGCAGCAGGGGGCGCTTCCCCAGCAGGTCGCCCAGCCGGCCGGCGACCACCACGCAGACCGCCGCGACGAGCAGGGTCACGGTGATCACCCAGGAGGCGTTCGTCCGGGAGGTGCCCAGCGGGTCCGGCAGGCGCGGGAGTAGCGGTGTGACCGGTGTCTGGGTTGGTGTGGCGGTGATGCCGGCCGGCGCGAGCGTGGTGACGACCCGTCCGGGACGGAAGGTGGGGGGTGTGGCGGTGGTCATGGTGGGGGCACCTCGAAGGGGTCGGTCAGCACGGACCACGGCCGGTGGGGCGGCCGGCGGGGCCCGGGGCGCCCGGTGAGGGCAGTGGTGTGCATCGTACATGTGATGTGCATCGTGCATATCGATCTCCCGGTGGGCGGGTGTGCGACGATGGCCGAGCACGAAGCGGGAGGCAGTCTCATGGGCGGGCCGGTCAGGCCGACGCGTGACGTCGAGTACGAGCAGATGCTTCTCAGCCGGCACACGGAAATGCACCGGCGCGGCGGCCGCCGTCACGACAGTTCGCTGGAGCGCAGCGCCTATGTCCTGCTGAGCCGGCTCCGGGTGCAGGGGCCGATGTCGATCAGCGAGCTGAGTGAGGCCTTCGGTCTGGACGCCTCGACGCTCAACCGCCAGACCGCCGCCGTGGTCCGCGCCGGCCTGGCGGAGCGCATCCCGGACCCGGGTGGCGGAATGGCGAGGAAGTTCCGGCTCACCGAGGAGGGTGAGCGCCAGCTCGACATCGAGCGCCGCTGGATCGTCGACGGTCTGGACGTGGTCATGACCGCGTGGTCCGACGAGGACATCGCGGCCTTCGCCGGCTATCTGCGCCGGTTCAACACCGACATCGAGCGCATCACCGGCCGTCCCTGGCCCCGCCCCACCCCGGACGGGAAGCCCCCGCGCGCCTGACCGGGTCCGCGAGGCGCGAGGCCGGTCCTTGTGGGGAGTGGGTTGGGGGGAGACTTCCAGGCCCGGGCCGTCGCGGGGGAGCCCCGGACGGCCTGGACGGCGTCCGGGCCCGGGGTGTCATCTCCGCGCGGGAGCCCGTCCGCTGCCGGCCTCCGGTATGACGCCGGTGCGCCGGGGGCCGGTCCTCGCCGGGGCCGGGCCGGTGGTGCCGGGCGTCGCCGCTCCGTCAGCCGGGGGCGCGGAACTTCGTTCAGGCGCCTCCGGCGGCCGGGAGGGCGTACAGCCCGGGCAGGTTCACCACCACGGCTTCCTGCGTGGAGCGGGCGATGACCACCACGGCCTCCTCGGACGGGTCGGGGTTCTCCTCCCGGTGCGGCACGAACGGCGGGACGAAGACGTAGTCACCCGGGCCGGTGCGCAGGCGGATCTCCTCCGGGCGCTCACCCGAGCCGTCCAGGAAGACGAACTCGGGGTGCCCGCTCACGACGTAGATGGCGGTCTCGGACGCGCCGTGGTGATGGTCCGAACTGGCGGTCGCCGGGGCGACATGGGTCTGGCCCATCCACAGCTTCTCCGAGCCCACGGTCCCGCCGCTGATCGCGGCGAACCGGCGCATCCCCCCGGTCTGGGCCGTGTCCCCGTCCAGCGCGTCGGCGCGGATGTGGTGCAGGCGCGTCCGCAGCGGCGCCGCCGTGAGGTCCGGGGCATGGTCGAGGTGGGGGTGGAAGCCCTCACCGGCGGTGGTCGGCGACTCGGTCATGGCGAGGACGCTAGGCGGCGGCCGGAAAAGATGTCAAGAGGTGTCCTATGTCGTTCACCTGCGGCATTGTTGCCGCAACGGTGCCGCAACAGAGCGATGCGCGGACCGGGCCCCGCCGGTGCGGCGACCGCTTCCGGCATGATGGGCGGATGCATATCTCCGCGAAGGCGGACTACGCCACGCGGGCTCTGCTGGAGCTCGCCTCTCATCCGGACCGCCCGCTGTCCTGCGAGGCCATGGCCTCCTCGCAGGACATCCCGTTCCGGTTCCTCAAGTCCGTGGTGGGCGAGTTGCGCAAGGCGGGGCTGGTGCGCAGTCAGCGGGGTTGCGAGGGGGGTTACTGGCTCGGCCGTCCGGCCGCCGAGATCACCTTGCTGGAGGTGGTGCGCGCCGTCGACGGCGCGCTGATCACCCTGCGCGGTCAGACGCTGGGCGGACTCGCCTATCCCGGCGCGGCGGAGCCGCTGCCCGGGGTGTGGCGGCGGGTGGAGGCCGAGGCGGCGGCCGTCCTCGGCGCGGTGACCCTCGCCTCGCTGGGGGAGGCGGCGGACTCCCGCGACCGGCCGGTCCCGGAGGGGATCGCGTGACGGCCGCCCGGCGGCCGACGGTGGAGATGGTGGAGTACACCGATCCGCTCTGCCCGTGGTCCTGGGGGTCCGAGCCGGTCTTCCGGCTGCTGCGCGCGGCGCTGGCCGGCCGGGTGCGCCGGCGCCGGGTCTACTGCGTCCTGTTCGATCCCGGCGAGGACGATCCTCCGCCCGACCCGGCCGCCGAGACGGCGTGGTACGCCCGGTACGTGGCGGAGGTCACCGGGCACACCGGCGCGCCCCGGGCGGAGCGGCTGAGCCGGGTCGCGGCGAGTTCCTGGCCGTCCTCCCTCCTCGCCAAGGCGGCCGAGTCGCAGGGGGAGGAGGTGGCCGACCGGGTGCTGCGCAGGCTGCGGGAGACGGTCTCCGTGCTCGGGGAACCGGCCGACACCCCGGCGTCGGCGGAGGCCGCGGTCGCCGGTGTGCCCGGGCTGGACCTCGCGCGGCTGTCGGCCGACGCGGCGTCCGGCGCGGTGCTGGAACGGGTGCGCGCCGATCACGCGGAGGCGCGCAGTCCGGTGCCTGACGTCCTGTCGGTGGCGGGCGGCTCGCCGCATCCGGGCGCCGCCAGGGAGACCCCGGACGGCGGATACCGGTACGCCCTGCCCACGGTGCTCTTCCGTGGCCCGGGCGGGCACCGCGCGGTGCCGGGCCGCCGAGCGTTCGAGGAGTACGCGGCCGCTCTCGACGCGTTCGGCCCGGGGCTGCTCCGCCGTCCCCGGCGGCTTCCGGCGGCTGAGGCGCTGCGGCGCCACCGCACGCTGTCCGATCCGGAGCGCCGGCTGCTCACGGAGGGGCGGTGGCCGCCGCCGGGAGCCGTCCGGCTGGAGACGGGCAACGGTCCCCTGTGGCTGCACCCGGAGGAGGCCGCGGTGCATCCGGCAACCCGGCGACTTCCCTCCTCCGCCCGGTGAAACGCCACTGACCAGGGAAGGTGTTCCGTCCCGCCCAATGAGACACCGATAGGTGTCCATTGACAGCCGGTGAGAACTGCCCCCAGGATGTCCGGCATGCACACGACGCACCCCGGCGTGCTGTGCCGCTACGTGGACCTGCGGCGCACCTGTAGCGCCCTCTGTCGCTGACCGGATCTCTCCGGCGGCATCCCCGCGCGGCCGTCTCCACGCCACAGTGCCCCCGATGGGGCCCGGCGCCCGGCGCCCCCGGCGGATGTGTCCGCTTCTCCGCGCCCTTCCCTCCTCCGTGGCCACCACCGGCCCGCCCTGAGGGGGTCCGCCGCCACCGGTGACGTCCTCCGGGCCCGGCCCGGTGTGCCCCCTCTCGTCCCCGGCTTTCCGTACCGCCCTGGCCTGCGCACCGGCCGTCGTAGCCCGGTGGCGCCGTCCGGTGCGCGCCCTCCCCCTGTTCCGAGCCCGTGCCGCTGCTGCGGTCCGTGCTGTCCGAGAAAGACAGATATGGCAATCATGTCGATGGAAAACCGTCCTCGCCGTGCCCGGCGCCGTCTCCGCACCGCCGGCCGCCGGCCTCACACCGCGCTGGGTGTCGCCCTCGCCGCCGTACTCGTCCCCGCCCTCAGCGGCTGCGGGGGTGACGCCGCCTCGGCCGGGACGGCCACCCTGAAGTGGACCTCCTCCTACTTCCCGGCCCACTGGGACCCCGTCGTCTCCGGCAGCGGCGCCCAGTTCCGCGAACTGGCGCTGGTGTACGCCGCCCTGACCCGCGTCGACGAGAACGGCGAGGCGGTGCCGGACCTCGCGGAGAGCTGGGATTACAACGACAAGGGCGACGCCGTCACCTTCCACCTCCGCAAGGGGCTGACCTTCAGCGACGGTGAACCGGTCGACGGGGCCGCCGTCAAGGCGGCCGTCGAACGGGCCAAGGAGCAGAAGGACTCCGCCCTCTTCGGCGACCTCACCTCCATCAAGTCGGTCGAGGCCGACGGGCTCGACGCGACCGTTCACCTGACCCAGGTCGACTACCAGATACCCCAGCTCCTCGGCTCGCGCGTGCTGCAGATCGCCAGCCCGAAGGCGGCCGGCTCCCCGGCGGAACTCGACCGCAACCCGGTCGGCGCGGGCCCGTTCGTCGTCGAGCAACTGGTGCCGGGCACCAAGGCCGTGCTGCGGAAGAACCCCGACTACTGGGACGCGGGGAACATCCACATCGACGCCGTGGAACTCACCTCGGCACCGGATGCCTCCACCGTCGTCTCCGGACTGCGCACCGGTGTCTACAACTTCGCCGACATCGAGCCCAGCCAGGCCGCGGCGGCGAAGAAGGCCGGCCTGGACGTCTTCGTCCAGCCGGGGTTCAACGCGGCCAACATCAGCCTCAACGTCAACAAGGCGCCCTTCAAGGACGACAGGGTCGTCGACGCCGTCCGGCACGCCGTCAACCGCCAGGAGTTTGTCGACAAACTGACCTTCGGCTACGGGGAGGCCACCGACCAGCCGTTCCCGAAGGGATACGTGGCCTACGACCCGGAATCCGAGAACGCCTACCCCTACGACCCGGAGAAGTCCCGCGAACTGCTCGCCGAGGCGGGATACCGGCCCGGTGAACTCAAGCTGAACCTGGTCATCCCCGCCGAGGACCCCCAGGCCGAGATCGTCCAGTCCCAGCTGGGCAAGGCCGGCATCACGGTCACCATCAAGATCGACAAGAACTGGGCCACGCCGTTCTTCGCGAAGGACCTGACGTTCTCGCTGTACAGCACCACCGGCCGGGACTCCGCTGCGCAGACGCTCACCGCGCACTTCGGCCCGGACGGCCCGCTGAACCTCAGCTCGCCCTACCAGCCGGAGGGGTTCGGCAAGGCCGTGGCCGAGGTCCGCCGGACGCCGCTGGACGCACCGGAGTACCCCCGGGTGCTCCAGCGCGCCACCCGGGCCGGCCTGGAGAGCAAGGCGCTGGTCTTCACCTACTCCGCGCCCAACCTCATCGCCAAGAGCCCGTCGGTCTCCGATCTGCCGAAGAACCCGGCCCACATCAACTGGACCGGCGTGACCGTCGACGGTGCCCGATGACCCCCGCCCGCTCCCCGCACCGAGAGGCGGGAGCCCTCCCATGACCACCACCGAGGCGCCGGTCCGGTCCGTCCACCACCACGGACGGGCCGGGGGGCGGACGTGGCACGGTCCGGCCCGTGCCCTGACGGTCCTGGCCCGGACGGTCGCGATCTTCGTACCCGTCTTCCTGGCCGCCACTTTCGTGACGTTCGCGCTGCGGTCGCTGAGCGGACTCAGCCCCGCGCGGCTCCAGCTGGGGGAGCAGGCGACCCCCGAGGCGATCGCGCGGGTGGAGGCCGAGTGGGGACTCGACCGGCCCTTCCTGGTCCAGTACGCCGACTGGTTCGGCGGTGTCGTCCAGGGGCAGTTCGGCGCGAGCTGGTCCAACGGCGCCGACGTCGCCACCCTCATCGGGCTGGGCCTGGGCGTGAGCCTGTCGGTCGCGGCGCTCGCGCTGCTGATCGGCGTGACCGTGGGCTTCGTCCTGGGCACGGTGGCCGCGCTGCTGAGGACCAGTGCGGTGGACCGCGCGATCACCGGTTTCGTCACGGTCGTCTCCGTGATGCCGGCCTTCGTCATCGGCATCGTGCTGGTCTCCGTCTTCGCGGTGGGGCTCGGCCTCTTCCCCTCCGCCGGTTACGTCCCGGCGGAGCAGGGGATCGGCCGCTGGCTCGCGCACATCACGCTGCCCGCGGTCGCGCTCAGTCTCGACGTCGTCGCCGATGTCGCCCGGCAGTTGCGCACCAGCCTCATCGCGGCCTACCACGAGAACTACGTGACCGGCGCGGTGGCGCGCGGGCTCAGCCCACGCCGCGTCTTCTTCGGCCATGTGCTGCGCAACGGCCTGGGACCGGCGCTCGCCACGCTCGGCCTGAAGTTCCCCGCCCTGGTCGGGGCCTCGGTGATCACCGAGTGGATCTTCGGCCTGCAGGGGTTCGGCCGGTTCGCCGCCGCGGCCGCGGAGGTCGGCGACGTCCCCGCCGTGCAGGGCGTCCTCGTGGTGTCGATCGTCCTGGTCGTCACCTTCAACCTGATCGTCAACCTGGTGCTCGCGCGCGTCACGCCCGCGTCCCAGCGGGGGGTGTGAACCGTGGTGCGCCGAGTGCTCGCCCTCACGTCCGGCAGGATCGCCGTCGCCGTCCTCGCCGTGATCGCCCTGCTCGCCGTCCTCGGTCCGGCGCTCGCGCCGCAGGACCCGCTGGCCACCGGGGACAGCCCGCTCGCCGGCTTCTCGGCCGGGCACTGGCTGGGAACGGACCACCTCGGCCGGGACGTGTTCAGCCGGCTGCTGGACGGATCCCGCGTCAGCGTGCTCGGCTCCCTCGAAGTGGCGCTGACCGCCCTGGTGGTGGGGGTGGTCCCGGGGATCCTGTCGGTGTATCTCGGCCGGGCCTTCGAATGGATCACCCTGCGGGTCGTCGACACGCTCGTCGCGCTGCCGTTCCTGCTGTTCGCCGTCGCCGTCATCGCCCTGCTCGGCAACGGCATCACCCAGGCCATGCTCGTCACCGGGGTTCTCGTCTCGCCGCTGTTCTACCGTGTCTCACGCGCCGCCACGCTCGTCGTCGCCCGGTCGCCGTACGTGGAGGCCGCCCTCGTCTCGGGCGCCTCGGTGGGCTGGATCGTGCGCCACCACGTCTGGGCCAAGGTGCTGCCGCCGATCGCCGTCGCGCTCGCCCAGACCATCGGCACCGGCTTCGTCATCGTCTCCAGCCTGACCTTCCTCGGCATCGGCGTGCAGCCACCCGAGCCCACCTGGGGCGGCCTGCTCGCCTCCGACCTCGGCTACCTCGACCAGCGCCCCTGGGCCCCACTGCTCCCCGCGCTGCTGATCACCGTCACCGTGTGGGCGTGCAACCTGCTCGCCGACGCGATCCGCGACGTGTCCGGCGAGGCCGGCCGGGCTCTCGCCGACGAGCGCCGGGCCGGCCGGCGCCGGAGTGAACCCACCCCCGCCGGAGGCACGCGATGACATCCCTGACACCCCTCTCGGAACACCGCCCCGCCGAGGCGCCGCGCACGGAGCCGTCCGGCGACCGGGGAGCGCCGGTGCTCTCCCTCCGGGACCTGCGCATCACCGACCGGGTGACCGGGCGGGACACCGTCCACGGCGTCGACTTCACCCTCGCCGCCGGCGAGACCCTCGGCATCGTCGGGGAGTCGGGCAGCGGCAAAACCCTCACCTGCCGCGCGGCCCTGGGCATCCTGCCGCCGCGCTTCGAGGTGACCGGCGGCTCCGTCGAGATCGCCGGTACCGACATCACGACCCTGACGCCCCGCGCCTGGACGGAGCTGCGCGCCTCCACCATCAGCGCCGTCTTCCAGGACCCGGCCTCCTACCTCAATCCCTCGATCCGGGTGGGAGCCCAGATCGCCGAGGTGCTCCGGGTCAAGAAGGGGCTGAAGAGGAGGGAGGCGCGCGACGGGGCCGTCGAACTCCTGGCCGCCGTGCATCTGCGGGACCCCGAACTCGTCCACGGCCAGTACCCCTACGAGCTGTCCGGCGGCATGCTCCAGCGGGTCCTGATCGCCACCGCGATCGCCGCCGGTCCCCGGATCCTCATCGCCGACGAGGCCACCACGGCCCTCGACGTCACCGTGCAGGCCGAGATCCTCGACCTGCTCGCCGAACTGCGGGACCGCACCGGCATGGCGCTCGTCGTGGTCTCCCACGATCTCGCCGTCGTCGCCCAGCTGTGCGACCAGGTCCTCGTCCTGCGGCGGGGAGAAGTGGTCGAACAGGGGCCCACCGCGCGGGTGCTTCACCACCCGCGACACACGTACACCCGTCTGCTCGTCACCGAGCACGAAGAGTATGGCCTGGAGAAGTTCCTGCGGCCCGAGGAGGACGCGTGACCACCGGCAGCCCCACCGACAGCCCGGCCGGCACCCCCGCCGGCGGCCCGGTGCCCCCGGCGGACGTGCCGGGCCGCGCCCCGGCCGTCCCGGTGCTCGCCGTCACCGGCCTCGACGTCCACCACGGCCGTCGCCGCCGGCGCCGCCCCGTCCTCCACGGGGTCTCCCTCACCGTCGCGCCCGGCGAGACTCTCGGGCTCATCGGGGAGACCGGCTCGGGCAAGACCACCCTGGCCCGGGCCGTGCTCGGACTGGTCCGCCCCTCCGCCGGCTCCATCACCCTCGCCGGGGAGGAGGTGAGCACCCACGGCGCCCGCCAGTGGCGCGCCCTGCGGCGGCGCGGCATCGTGCAGTACGTCTTCCAGGACCCGCTGCGCAGTCTCGACCCGGATCTGACCGTCGAGCGCTCCCTGGCCGAGCCGCTGCTCGTGGGGGGCGTCCCCCGCGCCGAGGCCGCCACCCGGATCCGGGCCGTCCTGGCCCGTGTCCGGCTGGAGGAGGACCTGCTCGGCCGGGTGCCGGGGGAGCTCTCCGGCGGTCAGCGCCAGCGGGCCGCCGTGGCCCGCGCGCTGGTCACCGAACCCCGGCTGGTCATCCTCGACGAACCCGTCAGCGCCCTGGACTCCGCCCACCGCGTCCAGATCCTGCGGATCCTCAAGGAACTCCGGGCCGCCGGGGTGGCGCTCCTGTTCATCTCCCACGACCTCGGATCCGTCGCGGGGAGCGCCGACCGCATCGCGGTACTCCACCGCGGCGAACTGGTCGAGAGCGGCACCGCCCGCGACGTCATCACCCGGCCCCGCCACCCCTACACCCGGCTGCTCGTCGGCTCCGCGCCCACCCTGCGGGGCGCGCCGGCCGACCGCGCCGCGCGTGACGCGCTCCGCGCACTGCTACCCGCCTGAACCCCGAGCGGCACACCGCCACCACCGTCAGGAGAAGAGAACCATGTCGTCCCGCAAGCTCCATCTCGCGCTGCACCCCTACGGCGTCGGCGGCCCCGGCCAGCACGGCCTGTGGAAGGACCCGCGCGTCGCCAAGAACTCCAGCATCGACATCAACTACTACATCCGGCAGGCGAAGGCGGCCGAACACGCCCTGTTCGACGCGCTGTTCATCGTCGACAGCCAGTTCATCAACGCCACCTACCCGGCGCACTACCTCAACCGCCTCGAACCGCTCACCCTGCTGTCGGCCGTCGCCACCCACACCCGTCACCTGGGCCTGGTCGGCACGGCGAGTTCCACCTACAACTCGCCGTTCAACCTCGCCCGCCGCTTCGCCTCGCTGGACCACATCAGCGGGGGACGGGCCGGCTGGAACGTCGTCACCAGCTTCGACACCGGCACCGCGAAGAACTTCGGCCTCGACGAGCACCTCGACTACGCGACGCGCTACGGCCGCGCCCTGGAGTTCGTCGAGGTGGCCCGCGGCCTGTGGGACTCCTACGAGGACGACGCCTTCCCGGCGGATGCCGAGCGGGGGATCTTCCTCGACCCGGACAGGCTGCACGAGTTGCGCCACGAGGGTGAGCACTTCACCGTCGCCGGTCCGCTCAACATCTCCCGCTCGCCGCAGGGGCAGCCGGTGATCTTCCAGGCCGGGGTCTCCGAGGAGGGCCGGGACCTCGCCGCCCGGGTCGCGGAGGGAATCTACGCCCCCGGTGGATCCCTGGAGCAGGCCCAGGAGTACTACGCCGACATCAAGAGGCGCACCGCCGCCCACGGCCGCGACCCCGACCACATCAAGATCTTCATCCATGGCGGCCCGGTCGTCGCCGCGACGGACGAGGCGGCCCGGCGCAGGGAGCGCGAGATCCACGAGGAGGACAACGACCTCGGGCGCAACCTCGCCCTCCTCGGCCGTTCGTTCGGCGCCTACGACTTCAGCCGTCACGATCTGGACGCCCCGTTCCCCGACGTGGCCCACCTCGCGGAGAAGGGAGGACGGACCGCCGCTGCCAAGATCGTCGAGCGGGCCGCCGCCGAGAGGCTGACGCTCCGCCAGGTCGCGGAGACGGTCGGCGCCTTCCGCCGCTCACCGTTCGTGGGATCGCCGGACACGGTGACGGACGCGATCGAACGGTGGTTCCACGCCGGGGCCTTCGACGGCATCAATCTGGCCTTCCGTACCGACGAGGAGCTGGAACTCTTCGTCGAGGGGGTCGTTCCGCGCCTCCAGAAACGCGGATTGTTCCGCACCGCGTACGAGGCCGACACCCTGCGCGGCCATCTCGGGCTGCCGGTTCCGGTCAACCGCCACACCCGTGAGCGGCAGGCCGCAGGCCGGTGACAGCCCATCAGCCGTACCACGGGAGGGGACAGCGCCCGATGACCGCGCGGCCGGCACGGCAGCCCGGCTTCCCCTCCAGGCCGCCGGCCACGCACCCCACTCCGGGATCGGCCACCCCCGTTCCCCACCCACCACCGGGCCGGCCACGGCCGGGCCGCCGCCCGCGCCCGCCGCTCACCCCGGCAGACAGGAGTCCGATGTGACCCGGTACACCGACCACCACGGCCCCGCGGGGCCACGCACCCGGGGAACGATCGTCGTGGTGCCGGGGCGCGGGGAGAGCCGGGTGACGTACACCCGCCTCGGCAAGCGCCTCGCAGCCGACGCCTACCGCGTCCGGGTGACCGACGCCCCGGACCTCGACCCGGGCGACCTGGCCGGTTCCCTCCGCCGCTTCGGTGCCGCGCTCACCCACGCGGTGGAGGGGACCGCCGCGGAGGACGGAGTGGTTCACCCGGTGGTCCTGCTGGGCGCCGACACCTCGGCCGCCGCGATCGCCGCCCTCCTCGGCGGGCCGGAACCACCCGCCACCCACCTGGCCGACGCGGTCGTCCTGGCCGGGCTGCCCGGCACCCGCCCGGCCCCCGCCACCGGGGGCGACTGGGACCAGGAGCTCGCCGTTCGCACCGCCTGCCCGGCCCACCGCGCCACCCTCACCGGGGACGCCGGTGTGCGGCGCGGCGCGCTCGACGGGGCGGCGCCGTCCGCCCTCCTCGCGGCGGCCCACGGCAGCGCGGTGAGCGTCCCCGCCCTGCTCCTCGTCGGTGACGCCGACCCCCTCGCGGACCGGGAGGCGCTCGGCGGGGTGGCCGGGGCGTGGGGGAGGGCCCGCCTGTCGGTGGTCCGGGGCGCCCGCCACGACGTCCTCAACGACCTCCAGCACCGCTCGGTGGCCGCCGAGATCGTCACCTTCCTCGAAACCCTCCGCGACGGGCTCGTCCCGGTGGTCGCCGTGGAATCCACCTCCTGGTAACGGCCGCGGCCCGGGAGTTCCGCCGCCGGCGGGGCTCCACCGCGCCCATCCCTGCCCGCCACACCTCCCCACTCGGAAGGCATCTGCCATGGCCAAGGTTCTCTCCGTCTCCGGAAGCCCGTCCGCCACCTCCCGCACCGCGCGCCTGCTGCGCCACCTCGACCAGCGCCTGACCGCCCAGGGACACGAGGTGGTGCCCCTCGACGTCCGGACGCTCCCCGCCGAGGCGCTGCTGGGTGCGGACTTCGGCCATCCGGCGATCACGGAGGCCGCTGCCCGCTTCGCGTGGGCCGACGGGGTGGTGGTCGGCACCCCCGTCTACAAGGCCGCCTACTCGGGCCTGCTGAAGTCCCTCCTGGATCTCCTGCCGCAGTACGCGCTGGCCGGGAAGACCGTGCTGCCGCTGGCCACCGGCGGCACCACGGCCCACGTCCTGGCGATCGACTACGCCCTGCGGCCGGTGCTCAGCTCGATGGGCGCCGCGCACATCGTGCAGGGCTGGTTCACGCTCGACCGGGACATCACCGCGGGCGCGGACGGCGGCCTGGCCGTCGCGGCGGACACCGCCGACGCACTCGCCCAGGTCACGGACCGTTTCTCCGCCGCCCTCGGCGGCCGCGCCCCCGCCCTGGCGGCCACCGGCTGAACCTCCGCGCGGCGGCCGGTGGATCACATGGCCGGGGCCGGGTCTCCTTCGGCCCGCGCCGGCCGGCCGCCGTCGGCGGGCGGTGCCGATGCCGATGCCGATGCCGGGACGAAGCGCTCGCCATGGCTGATCACGACAGGGCCCCCGGTACAGGCGGAGCGCGCTCTCCAGCCTGCCGGCACCCTTCGCGCCTGTCACAAGCGGCGTGCAAGATCCTCTCGCGCGTTCCCCTGCCCCCGCTCTTCTCCTGTTCCTCGGCTCCTTACGGGGCCACTAGTACACCGTGCTAGAGTCTCGCTAACACGGTGTACTAGTGCTGTCGCGGCTGACGGCTGGAGCGCCGATCGCTGATCCGGCCAGGAGAAAGGCACATGAACGCGATGACCACACCCAGTTGGCTCCTCACGCCCGCCCCGCCGCGCAACGTGCGCGCCGTACCCGGGGGGGTGGCCTACCACCGCGTTCTCGCCGGCGAGAAGCGCCGCATCGGACGCGGCATTCTGGCGATCGTCCTGCTGCTGGCCGGACTCGTCATCTTCCCCACCGTCATCGGCAGGGCGCTCGCCCCCCTCGACCAGCGGATGGGCAACACCCCGCCCATCATCGGCGGCGACGACTACACCCCGCTCTTCCATGCCGGCTCGATGATTTCACTCGCCCTGCTCCTCCCGTGGAGCATGCTCATCCAGCGCTGGCTCTACGGCGTGCCCGGCGCCGCGCTGCACTCGGTGACCTCCCGGTTCCGATTCGACCTGTTCGGCAAGGCGCTTCTCGTGTTCGGCCCTGTCTGGGCGGCGGTGACCCTGTTCGGTCTGCTGGCCCCGAGTACCGAGGTGGCCTGGTCGCACTACGACCTCGTCGGCCTCTTCGTCGCCACCCTCCTCCTCACACCACTACAGACAACGGGAGAGGAATACGGTGTCCACGGGTTGATCTTCCGCGTCATCGGCAGCTGGACCCGCAGCTCACGAGCGGGAGTCGTCGCCGGAGTACTCGTGTCGAGTGTGCTGTTCACGGCTGTGCACGGTTCCACCGACCTCTACATCAACATCTGGTACTTCGTACTGTGGAGCTGCCTGGCGATCATCACCTGGCGCACCGGGGGCCTGGAGATCGCGATCGTCCTCCACGCCGTTCTCAATACGGGCCTCCTGCTCGGCACGTTGCTGCTCCGCGTCGACCTGGGCGGGCAACTCTCCGACCGGTCTTCCGGAGTCGGTTCCCCCACCCTGCTCGTTCCGGCCCTCGCCCTCATCGTGATCACCGCGATCATCTGGTGGTGCACGCGCACAACGGGGCCCGTGCTGAGCCCGACGTCTCCCTCCGGAGCGCGCCGCGAACCGTCCCTGGTTCGGTAGGGATCCCCATTGCTGGGTGTGAGCCGGGGTTGCTTGCGAGGCCGTCGGGGGTTGTCCCGGTCGACGTCGGCGGTGGCGAACTCGACGTCGGACAGTGTCCTCCAGGGGCGCCGTGGCAGCGCGGCGGGACCGATGGTTCAGCGGCCGAGCATGGTCCTGCGCGCCGTCGCCCCGGCCCACCAGGCCATCCCCACCCCGACGAGCAGCGGCCACAGCAGCCCCACGGCGTCCGGCTCGGCCCCGCGCACCGGACCGTCCACCACCGTCAGGGCACCCAGCGCGACCAGCGGTCCCCGGACCTGCCACACCAGCGCCGCCAGCGGTCCCGTGTCACCCAGCGGTGTGGCCGAACCGACCATCAGATGCGCCGGCACGACGCCCCGGTACGCGCTCACCAGCGCGGCGCCGACCAGCGCGGGAACCAGGACGGGCAGCACCAGCAGCCGGTCCGACCACAGGCCGGCCACCGCGGCCACCGACCCGCCCAGGAGGAACAGCGTCAGCAGTCCGGCCGCGGGCACCACCCCGTGCCACAGCGCCAGCACCCGCGCGGGCCACGGCAGATGCGCCGAGCACCGGGCGTCGTCCGACTCCAGACGCGCCGGTTCCACCAGGTGCGCCGCGGCCAGATACCCCGAGGGCAGCGTCATCAGCACCACCGCGAGCGGTGCGCCGTCCAGGCACAGCGGTACCACGGCCACGGCCGCCCAGACCGCCGCCCACGCCGGCCGCCCCGGCGAGCGCAGCAGCGCGGTCGCGTCCCGCCACGGGACGAGCAGCCACCTTCGGCGCGGCAACGGCAGACGCACCGTGGGCCGCACGGTCCGGGAACTGGTGGCGCGGACGGCCGCCCGGGCCTGCCGCAGGTCCAGGGAGTACAGCGACGCCCGCACCCGCAGCGCGGTGTCCGCCTGGGCGCGCAGCACCCGGGCCGGGATCCGTGCCGCCGACTCGGCTCCCGCCCGGCCCGCGGCGGTCAGCACCAGGGCCGACAGCACGGCCCCGGCCCATCCTGCCCCCGCGGGCACCTCGCCCGCCACCGCCGCCGGCGGCAGCGTGGCCCATCCCCACGGCCCCGACCAGAGCACGGCCCACGTGGCCCAGGAGCCCACCACCGGCGCGGCGGCCGCGAGCAGCCAGAGAGCCGCCGCCACCGTCCACCCCGTCCGCCGGATCGAGGCCACGTGCCGCGACCCGGTGCCGCTGTGGCGCTGGACGGAGGTGGCCAGGGCCGTTCCGGCGAAGCCGGCCACCGCGCCCGCGCCCGCCCCCGCGCAGGTCGCGGCCCACCAGGACCCCGCCCCGAGAGCATGCAGCAGGAACCCGGCGACGGCGCCGGCAGCGGCCCCGATCACCGTGGCCGTCACCGACGCCGTGACGAAGCGGGGCAGCAGCAGGGCACGGCGGAGCACCGGCTGCGGCAGCAGCCACGACAACGCCGCCGGCTCCAGCAGGACGGGCCCCTGCCACCTGGCTCGCTCGGCCGGCAGCAGCACCACCGTCGCCAGCACGGCGGGCAGGACCGCCCGCAGCGCCGACGGCACGGCCTCGGCCACCGGACCCCGCAGCCGGCCGTCCGCGCCGGCCTGCGCCGCGGCGGCCAGCAGGGGAACACCCCAGATGGCGAACAGGAGCACCGTGCAGTACACCGTGTACACGGTGCTCCTGCGCCGCTCCGCTCGCCGTCCCGCCCGGACGATCCGGAGCCGGGCCAGAACCGCGCGGGTGTGGCGGGCGGCGCCGGGCTCCTCCGCGGCGCGCGCCGGCCGCCGTGCCGTCCACTCAGCCACCGGGCGCCCCCGCGACCAGCGTCCCCTCACCGGACACGGTGTGCACGGCGTCGGCCACGGCGTCGCACAGCCCCCGGTCGTGGGTGGCCAGGAGCACCGCCGTCCCCCGCTCCTTCGCGGAGCGCAGCCGCCCTGCCAGCCGGATCCGCGCGTCCGCGTCGAGCCGCTGCTCGGGCTCGTCCAGGAGGAGCAGCTCGGCGGGGCGGACGAAGGCCTGCGCCAGCGCCGTCAACTGGGACTGCCCGGAGGACAACTGGTGGGGGAGCGCGTCGGCGTGTCCGCCGAGACGGTGTTCGGCCAGCACCTCGTCCACGGTGTCGCCGGCCGCGTCGCCCAGTCCGTGCGCCAGGGCGACGAGCATCAGATGCTCACGGACGCTCAGGTCCGGATAGGACGCCGGGCTGTCCAGGACGGTGGCGACGGCGGTCCGGACGGTCCGGTCGTCCTCGGAGACGGCTCTGCCGCGCAGCGTGACCCTGCCCGACCGCGGTGACTCCCGGCCGGCGGCGAGCCGTAGCAGCGTCGACTTGCCCGAGCCGTTCGCGCCGAGCAGCGCGACGCACTCACCCGCGCCGACGGCCAGGCTCACCCCGTTGAGGACGGTGTGGCCGCCGTACCCATGGCGTACGTCCGTCAGTTCCAGCAGAACGCTCATGGGCGCGATGCTCCCGCACCGCGCGGGGGCCGCCGATCCGCTTGCCCCGCGTGCGGGGGAACGGAGAGCGGGGCGAGCGCCACCGGGGCGGCGTCGTGCCCTCGGCACCGGGTGGTCATGGGGCTACCTCTCCATGGCGGGCCGAGTGCCCGGCCCGGTGCCCGGCGGCGGACGGCCCGGCATCCGGGACGCGGTGGGAAACGCCTGGTCGCGGCTTCCCACATTCAGCTGTGCTCGGCGTACCGCCGGCGCCGCGCCCGTCGCCTTCGAAGCACCGGCACTACGACCGGAGGGCGGTATGGCTCCTACGCCGCCGTGAGGGCCACGAAGGCCGCCCACTCGGTGCGGCCGACGCGCAGCACCGGTCCACCGGCTGCGATGACCTTGGAGTCCCGTATGTAGACGGCGTGCCCACCGGTGGCCACCTCCACGCAGTCGCCGCCGCCGGACCCGCTGTGGCTGCTCTTGAACCAGCCCAGAACGCCCATGCTCTCGGATGCTCGCTCAACGCTCATGTCTCTCCCACCAGCCGTTCGATGAGCCGAGCAGACTCGACAGCGTTCAGAGCCTGCGACCGCAGCTTGCCATACAGCAAGCCGAAGGCGCTGACCTCTGCGGGATCCTGGACGACGCACCCGACTTCCTGGCATTCGATGTATCCGAGATGCCGATGCTCCTTGGTCTCCAGCACCACGAACGGACCGTTCGGACCGGAGTGGAACCCCGGCCCGGCAGGCATCACCTGCACCTCGGC
The DNA here is from genome assembly GCF_012034935.1 of Streptomyces zingiberis. Taxonomy (GTDB): domain Bacteria; phylum Actinomycetota; class Actinomycetes; order Streptomycetales; family Streptomycetaceae; genus Streptomyces; species Streptomyces zingiberis. The sequence continues at coordinate 64,074 of NZ_JAATEN010000021.1, forward strand.
ATTGCGCAGCGCTCCGGCCTCCACGCGATGCGGCCATTGGCCGCGCGCGTTCCGCTGCGTCACGCAGTGGGACCAGGTGCGGAGGGCCGCTTGGTGATGTCCCGTCGGGAGATGGCCTCTGCCATCTCGTCGAGGGCGGTGCGCAGGGAGGCACCGTACGCACCCTGGGGGAGGTGGGGGGCGTGCTCTTGGGCTGTGTTGATGTGCTCGGTAGCCGCGTTGAAGGACCCGAGGCGACGGTAGTCGTCGGCCAGGTTGAGGTGGAGGGAGGGGTAGAACCCCGCGATGTGGAGACTGGCGTGGTGCTCCTGGGCTCGCTGTTCGGTCACGGCGACGGCAGCGTCCAGGGCCCGGACATCCCAGGCAAGGGCTCGGGCGGGATCGTCGTAGAGGTCCGCCAGGTAGTGGGCGAGTGAGCAACGGTGCAGCGGGTCCCCGGTGACGCCGATCTCCGACCACAGGTTCAGGAGCTTGTGGCGGGCGGACAGGACGTCGCCCGCTCGGCCTGTGACGACGGCTTGGCCGATGGCTTCCATGGTCGGGTCGGGGCTGGCAGGTGTGGTGGTCATGAGGTTCCTCGCCGTCGTTCACTCAGGCTGAGTGGTCGGACTTGATGGGCATGGCAAGGGTGGTCAGATCGCCGCAGTCGGCGGAGCGGATGGTGACGGGCTGATCGTGTCCCCTCAGATCGAGCATCACGTCGGGGCCGATCGCCGTGCTCACGGCGGGATAGAGCGTGGTCATCTCGAACTGGACCTGGAGGGTCCGGCCGGTCACCGTGGTAGAGAGCGGGATTCTGGGGTGTTCGTCGTTCGGGGGCCGGACGCTCAGGCCGTGATCGGTGATGTGCAGGACGACGTGTTCGCCGGGGTGCTCTTCCAGAACCCGCAGTAGCAGGTTCTTCGAGACGGTCGCGCGGGTGGTGGCCTCGTTCAGGGACGCGAGCATCAGACGGTGGTCGGGGAACTCCTCGGACAGCGTCCGGCAGTGCAGGCCCTCCCGCTCGGGCATGCGCAGCCAGATCCCGTGCGGCACCGCTTCGATGCGGATCAGCGCACTGCGCCGGACGTCGGCCAACGCAGCCCGGAGGTCATCGCTGTCGACGGTACCGGCCCAGGTCAGCCCCGCTGGGCGCGCCGGTACCAGAGTCCGAGTGGAGAGCCGGTACCGGTCGGTCGCCGTCAGCGCGATCGCCTTGTCACTCACCTCGATGCGCAGGCCGGCGAGCACCGCCATCGCTGGCTCGTACGCGGTCGCGGTCAGAACCTGCTCGACTGCATCCGCGAGCACGGGGCCCTTCAACGTGGCGATCAGCAGACCGGGCACGTTGCCGACGAGCGCAGACTTGATGGCCGCGGCCTTCCGCCGCGCTGCCGCCGCATCCTCTTCGATCTTGGCGACATGCTCATCGAGCAGCCGTACCGCCTCGTTCGCCTCGGTGGCAAGGACCGCCTCGACCGTGGCCAGCGGCATGGCGATCTCGCGGAGCCGGCGCAGCGTGGTCGCCCGCTCCACCTGCGCGGCGGCGTAGTAGCGGTAGCCCGTGGCCGGGTCTACGTCGGCAGGAGGCAGCAGCCCGGAGTCGGCGTAGAACCGCAACGCGCTGGAGGTCAGGCCACTGCGCTGGGCAAAGACACCGATGGGCATCAGCTCGGAATTCGGCACCGCGCCATCATCGAGCTTCAACCAACTTGAAGGTCAACATCGACGTCGTGCCTCACCAACGCCATGGCCGGCAACACCTGGTCCGTCAGGCGTACGGGCATCAGCAGTGAGCAACTCCTCGTTGCGGGGGCGAAGGATCGCGAGTGGTGCCGTGGGAGCGCTCGGCTCCGGGAGCAGCCCGTCCCCGGCCGCGGCGCCGACCCCCGTCCCTGCGGTGAGCCCACGCAACAGGAACTCGCGGTTCACGGGCACGTCGTGCTGGTGTTGTCGTCCCCCTCGGGCCGTACTCGAACCACCGGTTACCGGTCCGTCGTTCGAAAGGGGGCGAGGCCTGTGGGCTCACGCCGTCAAGATGCCGGTCCGGTGGGGACCCGGCAGGGCGTTACCCCATCAAGCGCGGGACGGGACGATCGCCCGCCGCCTGCGGCGATCCCTTCGGTGACGCTCGACGGGGGCAGGCCCGTCGGTCGGACCACGATCCGGGAGAGCCTGTTGTTCGGCTCGCGTGGTGGTGTCGCCCGCCCCTACTCGGCGGTGAGGGCCACGAAGGCCGCCCACTCGGTGCGGCCGACGCGCAGCACCGGTCCGCCCGCCGCCATGGCCTTGGAGTCCCGTAGGTAGACGGCGTCCCCACCGGTGGCCACCTCCACGCAGTCGCCGCCGTCCGATCCGCTGTGGCTGCTCTTGAACCAGCGCAACTCGTGCCGGTGATCGGGCACCTGCTCCACGCTCATGTCTTTCCCACCATCCGCTCGATGAGCCGCGCGGACTCCTCGACGTTCAGGGCCTGTGACCGCAGCTTGCCATACCGCAAACCGAAGGCGCTGACCTCGGCGGGCTCCGAGACGACGCATCCGACCCCCTGGGACTCGAAGTATCCGAGGTGCCGGTGCTCGCGTGACTCCATCACCACGAACGCGCCGTTCTTGCCCGGATGCGCGCGCCCGGTCCGTCCTACGCCGGGGTGGACGGACGCGGGGAGCGGAGCACGAGGAGGGTGATCTCGCTGGGGGCGAAGACGCGGAAGGGCGGGCCCCAGAAGCCGGTGCCGCGGCTGGTGTAGAGGCGGGTGCGGGCGCCGTGGTGGCTGAGGCCCGCGAGGGCGGGCTGGTCGAGGCCGACCAGGTGGTGGAAGGGCCAGATCTGGCCGCCGTGGGTGTGGCCGGAGAGCTGGAGGTCGACACCGGCGGCCGCCGCCCGGTCGACGAACTTGGGCTGGTGGGCCAGGAGCAGGACGGGCAGCTCGGGGTCGGCGCCCTCCAGGGCTCCGGCGAGGTGGGCGCGGTGGCCCGGCAGGCCGGAGGACCCGGCGGTGACGTCGTCCACGCCGGCGACCACGAGGGTGTCGCCCCCGCGTTCGAGCAGCAGATGGCGGTTGCGGAGCGGTTCCCAGCCCAGCTCGTCCATCAGCTCGACCCAGCCCTGGGCCTCGCTGTAGTACTCGTGGTTGCCGGTGACGTACACCCGGGCCCGGCGCGCCCGAACCGTGCCGAGGGGGGCGGCCTGGGCGCGGCGGCGTTCGGCCGTGCCGTCCGCGATGTCGCCGGTGTGGCAGACGAGGTCGGCGTCGAGGGTGTTCACCGTCTCGCACACCCGTGCCGACCAGCGGGCGCGGTCGAGGGGGCCGTAGTGGGTGTCGGTGATCAGGGCGACGCGCAGACCGTCCAGCCCGGCGCCCAGGCGCGGGAGTTCCACGTCGAGCCGGCGTACGCGGGGCACGCGGCGCGCCTCGGTGTACCCCCAGACGAGCAGGGCGGCGGTGACGGCGAGGACGGCCCAGGTGACGATCCGGGCCCGGTCCTGGCTCTCACCGGCACCGGCCAGGGCCAGGGCCGGGCGCACGAGGACCGCGATCAGCACGGACCAGGTGAACAGGATCCAGCTCGCGCCCAGCAGGGTGTCACCGATGACCGCCGCCCCGTCCTGCTGGCGCCGGCCGTGGCCGCGCGCCATCGCGAGCGGCATGCCGACGAGGCCGAGGACGAACAGGGCGGTGCCGGCGAGCGTGACGGGCGGCGGCCAGTGCTGGCCGCCGTACAGGAGCACCCAGCAGGGCACGGCCCACAGCAGGACGGGAGCGATCAGGGGGAGGAAGCGCATGAGGCGGTGCAGCAGCCGGCCCGGCCGCGCGGCGTGCGCCTCCGCCTCCGCCTCGTCGGGCCGGGTGTCGCTGGTGTCGGTCACGTGTCCCCTCCCTGACCGGGCTGCCGTCCTTCGCCCAATGTATCCGGTCGCCCCCTGGGGTGGCGGGGCCGGAGTCCACGGCTTCCCGCTCGGCGGCCATGGCTCCCTCGTGACCCGGCGATCGTGCCCGGGCGCGGTGGTGGCGCCGTCCGGGCCGGGAGGCCTCAGCCGGGGAGGCCCCGGCGGCCGTGAGCGGTCATGCGGTGCCGCCCGGCGTCCCCGGTGACCGCGCGATCTCCTGTTCGGCGGCTTCGATGACGGCCAGGACGGCGGCGGCCGCCGCCGCGGGGTCGCGGGCCTCGACCGCTCGCACGACGGCGCGGTGACGTGGCAGCGAGGCCTCCACCGCGCCGGGGGTCCGGGTGCTGACACGGAAACTGTGTTCCAGCGCGATGCCGACGGCGCGGCCCAGGGAGCCGAGGAGACGGTTGCCGCCGGCGTCGAGCAGGGCGCGGTGGAAGGCGATGTCCGCCTCGACATAGCCGCGACGGCCGGGTTCCGCCGCCGCTGCCTCCATGGCCGCCAGGGATTCGTACAGGGCCCGCACATCGCCGGGGCCGGCCCGCTCGGCGGCCAGGCGCGCCGCCGCGGGCTCGACGATCCGCCGCAGTTCACCGGTGTCGCGCAGCAGCGCCGCGGCGTCCCCGGTCTGTTTCCAGCGCAGCACGTCACGGTCCAGGTGGTTCCAGTGCTCCGGGGGCAGCACGCGCGTGCCGGTCCGCGGGCGTACCCGCAGCATGCCCTTGGCCACCAGCGCCTTGACCGCCTCCCGCACCACCCCGCGGCTGACGCCGATCTCGGCGGCGAGCGCGTCCTCGACCGGCAGCGGATCCCCCGGCTCCCACGCGCCGCCCACGACGCGCCGCCCGAGTTCGTCGACCACGCGCTGATGTGTGGTCAGGAAGTGCGCCACGATCTTCGCTCGCCCCCTGGACGCCATTCATCGAATCATTTAATGATTGCGGTACAGGGTACGGCCCGCCGGGCCTCACCCGGCAACGCCCCATCGCGAAACGGACCGCCACCCCATACGCCGGAGCCACGGAAGTGACGGGAGTGTTCATATGACGGAGGGCCGGCAGACGAGCCGCCGCAGCCAGGCATGGTTCGGCGCCCGGGGCAGGAGCGGGATGCTGTACCGCTCCTGGATGCGCAACCAGGGATTCGGGCACGAGGTGTTCGACGGGCGTCCCGTCATCGGTATCGCGACCAGCGCCTCCGAACTCGCCCCCTGCAACGCCCATCTGACCCGTGTCGCCGAGGCCGTCAAGCGCGGTGTGTGGCAGGCGGGCGGCTTTCCCCTCCAGTTCCCGACCATGGCCACGGGCGAGACCCTGATGCGCCCCACCGCGATGCTGTACCGCAACCTCATGGCCATGGAGGTCGAGGAGCTGATACGGGCGAACCCGCTCGACGGTGTCGTGCTGCTGTCCGGCTGCGACAAGACGACCCCCGCCATGCTCATGGGCGCCGCCAGCGTCGACCTGCCCGCCGTCATGGTCACCGGCGGGCCCATGCTCAACGGCAAGTACCGGGGCCAGGACGTGGGATCCGGCACCCACGTGTGGAAGTTCGAGGAGGACCTGAAGACCGGCCGGATGACCGAGGAGGAGTGCTTCTTCGCCGAAGGGTGCATGGCCCGCTCCAACGGGCACTGCATGACGATGGGCACCGCCTCGACGATGGCCTGCATGGCCGAGGCGCTCGGCATGCAGCTGCCGGGTTCGGCGGCCTGGCCCGCGGTCGACTCCCGGCGGATGGAGATCGCGCAGGCGGCGGGGCAGCGCATCGTGCGGATGGTGGAGGAGGAGCTGCGCCCCTCGCGGATCCTGACCCGGGAGGCGTTCGAGAACGCCATCCGGGTCAACGCGGCCATCGGCGGCTCCACGAACGCCATCATCCACCTCACCGCCCTCGCGGGGCGCGTCGGCGTCGAGCTGGGCCTGCGGGACTTCGACGAGCTGGTCCGCGCGGTGCCGACCCTGGTCAACCTGATGCCCAGCGGCACGTACCTCATGGAGGACTTCGCCTACGCGGGCGGCCTGCCCGCCGTGATCGCCGAACTCCTCGGCGGCGATCTGCTGCACGGCGAGCAGATCACGGTCACCGGGCGCACGATCGCCGAGAACACCGAGCCCGCCGAGCGCATCGGCTCCGGCGCCATCACCGGCCTCGACGCCCCCTTCCAGCCGGCCGGTACCGGAATCGCGGTCCTGCGCGGCAACCTGTGCCCCGACGGTGCCGTGATCAAGCAGTCCGCCGCGTCACCGCACCTGCTCACCCACCGCGGCCCGGCCCGGGTCTTCGACTCTCCCGAGGCCTACCACGAGGTGGCCGACGACCCGGACCTCGACGTCGACGAGAACACCGTCATCGTCATCCGCAACGCCGGCCCCAAGGGCTACCCCGGCATGCCCGAGGTCTCCAACGTGCCGCTGCCCGCCAAGCTGCTGAAGGCCGGCGTCACCGACATGGTGCGCGTCTGCGACGGCCGGATGAGCGGCACGGGCTACGGGACGGTGGTCCTGCACGTGGCGCCCGAGGCCGCCGTCGGCGGGCCGCTCGCCCTGGTGCGCGACGGCGACCCCGTCGTCCTCGACGTCCCCGGCCGCACCCTGCGCCTGGACGTGGACGACGCCGAGCTCGCCCGGCGCCGGGAGGCGTGGCGGGCACCCGCCGGGCGGCACACCGGGGGATACACCTGGCTCTACACCGAGCATGTGGAACAGGCCCACCGGGGAGCCGACTTCGGCTTCCTGCGCGGAAGCCGGGGACACGAGGTTCCCCGCGACTCCCACTGAGACCGCACCGGACGAACCGGCCCCCCAGGTCCCTCGCCCCGCCCCCGCGACCCCTCGCGCCCTCGCGCGATCAGGAGGACAACCGACCGTGGAATCGGCAGCAGCGCGCCCCCGTCCGGCCCTCACCCCCGGGTCCGTCCTGCCGGAGGACGCCGGCCGGGCCACCCTCGTCGCGCGGGTCCACGACCCGGAGGCGGGCGGGCCCTGCGTGGCCGCGGTCCGCGGCGAGCACGTCGTCGACCTGACGGCCCACGCGCCCACCGTCTCCGACCTCATGGAACGCGAGGACGCGGGGAGGATCGTCCGCGAGGCCGGCGGCGGACGGGCCTGGCGCCTGGACGCCCTGCTCGACGCCCCGGCCGGCCGCCCCGGCCTCCCTCATCTGCTCGCGCCCGTCGACCTTCAGGTGATCAAGGCCGCGGGTGTCACCTTCGCCCGCAGCCTGCTGGAGCGCGTCATCGAAGAGCGGACGGGCGGCGACCCGTCGCAGGCCGCGCGGGTGCGGGCGCGCGTCGGGGAGGTGGTGGGCGGCAGACTCGACGGCATCCGTCCCGGGTCGCCCGAGGCGGAGCGGGCCAGGGAACTGCTCGTCGCCGAGGGACTGTGGTCGCAGTACCTGGAGGTCGGGATCGGGCCGGACCCGGAGGTGTTCACCAAGGCCCCGGTGCTGTCCGCGGTCGGCACCGGCGCCGACATCGGCGTGCTCTCCGCCTCGGCGTGGAACAACCCCGAGCCCGAGGCCGTCCTGGTGGTGGACTCACGCGGCCGGGTACGCGGCGCCACCCTGGGCAACGACGTCAACCTCCGCGACATCGAGGGACGCAGCGCCCTGCTGCTGTCCCGCGCGAAGGACAACAACGCCTCGTGCGCGATCGGCCCGTTCATCCGCCTGTTCGACGAGGACTTCGGTCTCGACACCGTCCGCGGGCTCGGCATCGACCTGCGGATCGACGGCACGGACGGTTACGTCCTGCACGGCAGCAGTTCCCTGCGCGAGATCAGCCGCGACGTCCTGGACCTGGTGGCCGCCACCCACGGGGCGCACCATCAGTACCCGGACGGCTTCGTGCTGTTCACCGGCACGCTGTTCGCCCCCACCGAGGACCGGGGAGCGCCCGGCGCGGGCTTCACCCACGTGTACGGGGACGTCGTGCGGATCTCCAGCCCGCGCCTCGGCGCACTCGTCAACACGGTCGTTCTCAGCGAGCAGGCCGCGCCGTGGACGTTCGGCGTGGGAGCGCTGATGCGCAACCTCGCCCGCCGCGGCCTGCTGTGAGCGACGGCCCCGGGCCTGCTCCCAGGGCCGGTGTGCGCGGCGCCGCCGGTGCCGCGGTGAGCACCGCGCACACCCGGTTCAGGCCCGGGCGGCGGCCGGTTCCTGACCGAACGTGGCGTGCAGGCGCCGGGTGTGATCCACGGGGCGCTCGGCCCCGGTCAGCGTGACCCTGGCCGTCAGGCGCGGATCCGCGCTGGAGGCGGCCAGGCGCAGCTCCAGCTCGCCCGGTTCGACGACGCGCCGGCCGTCGCGGCCGGTGAAGGAGGCGAGGTCGGCGGGGACCGTGACCCGCAGGCGCCGGGCCTCGCCCCGTTCCAGCCCGACCCGGGTGTAGCCGATGAGGCGCTGCACCGGCTGGACGACGGAGGCGACCGGGTCGTGCAGGTAGAGCTGGACGACCTCGGTCCCGGCCCGCCCGCCGGTGTTGCGCACGGTGAAGGTGAGGGTGAACTCGCCGTCCGTCGGGGCCTCCTGCCCGCCGACGGCCAGGTCCGTCCAGTCGAAGCGCGTGTAGGACAGGCCGTGGCCGAAGGCGAACGCCGGGGTCGGGTCGATGCTGGAGACCGAGCCCGCGTGGGCGAGCCGCGCCCCGAGGTACGTGGCCGGCTGGGCACCCGGTCCCCGCGGCACGCTGACCGGCAGGCGTCCGGAGGGGTTGACGCGGCCGCCGAGCACCCCGGCGATCGCGTGCGTGCCCTCCTCACCGGGGAAGAAGGACTGCACGATCGCGGCGGACTCCGTCACCGCGCGGCCGAGGGCGTAGGGCCGCCCCGCGAGCAGCACGGTGACCACGGGTGTCTCCAGGTCGAGCAGGGTGTCGAGCAGCTGCTGCTGGGCTCCGGGCAGCACCAGCGACTCGACGTCGCATCCCTCACCGCTGGTGCCCCGCCCGAAGAGCCCGGCGCGGTCGCCGAGCACCACCAGGGCGACGTCGGCCCCGCGCGCCGCCTCGGCGGCCCCGGGGATGCCGGAGAGATCCCCGTCGTCGACGCCGGTGCCACGGGCGACCGTGATCTCGGCGTCCGGGAACTCGGCGGTGAGCGTGTCGCGCAGCGTGGGCAGTTCGATGCCGAGCGGGGTCCCGGGGTGGCGGACGCCGATGTGCTGCGGGAAGGAGTAGCAGCCGAGGACGGCGGTGGGCTCGTCGGCGTTGGGACCGATCAGGGCGATGCGGCGGGGCCGCTCCAGCGGCAGGGTCCCGTCGTTGCTCAGCAGCACGACCGCTTCCTCGGCGAGCGTGCGGGCCAGCGCGCGGTTGCCCGGGCCGTCCAGGTCGACCCGGCCGCGCAGGGCCGCCGGATCGTCCAGGTCCGCGCCCTGGAGCGCGGCCGGCACGGGGTCCCAGTCGGCGTCGAGCAGGCCGAGCGCCGCCTTCTGGGTGAGGATCCGGCGCAGGGCGCGATCGACCACCGCCTCCGGTACCCGGCCGTCGGCGACCGCCTCGGCCAGGGGCTCGCCGTAGGTCTTGACGTTGGGCAGTTCGACGTCGATGCCCGCGCGCAGCGCGGCGCCGGCGGCACCGGCCCAGTCGGCCGCCACGCCGTGCAGGGTCTTCAGGAAGGCGATGGCGAAGTAGTCCGCGACGACGGTGCCGTCGAAGCCCCAGGTGTCCCGCAGCAACCCGGTGAGCAGGTCCTCGTCCGCCGCGGAGGGCATGCCGTCGATGTCGGTGTAGGAGTTCATCACCGACCGGGCGCCGCCGTCCCGGATCGCCATCTCGAAGGGGGGCAGCAGAACGTCGGCGAGCTCACGCGGCCCCACGGAGGAGGGAGCGAGGTTACGGCCGGCGCGGGAGGCCGAGTAGCCGGCGAAGTGCTTGAGGGTGGCGACGATCCCGGCGGACTCCAGGCCCTGCACGTAGGCCGTCCCGACGGTGCCGACGAGGTACGGGTCCTCGCCGATGGTCTCCTCGACCCGGCCCCAGCGGGCGTCGCGCACGACGTCCAGGATGGGCGCGAGTCCCTGGTGGACGCCGACGGCGCGCATGTCCCGGCCGATGGCGGTGGCCATGCGCCGCACCACGTCCGGGTCGAAGGTGGCGCCCCAGGACAGCGGTACGGGGTAGGCCGTCGCCCCCCAGGCGGCGAAGCCGGCCAGGCACTCGTCGTGCGCGAGGGCGGGGATGCCGAACCGGTTCGTTGCGGCGATCCGGGCCTGGGAGCGGGCCAGGGAGAGCGCGCCCAGGGCGGGGTCGACGGGGATCGTGCCGAAGGGCCGGGTCAGCTGGCCCAGTCCGGTGGGCAGGAGCGCCTCGAGATCGACGGGGTCCTCCATGTCGTGCTGGTGGGGGGCCACTTCACCGCCCTGGTCGGAGGCGCCCACCCACACCCCGTAGAGCTGGGCGGTCTTCTCCCGCAGGGTCATCGCGCCGATCAGGGCGTCGACCCTCACGGCGACGGGAACGGCGGGGTCGTTCCAGAGAGGGGTGCCGGGGTCGGTCTCCGCGGCCACGCTGGCGTTCACTTTCCTCCTACGTCCCCCGGGCCCTGGGGCGGGCGTGACGGGGACGGATCGACGGGCGGATGGGGGGCGGCGGGGCGTCTCCGGGCGGCGGTGCCGTCCCCGCCGCCGGTCAGCGGCTGAATCCGGCGGTCAGACCGCTGAGCAGCTGGCGGCGGCCGAAGGCGTACAGCACCAGGACGGGCAGGGTGGTGAGGACGACGGCGGCGAGGACGGCGGGGACGTTGACCCCGTACTGGCCCTGGAAGGTCCACAGCGCGAGGGGCAGGGTCCGCAGGTCCGGGCTCTGCGTGAGGACCAGCGGCAGCAGGAATCCGTTCCAGATGGTCAGTGCGTTGAAGATGGTCACGGTGAGGATGGCCGGCCGTGTCAGCGGTGCCGCCAGCCGCCACAGCGTCGTCCATTCGGTGGCGCCGTCGACCCGCATCGAGTCGAACAGCTCCTTGGGCACGTCCCGGATGAAGTTGGCGAGCACCAGCACGGACAGCGGGATGGCGAAGGCGATCGACGGGAGGATCAGCGCGGGCAGGCTGTCGTACAGATTCAGCCTGATGATGATCAGGTAGACCGGGATCACCGTCGCCTGCAACGGGATGGCCAGGCCCATGAGGAACAGCCCGTTCATCGCCCGCAGGAACCGCATGCGCCAGCCGCGCACGATCGCGTAGGCGGCCATGAAGGAGAACACGACCGCCGGCACCACGGCGCCGGCGGTGACCACGACGCTGTTCAGGAAGTACCGGAGGAAGTCGGACTCGATGACCAGTCGGTAGTTCTCCAGGGTGGGGCTGCCCGTGGGCACCAGCGGGTTGCTCGCGTAGTAGTTGCTCTGGGCCTTGAGGCTGGTGATGAGAGTCCAGTACAGGGGCACGGCGACGACGGCGAGCCAGAGCCAGCCGGCCAGCCCGCCCGTCCAGTTGCGCCGGCGGGCGGACCGCGGGGGACGGTACTCCCGTTCGCGGTGGGCGGCCTCTCGTGGCCGTCGCGGCTCGGTCAGCGTGGTGGTCACGTCAGGCCCCCTCGAGTTGGCTCGCGCCGGCGTCCCGGCCCCCGAGCCGGCGCAGCAGCAGGGCGAGGGCCAGGCCCACCAGAACCAGGATCACCGCGATGGCACTGGCCGGTCCCATCAGGCTGGCCTGGAATCCCCGCTTGTACATGTCCAGGGCGAGGACCCGGGTGGCGTCGCCGGGGCCGCCCTCGGTCAGGACGAAGATGAGGTCGAAGAAGGTCAGCGACCCGACCACCATCAGCGTGGACGAGGTGATGATGGTGTATTTCAGCTGGGGCAGCGTGATGGAGAAGAACTGCCGGATCCGTCCCGCCCCGTCCAGCTGCGCCGCCTCGTACAGCGACTTCGGGATCTGCTGGACACCGCCCTGGTAGATCAGGGTGTGGAAGGGGATGAACTGCCAGGAGACGACGAAGACGACGACCCCGAAGGCGAGCCCCGGCCGCCCCAGCCAGTCCTGGCTGAGCAGCGGGATACTCAGCCCGGCGCCGAGCCCGAAGTTGGGGTCCAGCAGGGCCTTGTACGCGATCGCGATCGCCGCGGAGCTGAGCATCAGCGGGACGAAGTACACCACGCCCAGCACCGCGCGGTAGCGCTGACGGCCCGCCAGGAAGACGCCGAGCAGGATGCTCAGCGGCGTCTGGACGGCCCAGGACACGGCCATCACCGCGAACGTCACCCACAGGGCGTGCGGCAGCCCGGGGTCGGTGAGCACCGCACGCCAGCTGGTCAGCCCCGACGGGCGGATGGCACCGATCCCGTCCCACGTGGTGAAGCTCAGCGCGAAGACACCGACGAGCGGGATCACCGCGAAGCCGACGAAGACCACCAGCGCCGGTGCCGCCAGCCACGGCAGGATGCTGCGCGGCTCGCGACGCGGCGGGTGGCCGGTGAGCGCGCTCATTTCCCGGTGACCGCGTTGAGGTTGCGGGCGAACTGCTCGGGTGAGATGGACAGCTGGAACAGTTTGACGATGTTGTCCAGCAGCGTCTCGGCGGCCGCCGGGCGAAGCGCCTGGTCCCAGGACTGGGCGAACACGTCGGCCTTGGTGGCGAGGTCATAGGTGAACTGCAGGAACTCGGCGCTCTTGGAGGCGGCCAGCAGCTTCTCCGTGCCCAGCCGGATCGGGACCGACCCGTTGTCGATCCACTTCTTCACCTCCCCCTCCTGGAGGACGCCGGTGGCGAAGAAGTCCTTGGCGATCTTCTTCTGCTCCGCGCTCGCCTTCGAGGAGATGGACAGGTACTGGGCGGGGTTGCCGACCGTGTTGCTCGGATCGCCCTTGCCGCCCTCGACGGGCGGGAAGTTCATGAAGCCCAGCCCGCCGCCGGAGACGAAGTCACCGCCGTCGGTCTGCTGGATGCCGTACGACCATGCGCCGTGGAGCATCATCGCGGCCTTGCCGGTGTACAGCAGGGCCTGGTCGGCGTTGGAATCCGCGGTGATCGAGGAGAAGCCCTTGATGAACCCCTCGGCCTTGACCAGGTCCTGCACCGTGGACAGCGCCTTGAGCGCGTCCGGGTTGGACCAGGCGTTCTTCTCGCCCTCGATGATGGTCTCGAAGAGCTCGGAGCCGCCGATGCGGTCGAACAGGAACTCCAGCCACATCATGCTCGTCCACCGGGACTGGCCACCGAGGGAGAACGGCGCTATGCCCTTCGCGTTGAACTTGGGCACCAGCGCCATGACGTCGTCCCAGGACTCCGGCGGTTCCACGCCGACCTGCTCGAAGACCTTCTTGTTGTAGTAGAGGATGATCGGCTGCACGGTCTCGCACGGCATCGCGTAGATCTTGCCGTCGACCGTCGCCGCGTCGAACGAGGTCGGGAACAACCCCTTCTTGACGTCGGAGTTCTCCTCGAACCACGAGGTGAGGTCCTCGACCTGGCCCGCCTCCGCGTAGGTGCGCAGGGTCCCGCCGCCCCAGCCCCAGATGATGGTGGGCGCCTGCCCGGAACCGATGGCGGTCTTGATCTTCGTCTTGTACGCGTCGTTCTGGAAGGTGGTGTCCTTGATCTGCCCGTCGGGGTGGGCCTTGTTGAACGCCTCCACCGCGCCGGCTCTGGCCCCTTCCTGCGGCTGGCCGTTCAGGTACCAGTACGTGGCCCCGCCACCGCTCTTGCCGGGGCCGGAGGAGCCGCCGCAGGCCGTCAGCGCCGCGGAGACCGGCACGCCGGCGGCCAGGGCGAGGAGGGTACGTCGGGAGAGCGCCATGTCTTGTCTCCGTACTCGAGAGCCACCGGCTTCTCGGGGTGAGGAAGGTGCCGGCTGAAAAGTTTTCGAAACAGTCTTCTCCGAACTCTGTTGGTGCAAATTAGGTTTCGGGTTGACGCGCTGTCAAGGTCCGTGCGGGCACGTTGTAGAGGGGCGGACGGCTGCGTAATATCAAGCAGGGGCGGCCCGCGGGAGGCCTTGCCAGGGATCGAAACTATTTCGAAATGCTCGGGTGGGAATGGCGGGTCCAGTCGGCTCCCGGTCGGCCCACCAGGCCGCGGTGCGGCCCCGCCGCCGCTCAGACGGCCGGGCCGGACCGTCCGGCGGACGGCCCGCCGCGGCCGGAGCCGGGCACCGGGCGCGCGCGTACGGAGCGGTGTGCGGGCCCGTCGCCGACCGGATCGCGGCCACGGACGCGGTCCCGCGCGGTCTCCCGCGGATCGCCGGACGTGCCGGGGACGCGTCGGCACCTCCCCGGACGGCCTCGGCGCCAGGGTGCCGTACGGTTGATCGGCTCCACCCGCGCCGCCGTCCCGACCTGCGGCGCACCACCGGTGGACGGACAGCTGAGAGGAACCGATGCGACCGAACGGCAGACGCACCACGCTGGCCGACATCGCCCGGGCGGCCGGGGTCTCCGTCGCGACCGTGTCCAAAGTGGTCAACGGCCGCGGTGACGTGGCCCCGCACACCCGCACCCGGGTGCAGGAACTGCTGCATCGGCACGACTACCTCGCGCCCGTCTTCCGCCACACCGAGGCCGTCGCGAGCCCGACCATCGAGGTGCAGTTCAAGGGGGGTCTCAAGCTGTACGTGGCCGAGACCCTGGAGGGCATCATCGACTCAGCGGCCGAACTGGGGGCCTCGGTGGTGATCAGCAAGGCGACCGGCGCCCCGCACTGGGCCCGGGACCTGGTCTCCGCCGGGCGCCGCGCCGTCATCGCGGTCACCAGCGTCTACACCACGGCGCACCTCAACGAACTGGCTCGGTCGGGGCTGCCGCTGGTCGTCCTGGACCCCCTGCACCTGCCGGACAGCCGGGTCCACAGCGTCGGGGCGACCAACTTCGCCGGCGGCCTGGCCGCGACCCGGCACCTGCTCTCCCTCGGCCACCGCCGCGTCGCCTATCTCGGCGGGCCGGCCATGGCCGTCTGCAACCAGGCCCGCATGCACGGCTACCGCGCCGCCATGGAGGCGGAAGGGGCGCGGGTGCCCGAGACCTACGTCCGGCCCGGGGAGTTCACGCACGAGACCGGCCTGCTCGGCGCGCCGGCGCTGCTGGACCTGGAGGAGCCGCCGACGGCGGTCTTCGCGGGCAACGACGAGATCGCCGTCGGCGCCGTCGAGGCCGCCCGCGCCCGGGGTCTGCGCGTCCCGGAGGACCTGAGCGTGGTCGGCTTCGACGACACGAGCCTGGCCCGGATGGCCTCCCCGCCGCTGACCACCGTCCGCCAGCCGCTCCGGGAGATGGGTGGCGCCGCCCTGCGCACCGCCCTCCGGCTGGCCGACGGCGAGAAGCCCGAGTCCCACCACATCGAACTCGCCACCGAGCTCGTCGTACGCGCCTCGACGGCACCGCCCCGGCGGTGGTAAAGGGCTGTGGCACGTGCGGTGTGACCGGTCCTCGTCCCCGGCTCAGGGCCGGTCCGGGGCCGGGGGGTACGCCGCCTGGCCACCGTCAGTGCCCTCACTGCTCTCACCGCCGTGGCCGCCGCGGCTCCGGGCGTACCGGGCGGGTGTCTGGCCGTACCGCCGCTTGAAGGCGCGGATGAAGTGGCTGCTGTCCGCGAACTGCCAGCGGGCGGCGACCTCCGAGACGCTCAGCCGGCCGCGCGGCGCGGCCAGGAGCCTCAGGCGGGCCTGCTCCAGCCGGCCGCGGCGGATATAGGCGCTCACGGACTCGCCGGTCGCGGCGAACGCCCGGTGCAGCGTCCGCACCGAGACGCTGAGTTCCCGGGCCAGCGTCGAGGGGGAGAGGTCGGGGTCGGCGAGGCGGCCGTCCACGATGTCCTTCGCCGCCTGCGCCACCGCCGGGGCCAGACGGGGCTCGTCGCCGTCGAGCTCCCGCCGCACCACACCCCCGACCAGTTCGACCAGGGCGTTGCGGGCGGCCCGCAGGCCGGCCGGGGAGAGGTCGTTCAGCGTGGCGGCGGTCATATTCGCCTGGGCCATGAGCACCCGCATCTCGGCCGAGTCCGACGGTCCCAGCACCTGGCGGCCGGCCGCCACCGGCCCGAGGAGTGAGGCGGGCAGGATCAGCACGTCCGCCCTCGTGCGCGGCTGGACCTCGAACCGCGACGGCGGACCGCTGTGCCGGACGAGGAACTGCCCGGCCCCCACGGCGGTCCCGCCGCCGTCGCGCGGCACGCCGAAGTGCCATGTGCCGCGCCGCACGACGTGGACCAGCACCCGGTCCTCGACGTCGCTCCGGACGCCCTGGGTACTGCCGGTGAACGAGTCGCAGTAGAGGTCTGCGATCACCGCGTCGTGGACTCTGGACGCCTGCACCCTGAGCCGGAAGCCGCCTCTCACGCCCGCGTCGAAGGACGGCAGCGGGAACGCGGCGCCGACCTGCGCCCGCCACGCGCGGCGGAAGACGCCGAAACCCTCCGCCGCGGTGTCCGGGGCCGTGACGTCCACCGAGAACGTCCTGCCCCCCGCGGCTGCCCCCGGTCCGCCGCTCCCCGTGCCGTTCATCGCCTGCCGAGGTAACTCGCCTGTCCGCCCACGACGCTGATGTTCCATCAGCGTGGCACGGAGATACAAGCGCGCACCGTACGGATCTTCCTAAGGTGCACGGAGAAGCTGATCCCGGCGGGGGAACGGAGGCCGGGACGTGTGGCGTCCGCAGCCGGCGCACGCGGCTCGGATCCACACCGGGCGCCCTCGGGGGCGCCGCCGCGCCGTGGTTCCGGGACTCCCGCCTTTGTCACCCCACCCCCTCCGGCCTGCCCCGGACCTGTGAAATGTGAAAGGAGTCGGTTGCCGTGACCGACATGACGCCCGGCACCGCCGGCGCACCGGCCGATCCCGCGGCGGACACCGCCACCGTCATGGAACTGCTCACCGGCGGTGTCGTGGCCCAGACCCTGCGCGCGCTGGCCGAGTTGCGCATCGCCGATCACCTCGCGGAGGGCCCGCTGACGGCCGAAGAGGTGGCGGAGCGCGAGGGCAGCCATCCCCGGGCGACCTACCGTCTGATGCGGGCCGCCTCCTCGCTCGGCCTCCTGAGCTACGAGGGGGACCACCGTTTCGCCCTCACCGGGCCGGGCCGGGCGCTCCGGGCGGACGTGCCGGGTTCCCTGCGCTCCCTGGTTCTGGTCCAGACCGCGCACGCGCACTGGACGTCCCTGGCGCACTTCCCCGAGGCGGTGCGGCGTGGGAGCAACCAGGTGAAGAAGGCGCTGGGAGCGGAGATCTGGGAGTACTACACGCATCCGGAGAACGCCGAAGAGGCAGCGCTCTTCGCCCGGGCGATGGGGGATGTGTCCGCCCTGGTGACGCAGGGCGCCGTGGCCGCGCTCGACACCGCCGGCGTGTCCACCGTGGTTGACGTCGGCGGCGCGGACGGCCATTTCGTCCTGGGGCTGATGGAGGCCGAACCCCGGCTGCACGGGCAGGTCCTCGATCTTCCCCACGCCGTCGAGGGCGCCCGCCGCGAGGCCGGGAAGCGCGGCCTGGCGGACCGCTTCTCCACCGCGACGGGCGACTTCTTCACCGAGGTTCCCCCCGCGGACCTCTACCTCCTGAAGACGGTCCTGCACGATTGGGACGACGACCAGTGCGCCACGATTCTGAGGAACTGCCGGTCCGCCGTGCACGAGGGCGGGCGGGTGCTGGTCGTCGAGATGCTCGTCGGCGAGATGGGACAGCCTGACATCGTCACCCGGGCGGACATGGCGATGCTCGCCCTCACCAACGGCATGGAACGGGACATCGACGAGTTCGACGCCCTCTTCGCGGCCTCGGGGTGGCGCCGCTCCGCCACGTACCCCGTGGGTGGCGGGCAGTTCGGAATGGAGCTCACCGCCGTCTGAGACCTCGTGGAGGGCGCGCGCCTTCCCCCGGGTGCCCCGGCCGGTGCCGCGGCCTCCGGCGGCCGCGGCACCGGCCGGGGCACGGCGTTCACGCGTGGCCCCGGCTGTCACCGGCCCGGTGCTCCTCCTCGTGCGCCGCCGCGGTGACCTGCGATCGGAGCGGCCCGGACGGCCCGGCATCGCCCGAGGCGGGGACCCGGCCCGGTCACTCCGGCGGAACGAGCCCCGCCTCCTGCACGAGCACCGCCTCCTGCACGAGCAGGGCCACCTGCACCCGGTTGTTGAGGTCCAGCGTGGCGAGGATCGCCGACACGTGGGTCTTGACCGTGGTCAGGCCGAGGTGATCCCGCGCGGCGATCAGCTCCGGGATGTGCCCGGCCCCCGGCAGCGGCGGCTCACCCACCGTGGCCCGGAGCGCCCCGATCACCTCGCGGACCACCCCGGCCGCCGGACGGCGGCGCCGGTCAGCCGCCAGGCGAATCTTGCTGGTCCGCCCGCCCCTCGAACGCCCCAGGTCAGCGGCGGTCAAGCGGATACGGCCCCGTCGGCGAACCCGGCGTCGCTCCTCGCGGGGCGGGGTCCTCTTCCTGGCGGTCCTGCGGCGGTTGTCCTTGGGCGCCTGACCGGCATCGCTCCTGCCGTACGGGGCCCGGTCGGACGTCGCGGTCGCTCACCGACCGCAACGAATCCCGCCGGCCCGGCGGTTACCACCGGGCCGGCGGAAAGTTGTGAACCGGTACCCGGAATCAGGCCGCGACGAGCTTCTGCTCACGGTCCGGGGTCTTGGCCTTGGGCTTCTTGTTCGGCAGCGAGAGGCGGAAGACCTTGTGCCACGCGGAGAACACCTGCTTGGGCAGCGACCCGGTGACGTACTCCAGCTCGTACTTCTCGAACAGCGCGCGCACCTTCACCGAGACCTCGGCGTACCGGTTGCTGGGCAGGTCCGGGAAGAGGTGGTGCTCGATCTGGTGCGACAGGTTGCCGGTCATGAAGTGCATGGCCTTGCCGCCGCTGATGTTCGCCGAGCCCATCATCTGGCGCAGGTACCACTGACCGCGCGTCTCGCCCCTGATCGACCGGCGCTCGAAGACCTGCACCCCCTCGGGGAAGTGCCCGCACATGATCACCGAGTGGGTCCAGAGGTTGCGGACCAGGTTCGCGGTGAACGTGGCGGCGAGTGTGGTGAGGAACGAGGGGCCCGACAGCAGCGGGTGGATCACGTAGTCCTTGAGAACCTGCTTGCGGATCTTGCGGCCCACGGCCCTGGCCCGCGCGCGGAACTCCGGGTTCTTGCGGCGGCGCTTGTGCAGGTTCTTGCCGAGCTCCAGGTCGTACGCCGCGATGCCGTACTCGAAGAAGCAGGCGTTGATGAAGTTCCACATCGGCTGGCCGAGGTGGAACGGGCGCCACCGCTGGTCCTCGTCGACGCGCATGATGCCGTAGCCGAGGTCGTTGTCCTTGCCGATCACGTTGGTGTACGTGTGGTGCAGCTCGTTGTGCGAGTGCTTCCACTGATCGGCCGGCGAGACGTGGTCCCAGTCCCAGGTGCTGGAGTGGATCTTCGGGTCCCGCATCCAGTCCCACTGACCGTGCAGGATGTTGTGGCCGATCTCCATGTTGTCCATGATCTTCGCCACGGACAGGCCGGCGGTGCCGATCAGCCACGCGGGCGGGAAGAACGAGAACAGCAGCACGCCCCTGCTGGCCAGCTCGAGCTTGCGCTGCACCGAGATGACCTTGCGGATGTAGGCGGCGTCCTTCTCGCCACGGCTGGCGATCACTTCGTCGCGGATCGCGTCCAGCTCGCGTCCGAGCTCCTCGATCTGCTCCGCGGTCAGGTGGGCGGTGGGGTCGATGGCGGTCAAAGCGCTCCTACCGTTCGATGTCACAGGGGCCCGCGGCGGCGGACACGCAGGTCTGGATGAGGACGCCCGGCCCGGCCTCGGTGATCTCGCCGGTGCGCAGGTCACGGACGGCGCCCGCCGTGAGCGGCGTGACGCAGCCGTAGCAGATGCCCATGCGGCACCCGGAGGGCATGAGCACGCCGGCCTCCTCGCCGACGTCCAGCAGCGGCGTGGCGCCGCCCGCGTCGACGGTCTTGCCGGTGGTGCTGAACCTGACCTCGCCGCCGTCGCCGGTGACGACGACGGTGGGGCGGAAGCGTTCGGTGTGCAGGCGCTCCGCCACGCCGTGCGCGGTCCAGTGTTCCTCGGCGGCGTCGAGCAGGCCCGCGGGCCCGCAGGCCCAGGTCTCGCGCTCGGCCCAGTCGGGCACGAGTTCGTCGAGACGGGTGATGTCGAGCATGCCGTCCGTGTCGGTGTGCACCTCGGTGAGCCGCAGCTTCGTGTCCGTGACCAGGCGGTGCAGTTCGCTGCGGAAGATCACGTCCTGCGGCCGGGGCGCGGAGTGGACCATGACGACGTCGTCGAACTCGGTGTCGCGCAGCATGCCCATCACGGGCGTGATGCCGCTGCCGGCCGTCAGGTAGAGCACCTTGGCGGGCTTGGCCCGCGGCAGGACGAAGTCCCCGGTCGCCTGGTCGAGCTGGATCAGCGTCCCCGGTTTCACGCTGCGGACCAGGTGGTTGCTGACCTTGCCGTCCGGGATCGCCTTCACGGTGATCGTGACGCGGCCGTCCCGGCGGCTGGTCGGGGAGGTGATGGAGTAGGCACGCCACAGGCGCACCCCGTCGACGTCGACCCCGACCCGCACGTACTGGCCGGCCCGGTGGCCGCGCCAGCCCCGTCCCGGCCTGATCACGACCGTGGCGGCGTCACCGGTCTCGGGGTGCACGGCCTCGATGCGCCCCCGCAGGTCGGCTCCCGCACGCAGTGGGCTGACCATGTCCAGGTAGTCCGACGGCAGCAGCGGCGTCGTGACCATCTCCAGCAGCTTCCACGCCCTGCTGCGCAGGGCTGTACTCGTCATGGCTCCAGCTTGCTGCGCGCAGGGCGTAAAGTCCTGACCGCAGGACGTAAATCTGGTCGGCCGAATTGTTCGCAGGGAACAAAAACATGAGTCATGCAATCCGGAGGGCCGGCGAACTGGCCCTGGACGAGACGACGGTCACCGCGCTTCGGGCCGCGCTGAAGACCACCGCTGACGAGGTCGTCCGCGCGATCATCGATGAGGTCCCTCCCTACGCCAACGCCCTCTCGGGCCATATGGGCGCCACCATCCGCCGGGCCGTCCGCACCGCCCTGGGGCACTACCTGGACCTCGCGAGCGGGAACGCCACGGGCGGCGACGCCGGGGACGCGGCCTACGAGCTGGGCCGTGGTGAGGTGCGCGACGGCCGTTCGATGGACGCCCTGCTCAGCGCCTACCGCGTCGGCGCCCGCGTGGCCTGGCGATGCCTGGCGGCGGGTGCGGTACCCGCGGGTCTGCCCGCCGCCGAGGTCGCCAAGTTCGCCGAGCTGACCTTCGCCTACATCGACGAGCTCTCCGCCGCGAGCGCCGCGGGACACGCCGACGAACTGGCCGCCCGGGGCCGGGCCCACGAGCGCCACCTGGAACACCTGGCCCGCGACCTCCTCGCCGGTGCCGGCCCGGAGACGCTGGTGGCCTCCGCCCAGCGGGCCGGGTGGCAGCCGCCGGCTTCGCTGACCGCGGTCCTGCTGCCCGCCGCCCAGGCCCGGCCCGCCTACCGCACGCTCGACTCGAGCACCCTCGTCCTCGACGACCTGCCGGACGCCACCGGTGTGCTGCTGGTCCCCGACGCCGACCGGCCGCATCTGCTGCGGCAGCTGACCGACCGCGCCGCCGTGGTGGGCCCGGCCCGGCCGTGGACGCGTGCGTCCGCCTCGTACGCACGAGCCGTACGCGCGCGCTCTCTCTCCGCCGGCATCCGCGACACCGAGGACCACCTGCCCGAGCTGGTCCTGAGCGCCGACGCGGACGCGTTCGCGGATCTGCGTGCCCGGGCCCTGGCGCCGTTGCGGGCCGTGCCGGCCGCGACCGCGCAGCGGCTGGAGGAGACGCTGCGGGCGTGGCTGCTGCACCAGGGCCGGCGGGAGGAGGTGGCGGCGGCGCTGTTCGTCCATCCCCAGACGGTCCGGTACCGGATGTCGCAGCTGCGGGAGCTGTTCCCGGATCTCGCGTCGCCACACCGGGTCCTGGAACTGACGCTGGCGGTCGGTCTGCGGGGCGGCTGACGCGTACCTCCACCCGGTCCCGCGTTGCCGCTCACCGCCGCTCGGTGCTCATCGGCCGCGGATGCCGGTCCAGCCGGGTCCGAGGCCGCGCCGGCCGCGCCGGCCCCGTGCGGGCGGCGTCAGCGGCTCGCGCCCGGGGCGGTCCGTCTGCTCCGGAGCCGGGGGCGCGGAGAGGGCGGCCAAACCTTCCAGCACGCGGGTCTGGCGGGGGGTCAGCCACAGACCGCGCTCACGTAGGGCTCCGGCGAGGAGGACCAGGGTGTCGATGACGTCGTCGGTGGCGGCCGGGGACCAGTGCAGCGGTGTGGTGGTGTCCACCAGGGCGCAGGCGGCGTCGGCGACCGCGGCCGCCTGCTCCTCGCCCGAGGGCCCGATCCGGTCCGGCAGGGGGGCACGTCCGTTCTGAGGTTGATGCGGCACACGGGAAAGCGTAGGCCGCCGCCCGGCCGCCGGACGCGGCACGGTCCGGCTGTGGACCGTGTGCGGCTTGGCGCGTCAAGCAGGGCAGCGGCGAGGCAGGGGGCAGGGCATGGCCGCTGTCCCCCGAGGTCCGTTCACCCGTCGAGCCGGCGGGGGTGAGCTGCGTCTGCCGGCCTACGGCGACCGCTCCGGCCGCCGCCATCGGCAGTCCCCGGTGACCGTGGCCCACTGCCTCGCCCGGAACCGGACGGCAGGCTGTCCCGCAGTTCCCCGGAGGAGGGCCTTTTCCCTGGTTTCCGGGCGAAAGTGGGGCAGGCCGAGGAGGCCGGGCGTTCACGTGTTCGACACAGAATGCACCCGGGCCGGTCACTCACGAACGGCCGCACCGTGGCACGCTCCGAGGCGTTGATCCATCCGCCGTGATCCACCGCGCCGGGCACCGCACCCCGGAGGCCGGCCGACCGCCGGGCTCCACAGGGCGCGCACGGTCCGGCTGTGAGCGAGAGGACACCCCTCACCATGCCCGCTCATCGTCAGCACCGCCCCTGGCGCCGCCCCGTTCTGGCCCTCGCCGCGGCCGCCGCGGTCGCCGTGCCGTCGGCGGCCTTCGCCACCCACACCCCGCCCCGCGAGCCCGCCGCCGGAGCCCCGGCCGCGCCGGTGGACGACGCCTACTACCAGGAAGCGCTCGGCAAGAGCGGCCAGGAGCTGAAGGCAGCCCTGCACACGATCATCAGCGACCAGACCAAGCTCTCCTACGCCCAGGTGTGGGACGCGCTCAAGGAGACCGACGAGGACCCGGACAACCCGTCCAACGTCATATTGCTCTACTCCGGCCGTTCCCAGGCGAAGGACACCAACGGTGGTGGATCGGGAGAGTGGAACAGGGAGCACGTCTGGGCCAAGTCGCACGGCGGCTTCGGCACCGCGACCGGCCCCGGCACCGACATCCACCACCTCCGGCCGGCGGACGTCGCGGTCAACTCCGCCCGCGACAACCTGGACTTCGACAACGGCGGCGACCCGGTCCAGGGAGCCCCGGGAAACTTCGCCGACCGTGACTCCTTCGAGCCGCGCGACGAGGTCAAGGGCGATGTCGCCCGCATGATCCTCTACATGGCGGTCCGCTACGAGGGCACCGACGGCTTCCCCGACCTCGAACCCAACGACCAGGTCGACAACGGCTCCGCCCCGAAGATGGGACGACTGTCGGTCCTCCAGCAGTGGCACCAGCAGGACCCGCCGGACAGCTTCGAGAAGAATCGTAACGACAAGATCGAGCAGATCCAGAAGAACCGGAACCCCTTCATCGACCACCCCGAATGGGTCACCGAGATCTGGAAGTAACCGCCTTGCGCCGTGCCCGCCCGGGCGCCGCGGCCCCGGCGGGCACGGGACCGGCCCCGCTGTGGCCGCCGGCCGGTGCCGTTCCCCTCCTGGCCGGTATCGCCGCCCCGGCCCCGGCTCAGCCGTCCTTCAGCAGCTTGACGCAGACGCTGTGCCAGGCGTCCTTGGCCGCCTTGGCGCGCGCAGGCGCGTCCGACGTGGAGGACTCCAGGCGCTGCATCGCGTCCGCGGTTTCCACGGATGCCTCGCCGTCGA
This sequence comes from Streptomyces zingiberis, assembly GCF_012034935.1. Taxonomy (GTDB): domain Bacteria; phylum Actinomycetota; class Actinomycetes; order Streptomycetales; family Streptomycetaceae; genus Streptomyces; species Streptomyces zingiberis. The sequence goes on from NZ_JAATEN010000021.1 coordinate 87,896, forward strand.
CGCGGAACAACTCCGTCAATCTCCCGTCCCCGGTCCTCTCCGCGATCGCGGACATCTTCCGGCCGTAGACGCGCCAGGCCTCCACCAGGCCCAGCACCGCGAGATCGTCTCCGTACTCCTGGCGCGCCTCGTAGGCATCCGTGCAGGCTTCCCGGGAGGCGGAGTCCGGGTCGATCTCCGCCACCAGCTCGTCGTAGGTGGTCACCCCGAAGAAGGCGAGCACGGCCAGGGCCGAGGCGGCCGCCCCCAGCCACACCGAGGCGTTCTGCCGATCCTCCGCCATGTCTCCCCCCGCCGCTCGCCCTCGCCCGACAACAGGCCCATCCTGCCGACTGCGGGCCCGCCGTGCGACGCCTACGGGAGATCTGGCGGCAGCGGCACGACGACGGTTCCGGTCGCCGCATTGCCCTCCTGCCCGGTCACTTCTCACCACCGGGACCGCATGCCCCGGTCTCCAGATGTCCGCCCGCCGCCGGAAAACGTGGCGGCTTCCTTCCGCTCGTCGGTGAGGATCTCCCCGTGGGGGGCCAGGCGGCGCCGCCAACACCAGGGCAATCCCGCAGGAAGATTTCTCCGGCCCCGGGCCTACGACACGCAGCCTGGGCTCGCCGGTCCGTGGATCGAGCGGCCCTGAATGCCGGTGCCGCTTCTTGCGACGGTGGAGTTCCACGACGCGGCTTCCAGGAGTGAACATGCCACGCAGGCCTATCGACATCGCCACCCCCGACCTGTCCGGCCGGCGCGCCGTCGTCACCGGAGCGAGTGACGGCATGGGGGTCCAGCTGGCGACACGGCTGGCCGCCGCCGGCGCCGAGGTCGTCATGCCCGTCCGTAACCAGCGCAAGGGCGAGGCGGCCATCGCGAGGATCCGTCAGGCGACCCCCACCGCGAAGGTGTCGCTGCGTGAACTCGATCTGTCCTCGCTGAGTTCGGTCGCCGCGCTCGGCAGGACGCTGACGGACGAGGGGCTGCCGATCCACTTCCTCATCAACAACGCCGGCGTCATGACTCCGCCCGACCGGCAGACGACCGCCGACGGCTTCGAGCTTCAGTTCGGCACCAATCACCTCGGCCACTTCGCCCTCGTCGCCCAGGTGCTGCCCCTGCTGCGGGCCGGTGGCGCGCGGGTGACCTCGCAGAGCAGTGTCGCCGCGCGCCGCGGTGCCATCAACTGGGACGACCTGAACTGGGAACGCTCCTATGACGGCATGAAGGCCTACCGGCAGTCGAAGATCGCGTTCGGCCTGTTCGGGCTCGAACTCGACCGGCGCAGCCGTGCGTCCGGCTGGGGCATCACGAGCAATGTCTCGCATCCCGGTGTCGCGCCGACCAGCCTGCTCGCCGCGCGCCCGGAGGTTGGGCGCAGCAGCGACACCGCGGCCTATCGCGTGATCAATGCGCTCTCCCGGCGCGGTCTCCTTCTCGGGACGCCGCGGACCGCGATGCTGCCCGCCCTGTACGCCGCCACCTCGCCGGACGCCGGGGGCGAGCTGTTCTACGGGCCGCAGGGCCCCGGCGGCCTCGGCGGGGCCCCCGGGCAGCAGACGCTCTACCGCCCCCTGCGCAGCGCCCAGGAGGCCACGCGCATCTGGCAGGTCTCCGAGGAACTGACGCACGTGCGCTTCCCCGGCAGCTGACCCGGATGCCGGGCAGCGCGTGCCGGCAGCGGGCCGCCGTGGCGCGTCACCTACGGCCGGCCCCGCGTCATGCGCCGGACCCGGATCGATACCCGCTCCGGCCCCGTCGGCCGGTCTCACCCTGGGATCGGCAGGGCCTGGATGAGCCTGCTCCCGGGGGCCAGCCTTGGAGCAGCGCCGGCCCCGGAGGTCCCACGGACGGATGCGGCGCCGTGCCGGCTTTCCCCTGCCCGAACGTGCGACCAGCCAGGAGAAACGTGATGAGCGGAGAGAACGATCCGGGAGGCGCCCCTTCGGGTGTGTCCCGGCGGAACTTTGTCGGGGGGAGCCTGGCCGCCGCCACCGTGGCGCCGCTGCTGACCGGACAGGCCGGGACGGCGGAAGCCGCCCCGGCGGCCACCGCCGACGGCGTGACGCCGGTGACGGTACGGGCCGCCGTCAACGGCGAGCCGGTCACCCTGCGGCTGGACCCGCGGGCCACGCTCCTGGACACGCTCCGCGAGCGGCTCGACCTCAAGGGCACCAAGAAGGGCTGCGACCGGGGACAGTGCGGTGCCTGCACCGTGCACATCGACGGCCGGCGTGTGCTGTCGTGCCTCACGCTGGCCGCCACGGTGAGCGGCCACCAGATCACCACGATCGAGGGACTGGCCGACGGCGACCGGCTGCACCCCATGCAGGAGGCCTTCGCCCACCACGACGGTCTGCAGTGCGGCTTCTGCACGCCGGGGCAGATCATGTCCGCGGTCGCCATGGTCGACGGCGAAGGCCCCGCCCGCTCGGACGAGGAGATACGTGAGCGCATGTCGGGCAACATCTGCCGGTGCGGCGCCTACCCCCGCATCGTCGACGCCATCCGGGACGCGCAGCAGGTGATGCGCTGATGCGGCCCTACATCTACGCCCGGGCGGGGTCGGTCCGCGAGGCCGTGCGGGACGCCGGGCCGGGCACCGCGTTCCTGGCCGGCGGCACCACCCTGGTGGACCTCATGAAGCTCGAGGTCATGTCACCCGGCCGTGTCGTGGACATCAACCGGCTGCCCCTGGACGGCATCACCCTGGACCACAAGGGTCTGCACATCGGCGCGCTCGCACGGATGAGCGACGTGGCCGCCGCGCCCGCCGTGCGCGAGCACTACCCGATGGTCGCCCAGGCGCTGGAGCTGAGTGCCTCGGCCCAGCTGCGCAACATGGCGAGCATCGGCGGCAACCTGCTCCAGCGCACGCGGTGCGGCTACTTCCGCGACGTCACGACCCCGTGCAACAAGCGTGAGCCGGGCAGCGGATGCTCGGCCCTGGAAGGGATCAACCGCGGCCACGCCGTACTGGGTACCAGCGACGCGTGCATCGCCACCCACCCCAGCGACCTCGCCGTCCCGCTGGTGGCGCTGAGCACCGCCGTGCACCTGGCCTCGGCACGCGGCACGCGCACCGTGCCCCTGGGCACGTTCTACACCCTCCCCGGTGCCACCCCCGAGGTCGAGAACGTGCTGCGGCCGGACGAACTCGTCACCGGGATCACCGTGCCCCGCTCGCCCTGGGCGGCGCACTCCCTGTACGTGAAGATCCGCGACCGGCGGTCGTACGAGTTCGCGCTCGCCTCCGCCGCCGTCGCCCTCCAGCTGCGCGGGCGCACCATCGTGAACGCCCGGATCGCCGCCGGCGGGGTGGGGACCAGGCCGTGGCGGCTGACGGCCGTCGAACGCGCCCTGGCGGGCCGGCCCGCCACCTCCGCGACGTTCGAGGACGCCGTCGCCGGTGCCGCGGACGGAGCCCGGCCACGTGAGCACAACCGGTTCAAGCCCGCGCTGCTGCGCCGCACCCTGGTACGGGCGCTGACCGAGCTGAGCGAGGACCGGTGAGCGGCCGGCGTGGCCCGCTCCGGCCTGACACCGTCGCGTCCGATTCCCGGACGCGGAGGCCGTCGTCGAGTGGCCGCACCGCCATCCCGGGTCCCAGGCCGAGGCCGGGCCGCTCGACCGGCGCACCGTCGTGTGCGTGCTCACCCACGGCCCCACCTTCGACCTGCCGCTCCTGACCGCCGCGCTGCGCATGCCGGTCGCGTGCGTGGGGCCATGGGCTCCCGCCGCACCCACGAGGAACGCCGGGACCGGCTCCGCGACGCCGGTCTCACCAGCGGCGAACGCGACCGCCGGCGCTCTGCCCTCGGCCTCGGCCCCGGGGCCCGTACCCCGCGGGAGACCGCGCTGTCGATCGCCGCGGAGATCGTCGCCCACCGCCACGGCGGCTCGGGGGCACCCCTGAGCACCGGGGTCCCCATCCACCACAGTGCCCCGTCGACCGGCGCACTCGCATCCAGCAGCTGAAGGATTCACCATGTCCCGTTCCCCGGTCGGACGCGAGACCGAGCGCGTCGACGGCAGGCTGAAAGTCACCGGCGCGGCCGAGTACTCCGGTGACTACCGCGCCGCCGGCCTCGCGCACGCGCACCTCGTCACCAGCACCATCGCGCGAGGCACCGTCACCGCGATCGACACGGCGGCCGCGCTGGCCTCACCCGGTGTCCTGCGTGTGTACGCCGCGCCGGACCCCCGCCTGGACCTGCACCCCATCACCGGCCCGCTCGCCGGCTTCGTGGAGAACTACGTCCCCCTGCACGACGCGGAGGTCCGCTTCCACGGCCAGGCCATCGCAATGGTCGTCGCGGAGAGTCCCGAGCAGGCACGCGACGCCGCCGCGAGGGTCACCGCGACCTATGACGTCCGGTCACCGCGCACCTCGATCGCGGACGAGCCCCGCGTGCCGGCCGGCCCCACCATCAGCGGGGCACCGAGCAGCCTCACCGTCCTGGCGCCCGGCGTCGGCTCGATCGACGCCGCGCTCGCCGCCGGCGACGTCGTCGTGGAGACCGAGTGCCACCAGCACATGCAGCACCACGTGGGGATGGAGCCCCACGCCGTTCTCGCCGTCTGGGAAGGCGACCGGGTCACCGTCCACGCCGGCGCGCAGATCCCCGCGGCATACGCCCTCGGGACGGCCCAGCGGCTCGGCGTCCGGCCCCAGAACGTCCGGCTGATCACGAAGTACGTGGGCGGCGGCTTCGGCGCCCGCGTCATCCTGTGGAGCGACACCCCGCTCGCCGCCGCCGCGGCCCGGGAGATCGGCCGCCCGGTCCGGCTCGTCCTCACCCGCGAGCAGATGTTCACCCTCACCGGCCACCGGCCCCAGCTCACGCAGACCGTCCGGCTGGGCGCCTCCCGCGACGGCGTCCTCAACGCCGTCAGCCACCGGAGCGTCTCCGAGCGCCCGACGACCGTCGCCTTCCCCATGACTCCGGCCCACGCCACCACGGACGCGCTCTACCGCACGCCGAACCTGCACGTCGACGCGGAGCTGGCCGTCCTCGACATCCCCGGGAGCCGGGCGATGCGCGGTCCCAACGAGGCCCCCGGGTCCTTCGCCCTGGAGACGGCGATGGACGAGCTGGCCGTCGCCACCGGCGTCGACCCGGTGGAGCTGAGGCTGCGCAACTACGCCGCCACCAGCCCGTCCACGGGCCTGCCCTGGTCGAGCAAGCACCTCGAGGAGTGCTACCGCGTCGGCGCGCGGCGGTTCGGCTGGTCGGCCCGGAGCGCCACGCCCCGCTCCCGCGCCGAGGGGCAGTGGCTGTACGGCACCGGCATGGCCACCGCCATCTACCCGGCGCACCGCCGGGCCGCGAGCGTGCGCGTCCGGCTGCTCGACGACGGGACCGCCGTCGTCTCGACCGGCATCTCGGACCTCGGCACCGGCGGGGCGACCATGGTGGCGATCTCCGGCGCCGACGCCCTGGGGATCCCGCCGGCCCGGGTGACGTCCGAGATCGGCGACAGCCTGCTGCCGCAGGGCGCGCCCGCCGTCGGCTCCAGCGCCACGCACGCCACCGTGCCGCTGGTCGTGAACGCCGCCCGCGACGCGATCGGCGAGCTCAAGCGGCTGGCCGTCACCGACGACAGGTCGCCGTGGCACGGCGCGAGCGCCGGAGACCTGCGCTACGAGCGCGGCATCCTGCACGGCCACGGCCGCTCGATGAGCTTCGGCAGCCTGCTCACCGCCATCGGCTCACCGGACGTCACCACGCTCGCCGAGTCACCCGGCGAGGCCGACCCGGGGTATGTGCACCACAGCTTCGGCGCCCACTTCTGCGAGGTGCGGGTCAACCGGTTCACCGGCGAGACCCACGTCACCCGGTTCACCACGGTCGCGGACGTCGGCCGCGTCATCAACGCCCGGGCCGCCCGGAGCCAGCTCGTCGGCGGCGTCATCTTCGGCATCGGGCACGCCCTGCTGGAGGAGAACCCGCTGGAGCCCGGCACGGGGCGCCTGGCCTCCAGCACCCTCGCCGACTACCTCGTGCCCGTGAACGCCGACGTCCCCGACATCGACGTGCACCTGCTCGGCCGGCCCGACCCCGTCCTCACCGGGCCGCTGGGCGACGGCGGCGAGGACGTCGGGACGAGGAGCCTCGGCGCCCGCGGCCTGGGGGAGATCGGCACGGTGGGCTCGGCGGCCGCGATCGGGAACGCCGTCCACCACGCCACCGGGATCCGGGTGCGCGACGTGCCCATCACCCCCGACAAGCTGATCGAGCACCTGTGATCGGCTACCCGGGCGAGGTGCCCTGAAGGGGCCGGCCATGGAGCCGGTGCCGCCGGTCCGTGAGCCGCCGGTCCGTGAACGCTGCGCCTGGCGGCCCTGGTTACCGTTGCTCCATGGCTGGTACCCCTCGGCGTGTGAGGACCGAACTCGGTGTCTATCTGCGCCGGCGCCGCGAAGCGATCGAACCGGAGTCCTTGGGCCTGGCACGCGGACGGCGGCGCGTCACCGGATTGCGGCGCGAGGAAGTCGCGACCTTCGCCGGAGTGAGCGTCGACTACTACACGCGCCTTGAGCAGGGCCGTGAAGCGAGTCCTTCGCCGCAGCTGCTCAGCGCCTTGTGCCGCGTGTTCCGGCTGAGCGAGGACGAGCGTCTCCATCTTCACCGGCTGGCCGGTGCGGACGCGGCGCAGCAGCGAGCGCCACTGGGCGCGGACGTATCACCCGAGATCCAGGCGCTTCTCGACCGCTGGCCGATGAACCCCGCGTTCGTCTACGACGAGGGGCAGGAGATCCTCGCGGCGAACTCCCTCGGCCGGATGCTTCACCAGGGCTTCTCGCGTACGGACAACTTCGCCCGGATGATGTTCCTCGACCCCTTCGCGAGGGTTTTCTACGTCGAGTGGGAGCGTGTGGCGCGGGCGACCGTGGGCGCACTCCGCCAGGCGTGGGGCAAGGCGTCGGTACGCGCCGGAATCCAGGACCTTGTCGACGGCCTCGCCGACGCCGACGCGGACTTCGCGGAGATGTGGGACGCGCATGTCGTCATCGGCAAGAGCCACAAGACCAAGAGGATTCTGCATCCTGCCGTCGGGCAGCTCACGCTCGAGTACCACGACTTCATCGTCCCAGCGGCGCAGGGCCTGCACCTCCTCGTCTGTGATGCGCCACCAGGAAGTACGACGGAGGAGTCGTTGCGGCTGCTCGGCAGCCTGAGCCCTGACGCCGAGGCGCCCATGCCTTGATCGCGCTTGCGCCGACTGCTCGGCTCCCGCTCTCCGCGGCATGGGGGATTCCCGCGACCGGCACCCGCGCACCGGCGTGGATGTGGACCGGCTCCGCCCGCCACGGTCCCGGGCCCGCCGCCCCGGCGACCACAACGGGCCGTATGACCTGGGCGGCCCGCTGTGATCCGTTCCTCCTCCGAGCCGGGCGGCTCGGGTTCGTTCAGACCGTGACCCGCTCGACGATGTCGTAGTAGGCGTGCAGGTCGAGCCACTCGATGCCGGAGACGACCTTGCCGTCCTTCATGGTCAGGACGTAGAGATATCCGTTGTTGTACGGTTCGCCGTCGCGGGCACGGCCCGTGCTGTCGATGCGGACGATGACGTCGTCGCCGTCGGCCCACAGGCCTCGCGGCGTGATCGCCAGAGGCCCGTCGAGCCGGTCGAAGAGCGCCTTCTCCGCGTTGTCGTGCAGGTCTTGGAGGCCGCCGTACTCACCGGCGACCGGTCCGTGGCCGGCGATCGTCCAGGTCGTGGACTCGGTGAAGATCTCGGTGAAGAACCGCGTGAAATCCTCCGCCCCCGCGGCCAGAGCAGCCTTGACGGCTTCCAGGTTGGATTCCTCCTGAGGGGTGTACCGCATCTGTTGCTCCCTGTAGCAGTGGTTGTCGTGCTGGAGACTTCCGTCCTGATGACGAGAAACCCGGCACACGCAACCTACGGACGCCGCGGCTGTCGGAGGAGGCCGTGTTCTCCCTGGGTGCGGCACACCCCCGCACGCGCGGGGGCGCCCGTCACCTGCGTGACATGCGCGCGGCGGGCGGTTCACGGGCCCGGCTGACGCGTACCCCCACTGCCCGCGGCCGCGTCCGTGAGCCTCAGCGGGCGTCGGGAGCGTCTCCTGTCCGGTGGGGCGGCCCGGTCCCCGGGGCGGAGCCGCCTGCCGCCGCCCGGGTCATCTGCCGCAGCCAGCGGTGTGCGGGGTCGTTGTCCAGGCGGGGATGCCAGAGCATCAGATAGGTCATGCGGTCGATGGCCGCGGGGGCGGGCACGACGTGAAAGGTTCCGGAGGGTCCCGCTCCACCGGCGTCCAGCAGCCTTCTCGGCAGGGTGGCGACGAGTGGCGTCCGGGCGACGGCCTGGAGGGCCGCGTAGTGGTAGGGGACCGTGAGACCGACGGTGCGTTCCACGCCTGCCCGGCGCAGGCTCGCGTCGACGATTCCCTGCATGCCGTGGGAGATGTCGACCACGACGTGGACGGCGCGCAGATAATCGGCGAGGTCGAGCGGGGCATGGCCGGCCGGCGCGTGCTCACGGTCCCTGACGCAGACGAATTCCTCGGTGAACAGCGGCTCGGCGCGCAGGGAGGCCGGCGGTTCGGAGCCGAAGAACGCCAGGTCCATCGCGCCGCGCTGGAGGTCGTCGAAAACACCCTCGTGCCAGGGCCGGTAGTGCAGCCGGGACTGGGGTGAGAGCTGCATGACGGTCCGGAACAGTTCCTCGCCGATCACGGACGCGGCGTAGTCGGTGCCCGTCAGCCGGAAGGTCTCGGCGGCGGTCCCCGGGGAGAAGTCCTCGCGGGTGAAGAGGTCCGCGATCTGCGGCAGCAGCACCGCGAGTTGCTGCTGCAACCGTTCGGCACACGGTGTCCGCCGGTATCCCGAGGGGCTCCGGACCAGCAGGTCGTCGTCGAATGTCTCCCGCAGGCGGCGCAGTGTACGGCTCATCGCGGGCTGGCTCAGATGCACACGCCGGGCGGCGCGGGAGACGTTCCGTTCCTCCAGCAAGGCCATGAGGGGGACGAGCAGGTTGAGATCAAGGCGCTCGATATGCGTCATCCGTATAGTGTGGCATGTCAACTATGCATTGGACTGATATGTGCGGCCGGTGGCAGGGTCCCGGGTATGAAGTCGAATCGGAGAACACGCACGGCGATGGTGTCCTTGGCTCTCGCCGCGGCGATGACGGCGGGCGGTGCGGCGGTGCCCGCGCACGCACATGAAGGCCACCCGCCGGCGGCCGGCGAGGGGCCCCTCCCGGCCGATCCGCACTACGGCCGCGGGTGGCACGAGCTGCCCGGGATCGAGGGCGGCCCGCGGCAGGAGCACAGCGTGGCCGCGCTCGGCGAGAAGATCTATGTGCTGGGCGGCATCGTCCCCGAGGCGGGCGGCGTCACCACGGTCGACCGGGTCGAGGTCTTCGACACCCGCACCCGCCGCTGGTCGGAGGCGGCGCCGCTGCCCGTGCCGATGAACCATCCGAACGTGGCGGCCGTGGACGGCAGGATCTACGTCCTGGGCGGGCTGACGGGCGGCGCTTCGTGGGAGGCAACCGGGGCGAGCTTCGTCTACGACCCGAAGAGGGACCGGTGGTCCTCGCTGCCCCCGGTGCCACGGGAGATGGTGCGCGGCAGCGCCGCGATGGGGGTGAAGGGCCGGACGGTCCACCTCGCCGGCGGCATGCGGACGCTGACCCCGGGGCCCGGCGGTCTGCAGGACACGGTGGACACCGTGTCGGCGTACGACGTGGACAGCGGACGGTGGCGCGACCTGGCCCCGCTGCCGCAGGCCCGCGACCACGTCGGCGGCGCGGTCGTCGGCTCCACGTTCTACGTCCTGGGCGGACGTGACCGGGGGCAGGTCAATGTCCGCGACACCGTGTACGCACTGGACCTGCGCACCGGCCGGTGGGCCGAACGCGCTCCGATGCCGACCGCACGGGGTGGCCTCGCCGCGTCCGCGGTCGGCGGGAAGATCTACACCTTCGGGGGTGAGGGCAACCCGGCCCCGGGATCCAACAGTATTTTCGACGAGGCCGAGGTCTACGACACCGCCCGCGACCGCTGGCAGCGTCTGGCTCCCATGCCGGTGCCGCGCCACGGCACCGCCGCGGCGACCGTCGGCGACACCGTCCACATCCCGGGCGGTGGCACCGCCGCGGGCGGGGCGCCGGTCGCCACCAACGACGCCTACCGCCCCAACGGGCACGGTCACGGGCGCGGGCAGGGGAGCCGGCCATGACCCGGAGCGGGGCCCGGGGGCTCGACGTGGTCTGCCTCGCCTCCGCGGGAGCCGTCCGCGGCGGCGGCCGGGAGGCCCGGGGGCAGCGGATCCCGCGTTCCCGCGCCGTACCGGTGCTCCAGCGGGGGCGGGTGGGCCGAGCCGCGCTGCTCGGCCGGCCCGCCCGGCCCCGCGGGCCGATGATCCTCGGCGCCGTCACCGTGGCGTCCCGGTGCCGGGAAGGGGGGATCGGTGATCCGTGGATACGGAGACCGGCCCGCGATAGGAAGGAACACCCGAGGAGTTACGCCGGTGGAAGAGGTGTTGGTGCATGGTGATCGACCGGTCCGGGATGGCGGAGTTCCTCCGCCGCCGCCGGGAGTCGCTGCAACCCGAGGACGTCGGCCTGCCGCGCGGATCCCGCCGCAGGACCATCGGCCTGCGACGGGAAGAAGTGGCCGTCCTGTGCCACATCTCGACCGATTACTACACGCGGCTGGAGCAGGAACGCGGTCCCCGGCCGTCCGAGCAGATGATCGCCTCCATCGCACAGGGGCTTCACCTCTCCCTCGACGAGCGCGATCACCTGTTCCGGCTGGCCGGGCACACCCCGCCCTTACGCGGCGCGGACAGCGAGCACATCAGCCCCGGCCTGCTGCGCATCCTCGACCGCCTGCACGACACCCCCGCGGAGATCGTCACCGAACTGGGGGAGACACTGCGGCAGACCCCGCTCGCCGTCGCGCTCACCGGGGACCTGACCACCTACAGCGGCCCGGCTCGCAGCCTCGGCTACCGATGGTTCACCGACCCCGCCGCCCGGCAGCTCTACGCCCCCGAAGACCACGCGTTCCTCACGCGGATGTTCGCCTCGCAACTGCGCGGGGTGGCGACGATGCGGGGCCCCGCATCACGCGCCGCGCACTACGCCGGCCTGCTGATCGCCCGGAGTGAAGAGTTCAGGCAGGCGTGGAACAACCATGAGGTCGGCATTCGCCCCAAGGAGGCGAAACGCTTCGTCCACCCCGAGGTCGGCCTGCTGGAACTCACCTGCCAGACCCTGCTCGATCCGCATCAGTCCCACGGGCTCCTGGTCTACACGGCCATTCCCGGCAGTGAGAGCTACGAACGGTTGCAGTTGCTCTCGGTCATAGGATCACCACGGGGGCAAGGAGCACAGACGGCGTAGGCCGCCGCGGCCGCCCTGACGGCCGCGCCGGGCGGGCCCCGGTCCTGGCCTCCGCGGACGCCCCGACCCGGGCCGCCCGTACCGAAACCGCCGGGGAGACGGCCTGGCGGCCGTCGCCCGGTACGCACACGCGGGGTAGCAGTTGAGCCGCCTGCGGACCAGCACCGACGCGGCAGCAGGACCCCGGCCGGCCGCTCATACCGGAACGTCCTCCGGACACGGCGTACCGTTACGGCCCGCTCGCCCTCGCACCAGCTCAGCGCGTCGGACAGCACCGTGCGCCGGCAGCTTCGCCTCTGTCGTTCCGCAGCCGCCTCCCGCCCTCGCCGGCCGGCGTGTGCCACGAGGGAGCGACCACGCGCACTCGGTCGCCCCACAACTCCCTGCCCGGCCCGTCGCGGTCTTGGTGATGGGAGTGGAGAGGTCGGGGCTGTGGCTGTAGAAGATGTCGGCGTCATCGGTGCCGAGATCGCGCAGACTGTGGTCGAGCGAGGCCGGCAGTGACTTGCGGGAGCCGCCCTTGAGGTAGGGACTCGGACCGAGCGGGTTGCCGGCCTCGGTCGATAGGACGAGTTCGTCCCGGCAGGGTGCGAGGTCTCTGCGGAGCACCCTGCCGAAGAACTTCTCGGCGGCGCGCGGCGGCGGGCCAGGTGGAGCCGCTGAACTCGTGCAGTGCACCGTGCCCTTGGCCGGGAGCTCGGGTGTTCCATCCGGTGTGGGTGCCGAGTGGCACGGTCACCGTCGGAGCGCGTACGCCGGCGGTTTCGTTGCCGTCGGCGTCGACGGCCGGGGCCATTACCGTGTACCCGCGGGTGCGGTCGGCGACGGGCGGAACGGCCGAACGGTCCACGGCTTGGCGTGCGTTGGGTTCGTAGGGCAGCAGGGCGGACGGCACGGCGGGGAACCGACATGACCAGGCGTCCATCGTCACCAGGGAGCCGTCGGCGATCGTCGGCACAGCACTGGGAGGCGGCTCCACGCCTTCGCTCACCCACGCGTCGAGGGCGTCCAGGACCGCGCGGAAGAGCGGAGGCGGCGACCACGTTCCGCAGGTGGTTGCAGATCCCCTTCGTCGGAGGGCCCCATCGGATCGGCCACGTGCTGGCTCGACGACCACAGACAGCCCCGTGCGTCGGGTGGGAAGCCCAGAGGCCCGGCCGTCCGTGGTCGTGTGCACCAGCGATCCCCTGCGTTGCAAATACTCCGTCGGGGTCGGGGGTGCAGCACATCGGGATCGCTCGCGCGCTTCATGATCGCGTCCCGCTCGACGGTGGGGTGGTCGACCGACTCGGCGTAGGCGAAGGGGAAGGTGTCGGCCGGTCTGAGGTGGTCCTCGTACTGCTGGCCGCAGGGAACCGTCAGGTTGGTGAAGCGCACGGCGCCGAGCCGGCCGGCGCCCGAGACGTGCGGCAACAGCCTGTCGAGGACCGGGTGCTTCCGGCCGGTCCCGCCATGTGATTAAGTCAGTCGATTGACTTATTGGGTGATCCCGGATTGACTGGGCCTGCAGGTAACGCCGAGTAGCACCCTCAAGGAGGCAGGCGTGAGCGAGATGCGCGAGACGGAGCCGATGAGCTACCCGATTCCGTCTGCGGCGGTCCTGGAGCCGCCAGCGGAGTGGGCGGAGTTGCGGCAGAAGTGCCCGGTCGCGGGGGTGACGTTCCCGAGCGGGGACGCGGCGGTGCTGTTGACCCGGTATGAGGACGTACGGCTGGTGCTGTCGGACCCCAGGTTCACGCGGGAGGGACTGGCCCGGCCCGACGCCGCGCGGATTACGGCGGGCGACGCCGAGGACATCTTCAACAGCCCGATGGCCAGGACGCTGAACGCCGAGGGACATGAGCGCTGGCGCCGGATGGTGGGCAAGTGGTTCACCGCGAAACGGATGGCCTCTCTCAAACCGCGGATGGAGGAGGCCGCCGACCGTCTCGTGGACGCGATGGTCGAACACGGCTCCCCGGCCGACCTGGTCAGCCATCTGGCCTTCCCGCTGCCGGTCTACGTCATCTGCACCATGCTTGGCGTCCCCGAGGAGGACACGGAGCTGTTCAAGGCATGGTCGGACACCTTCCTCAACATGACGAAGTACACGAAGGAGGAGACCAACGCGGCGCACCGCAACTTCGCCTCCTACATGTCGCGGCTCATCGCGGCCAAGCGGGAAGCTCCCGGAGAGGACCTGCTCAGCCAGCTGATGGCCGGAGCGGACAGCGAGGGCGAGCCGATGTCGGAGGCGGGACTGGTCGCGACCGGGCAGGCCCTCCTGCTGGCCGGGCACGAGACCACAGCCGGGTTCATCTCCATGATGGCGGCTCATCTGCTGTCCGACCGCACCCGCTGGCAGCAGCTGGTCGAGAACCCCGCGCTGATCCGCTCCGCGGTCGAGGAGGTGCTGCGCTTCGACCCGAACGGCAGCGGCTTCGGGATGCTGCGGTACGCCCACGAGGATGTCGAACTCTCCGGCGGCACAGTGGCTCGCGGCACGACGGTGGTGTGCAGCATGGCCTCCGCCAACCGCGACGAGCGCGCCTGGGGCGACCCGGCGAGGTTGGACGTGGGGCGTAGCCCCAATCCGCACCTCACCTTCGGCGCCGGAGCCCACTCATGCCTGGGGCAGCCGCTGGCGCGCACCGAGCTGCAAGCCGTCCTCGGAGTCCTGCTGCGCCGTCTGCCGGATCTCCGGCTCGCTTCGGACGCCCAGGAGCTGCGGCGCCACGAAGGCATGCTGACCACCCCGTTGCAGGAGGTGCTGGTGACATGGTGAACGGAACCCAGTCCCGTGCCGACCGCGGCGCCGGTACCCGTGAGGCGATCATGGTGGCGGCCGAGCGGCTCTACGCCGAACACGGCCTGTCCAACGTCTCGAACCGGCAGATCGGCGAAGCCGCCGGTCAGGGCAACAACACCGCTGTCAGTTACCACTTCGGCACCAAGACCTCACTCGTGCGCGCCATCATGACCAAGCACGGCCTGCTCATCGACGCCCTCCGCCAGCGGCACGTGGAAGCGGTGGGGGACAGTGAAGAGGTACGGGACTGGGTGCGCTGCCTGGTGCGGCCGATTCCGGAACATCTGAGCACGCTGGGGACGCCTTCCTGGCAGGCCAGGTTCGCAGTGCAGGTGATGACCGACCCACTGATGCGAGCCCTGGTGACCGATGAGTCCCTCACCCGTGACAGCCTGCGCCACACCCTCCGGGGGCTCGGCCGGTGCCTGCGCGGCACTGTTCCCGACGGCGTGCGGCGCGAACGCGGCGAGATGGCCCGCCATCTGATCACTCATACCTGCGCGGAACGGGAACGCGCTCTGGCCGAAGGCACCAGCCAACCCGGCGCGTCCTGGGAACGCACCGCCGACGCGCTGGAGGACGCGCTGGTGGGCCTTCTCACCGCGCCCACCTTCCGCCGCTGAACGACCACCCGCAACAGACCCGACACGACAAAGGAGACCTCGCTGTGAAGATCACCGTTGACGAGGAGAAGTGCTGCGGCGCCGGCCAGTGCGTGCTGATCGCACCGGAAGTGTTCGACCAGCGCGACGACGACGGCATCGTCAGCCTCCTCGACGCCACGCCCCCGGCCGACCAGTACGACGTGGTCCGCGAGTCGGCCAGCGTATGCCCCGCCGCAGCCATCGTCGTCAGCGAGGACGCGTGAGCGTGCCGTCGGACGTCTTGGTCGTCGGCGCGAGCGCCGCCGGACTCGCCGTCGTGGAGAGTCTGCGCCGCAAGGGCTACCGCGGCCGGATCACCCTGCTCGGTGAGGAATCCGGTGCACCCTATGACCGGCCCCCGCTGTCCAAGCAGGTTCTGGCCGGAAGCTGGGACGCCGAGCGCACGCACCTGCGCGCGCCCGCCGTCCTGGAGGCGCTGGAAACGCGGTTCGTCTTCGGCGAGCGGGCTGTGTCCCTCGACGTGGCGGCGCGCACCGTGCGGACTGCGAGTGGACGGGAGCTGGGCGCGCAGGCCGTCGTCCTGGCCACCGGACTCCACCCACGCCGCCTTCCGGGGCTGTCCGGCACCGGGGGCGTTTACGTCCTGCGGACCCTGGACGACGCGGTCCGGCTCCGCGAGGAGCTGCTGCGGGCCGAGCAGACCGTGGTCATCGGGGACGGGGTGCTCGGCGCCGAGATCGCCGCGACAGCCCGCGAAACGGGCCAGGACGTGACGCTCACCGGACCGCAGGCAGCCCCGATGGAGATGCAGCTGGGCGCAGACATCGCCGAACGGCTCGCCGCCTTGCATATCGGGCACGGGGTACGGCTGCGCCCGCACACCCTGGTCCAGGAAGTCACGAGCTCCCAAGGGCGTATCACCGGCGTCCGCACCGCCGGGGGCGAGATCCTTCCGGCCGGCCTCGTCGTCGAGGCGGTCGGCGGCGTCCCCGCGACCGACTGGCTGGCCGGCAGTGGGCTGGCCCTGGAGGACGGCGTCGTGTGCGACTCCCACTGCCGTGCCGCCGAGGGCGTCTACGCCGCCGGGGACGTGGCCCGATTCCACCACCAGGCCCTTGGCCGCTCACTGCGACTGGAGAACCGCACCAACGCCACCGAGCAGGCGCAGACCGTCGCGGCGAACATCCTGGGGGAGAGCCGCGCCTACACCCCCGTCCCCTACTTCTGGACCGACCAACTCGGCGTCAGGATCCAGGTTTACGGGCTGCCCACCCCCACCGCCACGGTGCACATCGCCGAAGGCGACGTTCAGGAGGGCCGGTTCGTCGCCCGCTATGAGGAGGCGGGCCGTCCCGTGGCGGTCCTTGGCTGGAACATGCCCAAGCACGCCCGCCTGCAGCGCCAGTCCCTCCTGCCCCTGTACACCTCCGCACCCCACCCCGAACCTGCTACCGCCATGCGGTGACACCAGCCCCCTGCCGCGCCCGGGAGGATCGTCCGACGGTGCGCGGCATCACCTCCATAACGACGGAACAGCACCATGACCACCCTCAGACCTGTCGTCCACCCGGGCAGGAGCATCTCCGTGCTGGCGGCCGCCGGCATCGTCGCCGCCCTCATGCAGACTCTCGTCGTACCGCTGATCGGCAGTCTGCCCACCCTGCTGAACACCACCGCCTCCAACGCTTCCTGGGCGGTCACGGCCACGCTCCTGGCCGGCGCCGTGACCACCCCCGTCAGCGGACGGCTCGGAGACCTGTACGGCAAGCGCAGGATCCTGCTGGCCTGCTGTGTGCCGCTGGTCGTGGGGTCGGTCGTGTGCGCGCTGGCCGACTCGCTGATCCCGATGGTCGTGGGCCGCGCCCTGCAAGGCGTTGGCATGGGCATCGTTGCCCTCGGCATCAGCGCCCTGCGCGACATCATGCCCCCGGAACGCCTGGGTTCCTCGATCGCCCTCATCAGCTCGTCGCTCGGCATCGGTGGCGCACTCGGCCTGCCGTTCGCCGCGGCGGTCGCCGAGGGCGCCGACTGGCGCATCCTGTTCTGGGTCTCCGCAGCGCTCAGCGCCGTCGTCGGCGTGCTCATCTACCTGGTCATCCCCGCCACTCCCGCCCAGAAGGAGCGGACAGCCAGGTTCGACCTGCTCGGCGCCCTGGGGTTGGGCACCGGTCTGATCTGTCTGCTGCTGGGTGTCTCCAAGGGCGCCGACTGGGGATGGGGCAGCGCCACTACCCTCGTCCTCCTGATCCTTTCGCCGGTGATCCTGCTGGTCTGGGGCTGGTGGGAGCTCCACACACCCTCGCCGCTGGTCGACCTCCGCGTCACCGCGCGCCCGCTGGTGCTGGTGACCAACGCCGCCTCCTTCGTGGTGGCCTTCTCCATGTACGCCGCCGCGCTGCTGGTGCCCCAGCTGTTGCAGCTGCCCGAGAGGACCGGCTACGGCCTGGGCCAGTCCATGCTGGCCGCCGGCCTGTGGATGGCCCCCTCGGGGCTGATGATGATGGTTGTCTCCCCCCTCGGCGCGAAACTTTCCACCGCCCGGTCCCCGAAGACGACCCTCTTCGTGGGAAGCCTGGTCATCGCCCTCGGCTACGGCTCCTCGCTGCTGCTGATGGGCTCGACCTGGGGGCTGCTCATCGTCACCTGCGTTTGCAACACCGGTGTAGCCCTCGCCTACGGGGCCATGCCCGCCCTCATCATGGGCGGCGTCCCGCAGTCCGAGACGGCGTCCGCGAACAGCTTCAACACCCTTCTGCGCTCGGTGGGCACCTCCGTCGCCGCCGCGGTCGTCGGCATCATTCTGGCCCAGATGACACAGGGAGCGGGCGCGCAGCCGGTTCCCAGTGAGAGCGGGTTCCGCACCGGACTGTTGCTCGGATGCGTCGTCGCCCTGGCCGCAGCCGCGATCACCCTGGCCATCCCTTACCGCAAACCGGCCGCGAACCGGCCCGGCACCGGCGACGACGCCACCAGTCCGACCGGCTCCGCGCCGGTCCCGAAGGCGACCGCCGCAGCCGCCGCTCCGGGCGCCCGGCCCGCGGACACACCGGCGACACGGGGGACGTCCACCGACTGACCCGGTCACCAACACCCCCAGGCACCTTCAACCGAAGACCCCACAGACCGACGGAGAGACCCATGACGCACACGCCCGCCGCGCCCGAAGCCGACAGCCTGGGCCTGCCCGTCTTCCCCGAACCCCGTTCCTCCGCCTGCCCCTTCGCACCCTCACCCGACATGCGGGCCCTGTCCGACCATGGGCCGCTCACCCGTGTCCGCTCCTGGGGAGACAGCACTCCCTGGGTCGTGACCGGGCACGCGGAGCAGAAGGCACTGCTCTCCGACCCGCGGCTGAGCGCGCAGTTCACCCAGCCGGGCTTTCCGAGCCCCGTGGATCCCTCACACGCCCACGCCGGCGCCGCCGACCTGAGCTTCATCGGCATGGACGACCCCGAACACGCGCGGCTGCGCCGCATGGTCAGCGGCGCCTTCACCATCAAACGCGTCGAAGCGATGCGCCCCCGCGTCCAGAAGATGACCGACGAGTTCATCGACGCCCTGCTGGAGGGCCCCCGACCCGCGGACCTCGTCCAGGACCTCGCTTTGCCGATCCCGTCCCTGGTCATCTCCGAACTGCTCGGCGTTCCCTACCAGGACCACGAGTTCTTCCAGAGCAACAGCAAGACCATCGTCTCCGCAGTCGCCACCCCCCAGGACCGGCACACGGCCCACACCAACCTCGCCGCCTACCTCGACGACCTCGTCGGCCGCAAACTCAAGGAGCCCGGCGACGACCTCCTCTCCAGCCTCTGCGCCCAGATCGAGGCCGGAGAACTCACCCGCCGCGAGTCCGTCACCATGGGCGTCCTGCTTCTCCTCGGCGGACACGAGACCACCGCCAACATGATCAGCCTCGGAACCCTCCTGCTCCTGCAACACCCCGACCAGCTCGCGGTCATCCGGGACACGGACAATCCCGCCGTCATCCGTGACGCCGTCGAGGAACTCCTGCGCTACCTCTCCATCGCTCATCTCGGCCGCCGTCGCACCGCGCTGGAGGACATCGACATCGCCGGCCACACCATTCGCGGCGGAGAAGGCGTCATCCTCCTCGGCGAACTCGCCAACCGCGACCCGGCCGTCTTTCCCGACCCCGACCGTCTCGACATCACCCGCAATGCACGCCGGCACCAGGCATTCGGCGCCGGAACCCACCACTGCGTCGGCCAGCCCCTGGCTCGCATGGAACTCCAGGTCGTCTACCACACCCTGTTCCGCCGCATCCCCACCCTCCGGACCGTCGATGACCTCAACACCATCCCCTTCAAATACGACGCCGTCATCTACGGCCTCCACGCCCTGCCCGTCACCTGGTAACCGGCGGGCAGAGGAGTCTGTGAACTTTCCCGAACCCGAAAACGCGCCAGCTACTTGACACGGGACACACAGGCGATCCGGCCCGGAAATGCTCCGGAACTGCTGGTCGGAGCTGGGACACCGGTGGACATATCGGGAGTGAGGCGGCAATTCGGCGTGCTGTCCGCCCGGACACCGAGGAGGGCGCCTGACCTGCATCCGTCCTGGTCAGGCGCCCTCCGTCGACTCTCTAGAAGAAGCTCAGCTTCTTCGGGGAGTACGACACCAGGATTCTTCGTCTGCTGACGGTACATCGCGCTTGGCGCGTTGACCAGGGAAAACGGAGGCGGGGTGGGGGACGGGCGGAGCATTGGCCCGCGTATGGTCCGGATCTTGGTCCTGATCGAGGGGGTGGGCCTGCGGCCCTGGGGGATAGGCCTGCACGAAGGTGCACCAGACGCCTCGCTTGCCCTGTCGGCACCGCTTCTGGCGGCCTGGCTCCGAAGGCTTGGCCGGAGCGGCCTCGCTTCCGGCTCACCTCCGCTCGCGCGGAGAGGGCAAGCGTCGCCGCCGTCTACGGCGTCGTCCTCATCACCGGTGAGGAGCCGTCGTGGGAGGTCCCGTACATCCGTGACTGCGTGATCGTGCCCGACCCGACGGACCAGGCGGCGCTGTCCGCAGCGGGCCGGACGCTGGCCGATCGTCACGATGTCGCCGGGGTGTTCACCTGGACGGAGTGGTACCTCGTCCCGGTCGCCCGCCTCGCACGCGAACTCGGCCTGCCCACTGTGTCACCGGACACGATGCGGGCCTGCCGCGACAAGGCCGCCGCAAGGCGCCTGTTCGCCCGCCACGGCGTGCCCTCGGCCGTGTCGGTGAGTGTCCGTACCGCCGAGGAGGCACATGCCGCTGCCGAGCGCATCGGCTACCCGGTCGTCGTGAAACCTGCTGCTCACGCGGCCAGCATCGGCGTGATCCGCGCCGACACCCCCGCTCAGCTCGCGACGGCCTACTCGTCCGCCGGCCGGGCCGCGGCCCGGGGACTGGAAAGCACCGACGTGCTGATCGAGGAGTACCTCGACGGCCCCGAGATCTCCGTCGAGTCCGTCACCTACCGCGGCGAGACCACCGTCGTCGCCATCACCCGCAAGACCGTCAGCGAGCCTCCGCACTTCGAGGAAATCGCGCACTCCGTCGACGCCGCGGACCCCCTCCTCGCCCACGTCGCTCCCACCGCACGGCACGCCCTCCGAGCCCTGGGCGTCACGGAGGGCGTCAGCCACGTCGAGATGCGCCTCGTCGACGGACGGCCCCGGCTCATCGAGGTCAACGGACGACTGGCCGGAGACATGATCGGCCACCTGGTCCGCCTGGCCACCGGCATCGACCTGCCGCGCGCCGCGGCCGACATCGCTTGCGGCCACGCCCCCGACCTCACCCGCCCCAGGTCCTTCGCTGCCTCGATCCGGCTGATCTACCCCGAGACCTCAGGCACGCTCACCGACCTCCGTTTCGACGGCCCGGACCCCACCTGGCCGGACCGGTTCCACTTCCAGCACCACCCCGGTGCCCGGCTCGTCCTGCCCGCGGACGGCGGCGACATGTTCACCGCCCGGATCGGCTACCTCATCACCACCGGCCCCACCACCGAGACCGCCACCACCCGCGCCGTCCCACGGCAGGCCGGCCCGGAGGGCTCACGACCTCTCAGCGCCGCCACACCCCCTACCGGCCGATCCCGTTCATACAGCGGCATCTGCCGCTTCAATTTGGGCCTCGGGCCGTACCGCGCACCCGTGTTGATGGCCCGTTGCCGTCGTTGACGGAGGGCTGGCCGGCGGACAAGCTCATACCGGGTTACGGCAGTGCACCTCGGATCTGGCAACTGAGGGGATCGCTGATGCGGAAGTTCACCATGTTGGGCAAGCGCAAGGCGGTGCTCGGCATGATCGGGACTGTCGTTCTGGTTGCTACTCGGACTGCAGGACGAAGAACAGGAAGGACAGGAAGCGCGGCATGGCCGCGATGGCCTCGGGAAACAGCTCGCGGGCGGCGGGATCAGGATCCGGCTCGCTGATGACCGTGATCCGGAAACCGGCCCCGGTGAAAGCCTCGATCATCGCGTGCAGCGGCCTGTGCCAGCGACTCACCAGGGCGGTCTGGCTGCCTATGGTCCACTCTACGGTCCATCTGGTGGTGTCGAAGTAGTTGCATGCGGCCTCGCGGCCGGCCTCGCGGTGTATGAGGTTGACGGCAAAGGGATGGTCGACAGACGCGATCAGCCGGCCACCGGGCTTGAGTACGCGTCGCAGCTCGGCCAGCGCCGGCCCCCAGTCCTCCAGGTAGTGCAGCACCAGCGACGCGACCACATCATCGAACGCGTCATCAGGGTAAGGAAGCGGACTGCCCAGGTCCGCCACCTGGAGGTCCGCACCGTCGCCGAGCCGCCGCCGGGCCAGCTCCAGCATCCCGGCGCTCGAGTCGAAGCCACTCACCATGGCGCCACGGTCGCGCAGCGCGGCAAACAGGAGCCCCGATCCGCAGCCGGCGTCGAGGATCCGCCGCCCGGCCACGTCGCCAGCGAGGGCCAGCATCGCGGGACGCTCGTAGTAGGCATTGACCAGGTTGGTTTCATTCACGGCCGTGTACGCCTCGGCGAAGCCGTCGTAGTCGTTGACCTTCGGTGAATCCACCCCCACCGCGGACGGCGAGACCAGCCTGACGGACATCACGGGCTTTTGGTGCTCGCTGGAGATCATGGTGCGGGAGACGTGTGCTGCATCAGTGCGGTTCCTGGCTGCGGCCAACTGCTGCGGGGCGTCGTCGTACGGGTCGATCTCCTCTACCCGGGAGTCCTCTCCCTGTCCGGGCCACGTTCGGTGCGGCGGGCCCTCCCAGGAGACAGCAGGCGCCCCCGGCTTGGGCCCGGCCCACCGGTTCGTCGATGAGCTGGTCGTCCAACGCCCTGGACGGCTGCGGCTCAGGCGTCTCGACGGACTGCGTCTCGGTCACGTTCTCACTGGTCATCGATGCATCTTCCTTGATCAGGAGTTGCACCGAACGTCTTACGGTCCCCCTTTCCCGGCCTCGCCGCTGCCCTGTGTTGCTACAAACGACTCACCCGCCTCGCCACGTAGGCCGCTGTCTGAAATCCTCGCTCACAAGCGCCGCCGGGCCGGCCACTCCGGGCCTGGGTGCTTGAGGTCTTCTGTTGCCTGCCGTCATCTGTGTGCAGGGGGAGCTGGCGTGGTGAACATCCCGTCCGCGGCGACCGTGTCGTTCCGGCGCAGTGCTCCTGGTCGGCGTGCTGTTCGCCCACGACTCCATCGTCTTCCGGGTCGGTGGGCGGTACCACGGCGTGCGGAAGTGCCCTCTGACAGGCGATCTTGTGCCAGGTGACGGTGACCGGCCCGTTCCCCGCCGAACCGCTCTTCCCGGCGGGTGAGGGGCCTGCCGACCTGGGACGCCGGCCGACGACGGGGTGCATGCCGGGTGGCCTTGGCCTTGGCCTGGCAGCCGGCGGAGTCCCCGGACGCCGGGGTGGGCCGTCGTTGTCAGGGGGTCTTCACGGCGTTGACCATGGTGTACCCCATCTTGTCCCGGCACAGGGTGAGGATGCGCGGGTAGACGGTGTCGAGCTGCGCCATGGCGTCGGTGCCCACCAGCTGCGCGATCTGGGTGCGCCTCGCGGTGAACAGACGCGGGATCAACTCGTAGGTGGGCTTGAACTCCCGGGACATGTCGCGTGTCCCCCGGATGGTGAAGCCGGCCTCGCCGAGCATGCGGGAGTAGTCCCCGGGACCGGCGGGCAGACGGGAGAGGGCGAACGCGGCCTGGAAGAGTTGGACCTCCTCGGGAGTGAAGGGCACGGCTTCGTAGCAGTCCGCGAGGACGAAGCGGCCTCCGGGCCGCAGCACCCGCCGGACCTCGCGGATCGCGGCGGGGCGGTCGGAGAAGTGGGCGAAGGACTCGATCGCCCAGGCGGCGTCGAAGGAGCCGGACTCCTGGGGGAGAGCCATGGCGTCGGCCTGCTCGAAGGTGACCCGGTCGGCCACTCCCGCCTTCACGGCGCGGTCGCGGCCGGCCTCAACCTGCGCGGCGCTGACCGTCACGCCGAGCACGTTCGCGCCCGATTCGGTGCCGATCCGCACGGTGGGCCGGCCCGTCCCGCAGCCGATGTCCACCATGTGCTGTCCCGGCAGCAGCCCGACCACGTTGATGAGGGTGGAGGTCCAGGAGTCCTGGGCCCGAGTGAGTTCCTCCCACATCTCCTCGGCCGTCGCCACCTCCGTCTCTGTCCGCACACCGTCGGCCCACATGCCCATGTGCATGCTGTCGCCCATGGTCAGGCCGTACAGGCCCCCGAAACGGTCGTACCATTCGCCGACCTCCGGCGCCGATGGATCCCTCATGTCCCGCTCCTCGCGTCAGGACGGCCCACCGAGCAGGCCGTCGCCGCCGGACCGGCCCAGCCGACCGCCCCTGCTGCCTCCACCACTTCCCCGGAACGCGCCTGGGCGAGGGCCATACGGCGGGGCGCACGGAAGCGCGGACGGGAGCCATGCACGTGGCCGCCGGGGTCTGAAGCCTCCCCGCGACCACGGATGCCTCACCCGGGACCTCGCCGGAGCCCCCGCGCCCCTGCACGGGCCCGGGGAGGTGCGCGGACTGCTGCGCGCCCGGTGCGGTCGCTCAGGCCGCCGGGCCCGCGGCCGCGGTGGCCCGGCGGCGGGCCCGGGCGCGCTGGATCAGCAGACCAGTGACACCGAGCACGAGCACCAGATACAGGACGATGGTGATCGGGCTCGACACGAGCACCGTCGGGTCGCCCTCGCTGACCGCCATCGCCCGGCGGAACTCTGTCTCGGCGAGCGGGCCGAGGATGACCGCGATCAGGACGGGTGCCACGGGCAGCCCGTAGCGGCGCATGGCGAAGCCCAGGAGCCCGATGGCCAGCACCAGGACGAGATCGAGGATCTTGCTGCTGGTCGCGTACACGCCCAGCATCGCGAACACGGTGATCCCGCTGTAGAGGTAGTGGCGCGGCACCTTCAGGAGCTTCGCCCAGAGCGGCGCGAAGGGGAGGTTCAGTACCAGCAGCACGACCATGGCCACGAAAAAGCTGGCCAGCAGCGCCCATACCAGGTCACTGGCGCGCTCGAAGAGGAGCGGGCCCGGCTGGAGGCCGTACTGGCGGAAGGCGGCGAGCAGCACGGCGGCCGTCGCCGAGGTCGGCAGGCCCAGGGCGAGCAGGGCGCCCATCGCGGTGCCGGCGGTGGCGTTGCCCGCCGCCTCCGGTCCGGCCACGCCCTGGATGGCACCCCTGCCGAACAGGGAGTCCTTGCGGCGCGAGCCGAGCCGGCGCTCGGTGCCGTAGGCGAGGAAGGTGGGGACCTCCGATCCGCCGACGGGGATGATGCCGAACGGCACGCCGATGGCAGTGCCGCGCAGCCATGCGGGCATCGCGAGGCGGATCTCCTTGCGGGACAGCCACAGACGGCCCGTGGAGGGCATCACCTGCAGGTCCTCCTTGGTGCCGCGCCGTGCGGCGACCGCGATGACCTCGCCGAGGGCGAGCAGCCCGACCGTGATCACCACGATGTTGATGCCGTCGAACAGTTCCGGCAGGCCCCCGGTGAAGCGGGCGGCGCCGGACATGCCGTCGACGCCCACCAGACTGATGGCGAGACCGATCACCAGGGCGGCCAGACCGCGCAGGATCGACTCGCTGACCACGGCGGAGATCGCGACGAACGCGAACACGGCGAGCGCCAGGTACTCGGCGGGGCCGAAGATCGTGGCAAGTTCGGCCAGGTAGGGGGCAAAGAACACCACGAGCACGGAGGAGAGGATGCCGCCGATGAACGCTCCGATGGCCGCGGTTGCCAGCGCCTGGGCCGCGCGGCCCGACTTCGCCATCCGGTGGCCCTCGATGGATCCGGCGATCGCGGTGCTGTTGCCGGGGGTGTTCATGAGGATGCCTGCGGTCGAGTCGCCGAACAGTCCGCCGAAGAGCACGCCGGCGAACATGATGAACGCGCCGACCGGGTCGAGCGAGAAGGTCACGGGCAGCAGCAGCGCCACCGCCATGGCTGAGCCGAGGCCGGGCAGTACGCCCACGGCTGTGCCCAGCAGGGCGCCGACCAGCACCCACAGCATGTTCATCGGCGTCAGGATCGTGAGGAACCCGTCGCCGAGATTGCCTAGAGACTCCATCAGAACACTCCTGCCAGGACGCCCGGGGGAAGGCTGAGGCCCAGGCCCGCAGAGAAGGCCAGTTGAACGAGGGACGAGACGGTGAGTGACAGGAAGAGGTCGAACACCGGGCGCCTGCTGCCGAGGGAACGGGCGACGCCCCAGAACAGCATCGTGCCGGAGAGCAGCCAGCCGAGCGGTTCGAGCAGCGCGATGAACGCGACGATCGTGCCGACCAGGCCGGTCACCGCCCAGCGATTGCTGCGGACCCGGGTCTCGGTGGCGTCCTCGGTGGACGCGTCGTCCGCATCCGGGTCCGGGTCCGGGTTCGCGGTGGCGCTCGGCGAGGTCGCGGTCTCCGCGTCCCCGACGGGAACGGCGGGGGCGGCCGCCGCCGTGAACGGGGCGGTGCCGGTGCCGGCGAGACCGTCGGCGGGGGCCGCTATCTGCTCGGGCTCGGGGCGGCGCAGGACGTCGACACCGAGGAGGACGGCGAACACGACGCACCCGGCGCCGATCACTGTGGGGAAGAGCTGCGGTCCGGGCGAGGTCACGTTGGCGGGCACGTCCATGGTGAGCGTGCCGACCCCCAGCACGACGCCGGTCACCAGGAGCAGCAGCGGGACGATCAGGCCGGTTCGGCGGCTCAGGTAGGCGGCCGGTCCTGTGTCCGGCGCGGACGCTCTGGTCACAGGCCCAGCTCCTCGATGATGTCGTTGACCCGCGCCTGGTCCTCGCGGATGAATTCGGCGAACTCCTCGCCGGTCAGGACACTGTCCACCCACCGGTTGCGGTCGAGGGCGTCCTTCCACGCTGCGGTCTTCGTCGCCTCGGTGACGATGTCGGTCAGTTCCTCGCGCTCCCCGTCGCTGATGCCCCGCGGGGCCACAAGACCGCGCCAGTTGGGCAGCGACACGTCGATGCCCTGCTCGATGAAGGTCGGGGTGTCGATGCCCGGCACCGGCTCGTCGGCCGAGACCGCCAGGGCGCGCAGGTTGCCGGCCTCGATCTGGTCGCGGAAGTCGTTGTAGCTGCTGACGCCGATCTCCACGGTGTCCGACAGCAGCGCCGTGAGCACTTCGCCGCCACCCGCGAACGAGATGTAGTTGACCTCGCGCGGGTCGATGCCGGCCTCACGGGCGGTGAGACCGGCGAGCAGGTGATCGGTGCCGCCGAGCCCGCCGCCGGCCACCGCGTGGCTGTGCGGGTTCTTCTTCCATGACTTCACGAAGTCCTGGAGCGTCTTGTACGGGGAGTCCGCGGGGACGATGAAGACCTGGTAGTCCTCGGCGAGCCGGGCGATCGGCGTGGTGTTCTCCAGGTCCACCCGCGACTTGTTGACCGTGATGGCACCCTCCATGACGGTGCCCGTCATCATCAGCCGCGTCGGGTCGGCGCCGAGTTCGACGAACTGCCCGAGCCCGATGGTGCCGCCCGCTCCGGGCACGTTGACGACCTGGACGTTGTTGACGATCGAGTCGGACCGCAGGGACTGCTGGAACTCGCGTGACGCCAGGTCCCAGCCGCCGCCGGGCGCGGCGGGTGCCGTCACTGTCAGCTTCGACCGCGGAGTGGCGCCCGTCGTGGAGTTGCTGGCGTCCACGGTGGCCGCCCCCGCGAGCGCCAGGGTGCCCAGGGCGCCGATGGCCCTGAGCAAGAAACGTTTCCTTTGCACGATCACTCCCTTGTGACCTCGATCCGGGCCGGTTCTGCGGCGGCCTGCTATCCGGACCTGTCCATCTGGTGGATATTCATGACCGCCAGATGGTAAACAGCACCTCAGGGACGAAGCAATGGATACGACAGGACGAAGAAGGGAACCGATGTCCCCGACAATCGACGGTGGCGGAGGAATCCGGGCGGTGAGCCGGGCGTGGCAGGTGCTGCGCGCCTTCACCCCGGAACGCATGTCACTCACGCTGAACGACCTCGTCCACGAGACCGGCCTGCCCAGGACCACCGTGCTGCGCCTCGTGGAGACCCTGGCCGGGGAGGGGTTGGTGGAGTCCGGGGCGGACGGTCGCGTCCGGGTCGGCACCAGCCTCATCGCCTTCGCCGCCTTCGCCGAGGCGGCCTGGACCGTCCCGACCGCCTCCCTGGCCCGGATGCGGGCCCTGGCCGCCGAGACCGGCGAGACGGTGAGCCTGTACGTCCGGGAAGGGGTGCGCCGGGTCGTCGTCGGCCAGGCCCCGAGCCCCAGCACCCTGCGCCACGTGGTGGAGCCGGGCGACGCCCTGACCATGGGCGTGGGCTCCGCCGCCTACGTCCTGCTCAGCCTCGAACCGCCCGAGGAGCGCGAACGGCTCATCGGGCGCATCGCCGAGGAGTCCGGCGGCGACCCCGAGGCCCTGCGCGCCGGGGCCGACGCCGCAGCCGAACGCGGCTGGTGCGTCACCCACGGCCAGCGCGAACCGGGCAACAGCGGCCTCGCCGTCCCCGTGCCGTCGCCCGCCGGCGCCGTCTTCGCCCGCCCGGTGGTGCTCGCCGTCGGCGGTCCCACCGTGCGCTTCACCCAGGACAAGATCCCCGGCTTCGTGCACGCCGTCCTGCGGTGCGCCGAGGACATCGCCCGGACCGGCCTGCCTCCCGCTCTGTACTGACCGACCCAAGGAGAACCGTGCACGACTATCCGCCCCCCGGGGCCCTGCCCGTCGCCACCGTGTCCGACGCGATGGACCGCTTCGGCGTCGCCGCCGGCATCCGCCCGCTGTGGTCCGGCGCGGTCCTGTCCGGACCCGCGTTCACCGTGTGGACACGCCCCGGCGACAACAAGGGTCTGCACGCCGCGTTCGAGTCCATACGGCGCGGGGAGGTGCTCGTCGTCAACGGTGGCGGCGACGAGACCCGCGCGCTCATCGGTGAACTCGTCGTGCAGAAGGCCAAGGCGCTGAAGATCGGCGGCATCGTCCTCGACGGCGCCGCCCGCGACGTCACGGAACTGGCCGGACTCGGGGTCCCGGTCTTCGCCCGCGCGATCACCCCCGCCGGCCCCTGGAAGACCGGCCCGTTCCGCACCGGTGGTCCGATCGCCGTCGGCGGTGTGCCCGTCATGCCCGGGGACTGGGTCCTCGGCGACGACGACGGGGTGGCCGTCGTCCCGTTCGGGCAGGTCGACGAGGTCGTGGAGACCACCCGCCGCCTCATCGAGGGCGAGGCCGAGCGCCGCGCGGCCAACCAGCGGCTGGTGCCCCGTGTCTGACCTCCCGCTCGTGTGGATCCCGCGGCCGGTCCACGAGGACGCGCTGGCCCGCTTGCGCCCGTACGCTGAGGTGGCGACCGGTTACGGGCCCGGGGCGACCTCGTTCGACGAGGTCAGCGACCGGGTGGCCGCCGTCCTGCTGCGCACCGTGCGCGTCGACGGCACCATGATGCGCCGCGCCCCGCGGCTGCGGATCGTTGCCCGGCACGGCGTCGGCCTCGACACCGTGGACGTGGACACCGCCAAGGAACTGGGGATCGCCGTCACCACCACCCCGACGGCCAACAGCCGGTCCGTCGCGGAGCATGCGGTGGCCCTGCTGCTCGCCGTGCGCCGGGGCATCGGCGTCGCCGTCCGCAACGAGGGCGACACTCGCACCGCGATCCGCGGCCGCGAACTGTCGGGCGCGACGCTCGGCCTCGTCGGCTTCGGCCGCATCGCCCGCGAGGTCGCCACGATCGCCGGACACGGCTTCGGTATGCGTGTCATGGCCCACGACCCGATGATGCCGGCCGCCGACATCACCGCCGCCGGAGCCGAGCCCGCGCACCTCGCGACTCTGCTCTCCCGCGCCGACAACCTCAGCCTCCACGTCCCGCTCGTCGAGGGCACGCGCCATCTCATCGGCCTGCCCGAACTGCTGGCCCTGCCCGAGGGCGCGGTCGTGGTGAACACCTCGCGCGGCGGCATCCTCGACGAGTCCGCCCTGCTCGACGCCGTCCGGCGGGGCCACCTCGCGGGCGCGGGCCTCGACGTCACCGCCGTCGAACCGCTCCCCGACGACCACCCGCTGCGCGACGAACCCTCGGTCGTCATCACCCCGCACACCGGGGCCCAGACCGAGGAGGCGCTGCGCCGGATGGCAACCGAGGCCGCCGACCACATCCTCGCCCACCTCGCCGCCTGACCGGCGGCCCCGCAGGGCACCCGCCGCACCCGGCGGGTGCCCTGCGGGGCAACCACCGTGGACGGTCCGCCACGGACGGACGGCCAAGGCGCCCTCGTGCGATCCGCACAGACCGACAGGCATCCGCTGTACCACCAGGCGGTTCGCTTGTCCCACTGGGCGGTTCCATGTTGTGATGAACCGGCCCGCCTCCCGGTGAGGTCCGGCCCGCCCGACGCAGGGCGCGGACCGCACCGCGCCACAACCACGAGAGGACGGCATGCCTGAATCCGACACCGGCGGCGTCCGCAGCGTGCAGCGCGCGGTCGACCTCCTCGCCCTGTTCGACCCCGAGCACCCCAGCAGATCCGTGCGCGAACTCACCGATGCCACCGGCCTGCCCAAGAGCACCGTCGTACGCCTGGTCCACACCTTGGAGCAGTGCGGCCTGCTCTGGAGCCGGGGCAACGGCCACCTCGTCCCCGGCACCGGCCTGCTGCGCTGGGCCGAACTGGCCGGACGCACCTGGCGACTGCCCGAAGAAGCGCTGCGCCGCCTCGCCGACCTCAGCGAGGCGAGCGGCGGCGAGACCGTCTCCGTCTTCGTCCGCCAACACGACACGCGGGTCTGCATCGCCCGGCACGAAGGCACCCGCTCACTGCGCCACGTCGTCCACGTCGGAACCGAACTGCCGCTCTGGTCGGGCGCCGCGAGCCACGTACTGCTCTCCTGCTCGGACCGCGCGGACGTCGCCGCCGTGGCCGCCGGCGCGTCCGACGACGACTGGGCCGGGCTGCTCTGGGAACGCACCCGCCGAGCCGCCGCCGGCGGAATGGCCGTCAGCCACGGCGAACGCGAGCCCGGCGTCTCCGGCGTCGCGGCCCCCGTGCTCGCCGGCCCCTCGGGCCGCCTGACCGCAGCGCTCGCCCTGGGCGGCCCCACCACCCGCTTCACCGACGAGGCCGTCGCCCACTTCGCCCCGGCCCTGCTGGAGACCGCGCGGGCCCTCACCACACTCGACTGCATCGGAGGCAGCGCCTGATGACGACCCCTCTCCTGGAGGGCGTACGGATCCTCGATCTGACCAACGTCCTCGCCGGCCCCTTCGCCGGTTACCAACTGGCCCTGCAGGGCGCCGACGTCATCAAGGTCGAGATGCCCGAAAGCGGCGATCTCGCACGCCAGTTGGGCGCCGACCGTGCTCTGGGGGAGGAACTGCTGGGAGCCTCCTTCCTGGCCCAGAACGGCGGCAAGCGCTCCCTCACCCTCAACCTCAAGGCCCCCGAGGGACGCGAGGCACTCCTGCGCGCCGTCCGCGAGACCGACGTGCTGCTGGAGAACTTCCGTCCCGGGGTGATGGACCGGCTCGGTGTCGGCTGGAAGACCCTGCGCGCCGAGAACCCCCGCCTCGTCTACTGCGCCATCTCCGGCTTCGGCCAGACCGGTCCGCTGCGCGACCGCCCGGCCTACGACCAGATCATCCAAGGCCTCAGCGGCATGATGAGCGTCACCGGCACCCCCCGCACGGCACCGCTGCGCGCCGGGTTCCCCGTCGCCGACACCCTCGGCGGGATGGCCGCCGCCTATGCCGTGGCGGCCGCCCTCGTACGCCGCGGACGCACCGGGGAGGGCGCCTTCGTCGACGTCTCCATGCTGGAGTCCGCCCTCACCGCAATGGGCTGGGTCACCTCCAACTACCTCATCAGCGGCCGCGACCCGCGGCCCATGGGCAACGAGAACTTCACCGCCGCCCCGTCCGGGACCTTCCGCACCGCCGACGGCCACCTGAACATCGCCGCCAACCGGCAGCAGCAGTACACGACCCTGTGCCGGCTCGTCGGACGCGAGGACCTGGCGACCGACCCACGCTTCACCCACCCCGTTGACCGCAAGACCCATCGCGACGCCCTGCGCGAGGAGGTCGAGTCCGCCTTGGCGACACGGTCGGCCGCGGAGTGG
Source organism: Streptomyces zingiberis (assembly GCF_012034935.1). Lineage (GTDB taxonomy): Bacteria > Actinomycetota > Actinomycetes > Streptomycetales > Streptomycetaceae > Streptomyces > Streptomyces zingiberis. Next base: position 119,248 of record NZ_JAATEN010000021.1, read on the forward strand.
GAGGAGATCCTCTCCGACGCCGGTGTCCCGGCGGCACGCGTGCTGTCAGTTCCGGACGCGCTCGCCCTGGACCACCTGGCAGCCCGCGGGTTCGTGCACGACCTGCCCTTCCCCGACGGCCGGGACCGGCCCCTGCATGTCCTCGGCAGTCCCGTGCGTGTGGACGACGAACCGGCCGTGGCCCCTGTCCCGCCACCCCTGCTGGGCGAGCACACCGATGAAATACTGGCCGAACTCGGCTACACCGCGGCCGAGATCACGGCCCTGCGCGAAGGCGGTGCGGTATGAGCGACCCGATCGGACCGAAGCCCGGTGCCCCCGCCCCGGCGCCCACGTACGGGGCCGAGCCGATGATCGCCGAACGCGCAATCACCGACTGGTGGTCCACGGCGGTCAGCGAGATCCACCCCGGCGAGATCCGGCTGCGAGGCTACCCCGTCGAGGAACTGATCGGCCGCGTCACCTTCGCGGAACAGATCTGGCTCATGCTCCGCGGCGACCTGCCCACCCCGGTGCAGGGCCGGCTCCTGGAGGCCGCGCTGGTCGCCGCCGTCGACCACGGACCGCAGGCCCCCTCGATCGCCGCCGCCCGCATGGCCGCCACCTGCGGCGTGGGCCTGAACAGCGCCGTCGCCACCGGCGTCGGCCTGCTCGGGGACGTCCACGGCGGAGCGGGCCAGCAGTGCATGGAGGTACTGCGCCGGGTGGTCGACGGCGAAGAGGCCCCCGCGATCGTCGCCGAGTACCGAGCCCATCGCGCCTACATCCCCGGCTTCGGCCACCGCTTCCATCCCCGCGACCCCCGGCGCGACCCGCTGCTGCACCTGGTCCGGACGGCGGCCGACGCGGGCGAGGTGCCCGGCGATGCCTTGCGGGCCGGACTGGAGCTGGAGGCGGCCCTCGCCGACGGACGCGACCGGCCGGTGCCGATGAACATCGACGGCGCCACCGCGATCATCTATGCGGAGCTCGGCTTCCCCGCCCAACTGGGCCGGGGCCTGTTCGTCCTTTCCCGCAGCGTGGGCATCCTCGCCCACGCCTGGGAGGAGACCGAGGGCGGGGCCCGCATCAAGGGCCCCATCCCGCGCCCCCTCCTTGCCGGATACCACGGCACACCCGAGCGCCACCTGGAATGAATCGCCTGACCCGGCTGTGGCGCAGCTGGTGAGCCCGCTTATTGCTCTTGGATGTGGTCTGGTGTTGCTCAGTTGCACTGAGCGGTATGCCTGTTCGGCGGGGGAGGCCGATGCAGGGCTATCACGCCAGCGACAGGTGACACGTGGACTGAGTGGACGTTAAGCGGGGAGCGGGGCCCGGGACGTGAACGGGAGCCTGGACCGGAAATAGACCGGAAGAGCTGGTCGGGAGCGGGACGGCGGTGGGAGGAAGTGGGATCTTCCACGCGATCCGGGCCTGGGTTTGCGCGCGCTGAGCGGAGGGCGCCCGGCAGGAGAAAACCCTGGTCAGGCGCCCTCTGTCGGCTCTCTAGAAGAAGCCCAGCTTCTTCGGGGAGTACGACACCAGGAGATTCTTCGTCTGCTGGTGGTACATCGCGCTTGGCGCGTTGACCAGGGAAAACGGAGGTGGGGTGGGGGATGGACGGAGCGCTGGCCCGCGTATGGTCCGGATCTTGGTTACTGGTCGAGGGGGTGGGCGAGCCGCCCCGCGGGATAGGCCTGCACGAAGGTGCACCAGACCCCTCGCTTGCCCTGCCAGCACTGCTTCTGGCGGCCTGGCTCGAGCGGCCTCGCTTCCGGCTCACCTTCCGTCGCGCGGAGAGGGGCCTCGCCGTGAGGACTGGCTGGCCGGAGACCGGCTCACCTCCGTCTGCGCGGTAATCACCGCAGCAGTGTGGCCACCATTGCCGCGCAGTGAGTCCGGTCCACGCGCACGCGGATCGGTCGGGCTGCCGATCTGCCGCATCTCGGCGACGGTGGTCCGGCCCAGGCGAACCGAGGAGCGAGGGAGGCCACTGTTTCGGCCCCCAGCCCGATCTGTAGCCTGGCGCTCATCGGCAGGCTCAAGGTCCCTTTGTGTGGGTTGCTCCCCGGTGCATCCGGTGCATCCGGTGCATCCGGTGCATCCGGTGCATCCGGTGCATCCGGTGCATACGGCGGCAGAGGGAGAAAAACGCCTTCGGCTCGCTCCGCCGCCGTTGGTGGAATTGCAGCCCCAAGAACGCCGAGGCTTGCGTGCTGTAAACAGATGCGACAACCCCCGACATGAAGCTTTGACGAGAGTTGCCGCATCTGCTCTATGATCAGGGGACCGGGTCCTCGCTTCGGATCGCATCGCGTGTCGACTCGAAGGAGGCCTCCGCGGCGGAATCGCGCTCCATCATCCGCTCCCAGAAGTCTCCTAGAATCCATTCCTTGGGTCCCAGACTCAACCCGCCACGCGAATGCAGAACCGTGTACCACTGAGTCGGAATTACTCCGTAGTTCCCGCTGTACAAGCCCGCGAGTTCCCCTGGAGCATGCTCAATTCGAAGCGATGTGGAGTCATTGCTACGAATGTGGACCTCGAGTACTGCATACTCGCGGCCAGGCGCAAGGTGATACCTGCCATCCTCAGGGGCAGGAGGTGCGGAATCCGACGGCCCCATGTAGCGAACTCTCACCGTCTACTCTCCCTGTCGAGCTTTGCCTTGTGGTCGTGATAATGGAGCGCACCCGCCATTTCGTTCCTGTAGTAGTGAATGTCGAAGGTTCCTTAGTCCGCTCCGGCCGATGTCGTCACCGGACGTGGCGATGCGGGCGTCCGGAGTTTCCGCTGCGGGGAGGCCTGCCGCGATGAACGGATGGATGGGTGTACGACGATTCCCCCCAGCCATGAGCGGCGGCCAGTGTGACTCCGAACAAGGTCACACCGGCCGCCGCCGGCATCGAACGGGCCGGTGAACGGGTCAGTGGCCGCACAGCGGGTCAGCGCCAGAAATCCCGCTCTTCCAACCGACCGAACCTAGCGTGCCCTGTAGACAGGTCTACAAGAATTGGCCAGCAGTCGAGCAGTTGATCGCCGACGTCTCGGGTCTCCAGGAACCGAGCTGAGTTGTAGGGAGCGATCATTACCCCCTCCTTCACCTCGATGTCAGTCCAGTCGATCGCCAATTCCGGCTCGTCAGTCCTGCGGCTAGCCATCAACAATTCCCGCGCGGTCTCTTCAGCTTCAGTTTCTGAAATCATTAGTCTGCCCTCATGAACTTGTAGCCGACGGTGCCAATGTGGGGGTAGGCACGTGTTAACGTGGTCAATAGCCGCGGGCGCATGACACTCCTTGATGGCCAGAGGGGTGAGGCGGCCATGCCCCGAACTGGGATCGCGCAGGGCCGCACCGAGGTGATAAGCCGGTCACCACCCCGACGAAAAATGCCCCATGCCCGGCCATGGGTTCGCCGTCCAGGACACGGGCGATCACGGCGTTCGCCTCAGCCGTCATTAACAAGTGCGCCCTGGTTATTCGAACCCGTCGGCCCGCAGGCAGAACTCGGCATACGCGGGGATCAGGTCGATTGCGCCCGGGGCGAGATCCAGTTCACGTCGGAATGCTGCTTCCGCGGCGGCATAGTGGTCGCAACTCGCATCCCTCGCCATCGGACAGTACCGACCGCACGTGTAAAGGGCCCGCCGGCTTTGAAGTCGACGGGCCACTTTCCGTTACTCAGTCGACCAGATCAACCTTAGAGACGCCTCCCCGACGGGCGAGAAATAACAGCTGCACACCGTCGGCTCTCCGGGTAGGCCGACCTCGAACCTCACGTGCTCGCCCTCAATTCACGAGACGCTGGAGACCACAGCTATTCTTCGTAGTCAATGAAGTCATCGAGGGCGGACTTCAACCACTGGCTGAATTCGTCGAAGTGATAGATCTGTTCCTGTCCGGGCGGCGAGTAGTCTTCCACAACGGAGACGCCCCCAAGGTCAATATCCCAGCAGGCCACCTCGTCGTTGTCCTGGCGACGGGAAAAAGGGATCAGATTTCGTGTTGGGTAACGCTGCTTGAGGCCGGCGTGCCTGGCAGCCGTCGTTGCGTCGTCAAGCGCCCACCATGGATCCAAGTCCAGTAGGCCAGCCTCGGCTGCTCGCATGAATAGATCGGGAAAAGTGAATCCCTCTGGCATATTTATAGCCATCTCGAAGCCTCGAATTCTATTCGCCATTCCAGCTTGTAATGCTGGAACCGAATGGATTGCTGTTTCTGTACGTAGCGCCCTGCTTATCGATCCTTGCCATCACAGCTTCACCCCAGGTGGTGGGCGTGGCCCTCTTCGTATTGAACCTTTCAATAGCGATCATCTCCTGCGGCAAGGGTTCGTCGAACCCACGGATGTGGGCTTGAACATCGACACCAGCCTTCTTGGCGCCGAGAACGCGACGGTTGTCCACGGAAGTGAGCTTGCCGTCAGGCATCATCACAACATCAACGGGTTCTTCGCCTTTCCACCCGTTCTGCGCGATTCTGTCGATTCTGACCTTGGCTCGGGTGGCGGACTTCTGACTGAATCTCACGTCCGCAGCAGCGATTTTAGCCTCGATCTTGCATGAGGGTCCGCCAGCTTGCTGGCGGACCTCATGCAAGATCGAGGTTAGGAGACTAAATCAACCACCCGGAGCGAACCAGCAAATGCACCAAGAGAGCTACATTTGACGGAATGCCCCCTCCAGGCCCTGAAAAGGAAAAGCGTCACATAGAGTGAGGTAAAAAGGGCAAGAATGAATACACTCGCCCTCCAATCCAGAAGAAAATGGACGGAAACGGTCACGATCACCCACGCCGCGAGGGAAAATCGACAGCCACGGAGAACCGCGGATAGACCGATAGGCTTCGGACGATCTGGCCCAACCCGTTCATCACCTAGGTCGATATGATTGCGTGTCGCACAGAATCGCTTTTCCATGAACTTGCCCCATGCTTACATTACTTGCGCTTCACGGGAAGGAAGAATCTCTTCGCTACTCCTTCCCTCCCATGAAGGTGGACTCCGTTACTGCCCTATTTGAAGATGTCGCGACGATCCCAAAAGATCGGCAGACCCCCTTGCCTGGGACCGCTGACCATACTATTGATGCGAGCATGGCCACCCTTGACGGCCCAGCGGGTGTATTTGGTAGTTCCTCCGCCATGCATGGCGCCGAGCATCCCCCGCCCGTAAAGGGAGCCAAAGGCAATGAGCCT
>NZ_JAATEN010000022.1 GCF_012034935.1 Streptomyces zingiberis
CGGTGGCACGGTCGACCAGTCCGCTTACCGGAAGGTGCTGGTCAGTTCAGCGGTACGGATCGCGCAGCAGCCGGATGCCACGTTCGGCGCGAGCATCGGGATACCCCATCTCCAGCACGCGCTCGGTCAGGTCACCAAGCTCGGCGAGAACCTCGTCCGGAACGTGCTGGGGAAGCCGACCGGGCCGGTGACGCGGGCCGAGGTGACGCGGGTCCTGTGGGCGATGGCGGGTGCCGCCCGGCGGATGGGCGCGCTGGATCCGGCGTCCACGGAGGCGCTGGGCCGTCCCGTGCTCCACCTGCCGCCCACGGAGCCGTGGACCCCGCAGCGGAAGCAGGAGCTGTGGATCCTCACCGCGCATGCCCTCGCCGTCCACGTGGACGCGGATGACCGGTTCGCGCTGGCGGCTCTGCACCTCGCGGGCAAGGGCGCCTTCGGCCCGGCCCATGTGCTGCGGGAAGGCGGGGCGGTCCGCGGTTACAACTGGAGTGGCGCGGTCGCGCCCGGTGGTCTGGATCTGCGGACCATGGGCCGGGAGACGGCGCCCGGCGGCGCGATGGAGACGGCTCCGGCGGCGTGGACGGCGGAGGGCGAGCCGGCCGAGGTGCTGTCGGTGTGGACGGCGGCCGACCCCAAGGGCATGGTGGTGCTGCGGCTGGCGGACATGCCACCGATGCGCGTGCACGATCAGGAACTCCTGGCGCTGCTCGACCTCGCCCCGCTGCTGCGCACCACCCCCCTCGGTGTCCCGCTCGTGCTGCTCTCCTCCCGCGCCGGTGCGCCGGACCGCCACTCCCCGCTGGCACAGGTGATCACCGACCGCTTCGGCCGTGACACCTGGGCGTACAGCGGTCCGCTGGGCGTGGAGACGCCGCCCGACGGGGCTCCGCTGCGGCTGATCGAGCGCATCGACCCCGCGACGGGGGTTCCGGGGGTCTGGCGCAAGGCGTGGCTGCGGAAGGAGGCGGCCACGGGGGTGCCGGTCACCTCCGGTACGGCGATGGTCTCCTCCCCGCCGGCGGGAGCCGTCGCCGCCGCCGATCCGCTGTTCGCCCCGCAGACGCTGCTGACCGACGACTCCGGCGCCGTGCGCGGCCGCAACTGGACGGGCGAGCAGATCACGAAGCTCCGCGCCGACCGGGCGCTCGTCGTCGAGGCCCGTCCGGGGGACGACGCGGAGTTCGTGGAGTCGAACAACCCCGCTCCCTGGGGCGCGGAGGCGTACCTGGTGGGCGCCGACCGCGTCAGGGGCGGCAAGGTGCGCACCCACGACGGGCAGGTGCTGAGCCGTGCGGACTTCGCCCGGAAGCTGGCCGCGGATCCCGCCCTGTCCGCGCTGCCGGCCCATGTGCCGGTGGTGCTCGCCATCCCGAAGGCCGGTACCCAGTATCTGGAGCTGATGCGGGAGGTCGCCGGCCGGCTCGGGCGCCGGGTGTGGGCGCCGAGCGGCGAGGGCCGCCTGCGTTACGACGCGGACCTCGACGCGCATGTGCCCACCATGATCGACCGGGACGAGGACGCCTGGCCCGGGGACTGGGTGCCCTTCGACCCGCCGGCCACCCCCGCCCGGTTCCAGGACCGCGTCTGGACGTCCGTGGCCGGCCGGACGTTCCGCGACAGCGACGTCATGACGATGCCCTTGGTCACCGAGGGCCGGCGGTTCGGGCGGACGTCGATCGGTGACGAGCTGGCGGGCCGGTCCTGGGTCCTTCGGCGGTGGTTCAGCCTGCGCAAGCTTCACCACGACGTGCCCACCACCGACGGGCATGTCGAGATCAGCACCGAGGAGCTCATCCCCGACCCCGCGGTGTACCTCGCCCACTACCACGGCCAGCCGGGCAGGCTCTATCTCCGGTTGCGCCAGGGCCGGACCGTGGTGCTGAACGCCGCGGACGGCGGGCTGTACATCGGCGGGCTGCGCGAGGTGCGCGAGGCGCCCGCGGGCCACCGCATCAACCTGGAGGTCTGCTACGGGGCGTCCCCCGGCGACCCGCGCCGGCCCCAGCGGCAGCACCTCCCGCTGCCCACCGTGGACGACCCGCTGGAGGAGCTCCCCCTCGCCCAGCACGTCGCCAACGTGAGCGGGCGGGAGGTGGACGCCTACACCACCTCGGTGGGGATGGCGGCCTTCAGCGATGCCCACTTCCTCGTCGACCCGCCGAACGGTGCCCCCGGACGGGTGGTCCGCTTCCGGCCCGAACCGTCGGACGCCGAGCTGGAGACCCTGGCCCGCCAGGCGTTTCCCGACGACGAGCCCGGCCCGGTGTCCCCGCACACCCGGCAGGTGACGCTCCGTCTGCTGCGCGCTCTGCGCCAGGTGCTGGGCGAGGACATCGAGAGCGACCGCGGGGTGGCGGACGGCCGCCACGCGACGCTGCTCGCCGGCATCGGGGCGCTGGAGACCCTGCGCGACAACGACCCGGACCTGAGCCCGCACACCCCCTTCACCAAGGACCTGTGGACGCTCGCCGCCCGGCGGATCGACGGAGGGGCGTCGGACCGGCTCGCCCATCTCCGGGCGCTGGAGACGAGCTGGACCTGGGTGCTCGACCGCCCGGACGCCACGCTCACCGCCGAGCTCGGCGACGACGGACTGACCTACGCCGCCGGGGAGTTCGCGAAGCCGGAACGCGAAGCCCGGATCAGGGAGATCCTGGAGAAGCGCACCGGGACGCTGAGCGAGGCGGACACCACGCGGGCCTTCTGGGCGATGACCGCGGCCTCCGAGGTGCTGCACGGCACCGAGCCGGCGGCTCAGGAGCGCCTGGGCCGCCGTGTCCTCCACCTGCCCACCACGGTCCCGTGGAACGAGGACCAGCTGTCGGACCTGGGCCTCCTGGTGGCGCGGGCGCACGCCCGGCGGCTGGACAGCGCCGACCCGGACGTCCTGGCCGCCCTGCACCTGGTGGGCCTGGGCGCCTTCGCACCCACCGTCCAGATCATGGAAGGCGGCGAGGTCGGCGGCCGGAACTGGAGCGGTGTGCCCGCCCCGGACGGTGTCGCCCCGGACCGGATCCGCGCGGTGCGCCTGAGCGGCACCGGCACCGTGACCGATCAGCTCCCGCCGCCGTGGGGCGCCTCGTCCCCCCGGCCCCTGACGGTCCTGACCGGGCCGGCGCGGAGCGACACCGTGGAGCTCCATCTGCCCAGGGCGGCCGGCCCGGTGCGGGTGCCGGACGCGGAGCTGTGGGCTCTGCTGGACCTCGACCCGGTGCTGAGGCCGGCGAAGATCGACACGCCCGCGCTCTTCGTGACCTCCGGCTTCGGGGTGGGGGACGGCGGCTCCCGGACCCAGGCCTTCTCCGACCGCACCGGCCGCGCCGCCTGGGCCTACACCGGGCCCCTGGAACTCACCGGGGCGGGACCCGGCGCCCCGCTCACCGTCACGGTCCGCCATGACCAGAACCTGGGCATGTGGCGCAGGACCACCTGGAACGCCCAGCCGGCCACGGCTGCCCCCGGCATCGTCACGACGGCCGGCCCGGCTTCCCCGGTGGGCTCCCCGCAGACGGGGCCGGAGACGGGGCCGGAGACGGACGCGCCGGCCGGCCCGGCGAGCGGGACCCCGCGGGAGACCGGCGGTCCGGTCGCCGCCACCACCCCCGCCCCGCCGCGGGCGGCCTGGCCCGAGCCGGAGACCCGGCGCGGCCCGGCCGGTACCTTCCACATCGCGCCCGCGGCGCCGCCGGCCCCCACCGCCCCGTCCGCCGTGCCCGGCCGGGACGGTGACGGCACCGGGGAGCGGGACGCCCGCACCGGCCTCGCCTATCCGTCCCCGGCCCAGATCAACGTCACCCCCGTGACCACCACCGGGGCCGGACCGGAGGACGCCGGCGGCACCGCGATGGACATTTCCGGAGACGGTCCCTCCGAGGCGGGCCCGGCCTGGGCGGTCTCCTCCTGGCGCCCCGCCGGCTCCGCGGGCCGGCCGCGGTTCACCTCGATGTACGGGGACCGCGGGTGGCGCCGGCGTTCCACGGCCCTGGAGTACGCGCTGGCGGGGCTGCTGGGCGGCCTCCCGGACATCTCCGAGATCGCGCGCGACGCCGTGGGCCGTCTGCACGGCGAACTCGTCACCCGGCACGGGGAGGCCGCGGCGACGCGCGCCTTCTTCGACCCGGGCGCGGCGCCGGCCGACCCGGCGGCGGCCCTGGCGTGGACGCGCTCCCTGCCGCCCGGCGTGCTCACCCTCGACGAGCTGATGACGGCGTTCGCCCACGCCGCGTACGCCGGTCCCGGGCTGCCGCCCGGGGTCGCCGGGGTGCTCTCCCGCGCGCCCGGCAACCGGTCGCGGTACGCCCCGGGCAGCGCCTACCGGGAGGTGCACGACAGCCGCGGGTTCCGCCGGGTGGGCGGGGAGCGGGGCCCGGCCCTGCGGATGCTGCGGACGTACGCGGCCCTCGGGGCGACCCGGCCGCAGCTGGTGGTGTTCCGCGCCGCCCTCATCGCCTGGCTGATCCCGGCCGACCTCCAGTCCCTCCACGAGATCGTCTCCGACTCGCACCTGGCGGGTCTCGGGGACGCGGAGGAGCGCACCGTCGCGCTGCGGGACGGCGCCGGGCTGCACGTCTGGGCGTCGAACACCGCCCACCGGTCCGGTTTTTACGAGTCCCACGCCGACGACCCCCGGATCCAGCACCTCACGGTGCCGCACCACGCGCTCTACGACCGGCGGTACCAGCTCGGCCGCGACGCCACCCCCAACCGGCTCGCCGTCCCCGACGACCTGATCTCCCTGATCGAGGAGGTCCTCGGCGGCGATCTGCCGGCGCACACGCAGCGCGGCCGGGAACTCCTGCGCTGGCTCCACCGCTACGGCGACCGGGGCGAGGAGGCGCTGGACCTCCTCACCGCCGCCCACCTGACGGCGCTCTACCTCTACAGCGGCCCCGACTACCGGCTGATGAAGGCGTACCTCAACGGGGAGCGGTTCGGCCCGGCGATGAGCCGCCGGCTGGTGCGTCTGAGCGCCTGGACGATGACGGTGAAGGCCGCGGAGGTCGGCCAGCCCGACATGGTCCCGATGGTCCTCCGCCGGCGGGACGCCTTCATGGACCTGTTCGACGCGATGTGGGAGGTGGACGACCTCGCCGCGCGCACCCGCGAGGTGGAGCGGCTGCGCCGCCGTGTGGACGCGATGGCCGACCGGGCCCTCGACGAGCTGCGGCTCCACGTCGACATGGCGATCGAGGCGCTGGAGATCCTGCCGCCGGTCAACGCCGACGTCTGGTGGGGCGACCGCGGCATTCCGGGCCCGCTGAACGGCCCGCCGGCCGCGGGTCCCATCTACGGGCGCGACACCATCACGTTCCCGTTCTTCCGCTCGACCTCCCTGCTGGCCGGGCCGGCGGAGGGCTTCATGCGCCGGAGCAAGGGCACCCCCGGCGGCGCCCACCTCGGGCTGGTGCACGTCCCGTTCTCGACGGCGCGCGAGGTCACGCCGTTCGTGGTCTTCCTCTCGGAGAACGAGGCCGCGTACCCGCCCGGGGCGGCCTTCGACATCGCCGAGCGCAGCGTGGTCTCCACCGACCCGGACCAGCGGAACTGGTACGAGGCCGTCGTCGCCCGCGAGCGGCCGCCCAGCCGGGGCGGCACCCCCACGCCGCGTCCCGGGGCCGCCCTCCCGGACGACCTGTTCACGATCGGCACCCCGGATCCCGGGCGGCAGTGGCCCGCGCCGGTGCTGCGGGAGGTGCGGGACACCTCCGGCCGGCTGCTGGGGATGGCGTCCTTCGACCACGGCGACTGGGCCGTGCGGCGCGCGGCGTACGCGGGGCTGGGCGGTGTGTCCGGGTTCGTGTCCTGGGAGCGGGACGGGGACGGCCCGCCCGTGGCCACGCGGCGGACGCTGCCCGGTGGCGGGAGCGCGCGGGGCACGTTCTTCTACGCCTCGCACGGCGGCCCGGACGGGCTGGCGCCCGTCACCGGGGACGGCGGCGTGCGGCGGGACGACGGCAGCCTCGTCGGGCACCTGCTGGCACCGTCGGTGCGGGCGGGCGGCTTCCGCAGCGTGACGGTGCTGGCCTGCGGTCCCGGCGGGATCGCCCACGGCGAGGCGGCGGCGCGGGCGCGGGCGCGGCGGCTGGCGGACGCGGTGGGCCTGCCGGTGCACATGCCGGTCGGCCGGTCGGCGGTCACCGTCGGCCAGGACGGCGCGACGGTGGTGCACACCCTGGAGGACCTCCACGGGAACAGCACGGGCTGGGTGACCGAACACCCGGCCGGCCGGCCCGCGGCCCCGTCACCGACCGCCACGGACGGCTCCCCGGCCACCGTGGCCTATCCCGGGCCGGAGCAGATCAACACGGGCGGGCCGGACGCCACTCCGGAACAGCTGGAGGACGCGGAGGCGGCCGGGGGGCGGCCGTGGGCGCTCTCCTCCTGGCAGCCGGCGGGCAGCCCCGGCCGGGTCCGGTACGCGGCGTTCTACCGGGACCGTGACTGGCGTGCGCTCAGCGTCGGTCTCGAGGACGCCCTCGCCGAGTCGCTGAGCGAGAACCCCCAGCTCGTCACGGTGGCGCGGGTGGTGACGCGCGGCGTGTACGACCGGCTCGCCGAGCGGTACGGGCCGGAGCGGGCGGCGCGGGCCTTCTTCGCCCCGGACGCGATGCCGGCGGATCCCGGCGCCGCGCTGGACCGGGTGCTCACCGCGCCCGCCGGGCCGGAGGCCCTGGAAGGGCTCATGATCGCCCTGGTCCGCGCCGCCTACACGGGCGGCGGGATGCCCGGCCCGGTGGCACAGGCGCTCTCCGGCATCGGGGGCGCGCGTCACGCGGCGGAGAGCGCCTACCGGGCCGTGCACGACAGCCGCGGCTTCCGCCGGGTCGGCGGGGAGCGGGGCCCCGCGCTGCGGCTGCTGCGGATGGCCGCCGCGACCCACCTGCCGCCGGCCGCGCTGCCGTCGTTCCGGGCCGCCCTGATCGCCTGGCTGGTCTCCTCCGACGCGCAGTCGCTCCACGAGGTGCTGCGCGACTCGCACCTGATCGGCATGGGTGACGCCGCCGAACGCGCGGCCACGGACCAGGACGGCGCCGCGCTCCACACCTGGGTGGCACCGCACTTCACCGCCGCCGGACTCCTCGACGGCGGCGACGACCTCCCCGACGCCCTGATCCCGCCGCACCAGGCCCTGTACGAACGCCGCATGACGTTCCCCCGGGCGGTCACCGGGACGATGGACATCCCCGGCATGCTCGTGAACATGACCGAGGCGGTGCTCAGCGGCCACCGCCCACGGGGCCAGGAGCACGACAGGGTGAAGGTGCTGAGCGCGTGGCTCAGGAGGCACGGCGAGCGCGGCGCCGAGGCGCTGGAGCGACTCACCCCGGCCCATATGACGGCCCTGTACCTCTACAGCGCGGCCGACTACCGGCTGATGAAGGCACTGCTCAACGGGGAGCGCTTCGGCCCGGGCATGAGCCGCCACCTCGTGCGCCACCAGGTGTGGGAACACCTCGAGTTGGCGATCGGGGACGGGAACACCGAGACCCTGCCGCTCACCGTGATGAACCACCCCGATTTCGCCGAGATCCACGCGGGCCTGCGCGAGCTGGCCGAGGGGCCGGATGCCGTCGGCGGGACCGCCGCCCGGTTGCGGCGCCGGGTGGACGATCTGGCGAACCGGGTCCACGACGAGCTGCGGCTCCACATCGACATGGCGGTCGAGGCGCTGGAGATCCTCCCGCCGGCCGGAACGACCGTCTGGTGGGGTGAGCGTGGAGCGCCCGGACCGCTGCACGCCCCCGCGGCGAACGGCCCGGTCTACGGCTCCGGGACGATCGATGTGCCGATCTTCCGCTCCACCTCGCTGGTGGAGCAGAGCGCGCTGGAGTTCGCGCAGTCCGACATGGGCGTGCCCGAGCGTTCGCACCGCAAGCTGATCGAGGTGCGGGACTCCACCGCGCGCGACGGGAGGCCGTTCTTCAAGTTCATGGCGGAGGGCGAGGCGCTCTACCCGCCGGCCATGCGGTTCGGCGTCGTCTCCCGTGAGCCGGACACCCGTACCGGGCCGTACCCGATGCTGCGTGAGGTGGTCACCGAGATCACCCCGCTGCCGGAACTCACCGGCGCCGACGATTCCTCCGGCCCGCTGCCCTACGCTCCGGCCGCGTTCGGCGACTCCGTGGACGACCTGTTCGACCTCGACGCCGGCAGGGACTCCGCGAGCGACTCCGGGATGTCGGACATCTCGCACCTGTCCGACGACCCGGCGGCCGATTCCGTCCCGCCCGCGGTGGTGCTGCGGGAGGTGCGGGACGCGTCCGGACGCCTGCTCGGGGTGGCGTCGTTCGACGACGGGGACTGGGCGGTACGGCAGGCGGCCTACGGCCGGCTGGGCGGCGCGTCGGAGTTCGTCTCCTGGGAGCGGGACGGGGACGGCCCGCCCGTGGCCACCCGGCGGGAACTGCCCGGCGGCGGGAGCGCCCGCGGCACGTTCTTCTACGCCTCGCACGCCGGCCCCGACGGACTGGCAGCGGTCACCGGGGACGGCGGGGTCCGGCGGGACGACGGCGGGTACGTCGGGCGGCTGCTGGCGCCGGCGATCCGGGCGGGCGGCTTCCGCAGCCTGACGGTGCTGGCCTGCGGCCCGGCCGGCACCGCCGTCGGCGCCACCGGGGGCGTGGCCCTGGCGCGGGCGCGGGCCCGGCGGCTGGCGGACGCGGTGGGGGTGCCGGTGCATCTGCCGGTGGGCCGTGCCGCGGTGACGGCCGGTGGGGACGGCCCGGCGGTCCTGCACACGCTGGAGGACGGGGCCGGCCGGGCCACGGACTGGGTGACGGAGTACCCCTCCGGACGGTCCGCCGGGAGCCCGCCGAGGCCCACCTCCGGTCGCGCCGCCCGCGCCGGAATCACCTATCCCGGCCCCGCGCTCGTCAACTCCGCTGTCGACGGTGACGTCGACATGAGCTCCGGGCCCGAGTCCGGCGAGGTGTCCGGATCTTCTGAATCCTCGGGGTCCCCGGAATCCTCGGGCTCCCCGGAATCCTCCGGCTCCTCCGGGTCCTCCGGCTCCGGTGCCGCGTCCGCCGTGATGTCGGACGAGGGCCTGCTCTTCGTCCCCGCCTTCGGCGCGGCGCCGGACGCCGACGTGGTCTTCAGCTCCGACTCCGGCGAGGCGTCGGACAGCCACGTGGTCTTCGGCCACGACTCCGACGAGGCACCGGACCTCGTCATGGACTCCGGGCCCGAGTCCGGTGAGGTCTCGGAGTCCGACGGGGAACCGGACGACGCGCCGGACGCCGGCACCACCACCGGCCGCGCGCCCGGCCGCGCCGACAACGGGCTGCCCTTCCACACCTCCTCCTGGCGGATCACCGGCTCTCCCGACGTGCCGCGCTTCACCGGTCTCTACGGCAGCCCCGCCTGGCGGCAGCGGAGCGTCGAGTTCGAGTTCGCGCTGGCGAACGCGCTGACGATGGACCCGACCGTGCTCGCCGCGGCGCGGCAGGCGCTCGGCCGCGCCCACCACTTCCTCGCCCAGCGGTTCGGGGCCGAGGCGGCGGCCCGCACGCTCGTCCCGCCGTCCGACCCCGCGTGGCAGCAGACCGGCGACCCGGTCGGCCGTCTGCTCGGCCCGGCGGCCACCGCCGAACTGCACCAGGTCATGGCGGCCTACGCGAACGCCGTCTTCGCGGGCGCCCAGGCCCAGGGGACCGTGCACGGCGCGCTGCCGGGCCGGATCTCCTACGACGGCCGTCCCGTGATCCCGCTGAACCGCGCCGAACGGGGGCAGTGGCAGCAGCACGACGCCCTCGGCTTCCGGCAGGCCGGCGGGGTGGACGGGCCCGCCCTCTGGCTGCTCCAGGCGGCCCGTGAACTCGGCGCGACCGACCCCGAGCTGGGCGCCCTCCGCGCCGCGCTGATCGCCTGGGCCGTCCCGGCCGGCCTGCACTCGCTCCCCGAGGTGCTCCGCGCCCTGCACCGGCTCGGCCTCGGCAGCCGCGAGGAGCGCTGCGCCCTCTCCCTGGACGCCGCCCGGATGCACAACTGGGTGCGGGACCACTTCGTCCCCTGGGAGCGGGTCCCCGGCGACGAGCAGGGTCAGGCCCTCGCCCACCGCCTGCGCTCCCCGCACACCGCCGTCTACGGCGAGGTGACCCGCTACCCGGAGACCGCGACCGCCAGCGTCGAGGTTCCGGGCGGGCTGGAGGCCATGGTCCGTGAACTCCTCGTGCCCGGCTCCCCGCAGGTCACCGACGTGGAGCGGATGGCCGTGGCGCAGGACTGGCTGGCACGGCACGGTGCCGCGGGCCGCGCCGCGCTGCTGAGGCTCACCCCCGCCCACATGGCCGCCCTCTTCATCTACAGCCTCCCCGACTACCAGCTCATGAAGGCGTATCTGAACGGCGAGCGGTTCGGCCGCGGCACCACCCGGTGGCTGCTGCGCACCGTCGCCTGGAAGACGGTGGTGAAGGGCGTCGACGCGGCACAGTCCTGGGAGCACCACGTGCCCCTGACGCTGCGCATGTACCCCGGCTTCGGCGAGATCATGAGCGACGTCATGCACCTGGGCAGCCTGGACCTGAGGGACCCGGAGACCGCGTGGGTGCGGCGCCGGCTCGACACCGTCGTGGACCGGTTCAGTTTCGATCTGCGGCTGCACATCGAGATGGCGGCCGAGGCGCTGGAGCTGCTTCCCCCGGTGGCGCGCACCGTCTGGTGGGGCGACCGCGGCGCGCCGGGCCCCCTGACGGGGCAGCCGGCCGGTCCGACCCAGAACCTGATCATGGTGCCGTTCTTCCGCAGCACCTCCCTCGGGGAGGACGAGGCGCTGGACTTCGCGCTGGACACCCGCCCCGCGCCCTCGGGGACCCACCGCCAGCTCACCGAGGTTTCCGACTCCTCGGCCCGGGACATCTCCCTGTTCTCCCGGTTCCTGAGCGAGACGGAGGCGCTCTACCCGCCCGCCAGCCTCTACCGCCAGGAGAGCCGGACCCTCCGCCGCACCGAGGGGCGGCGGTTCGCGCACGTCCGCGTCCGTGAGGCGCGCGACACGCCGTGGCCCGTACCGGCCCGGCCCGTCCCGCCGGAGGGCGACGGCCTGCGGCTGTCCCTCCTCTACGCCGACCCGCGTTGGCCGGTGCTGCGCGCCGAGTACGAGACGGCCCTCGGCCGGGTCCTCACCCTCGACGGGGCCGTCGTCGCCGGGGCGCGGTCCGCCGTGCTCGCGCTCCACGCCTACCTCGCCGGGCACGTCGGTCCCGCCGCGGCGGCCTCGGCGTTCCTCCCGGCCGTGGACCCCGGGACCGACCCCGAGGAGCGGTTCGACGCGCTGACCGACGAGGACGCCGGCGTGGACACGGACACGCTCATGGCGGCGTTCGCGTCCGCCGCGTACGGGTCGCCGGCCGGCCCGTCGCACCCGTCGCTGCGCCTGCTGTGGCAGGAACGTCCCGGGCTGCGGCCCGACGACGTGCCCGCCACGGCGCCCGAGACGGAGGACCACCCCTGGAACGGGCCCTGGTTCCGGGACCGCCACGACCAGCTGGGGCACCACGTCGGCACCGGCCACGCCACCCGGGTGGAGTGGCTGCTGCGGGCCTTCCGGAGCCTGCCGGGCACGGACCCGGCCGAGCTGTCCGCGCTGCGCACCGCCCTGATCGCGACCCACCTCGGCGGCGGCACCCACTCGCTGGCCGAACTCCTGGAGGCCGCGCACCGGGCCGGGGTGCGCGAGGAGACCGAGCCCGTGCCGGCGCAGACCGAGGCGGCCCGGCTGTACCTGTGGGCCGACGCGGTCTTCGACCCCCGCCACCGCGTCCGGACCGAGCCCGCCCTGAGCGAGGAGTTCGGTGACGACGGCACCCTGCGGGAGCAGCTCATCCCGCCGCACCAGCGGCTGTACCTGCGGACCACCGCCTGGCTCCGCCCGTGGATCACCGCCGGCGCGGCCGAGCCGGCCGCCATCACCGCGTTCGCCCGGCTGGAGGGCTCCACCTGGAGCGGGGCGGACCTGGCCGCCCTTCCCTGGCCGGCGGGCCCCGAGGCGCGGAGGCGGCGTGCCGCGCGGCGCGCCTGGCTGCTGCGGCACGAGAGCCCCGCGCTGCTGCGGAACCTCACCGCGGCGCACGTCCCCGCGCTCTACCTGATCAGCGGGCAGGACGCCCTGCTGACCGACCCGGAGCTGACCACCGGGCCCGGCTCGCTCGACCGGCTCCGTGACGCCCTGGGCAAGCTGGCCCTTCGGGACATCCCGCGGGGGGTGCCGGAGCAACGGTGGTCGCTGTTCCTCCTGCGCGACACGCGGTTCCGGACGCTGGTGCGCCGCGCCGCGTTCCTGCCGCCGGACATCCCGGACCGGCAGGCCGTCCTGGACGGGATCGCCCGGGAGGCGGCGGACCGCGCCACCGGGCTCGCCGAGGGGCTCCGCGGCGAACTCGCCGTCCTGCGGCGGATGGCCGGCGAGGCCCTCGGCCTGCTGCCGCCGCTGGACACGGCCGCGTACTGGCACACCTGGGAGCCGGGGAGCCTCGCGGACGCCGGTTCGGCCATGGCGGGGCTCACCTTCACCAAGCCCGCCTTCGACACGGTCACCACCTCCCGGGAGACCCTGGCGCGGGCCCTGCGGACGCCGCCGCCCGGTGAGCACCACCCGGTGGTCTACGAGGTGCGCCGCTCCTCCGCGCGGGACGTCGCGCCGTTCGGCCGCAACCCCGGCGTCCGGCAGGCCCTGTACCCGCGGGAGACCTCTTTCCAGGAAGTGGCCCGGGAGGTCCGGTACGACGCCGCCCTCGGCCGCGACCTGCTCCACGTCACCGTGCGGGAACTGCCCGCCCCGCCCGCCGGGCAGGCGTGGGACCGGGAGGTCCTCGTCCGCCCGGTGATGCGGCCCGACGGCAGCTGGGCCGGCGTCACCGGTTACACCGTGCAGGAGGCGGCGGAGCGCCACAGCGCCCTGCGGACCTTCCCCGAGCTGAGCTACTTCAAGTACTTCGACACCGAGAGCGGGACCTGGGAGGCCGACCGGGTGCCGGTGCCCTGGGAGCGCGGCGCGCTGTTCTTCGCCGCCCCCGGCGACGGCCGGCTGGTCCGCCTCGCCTCCCGCGACGGCGCCAAGCTGGTCACCGCCGGTCAGGCGGGTGACCACGTCCGGGAGTTGCTCCGCGCCCACGACCGGCCCCGGCCCGCCGCGCTCGTCGTCCTCGGCCCGCCCGCCGGGGCCGGCCCGCTGGCCCGGCGGATGGCGGACCGCTCCGGGGTCGACACCGTCGGCGCGACGGCGCCCAGTGAGACCTACGACCGCGGCTCCGGCGCCGTCCCGCCCTTCGGGCTGGAAGTCGCGCGCGACCCCGGGCTGCCCGCGCCCCGGTGGCTCGTCCACACCCCGGAGCCCGGCGAAGGCACCGGGGGCGGGGCGCCGCGCGACCCGTGGCACCACACCGACGGCCTCGCCTCCCTCTACGCCGATCCGCGCTGGCCCGTGGCGAGCCGGGCCTGGGAGCGGGCGCTGGGCCGCGCCCTGGCCGGTGACACGGCGGTCCTGGCGGCGGCCCGCGACGCCGTACGCAGGCTGCACGAGTGGCTCGCCGACCGGTACGGCGCGGAGCGGGCCCTGTCGCTGCTCCTCCCGGAGACCGTCACGGGCCGGGAGAACCAGGAGACGGCCCTCCGCCGGACGCTGGACCCCCGGGGAGACGCCGGGCTGCCGCACCTGATGTCCACGTTCGCCAGGGGCGCCGGCCTGACCTCGTGGTTCAGCGCCCCGCCCCCGCCGGATCAGGAGGGCAACTGGTACCGGGATCTCCACCACGACCGCGGCTTCCCCCTGGCGGGCGGCCCGGCCCGGCCGGCCGTGGACGCGCTCACGCGGTACGCGCGGCTGCCCGGGGTGCTCCGTGCCGACGTCCTGGCCTTCCGGGACGCCGTGGTCGGCTGGCTGCTGCCCACCGGCCGCCACACCCTCGTCGAAATCCTGCTCGCCTCCCGCGAGGCCGGGCTGGGGGACACCGCCGAGCGCGCCGCGACCACTGGTGACGCCGCGCACGTCCACCGCTGGGCCGAGGCCACCTGGAACCCGGCCGCGCGGCTGGGAGCCGCACTCGGTGGGCTGCGCCTGCCCCACCGGGCCCTGTACGCCACCGGAGCCGGCCGCCCCGACCCGCGGGCCTCCGGTGGCCTGGTCCTGCCCGACGGGCTCGCCCGCTCCATCCGCTCCGGTGAGGAGAGGCTGGCCGGGGACTTCGACCCGGACGGGCTGCTCGACCGCGACGACGCCCTGCACGACTGGCGGCAGCGGCACGGCGGCTCCCCCCTCGACGGCCTGGACCCCGCCCACGTCACGGCCCTGCACCTGCTCGGCGGCCCCGACGCGGCCCTGTTCGCCGAGGACGCGCCCGTGACGGCGGCCCAGCGCGCCCTCGCGCCCGCCCTCGCCGGTGACCTCACCCTCCCCGTCGTGATGCTGAGCCAGCCGGAGATCCTGCGCCTGGCCGAGCGCGCCCGGGCGCTTCCCGCGGACGGCCCCGGCCGCGCCCAGCTGTTGCCCGCCCTGCGCCAGGCGGTCGCCGCCGCGGACAGCCGGCTCCGGGCGGAGACACGGCAGCACGCCGCCCTCGCCGCCGAGGCGCTGGAGCTGCTGCCCCCGGTGCGGGAACGCGTCTGGTGGGCGGGCACGCTCCCCGGCACCCTGCCCGAGCCCTCCGGCGGCCCGGACCGCACCACCGGACTCACCGACGGCACCCCGCGGTCCGTCGCGACCGGCCGGTTCCACGTGGCCCGGCTGGAGTCGGGGATCGCGCTGGAGCAGCTGTGGGCCCGGGAGCCGGCCCGCGGCCACCACCCGGTGCTCTTCGAGGTGGAGCGCTCCTCGGCCCGCGACATCGCGGTCTTCGCCGCCGAGCCGCTGGACGGCCCGGTGGCCTACGCGGAGCCCGCCGACTTCACCGTCCTGCGGCGCGCGATCCGCACCGACCCGGACACCGGCCGCGTCTACGAGCACCTCCTCCTCGCGGAGACCCCCGCCACCACGGCCGCGCACACCACCGGCCCCGTCACCGCCCTGACCACCCTCACCACCGGGCCGGGCCGGCCCACCGCGCCGGAGCCGGGCTACCCGGAGCCCGACTACTGGAACGCGCCGTGGGACGGGCCCTCCGCGGTGCCCGCCCCGGCCGGGATCGTGGTCCGCGAGATCCGCGACGGAAACGGCCAGGTCTTCGGCGCGGCCTCGTTCTCCCGGCGGGACTGGGCCCTGCGGGAGGGCTTCTACGGCGGCCTGCGCGCCGCGAGCCACTACACCGAGTGGAGCCGCGGCCCGGCCGGGGAGCGCGTGGCGCGGCAGCGCCCCCTGCCCGCCACCGGATCCGGCTCCACCTTCTTCTGGACCTCCCACGGCTCGGCGGACGGCTACACCGTCGCCACCGCGGAGGACCTCCCCACCGGCGCCGACAGCGAGACCGTCGGCCGCCTGCTCGGCCCCGGCATCGCCGCGGCGGGCTTCACCAGCGTCACCGTCCTCGCCTGCGCGCCCGAGGACACCGGCCGGCGCCCCGGCCGCGCCGGGAACGCCCCCGCCGGGCCGGCGGGCCTGACGGACCTGACGAACCTGACGGACGTCTCCAGCGCGGTCCGGCGGGCGCAGGGCATCGCCGACGCCACGGGCCTCGACGTCTACCTGGTCACCGGCCGGGCGGCCGTCACCCGGGGACAGGACGGGAACGGGGCCCCGGCGGCCACCGTCCACCTGCTGGAGGCCGCCGACGGCCGGGCCACCGGCTGGCTCCGCGTCCCGCCCACCTCCCGGCCCGGGCTGGCGCGGTTCCCCGACCCCGCCCCGCCGGCCACCGGCGCCGGGACGCCCGGCGGACGGCCGTGGCACGTCCCCGGCTGGCGGGTCCCCGGCTCGTCCCAGGCCGTCCACTTCACCCCGCTCTACGGGCAGCGGGAGTGGCGGAACCTGAGCGCGCGCTTCGAGTTCGAGCTGGCGCGGCGGCTGGCCGCCCGGCAGGAGGCCGTCGAGGGCGCCCGCCGCGCCGTCGCCCGGCTCCACACCTACCTGGCCCAGCGGCACGGGCCCGCCGCCGCCGACCGCGCCTTCCTCGCCGGGACCCCCACCGCGGACCTGCTCGGGGAACCGGACGCGGTGGGCCGGTTCCTGGCGACCGGGCCGGGGGTGCCGCATCTCGTCCAGGCGTTCGCGAACGCCGCCTACGCCTCCGCCGAGCCCGGCACGCTGCTGCGCACCCTGCCGGGGTGGCTCAGCTCGCCCTCGGCGCCGCGCCCGCGGGGCCACCGGGGCGGCGCCTACCGGTTCGCGCACGACCTCCGCGGCTTCCGGTACGTGGGGGGTACGGCCGGCCCCGCCCTGTGGACGCTCCAGGCCCTGCGGGCCGTCGGCGCGGACCCGTCCGAACTGGCGGCCTTCCGCCAGGCGATGCTGGCCTGGGCCGTCCTGACCGACACCCAGTCCCTGTCCGAGGCGGTGCGCGCCTCGCACCTGGCCGGCCTGGGCGACGACACCGAGCGCGCCGCCGTCGGCCTCGAAGGCGCCCGCCTGCACCGGTGGGCCGCGCGCACCTTCGCGCCCGGTCTGCCGCTGCCGCACCACGAGGTGTACGCCCGCACCGCCGCCTTCGAGAACGACTACGGCATCCCCGTGCCCGGGGACATGATCAAGGCGCTGAACGCGGCGCTGACCGGGGGCCCGACGCACACCGAGGAACAGTCGAACCGGGCCGACGCGGCGCGGGCGTGGCTGGAACGGTACGGGGACGAGGGCCGCCGGGCCCTGGCCGCGCTGCACCCGGGCCATCTGATCGCGCTGCACCTCTACACCGACACGGATCACAAGCTGTTCAAGCCGTACGTCACGGGAACCCGCTTCGGCGCGCTCGCCGGCCGCTGGCTGCTCAGGGAGCGGGTGTGGCGGCACGCGCGCGCGGAGGTCGGAGAGGAGTCCTTCGACCTGCTGAAGGACGACCCGGACCTCAACCAGGCCATCGACGACCTGGCGGACCTGGGGCCGGACGCGAGCGGGCCGGCGGTCCTGGAGATCCGGCGCCGGGTGAACCGGGTCGCCGACCGCCTGCACGCCGCCATGCCCGCGCACGTCGGCATGGTGGCCGAGGCGCTGGAGATCCTGCCCCCCATGAACCGGCCGGTGTGGTGGGGCGGCTGGCTCCCCGGCGGCCTGGACCAGCTGGGGGATTCGCCGCTGGTCATGGACTCCGTCCTGTTCGTCCCGCGGTTCCGCTCCACCACCGAGTCCCAGTCCATGGCGCTGGCGTACATGCGGGACGACCAGGACGGCGCCGAGGACCGCCACCCGATGGTGGCCTACGTGGGGCATTCCGTCGCCCGCCAGGTGACGCCCTTCTCCGCGTGGATCGACGAGGAGGAGGTGCTCTACGCGCCGGGCACGGTGCTCACGATCCACGCCCGTGAGCCCAACGAGGACCCGACGACCGGGGAGCCGTACGCCGACTACCTCCTGGAGGAGATGCCCCCGTACCCGCCCGCGGCGCTGCACAACGCGGACGACGGGAGGTGGCCGCGGATCGTCGAACTCCCCGACGGCGTCGCCGACTCCGACGAGGGCGCCGCCGCCGACCGGGCCTTCGAGGCGTTCGGCGACGATCGCGACGGCTCCGTCTCCCCGGAGCCGGAATCGCCCGCCCCGCCCGTGTCG
The DNA here is from genome assembly GCF_012034935.1 of Streptomyces zingiberis. GTDB lineage: Bacteria > Actinomycetota > Actinomycetes > Streptomycetales > Streptomycetaceae > Streptomyces > Streptomyces zingiberis. The sequence continues at coordinate 17,627 of NZ_JAATEN010000022.1, forward strand.
CGCGGCGACTACCGGCGTACCGACGAGCTCACCGCGGACCTCGACGGCGTCCGCTACGCCCTGCACGAGTCCCCGGGGGAGGGCGACCGGAATGTCCCCGCCCTGTACTTCGCCCTGCGGTACACGGCCACCGCCGAGCTCCGGGACGCCGGTGTCGAGACCGCCGACGGCTTCCGCGAATGGCTGGCGGGGAACCTCACCGACGCCGACGTCTCCCCGGCGTCCGCCGCGGCGGTGCCCCCGCTGTCCATGTCGGGCACCATCGCGGTGGTCCGGCTGGAGCGGATCGGCGTGGAACTCGACGTCGCCCAGCGCACGCAGGCGATGCTCCTCGGCGACCGGCTCCCCACCCCGGAGGTCACGCTCAGCCCGGTCCAGCGCCTCCGGCTGCTGCTCATCGACCCGTCCCGCGGCGACAGGGCCGCGAACCCGGCGCTGCCCATGGACGCCCTCGTGACCGCGGCCGCCCGCGCGCTCGGCACGGTCGTGGCCGTGGCGGGGCCGGACGGAGCGGTGACCTTCCACCCCGTCGGCGCCACGGACGGCAGCGACGGTGCCGAGGGTGACGGCACGCCCGGCGAGGCCGGAGCCGTGCGTCCCGGCACCCCCGGCGAGGCCACCGAGCCACCCGCGCTCCTCGTCCACGACCAGGAGCGGGACCGGTACCTCTCCGGGCTCCCCGGCGGCCCCGCCGACACCGGGCCGGCCGGGTCCCCGGGCAGCAGCAGCCCCGGAGACCTCGGCGATCTCGGCAGTCTCGGTGATCTCGTGGACACCGGGGGCGCCTACTCCGACAGCGCCCGGCTGGCCCGGGTGGCCGAGGCCCTCTCCGCCGCGCCCGGCCCGGTCCGCGACCGGCTGCGGGAGCTGGTCTCCCAGGGAGGGCGGGACGGCAGGCGCCGGGCGCCGGACTGGACCATGGCCCGCCTCCGCTATCTGACGGAGGCCGTGGAGTTCGAGCGGCGGCTCGCCCACCACCTCGCCGGCCACCCGGCCGTCAACGCCCAGCTCGCCGTCATGACACGGGTCCTGTGGCAGCGTGCCGAGGCCGTCGGCCGCTGGGCCGAGCTGGGCTCGGACGACCCCACGATCGACGGCGCCGTGGGCACCGACCGCGCGCGGCTGCGGGCGGTCGCGGTGTCGGGCAATCTGCGCGAGCGGATGGGCATGCTCTGGATCGGCGCCCAGTCCCGGGAGGGGAACGGCGGCCTCATCTCCGAGCTGCTCGGCAGCCCCGACCCCAACCCGGCGGTGATCACCGCCGAGTACATCGTCTCGCGTCCCCCGTCCATGCTCATGATCGACCACAAGCTGCTGCTCGCGGGGGACCGGGAGTCGCCCGAGGCGCGGGCGACGCTGAAGGAGGTCGAGCGGGCGCTGCGGGTGCCGTTGCGCGTCGAGGACATCCGGCCGCCGCTGAGCGAGGCGGAGCGCTCCCTGATGGGCGGGGACGTCCTGCCCTGGATTCCGGGGGCGAACCGCTACGACATCTCCCTGCACAGCGCCCCGCACCGCGCGGCAGCGCGGAGCGGTGCCCTGGTCGAGGCCGGCACCTCCGGCTCGGCCGCCCGGCTGATGTCGCAGGCCGTGAAGATGCGCGAGGTCTGGGGCCTGGACATCGACCTGGGGCTGGTGCGCGCCGCGCTGCTGGCGGAGATGCTGCCGGTGCGCCACCACTCCCTGGACGAGGTGATGCGCGGCTCGCAGCTCGTCCTGGACCGGCAGCGGGAGCGCGGCCGGCCCGAGCCGGGGCAGCTGGACTACGTCAACAACTGGGGCCGCTACTGGCGGATCTCCCCCCTCACCGAGGCCGAGCTGCGCGAACACGTGGCCGCCGACGGCCTCTTCCCCGACGAGCACGCCCTGGACACCCTGGGCTGGCTGGGGGACGGCACCTCCGGCCGCGACGAGGAGACGTTCCAGGCCTGGCTGGCCCGGTACCGGGGCGCGCTGGAGGACGTCCTCGACGTCCTGGCGGCGCTCGGCCCCGGCCAGGTGCCGGGCCCCCGCCGCGGTTCGGCGCCCGCCGGACCCGTGCCCGGCACCGGGCCCGGCCCCGTACCGGCCTCGGTCTCCGCCGGCGCGCTGGAGCGCCTGCTCGACGCGTGGTTCCACCGCCGGCGGCTGGACCCCCCGGACTCCCTGGACGAGAAGTTGCGCCGGATACTGTACGACCGCCCCTGACACAGGCACGAGGAGCTCATGAACGACAAAGCCGCCGAGGCCGCCGCCGAGAACACGGCCGCCACGGCCGCCACCGCCGGGGCCGGCACCGCCGAGGACGCCGAGCCGCCGGTCCCCGAGGAGATCCGGGAGGCCGCCCGGCTCGCCCCCGACCACTGGCTCGGCATGGTCGACCCCACCTGGTCCGGCACGGGCGAGCCGCCGAACTGGGCGGTGGTGGGGCAGTGGCGGTCCGGCCTGGACGGCGAGATCGAGGAGTGGCGCCCCAACGAGGAGTACCGCCCCTCGCCCCAGGCCCTCGGCTGGCCCGCGCCGACCGACCCGGTGGACGAGGCGGTGCAGCTCGCCGCCACCGGCTACGGCCCCGGCGACGCGGTGCCCCGCACGCTCGCCGCCGCGGAGGTCGCCGTCCTCCTCGGCCCCGGCGGCGCCCCGCTCTCCGCCACCTCGCCCGACGGGGCGCCGGTGGTACCGGTGTTCACCTCGCCCACGTATCTGCACCTGGCCGGCCGCTTCGGCTACGAGCTGATCCCCGTCCCCCAGGTGGTGGACCGGCTGCCGGAGGGGCACGTGCTGTACCTCAACCCCTCCGGCCCGGTGTCCATGACGGTGGAGGCCGACGCGCTGCGGCTGGCGGTGGCGGAGACGGCCTCGGCGGTGGCGGCCCAGGGCGCGCCGAACCCGGCGGACGCCGTCGGTACGCCGGAAGCGCCGGGCACGGCGGACGGCACGGACACGCCGGACGCCATGGGCACGGCGGACGCCATGGGCACGGCGGACGCCATGGGCACGGCGGACGGCACGGGCACGGCGGACGGCGGCGCGGACGGGCGGACCGAACCGGCCGCCCGGCCCGGCGAGGAGGAGCCGCCGCCCGCGACGCCCGCCGCCGTACGCCTCTCGACGGTGGGGGGCGGCGCGAGCTCCGCCACCCCGGCCGCCTCCGCCGATGGAGGAGCCGGGGAACCCGCGGATCCCGGGGCCTCCGGGGCCTCCGGGGCATCCGGGGAGTCCGGGGAAGCAGCCGGGAGCGCCGGTGCCCCGGATTCCGGCCCGGCCTCCGCCGGCTGACCCCGGCCGCCGGGCCCTCGGCGACCGGCCCGTCCCACCGCGGCCACACCGGCCCTCCGCATCCGCCGCGGCCCGCCGCGGCACCCCGCACTGACGAACTGATGGAGATTCCCCATGGCCAGTCCCCCCGGACCGCCCGAGGAGCCGGAGAGCACCGGCCCCCGGAACACCGAGAGCCCCGCCCCCGAGACCCCCGAGGTCTCCGTGACCCCCGGGAACCCGGGCCCGGAGAACGACGGGACCCCGGACACCACCTCCGAGACCTCCGACACCTCCGAGACCTCCGAGACCTCCGAGACCTCCGAGACCCCCGAGACCCCCGAGAACGGCGACGAGCGGATCCAGGGCGGCCCCACCGCCGTCCTCAAGGGTCAGCCCGGTTTCCGGGAGCCGCCCGAGGACTACGTCAAGGCCGCCAAGGTGGCCACCGACCACTGGCTGTCCGTGATCGACCGGCACTGGGAGGGCGAGCCGGGCGAGCCCGCGCCCTCCTGGGCCGTGCTGGGGCGCTGGCGCAGCGACGCGCGCGGCGAGATCGTGGAGTGGGAGGAGAACCCGGACTACCGCCCGTCGCCGGACGCCCACGGCTGGGCCCGGCCGGTCAGCCCCGCGGACGCCGCCGCCCAGCTCGTCGCCACCGGCTACGGCTCGGAGGAGCTGTTCGCGCTCTGCCTCGCCGACGCCGAGGTGGCCGTCTGCCTCGACGAACAGGGCGGTCTCTCCGTCACCGAGGCGCCCGACGGCACCCCCGCCGTGCCGGTCTTCCCGCCCTCACCGGAGCTGGACGGGGACCGGCTCCCGCCGCACGAGGTGATGCCCGTGCCGGCGCTGCTGGAGCGGCTGCCGGAGGGCAAGGAGGTGCTCTTCCTGAGTTCCTCCGCGCCCGTCGGCCAGCTGGTCACGGCGGACGCCCTGCGGGCGGGCAAGGCCGACCTGGAGCGGTTCGCGGCCGAGGAGGACGGCGACGAGTTCGGCGACGGGGCGGCCGGGTTCGGACCGTCGGAGCAGGACCAGGGAGCCTCCGGGCTGCTGGACTTCTCCGGCGGTGTCCCGTTCCCCGCCCCGGCGGTGACGGAGAGCGGCCCGCGCGCCGCGGTGGACGGCGGCGGACCCGGGAGCGCGGCGGAGGGCGAGCGCCCCGCCCCGGGAACGGCGGACGGCACCTGACCGTGACCGGCCCGGAAACGGAGGACGGCCCCGGCGGAAGGTGATTCCGCCGGGGCCGTCCGGGCTCTCCGGGCCGTCCGTGGCCGCCGGGAGGCCGGGCCGTGTCACGGACCGGCCGTGGGAGCCGGGGCGGTCAGCCCCGAGTGATGATCCACTCGTGGTTGTTCTGGCTCTCCTGGGTGCAGTGCCAGATGATCAGGTTCTTGTTCGGGTCCCCCGGCTCGTAGGAGTCCAGGCACATGTTGTTGCTGGCGAGGTTACGGATCCAGTAGCGGCCCTCGGCCCGCTTGTCCAGCCACCAGAGCTGGTTGTCGTTGAGGTTGGCGCCCCAGCACTTGTACTGGACGACCTTGGTGGCCGGGTCGACACCCCCGTTGCCGGGCAGGTCGAAGCAGAGGCTGTCGATGACGTTGCGGATCTGGAAGAGCGGGGTGCCGCCGGGACCCTTGTCGTCGAACATCTTCTCGAGGTTCCAGAGCTGGTTGTCCTCGTCGCTGCCGTCGCACCCGGCGTGCTGGATCGGGCCGCCCATCTTCCCGCTGCCCCTGCCGGGGATGTCCACGCAGGTGCCGTTGGTGTTGTTCTTGATCAGCACCCGGGTCAGCACCGGCGGCAGATCGCTCGGCTTCTTCTTCTTTTTCTTGACGGTGTTCTTCTCCTCCGCCTCCTTCTCAGGGGTGGCGGACGGCGACGGCGACTCCACCGCGACCGGGGGCGCCACGGGCGGCGGCACCGGCTTCTCCTTCTCCTTCTCGTCCTCGTCCTTCTTCGACGGCGAGGGAGAGGGCGACGGCGACTCGGCGACGAACTGACCCGCGATCCCGTCGTCCTCCTCCAGGACGGTGCCGGAGCCGGTGTTGGTGGTCTTCTCCTCGCCGCCCCCGCTCCTGCCGGTGGCCATGATCAGCAGGGGGACGGCGACGAGGATGGCGCCCGCCATCGCCGCGCCGGCGAGCACGGGCTTGTTGGGACGCCCGGGCAGCGGCTCGGCCAAGGCGGTCGCGCCCTTCCCGGAGTTCGCACCGGCACCGGCCGCCGCCACGGCGACGCCGCCGCCGTGCCCGTCACCGTCGCCCGTGGCCCGGGCCTGGCGCCGGCGGGCGGCCCAGCCGCGGATGCCGCCGGAGCGCGCGGCGTCGGCCGGCGCCGCGGCGGTGGCGGCCCCGGCCCCGGCGGTGGCGGCCCCGGCGGTGGCGGCCCCGGCGGTGACGGCCGTCCGGGAGGTGGGAGCGTCACCGGCGTGGATTCCGGCGGCGGAGTCCCGGGCCGTGTCCGGCGCCGCCTCCGCGTCCGCCGTGGCGTCCACGCCGCCGGCCTTCGCGGTCCCCGCGGCCGGAGTGCCGGAGGCCGCGCTGTCAGAGGTGCCAGAGGTGCCAGCGGGGTCAGAAGTGTTAGAGGTGTCAGAGGCGCCGGTGCTGCCAGTGGCGCCAGGAGTGCCGGAGGCGCCCGGCTCGTCCGGGTCCGTCTCCGGTTCGGAGGTGGGGCCGGCGGCCGTGCCACGGCGGGGGGTCACCGCGGACACGGACTTGGTCTCCGCCGGTGCCTCCGCCGGTGCCTCCGCCGGGGTCCCGGCCTTGGACCCGCCGCTCTCTGTACGGGTCGGCGGAAGCTCCCGCTCCGTACGGGGCTCCGGCTCGGTGCGGGACTCGGCGGAGTCCTTCCGGCCGGCGAGGCGGGCTTCGACGGTGGCGGCGTCGACCGCGGCGGCGTCCCCGGCGTCCGGGGTGGGGGTCCCCTGGGAGGTGGCCTCCCCGGCGGCGCCCGGGGCGGGGGCGCCGCCGGCGGCGGCCTGTCCCTCCTCGCGGGCGGAGGCTTCACCGGCTGGCTGATGCCGATCGGACATGTACTTCTCCTCGGGTCTCGGACTCGAGTCCGACGGGATGACGGGGCTGACGGGGGGACAGGAGCGGTCGGGGGGCGGTGCCGGGGCCGGGGTCAGGTCCCGGGCTCCGGCGCGGGTCTGCGGACGGGGTCGGGGGCCATGGGGCCCGCCGCCCGCAGATGGCGGGCCAGGCGCTCGGGGTCGGCACCGGCCCGCCGGGTCAGCTCACGGGCGAGCGCCGCGTGCAGCAGCCGGCGCGAGGACGGGGTGAGCGCGGACAGCACGACCTCGCGCGGCAGTTCGGGAAAACGGTAACGCCCGGCGGCGCGTGCCTCCGCGTCCGGGTCCGCGTCCCAGACGAGGACCCCCGCGGTGACCGCCGCGTCGGCGAGTGGGAGCAGCCGGTCCTGGGTCAGGCCCTGGACGGCGGCGAGCAGTTCGACGTCCAGCCACTCGCCGTCGGCGGCGGCGTGGCCGAGCAGCGTGCGGACCGGCCCGGGGAGGTCGGCGAGGCGCGCGTGGACGATGCTGCGCACCGCGGCCGGTATCCGCGCCGCCGGTCCGGTGCGCCGGTCGGCCGGGAGGTCCAGCAGCTCGCCGAGGGTGAAGGGGTTGCCCTCGGACCGCCGGTGGAGCGCCTGGACCGTCTCGGCCGGGGTGTCCTCCCCGCGGGCCCTGAGCAGGTCGGCCACGTCGTCGGCGGACAGTGGCTCCAGGTGCAGCCACGTCGCCCCGCGGCGGGCCAGTTCGGCGAGGAGACCGCCGAGTTCGCCCGCCGCGGGGCCGTCGGTCGTCCGCAGGGCGCACACGACGGCGACGGGGGCGTCCCGCACCACGCAGGCGAGCCGGCGCAGCAGGGCGCAGAAGTCCGGCGGCGCCCAGTCGAGGTCGTCGATGACGCACAGGGTGGGGCCGGGGCCCCGGGTGAGTTCGCGCAGGAGGGTCTCGAACGGCTCCTCGCCGGAGGTGCCCGGCCCGGCGGTGGTGGTGCCCCGGCTGCCACCGTCGTTGCTGTTGCTGTTGCTGTTGCTGTTGCTGTTGCTGTTGCTGTTGCTGTTGCTGTTGCTGTTGCTGTTGCCGGTGCCGGTGCCGTGGTCCGCCGGCGCGGTGGGGCTCTCGGCCGTGTCGCGGTCCGCCCGCAGCGCGTCGAGGAGCTGGGTGGTGGGGCAGAGCAGGGAGATCCCGTCGCTGCCGCCCAGCGCCTGCCCGCCGGTGGCCCGGGCCACGGTGAACCCCGCCTCCCCGGCTCGCGCGGCGACCTCCTCCAGCAGCCGGCTCTTGCCCGACCCCGGCTCGCCGGAGAGCACGGCCCACTGGGTGCGGCCGGCCGCGGCGGGCCCCAGCAGGCCGGTGAGCCGCGCGGTCTCCCCGGCCCGGCCCACCAGGGGCAGGCCGAAGGCTTCCGGTGTGCCGGACAGGGTGGTGGCGGAGCGGGGGGGCCGGGGGTCCCCGAGGACGTCCCGGTCGTGCCGGAGGACGGCGGTGTGCAGCTCACGCAGTTTCGGGCTGGGGTCCAGGCCCAGTTCCGACGCCAGCATGGTGCGGAACCGCTCGTACCGGTCCAGCGCCTCCACGGAGCGTCCCGCCAGGTAGAGCGCGCGCATCAGCAGCGCCCAGGACGCCTCCCGGAGCGGCGCGCCGACGGTGAGGTCCTCCGCCGCCTCCACCGCCCGCTCCGCGTCGCCGAGCTGGATGAGGAGGGCGGCGCGCAGTTCCTCGGCGTCCTGGCGCGCCGCGTTGAGGCGGGCGCTCTCGCGCAGCGCGAAGGCGTGCCCGGCAGCCTCGCCGAGCGCCTCGCCGCGCCAGAGCCCGAGCGCGGCGTCGATCTCCCGCTCGGCGGCCTGGAGCCGCCCGAGACGCAGGGCGTCCCGCGCGCGGTTGACGGACCGTTCGAAGGCGGTGGTGTCCCGCGCCTCCCGCGGCACCTTCAGGGCGTAGCCGGACGGGCCGCTGACGAGCACGGTGGACCGGCCCTGCCGTCCCGGTTCGAGCGCCGCGCGCAACCGGCTGACGTGGGCGCGGACCGAGGAGACGGCGCCGGTCGGCAGATCCCCCTGCCACAGGTCGTGGCAGAGTTCGCCGACGGAGACCGGGCGGCCGTCCTCGATCAGCAGCCGCGCGAGAAGGACCTTCCGCTGCCGCGGACCGAGGTCCACCGCGGTGTCACCCCGCAGTACCTCGACCGGGCCCAGCAGGCCGCACCACATGTCCTGACCCTGCGTTGCGTTCATGGCTCGCCCCACCTCCTGGCGGCACTCGCGGGCGACGCGACTCCCGTGCGCACCGCAGTGCGCAAGAGAAACACCTGTCTCAATATCGCCGTGAGGCGGCAGACTACGGCATGGAGGTTGCCGTGCCGGGCGTGATGTCATCCGGGAGGGACCGGCCCGGATCGTCCCGCGGTCCGGCCCCCGGCGGGACCACCGGGGGCTCTCTCGGGCGGAACGCCGCGATGGGGGCGCCGCCGGAGGAATCAGGCCCTCCGGAAGCGCCGCCGGCCGCGCCCCGGCCGAGATCCCGAACGTTGCCCCACCGGTCCCGGGACTCTGCCCGAGGGGGCATCCTTGCGCCGTGGCGCGTGCCCCTGCCGCCCTTCCGCCCGGTGCCCAGCCCGCCTACGGCACCGGGTTTTCCGCCACCGCCGGCACCCGCGCCGGCCCGGGTCCGCCCGGGCCCGCCCGGCCTCGCGGAGCCGGGCGCGGAGCCCCGCCCCCGTCCGTACCCGGGCCCGGGCCGTGGTGCCGGCCGGGCCCGCGTCCGGCATCCGCGCCGGACATCCCGCGTGAGGTGCCGTCAGCGTCCCACGGGGTCGCCGGCGGCGCCGTCGTGACGGGTGCGCAGCACCAGGTGGCCGCCGTGGTGCAGCGGCGTGTCCAGCCGCACCCGCGCCGCCTCCCGGCCCGTGCGCGCGTCGGCGAGGTGCACCTCGCCGTGGCCGCCGCGGGTGACGGCGACCCAGTCGGACCCCGGTGAGGCGGCCACCGCCCGCCGCTGGACGCCCTCCCAGGGGGTGCCGCCGCGCCGGGGGGCGCCCTCCATGGCGGGCAGGGGGAGGCGCCGGACGGTGCCGTCGGCGCCCAGCAGGACCAGCTCGTCACCGTCGGGGTGGACGCGGGTGAACGCGGTGTGGCTCCGGGCGAGGGCCAGCCGGAAGACGAGGCCGGGCCCGAGGTCCGTGCGTGCGGTGCGGCCCGTCGCCAGATCGTGGCGCCAGGCCTGGTTGCTCCACTCCGGCCACCGCAGGGGATCCGGGGGCCCGCCGCGCAGGGTGGACCACAGCGCCCGCCGCCGGGTGTCGAGCCGCAGGTACCAGCCTCGGGCGGGGGACTCCCACGGGATCACCGCCCCGGCCACGAGCGTGCCGCCGCTCCGCCGGGCCCGGTGTACCCCGTCGCCCGCGGCGGCGAACACCTCCCCCGGGCCGGGGTCGCACGCGTCGCCGTGGCCGTCGGGGGGCAGCGGCAGGAGCGTGTCCGGGGGGACCACGGGGCAGCCGGGCGGTGCCGCGAGGAGGCTCGCGAACCGGTGGACGGCCAGCGCCCCGGGTTCCCGGTGCCGCAGGACGACCAGCGGATCCCCGCCGTCCAGCACCGTCACCCCCGGCTCGCCGGCGCGCGTACGCACCCGCGCGGCCTCCCCGGTGGCCAGATCGGCCACCGTCAGCAGGTCCGACCACGGCGCGGTGTTCCCGCCCAGGCCGGTGGTGACCACCAGCCGGCGGCCGGACGGGTCGCCGGCGAGGTGTTCGGCCGGCACGGCGACCGGCACCGCGCGCTCCACGAGCGTCTCACCGAAGGGGTCGAGCACCAGCAGCTCCCCACGGCGGTCGTCGACGCAGGCCACCCGCCCCCCGGGCAGGGCCAGGAACCCGGCGTGCTCGGAGAGATGACGGCCGGTGAGGCGTCCGGTGACCGCGCCCTCCGGCACGGTCACCACGTGGACGGCTCCGGCCACGTGGTCGGAGACGAGCAGGACGGGGGCGGCGGGATCGGGCATCGGGCCTCCGGGAACTCGGGCTGGTTGATGAAAATGATTATCATGTATCTTCGGTGCGTCGCCGGTATCCGAGGAGAGAAGAGGGCAGCGATGCTGCGCACACCGTCGAGACGCGTCCGCGGCTGGTTCACCGCGACACTGGTGGGCTGCGCCCTGGCCGGCTGCGGCCCGGCTGCCGGGGAGCGGGCGGGCGGAGGGGCGAAGCCCCCGGCGAGGACGGAGGTGACCGCCGAGCCGATCGAGGCGGCGACGGAGCTGACCGACACCAAAGGCGTGCGGATCGCCCTGGAGAAACCGCCGGAGCGGATCGTCTGCCTGTTCGCGCTCTGCGACGACGCCCTGACCGAACTGGGCATCGTCCCGGTGGCCACCAACAGTGAACTCCTCGCCCACCCGGACTTCCTGGGGAAGGAGAAGGCCGCCGAGGTCGACGTCATCCCCGGTGGGTTCATCGCCCCGGAGGTGGAGGCGATCCTCTCCCACAAGCCCGATCTCGTGATCGGGCTGGGGGACACCCACGGCAAGCTCGCCCCGGCGCTGAAGGGCGCCACCACGTTCTGGTCCATGCAGCCCGGGACCTGGCAGGACAGCGTGGGTTACCTGCGCGACCTCGCGGCGCTGACCGGGCGTACCACGGAGGGGGAGAAGGCCGAACGGGCCTTCCGCGCCAGGCTCGCCGAGGCCGAGAAGGCCCCGAGCGGCAGGACCGCGCTCGTCATCTACGGCAGCGACGAGAACTTCGGCGTCGCCACCCCGGAGACCGACGTGACCGCCGGCCTCTTCCCCAGGATCGCCGAGTACCCCTGGAAGTCCCGGGGCGTGGAGGGCGGTTACAGCCTTGAGGAGATCCTCGCCAAGGACGTGGACGTGCTCTTCGTCGAGACCATGAGCTTCGGCGACGCGGACGGCAGGCTCTCGGAGAAGCTGGCCGCGAACCCCCTCTGGGGCAAGATCCCGGCGGTGCGGAACGGCGCGGTCCACGAGGTGAACTCCGAGGTGTGGGCCAAGGGGCGCGGCACCCGCTCACTGGGCATCGTCCTCGACGAGGCCACGGCCGCGCTGCGGTGAGCGGCTCCCCTTCCGTGCCCGCTCCGGCGCGCGCGACGGAGCCTGTCCCGGCCGGCCGCGCGCGGGGAACCCGCCGTCCGCCGCGCGGGGTCCGCGGATGGCAGCCCGTCCTGGTGGCGGTCCTCGCGGCCACCGCCTCGGTCTGCGCCCTGAGTCTCGGCACCCCTCTCGTCCCGCCGCACCGGCTGGCCGGCGCGGTGCTGGACGGGGACGCCACCCTCGCCGGGATCGTCGTCACCGAACTCCGCCTGCCCCGGCTGGTGCTGGCCGTGGTCGCGGGTGCCTGTCTGGGTGCGGCCGGGCTGGTGCTCCAGGAGGCGCTGCGCAACCCGCTGGCGGTGCCCGAGATGCTGGGGGTGTCCTCCGGGGCCGCGCTGGGAGTGGCCGCTCCCCTGGTGCTGGCCGTGTCGCTGCCCGCCGCCGTCCAGCCCCTGCTCGCCGTCGGCGGAGCCGCGCTGGGCGGCGGGCTGACCCTGCTCGCCGCCGGGCTGGGCCGCAGCCCGTCCGCGGTGCTGCTGACCGGAGCCGCGGTCGCGGCCGCGCTGCAAGCCGCGCTGCTCGTCCTGATGGTCATGGCCGACCAGCTCGACCTCCAGCTCATCTACCGCTACCTGCTCGGCTCCCTCTCCGCCCGGACGTGGGACGACGTCACGGGGCTGTGGCCGTGGCTGCTCGTCGCGGCCCCCGCCCTCGTGCTGTGCGCGCCGGTGCTGTCGGTGCTGCGGCTGGGTGACGAGGACGCCGAGGCGCTGGGCGTGCGGGTCCGGCGCGCCCGGCTGGCCGCGCTGGCCCTCGCCGTGGTGCTGATCGCCCCGGTGACGGCCGTGTGCGGGCCCGTGGCCTGGGTGGGGTTCCTCGCCCCGCACCTGGCCCGCTGGTTCACCCCCGCGGCGGGAGCCGTGCGCCGGCTCCCGTGGTCCGCCGCGTGGGGGGCCGTCGTCGTGGCGGTCGCCGATGTCCCGGCCCGGTTGGCCCTGGCTCCCGTGGAGACACCGGCCGGTGCCTGGACGGCCCTGCTCGGGGTGCCGGCCGGGGTCGCCCTGATGCGGGCGGGGGGCGGGCGCCGGGCGGTCCGGCGGGCCCGGGCGGGCTCCGGCGCCGCGCCGGCCGCCGCCGGGTACGGAACCCCGCCCGGCCCCCGGGCGGCGGCCGGCACGGCGCCCTCCGCCCCCGCCCCCGGGGCGGGTGGCGTTCACCGGGGCGGGCCCACGGGCGGCGGCCCCGCGGGCGCCTCCCGGCCCTCCGCCGCGGCGGCCGGGCCGGAGGACGAGCGGTGACCCGGCGTTTCGCGGTGCTCGCGGCCCTGGCCGTGGTCTGCGCGGGGGTGGGACTGGTGGCCGGGCGCGGCATGTCCCCGGTCGTGGCCTGGGAGGTCCTGGGCGGCGGCGGTGACCCGACGGAGCGTCACATCTTCTTCCAGCTCCGCCTGCCCCGGCTGCTGGTGGCCCTCGGCGCGGGCGCGTGCCTCGCCGTGGCCGGCCTGGTCCTTCAGTCCGCGCTGCGCAACCCGCTGGCCGGGCCCGAGGTGACGGGGGTGACGCCCGGGGCGGTCCTCGGTGCCGTCACCGCGACGGCCCTGGGTCTCGCCGGCTGGGAGTCGCCGGGGACGGTGGTCCTCGCCGCGGTCGCCGGCGGCTGTGCCGGCGCCACCTTGCTGTGGCTGCTCGCGGGCCGTGGCCGGGGCGATCCCGCGCGGACCGCGGTGCACGGGGTACTGGTGTCGGCCGTGCTCGGCGGGGGCACCGCCATGGTGCTCCTGGTGGAGCCGGGCGAACTCGGCAGCGTCGTCCAGTGGCTGGTGGGCACCACCGAGGGCCGGGTGTGGCAGCACTGGCAGCTGCTGTGGCCGTGGGCGCTCGCCTGGGGTGCGGCGGCCTGGCTGCTGGCCGGTCCGCTGACGCTGCTGCGGTGCGGGGACGACACCGCACTCGCCGCCGGTCTCGCCGCCCACCGGGCCCGGGCCCTCGCCCTGCTGTGCGCGGTCGCGCTGACGGCGGGCGCCGTGGCCGCCGTCGGGGCGCTGGGCTTCGTGGGGCTGCTCGTCCCGCATCTGGCCGTGGCGGTCTTCGGGGCGGACCTGCGGGTGAGCCTGCCGGGCGCCGCCCTGACGGGTGCGGTCGTGGTGGCCGGGGCGGACGCCGCCGCGCAACTCGCCTCGCGGCTGCTGGCCGAAGGGCTGGACGCCGGGCGCCTCACGCTGCCCGTCGGGGCCCTCACCGCGTGTCTCGGCGCCGCCCTGCTGCTGGTGGTCGTGCGCCGCACGCCGGGCCACACGTTCTGAGACCGCCCGCCGCCCCGGCGGTCCGCCGGCCGGCCCCCGCCGGCCTGACATCCGCCCCGCCGATCCAGGAGAACGGAACATGAGCGAGCCCGTGGGAATCCACGTCGAGGGGGTCCACTTCGGCTACCCCGGACGGCCCGTGCTGCGGGGGGTCGACCTGACCGTCCGGCCGGGTGAACTGGCCGCCCTCATCGGTCTGAACGGCTGCGGCAAGTCGACCCTGCTCCGGCTGGCCGCGGGCCTGCTGCGGCCGGACGAGGGGCGTGTGCTGCTCGGCGGGGACGACCTCGCCCGGCTCTCACGGCGCGCCGCGGCCCGGAGGGTGGCGCTGCTGCACCAGTCGTCCCCCGCCGTGCCGGGTATGACGGTGCGCCACCTCGTGCGGCAGGGCCGGTACGCGGCGCGCGGCCCGCTGGGCATGCTGCGCGAGGACGGCGACGGTGACCCCGTCGTGGCGCGGGCGCTGCGCGACGTCGGCGTGGAGCGGTGGGCCGGCCGGGAGGTCGACGCGCTGTCGGGGGGCGAGCGGCAGCGGGTGCGGCTGGCGATGGCGCTCGCCCAGGACACCCGCGTGCTGCTGCTCGACGAGCCGACCACCTACCTCGACCTCCACCACCAGCTGGACGTGTTGCGGACCGTGGTGCGGCTGCGCGCGGAACGCGGGCTCTCCGTGGTGATGGTGGTGCACGACCTCGCCCACGCGGCCCGGTTCGCCGAGCGTGTCGTCGCCCTGCGCGCGGGCCGCGTGGTGGCCGACGGGACACCGAAGGAGGTCGTCACGCCGGGGTTGCTGGCGGACGTGCTGCGGGTGGCCGGCCGGGTCGGCGAGGACCCCGAGGGGGGATGGCCGGTGTGTTATCCAGATCACCCGCTCCCCCCACTAGAATATGAAAATCATATTCATTAGAGTTCATGGCGGCGGTCAACCGAACGCCGTATCTCCCTGACGATGAAGGAGAGTTCATGGACAACGAGCAGGTCTTCGCACCGATCGCGGACCCGGGCCAGCTGGCCCACGACTCGGCCTCCCACTCCAACGCGCTCGTCGAGAACCCCTTCGACGACACGGAGGAGTGAGCACGGAGAAGTGAGCGGGGCTCAGCTCCCTCGACCGTGGGCCCGCCCGGCGCCTCCTCCGGCCGGGCGGGCCCACGCCCGCCGGAGCTCCTGCCCGCCGGAGCTCCTGCCCGCCGGAGCCCTCGCCCCTCAAAGCCCCAGCTCTTGCCCGTCCCAGGTTCACGCGTCAAGGAGGATCACCGTGTCCCGCAGCCGGCTCGTTCCCGGTGCCGAGGTCGTCGCCGTACCCGGGCGGGGTCTCGCCCTCCGCACCCCCGGAGGGGAGTTCCTCGGCGTCAGGACGGGCGGCGCGGACGAGCGGGCGCTGCTCGCGCGGCTCGCGGACGGCACCGCCGGCCCGGCGGACCCGGAACTCGACCGGGTCGTCCACGCGTTCGAGCAGGCCGGATATCTGACGGACGGCTCCCCGCCCGGTGGATGGCCCGCCGCCCGCCGGCGCGTCCTGCTGCTCGGCGACGCCGTGCTGACCGGACCGCTCGCCGCGCAGCTGACGGCCCTGGGCGCCGAGCCGTACCCCGCGCCGGCCGGGGCCGGCGACCCGCCCGCCACGGACCCCACGGCGCCGCCCGGCACCGGCGACCTGCTCGCCACGGACCCCGCCGCCGTCGTGTGGTGCCTCGACGGGCCCGTGCCCGGCGGCCTCTGGGACGGGGCCGACCGGCTGCCGGAGCACGGCGTCGCCTGGCTGCGCTGCCATCGGGAGGGCCGGCAGGCGTTCGTCGAGCCGGTGGCCGCCGCCCCCGGGGACGTCACCTCGGCCCACGTCCGTTCCCGCCGGCTCGCCGCCACCCCCGCGCACCGCGAACTGGCCGCGTACTGGAGCGGCCCCCGTGTCTCCGGCGCACCGGCCGGGCTCACCCCTCCGGCCGCCGCGCTGCTCGCCGCGCTGCTCGCCGAGGACCTCGGCCGGTGGGCCACCGGCACCCCCGGTCCGGACATCCTTCCCGCCCGGCTCCCCGCCCGGCTCCGGCTCCGCCGGGTGGACCTGACCACGCTGACCGTCACCGCACACCCGGTCCTCCCCGTCCCGGAGGTCGCGCCGGCGCCCGGTGGGCACGGATGACGGCGCCCGGCGCGGACACCGGCGGGCTCGCCACCGACGTCCGCCTCCCCGACGGCGCGGGCCCCTTCCCGGCCGTCCTCCTGCGCACCCCCTACGACCGCGCCCGGCACCTGCCCGAGGCGGACGGCTGGGCCCGGCACGGCTTCGCCGCCGTCGTCCAGGACGTGCGGGGCCGGTTCGCCGCGCCGGGGGAGTGGCGCCCGTACGAGAACGAGGCCGCCGACGGGGCGGCCGCCGCCCGCTGGGTCCGGCGGCAGCCGTGGAGCGACGGCCGGCTGGTCGCCGCCGGGGCCTCCTACGCCGCCCACTGCGCTCTCGTGCTCGCCCTCGACGCGCCGGAGGACGCCCGGCCGGACGCCGTCCTCGCCGCCGTGCCCGCCCTCGGCCCCGCGGAGACCGCACGCGAGGCGTCCGGCGTGGAACGGCTGCTCTCCCGCGCCGGGTGGTGGGCCGCCCACGGCGACCGGCGGGACTCCGACGAGGGCGCGCTGGAGAGGGCGCTCGCCGGCGATCCCGGTCTCCTCCGCCACCTGCCGCTGACCGGCCTCCCCGAGCGGCTGGGCCGGAGCCTGCCCTCCTGGGCCGGCCTGTGGCGCCACCACGGCCGCGGGCGTCTCGTGGCGCGGGCGGCGCACGCCGGGGTGCCGCTGCTGGCGGTGGGCGGCCACCACGACCACTTCGCCGAGGAGACCGTCGCGCTGTGGCGCGCCTGGGGCGGGCCCTCGGCCCGGCTGCTGCTGGGCCCCTGGGGGCACTCCCTGGTGACCACGCCCGGACCGGACGCGCGCCCCGCCCACCGGCTGAACCTCGGCGAGCTGTACGCGCGCTGGGCCCGCCGCGCCCTCGCCGGCGCCCTCACCCCCGGCCACCACGGCGCGCTGGCGCTGGGCGGCGCGGATCTGTGGCTGCCCGCCGCCACCGGCGGGCAGCTCCGCACGCCGCGGCTGGTGCCGCTGCACGGCGCCGCGTTCACCGCCGACCCCGGCCGGCCCGTCCGCTCCGACGACCTGGCCGTCCCCGCACCCCACGCGTCCCCCTCCGGGCGCCCGCCCGACCGGTGTGTGCTGGCCACCCCGCCGCTGCCGCGCCCGCTCGACGTGGCCGGCCCCGTGAGCGTGCGGCTGCGGGCCACCGCCCACACGCCGTCCGCCGACTGGGCCGCCCGGCTCGTCGCCCTCACGCCGGACGGTGCCGCCGAGCGGCTCGCCGCCGGTGTCGTCCGGCGCGCCGAACCGGCGGGCCGGCAGAGCGGGTTCACCGTCGGGCTCGGCCGGCTCGCGCGCCGGCTGCCGGCCGGTACCCGGCTGCGCCTGGAGATCGCCGGGCACCACTTCCCCGCCCACGCCCGCAACCCCCACACCGGTGAGGACCCGGTGACGGCGGACCGGCTGCTCGCCTCCCGGCGCGAGGTCGACCCGGCCGGCGTGGAGCTGAGGCTGCCCGTGCTCCCGTCCCGTCCCACCCCCGCCGACCCCGCCGAGGAGATTCTGCGATGACGGCGCTGCCACTGGAAGCACTCGTCGACCCCGTCTGCGGCATCGTCCGCAAGGTCAAGCCCGTGGAGCACCCCCCGGGCACCCCGCCCCGGTACACCGCGGTGACGGCCGAGGTGTCGGACGCCCGCAGGCTCGGCCTGTGGCCCGCCGACCGGGTCTCCCTCGGCACGACGTTCGGCGACCCGGAGCAGGCGCGGGTCGCCGCGATAGCCGAGGGGGTGGAGCGGTACTGCGGCAACCGTGTGCCGCCGCCCGGCCACCCCGGCGCCCCGGTGCGCGCCACGGCCGCCGAGCTGGCCGGCCGGGGCCTGCGGCTGTACGGCCCGGGGGAGCTGCCCGCGTACGCCCACTGGCAGTACATCCGGGAGAAGTTCCCCTACCGGCCCCTCACCCCCGGGACCCCGGCCCTGTGGACGCGCGGCACCGAACTGCTGCCGGGCGGGGCCTCCGCCGAGGTGTGGGCGCCGGTCGCGCTCACCCATCTCAACTGGCGCCAGGGCGACCTGCGCGAGCTGCCCCGCACCCACCACCTCAACTATGCCGGGATCGCCACCGGGCAGGGCCTGGACGACGCCGCCGAGCGCGGCCTGCTGGAGATCGTCGAACGCGACGCGCTGGAACTGTGGTGGCACCTGGACGGCCCGTCCCGCGGCATCGACCCGGCCAGCGTGCCCGGCCTCGCCGAGGACCTGGCGGGTTCCGCGCTCGAGGTCCACCTCGTCGAGATGGCCTCGGAGTTCGCCCCCTGCGTGGCCGCGCTCGTCCACGATCCGCGCCTCGGCCTGTACGCCGCCGGGTTCGCGTGCAAGTACGACCCGGCGGAAGCGGCCCGCAAGGCCGTCCTCGAAGCCGTCCACACCTGGGTCTTCACCCAGGGCCTGACCGGCCCCGGCGGCTGGGTGTTCCAGGCCGTCGAGGCCGGGCTGCTGGCGCGCGGCCTCTACCTGGACCACCGCGCCGACGGCCGCTACCTCGACGCGTGCGGCGAGCAGTTCGAGCACGTGCGGGACCTGGGAGCGCACGTGCAGGTGTGGCTGGACGAGCGGATGGCCGCCGAGGCCCGGCGGTTCACCGCGCCCGCGCTCGGAACGGTCCCCGTCGACGCGATCGCCCCCGGCGGCCGGGAACGGCTGGAGAGCGCGCTGCGCGCGGGCGGCCACCGGGTCATGACCTTCGACCTCACCACCGAGGACGTGGCCGAAACGGCCCTGCGCGTCGCCCGCGTCCTCGTCTCCGGGCTGCTGCCCAACGCGCCCGCCGCCTTCGGCTACTTCGGCTGCCCGCGTCTCGCCGGGGCCGCCGTCGCACGGGGCTGGCGCGACACGCCGCCGAGCGGGCCGGAGGACTTCACGCTGGCGCCCCCGCCGCACATGTGAGGACGCCACCGTGGAACACCGCTCCCCTGAGGACGAGGACCGCCCGGTGGATCTCGCCGCCGCCCTCGCCCGCGCCCGCTCCCCGGAGCGCCCCGGCCCCGACGCACCGGCCGGCGGCGCCGTCCGGTCCTGGCCGGGGCCGCCGCACCCGATCCCGGAGGCCGGCCCGGGCTCCCTCGACCTGCACACCCTGTTGCGGCTGTCCTTGGCGGCCTCCGACGGTTCCGGGCGCCTGCGCCCCACGCCGTCCGCCGGTGCCCTGCACCCGGTGGACTCCGAACTGGCCGTGGGCGAGGGCTGCTCCCTGCCGCCCGGCCGCTACGGCTACGACCCGCTCCGCCACCAGGTGCACCACCTCGGCGGGCCACCGCACGGCACACCACCGGGCCTGACCGCCGGACTCTCCGTCACCGCGCGCCGTACGGCCTCCCACTACGGCCACCGCGCCTGGCCGCTGCTGCTCCTGGACACCGGGCACGCCGCCGCTGCCCTCGTCCTCGCGGCCCGCGCGCCGGGCTCCGGCGAGCCCCGGGTGCGGCTGGACGGACGCACCGAACACCCCCTGGTCACCGTGCACATCCCGGCGCCCGGCCCCGCGCGCATCCCGCCGCCCGGCGGGCACATCCGGCCGTCCGCCGGGCACGTCCCGCCGCCCGCCGGGCCCGGCCCGGTGCGCCGGACCGCCGGCACCCCTGGCCCGCAGGCGCCGGATGGCGTCCACGTCCCCCGGACGCCGGAGGACGCCCGCGTCCGGCAGGTGCCGGAGGACGCCCGCGTCCCGCAGGTGCCGGGGGGTCCGCCCACCGCCGCCGAACTGCTGGCCCGCCGCAGCTCCCCGCCCCCGCTGCCGGGCACCCCGCCGCGGGACGCGCTCCACGCGGTCCTCACCACCGCTGCCCGGGCGGGCGGCGGCGAGCTGCGCTGGTGCGCCGCGGTCGGCCCACCGGAGCCCGGCCTGGTGGAACCGGCCGGTGACGGCACGGCCCTGCGGCGGTACGCGGCGGGCGACGCCCGGCCCGCGCTCGCCGCCTGGGCCGCGGGCCAGGCGTGGCTCGCGGACGCGGGCGCCGTCCTGCTCGCCCACGGCTGCCCCGCGGACGCCGGCGCCCCGCACATCCGCCGCGCTCATCTCCGGGCCGGCTTCGCCGTCCACCTGGCCCACATCGCCGCCCGGCGCCACGGGCTGGCCGCCCGGCCCGTCGGCTCCTGGCAGCAGGCGGACCTCGGCGCCGCGCTCGGAGCGGCCCCGGGCCGGGACTGGGTCGTGCACGCCCTGGCCCTCGGCACCCACCACGCCGACGAGGAGAAACCCCCGTGATCGTCCATCCCGAACTGCGCCGCGCCGCATGGCGCGTACGGCGCCCCCTGCTCGCGGCCACCCTGCTCCAGGGCGCCGTGACCCTCACCCACCTGGCGCAGGCCGCGCTGCTGGCCCTCGCGCTCGCCGGCCTGGCCCGCGGCGACACCGGCGGCCTCCCGTGGCTGCTGGCAGCGGTGCTCGCCGTCGTCGCCGCCCGCGCCGGGCTGGCCCTCGCGCAGCGGCGCGCCGCCACCCGTGGCGGGGCCCGGGCCCGGGTCGCCCTGCGGGACGAACTCCTCGCCCATCTCGGGCGGCTGGGGCCCTCCTGGCCGGCCACCGTGCGGGCCGGAGCCGTCCGCGCCACCCTCGTCGAGGGGGTGGAGGGCGTCGACGCCTACGTCTCCCGCTACCTGCCGCAGCTCCTGGTCACCCTGGCCGTGCCGCCCCTGGTCCTGGCCGCGCTGGCCGTGGTGGAACCCGCCGCCCTGCTCGGGCTGGTGCCCGCCCTGCTGCTGGCGCTGGCCGGGCCGCGCCTGTGGGACCGGCTGCTCGCCGCCCGCGGCAAGGAGCACTGGGACACCTACGAGGGGCTGGGCGCCGACTACCTGGAAGCCCTCCAGGGCATGCCGGCCCTGCGCGCCGCCGGAGCCGTCGGCCGGACCCGTGCCCGCCTGGAGGAGCGGTCCGCCGCGCTGCACCGGGCGACCGTCGCGAAACTGCGGGTGTCCCTGGCCGGCACCGGCCTCACCGACCTCGCCGTCCAGGGCGGCACGGCCGCCGCCGCGCTCCTGGCGTGCCGGTCGGCCGTCACCGGATCCACCACCGCGACCGGGACCTACCTGATGCTGCTGCTGGCCTCCGAGTGCTTCCGGCCGGTCCGGGACCTCGCCCGCGAGTGGCACGCCGGGTATCTGGGGGCCTCGGCCGCGGACGGCCTCGCGGCCCTGCGCACCGCCGAGCCGGCCGTCCCGGACCGCGGGACCGTGCCCGCGCACTGGCCGGGCCCGCCCGAACTGCGCTTCGAGAACGTCGGGTTCACCTACGACGGCGCCCCGGCGCCCGCCCTGCGCGGCGTCTCCTTCACCGCGCCGGCGGGGCGGACCACCGCGATCGTCGGGCCGTCCGGCGCGGGCAAGTCCACGCTCCTCGCCCTGCTCCTGCGCCACCACGACCCCCGGGAGGGCCGGATCACCCTGGACGGCCGTCCCACGACCGCGTACGCGCTGGACTCGCTGCGGCGGGGCATCGCCGTCGTCTCACAGGAGACGTACCTCTTCCACGCCACCATCGCCGCCAACCTGCGCCTCGCCCGGCCGGACGCCACGGACGCCGAACTGGCCCGCGCGGCCCGCGCCGCCGGGGTCCACGACGAGATCGCCGCCCTGCCCGGCGGGTACGCCACCGTCCTCGGCGAACGCGGCGCGACCCTCTCCGGCGGCCAGCGCCAGCGCCTCGCCCTCGCCCGGGCCCTGCTGGCCGACGCGCCGGTGCTCGTCCTCGACGAGGCCACCAGCTCCGTCGACGAACGCCGCGAGGCGGACATCGTCAGGGAACTGCCGGCGGCCACGCGCGGCCGGACCGTCCTGGTGGTCGCCCACCGGCCGGCCGCCGTCCGCCACGCCGACCACATCGTCGTCCTCGACGCCGGACGGGTGGACGCGGCCGGCGCGCACGCCGGCCTGATCGAGGCCGACGGCTTCTACACGCGGCTCGTCGAGGCGGGCCGCGTCCCCCGGGGAGAACTCGCCGCATGAGCACCACGGCCACCACCGCCGCCGGCACCACCACCGCCAACGCCACCGCCGACACCGACACCGGCACCGCCGGCACCCCGGCGGCCGGCCCCGGCA
Organism: Streptomyces zingiberis; assembly: GCF_012034935.1. Classification (GTDB taxonomy): domain Bacteria; phylum Actinomycetota; class Actinomycetes; order Streptomycetales; family Streptomycetaceae; genus Streptomyces; species Streptomyces zingiberis. Next base: position 39,378 of record NZ_JAATEN010000022.1, read on the forward strand.
CCCCGGGCCCGGAGGCACCCACGCGCGGAGCGCTGCGCGCCCTGCTCCCCGCGCTCGCCGCGCACCGCGCCCTGACGGCCCGCACCTGCGCCGCCGCCCTCCTCGAACAGGGCTCCCTCGTCGCGCTGCTGACCCTGGCCGCGCACACCGTGGGCACCGCCGTCCTCGACGGGCGCGCCCCCTCGGCCGGCACCGTCACCGCGCTCCTCGCCCTGGTCACCGTGCGCGCCCTGATGACCTGGCGCGAGATGGACCTCTCGCACGACCTGGCCTACCGGGTGCTGGCCGTGCTGCGGGTCCGTGTCTTCGACGGGCTCGCCCGCAGCGCGCCCGCCCGGGTCGCGGGGAGGCGCAGCGGCGACCTCGCGGCCACCGCCATGGCCGACGTGGAGGCGCTGGAGTTCTTCTACGCCCACACCACCGCCCAGCTGCTGGCGGCCGGGACGGTCCTCTCCGGGGCCACCGTGGTCCTCGCCACGGTGGAGCCGTGGCTGGTGGCGGTCGTGGCGCCGGTCGCGGCGCTGCTCGCCGCGGCCCCGTTCGCCGACGCGCGCGCCCGCGCGGCGCGCGGCGGCCGTACCCGCACCGCCGTCGCGGGGCTGTCGGCGGACACCGTGGAGACCGTCGACGGGCTGCGTGAACTGCTCGCCTTCGGCGCCCTCGCCGAACGCCGCCGCGCACTGGCCCGGCGGGGGCGGCAGGTGGGCCGGGCCCAGCGATCCGAGGCCACCTGGGAGACCGTCGCCGCCGCGGCGCGCGACCTCCTCATCGTGCTCGCGGCGCTGGGCGTGGTGGCCACGGTGGCGCACTCGGTCACCTCGGGCCGGCTGCACGGCGCGTGGGCTCCGGCGGCGCTGGCGCTGGCGCTGTCCGTCCTGGGCCCCGTCGCCGAGTCGGCCCGCGCCCTGAGCCAGGCCGTGGCGCTGCGCGCCGCCGCCTCCCGGGTCCGCGCGGCCGTCCGGGCCCCCGCCCTCGCCCCGCCGCCCGCCGCGCCCCGCCCCCTGCCTCCCGGACCGCTGGGCGTGCGGCTGCACGAGGTGAGCTTCGGCTACGGCGGCGCGCCCGTGCTGGACGGCCTCCGCCTGACCGTCCCCCCGGGCCGGACCCTCGCCCTGGTCGGCGCCTCCGGTGCCGGCAAGTCGACCTGTGCCCATCTGCTGGCCCGCTTCTGGGACCCGTCCGCCGGAGCCGTCCAGCTGCTGCCGGAGGGCGGCGACCCCGTGGATCTGCGGGAGGTGGACGACGCGGAACTGCGGCGCGCCGTCGTCCTGGTGGGGCAGGACACCCCGCTCTTCCACGGCACCCTCGCCGAGAACCTGCGGCTCGCCGCGCCCGACGCGGACGGCTCGGAACTCGCCGCGGCGGCACGGCGGTGCGGCGTCGACCGGATCGCCCCGCTGGACACCCTCGTCGGCGAGCGCGGCGCCACCCTCTCCGGAGGCCAGCGGGCCCGCGTCGCCCTCGCCCGCGCGCTGCTGGTCCGGCCGCGGGTCCTCGTGCTCGACGAGTCCACGGCCCACCTGGACAACGCCGGCGACGCCCGGCTCGCCACCGCGCTGGCGGCGGAGGGCCGCACCACGATCGTCATCGCCCACCGCCCGGCGACCATCCGCCGCGCCGACCGCATCGCCGTCCTCCGCGACGGCCGCGTGGCGGAGGAGGGCACCTGGGAGGAGCTCACCGCCCGCCCGGACAGCGCGCTCAACCACCTCCTCGCCACGACCCCCTCCTGAGCGAGGCCACCCGTCCCCGCCCGGCGGGCCGTGAGGGGCCTGAGAGCGCGGCCGAGGGCCGGGCGACCGGCAGTGGTGGACGCGCGTCACGCCGACGGCGTGGGCGCGCACCGAAAGAGCGCCCGACCGGTCGCGTGGCCGGGCGCTCCAACCGCCGTGTACCGACGGACGGTGCTACCGCTGCTCGAACTCACCATCCACTATGCCGCCGTTGAACGCGGCCCACTTGCCAGGGGCGAAGGCGAGGGCCGGGCCGACTCCGTTGTCCTTGCTGTCACGCGTGGCCACCCGTCCATCGGCCAGGAAGGCGACCTCTACACACTGGCCGTTGTTCTGAGAGTGGCTGGACCTACGCCACACCGCACCCGCAAGGTCTGAACTCATCATCGCGCAAACTCCTTTGCCGCTTGTCGAAGCATGTTCCGTGTGCCGTCGGCCTCCATGGCCGCCTCCCAGATCGATGTGAACGCCCGGTCGTACCGCTCGATCTCGTGCGACTTGTCGAGGTAGAGGTCACCGGTGAAGCCCTCCATGTAAACGGTGGGCGGCTCCATCGGCCGGCCGTCACCGTTGACAGGGAAACGGAGGATGGTGAACGGGCCGGACATGAGTCCCTGGTGCACGCCTGCCGAGAACGGCACGATCCGCAGCGAGACATTCGGCATGTCCATCACCTCCGCCAGCCGGTTCAACTGGCGAGTCATCACTTCGCCGCCGCCGATCGGCTGCCGGAGCACTGCTTCACCGAGGGCCAGTTCCAGGGTAGGCGGAGCGGTCACCCTGGTCAGCAGCTCCTGACGCGCGAGGCGAACGTGCACGCGACGTTCGATCTCATCGGGATCGACGTCGGGGTTGTCCGCCTGAATCAGGACGCGGGCGTAGTCCTCCGTCTGCACCAGCCCCGGCACGAGGTCCTTGATGTACTGCCGCATGTCGGCAGCCGCGCCTTCCAGCCCGATGAACAGGTCGAACCCCGCCGGAATCACATCGCCGTAGGAGTGCCACCACCCCCGGTTCTTCGTCTCCTTGGCCAGACCCATCAGGCCTTCGGTCAACTCGGCGCCAGCACCGTACACCCGGCACATGACCTCGACATCCAGGCTGCGCATGGACGTCTGCCCCGTCTCGATGCGCCAGATCTTCTGGTCCGACCACTCCAGGGCCGTCGCCGCCGCGCGTACGGTCAGTCGCGCACGATTGCGCAGCTCACGCAGGTGCCGCCCGAGTTGACGGCGAGGCACGGTCGAGCCGCTTGCCGCTCCTGCCACTTGATGTACCTCCGATCTGGAACCCACCTTACATCCGATATGGAATCCCTCGCATTGTCATTGCGGAATAGGAAATATCTGTTCGAAGATTCCGCCATCGGATATTCAATCTGGAGTGTTGCATATTCGAGTACTCCAGTGCTTCACTCGGTGGCCCCACGGGTGACCCACAGGCGCCCCATGCGATCCCAGGTGTGGTGAAGGAGACCGGAGAGCGATGAATCCGCTGATCTTTGGCTACATGCGCGTTCCCGACGGCATGAGTGACGAGGAGGCGAAGAAGAAGCGCGACGACCTCAACTCCTACGCGGCAAGAAACGGCTACCAGCTGGCGGCCGTATTCCACGAGTACGTGATGGGGGCGCAGGCGGCATTCACGGAATTGATCGAGGCGGTGAAGCACGCCGAGGCGAAGCACGTTGTCGTGACGTCCTACCGGGAGTTGGCGCTCGGCAAGCCGCTCCAGGACGCCATGCTGGCGCACCTGTCGTGGGTCACCGGTGCAGAGGTCATCAGCCTGGACGAGTGCGCATGACGGGCCAATCGCGACCGTACCGTCCGCAGGACGTGCGCTTCTTCGACCAGCTGTCGCTGGCAGCGGTCCGCTCGGCCGTTTCGACGTCCCGTCACTTCCTGCGGCTCACCCTGTTCAAGTGGCAGGCGGCGTTCGTCGAGGACGACGCACTTCTGATCACGTCGGAACTGGTGACCAACGCGGTCACGGCCACCGGGGTTCTCACCGATCACCCGACGTGGGGTGAGTTGGAGAAGCTCAACCTCGTTCAGGTGCGACTGGTTGGTCTGCGGGACAGCATCGTCATTGAGGTGTGGGACGCATCGCCTGAAGCTCCCACTCCGATGCAGGCCGACGATGACGCCGAGGACGGGCGTGGACTTCTGCTCGTGCAGCAGCTTGCCGAGCGGTGGGGTTCGTACCGTCCGCGCGCCGTGAGCGGCAAGGTGGTCTGGGCGGAACTGGCCGTACGGCCACCCCGGCCCACACCGCTGCCCCGGCGTGAGAAGTCGGCACGCTCAACGATCCGGCCTGTGCGGCCGGACGTTGGGTTTCTGCGGCGTGTGCCGACCGGGTGGAGGTGGCCTTCTGGTGGCCTTCTCATGGCGCGGCACACGGGCATGACCCGAGCGGTGCGGGCCCGCGGCCGGGTGCCGCTCGGGGTCCTCAGCCCAGACCGGCCGTGATCCTTCCGGCGGTGCGGCGCATCAGCGGGGCGAGTTCGGCCGCGCGGGCGTGGTCGAGGCGGGTGGCGGGGGCGGAGAGCGTGACGGCGGCGACGCAGCGGCCGGAGCGGTCGTGGACGGGCACGCCGGTGGCGTGGACGCCGGTGACGCTCTCGCCGGCGTTGAGGGCGTAACCCCGCCCGCGGCTCTCCTCCAGGTCGGCGAGGAAGGCCCCCAGGTCGGTGAGCGTGGTCTCGGTGAGCGCGGCCAGGCCGGCGGCGCAGCGCTCGCGTACGGCCTCCGGGGGCAGGTCCCACAGCAGGGCCTTGCCCGCGGCCGTGGCGTGGGCGGGGACGTGGTCGCCGGTGCGGGGGGAGACCCGCAGCGGGTGCGGGCCCTCGACGCCGTCGAGGAAGTAGACGTCGGGGCCGTGCGGCACCAGGAGGTTGGCGGTCTCCCCGGTGGCGTCGCGCAGCTGCTCCAGGTGGGGGCGGGCGGTCCGCCGCAGGGTGTCCTCGTCCACACCGGCGCGGAGGCCGAGGAGCGCGGGGCCCGGCCGGTAGCGCTTGCCGCCGGTCTCCTGCTCGGCGAAGCCGTGGGCGCGGAGCGTGGAGAGCAGGCGGTGCGCGGTGGACGCGGCGACGCCGAGGTGGCCGCTGAGCTCGGTCACCCGGACCGCCCCCCGGTCGCGCAGGAAGAGCAGCGTGCGCAGCGTGTTGGCCGCGGAGGTCGCGCCGTACGGGTCGGACGAGTGATTCGGCATAGCAGAAAGAATAGCCGAGGGCATTTCGCCACACCGGCATCATTCGTAGCCTCGCAGCTCAGAGGCTCCGGTATCTCATCATTTTTTTCCGTGGTGAAGAATCACGCCCGCCTGCCCCCGGATCTCCCCTTTCCGAGAGGACCCCTCGTGCGCACCGTTCGCGACGCCGCCTTCGACGTGCTGCGCCGGCACGGCATGACCAGGATTTTCGCCAACCCCGGTTCCACCGAGGTGCCGCTCCTCACCGACCTCCCCGGCGACCTGGAGTTCGTGCTCGCGCTGCACGAGGGCTCGGTCGTCGGCGCGGCCACCGGCTGGGCCCTCGTCCGGGACCGGCCCGCGGTCGTCCTGCTGCACACCACCGCGGGTCTCGGGAACGCCGCCGGGGCGCTGGCCACGGCGCGCGTCAACCGGGCCCCGATGGTCGTCCTGGTCGGCCAGCAGGACCGCGGGCACCTCGCCCAGGAGCCGTTCCTGGCCGGCCGGCTCGACGGGCTCGGCGGCGACTACCCGGTCCGCACCGAGACCCCGGTGCGCGCCCAGGACGTGCCGGGGGCGATCGGCCGCGCCGTCCACGCCGCGCGGCGCGAGCGGGGCCCGGCGCTGGTGATCGTCCCCATGGACGACTGGGGGCGGCCCGCCGAGGACCTGCCCGTCCCCGCGCCCGCCGAACTGCGCCACTCCACCGGCGCCGACCCCCACCTCGTCGAGCGCGTCGCCGGCCTCCTCGCCGGGGCCGGCTCGCCCGCCCTGGTGGCCGGGGCCGGCGCGGACGACCGCAGGACCTGGGACGCGCTGGCCACCCTGGCCGGCCGGCTCGGCTGCCCGGTGTGGCAGGAGCCGTTCGGCGCCCGGGCCGGCTTCCCGCAGGACCACCCGCAGTTCGCCGGCCATCTGCCCGCCGGCCGCGCCGAGCTGCGCGAGATCCTCGCCCCGTACGACCTCGTCCTCGCCGTCGGCGCGCCGGTGCTGCGCCAGTACGGATACCAGGACGGCCCCCTGGCCCCCGCCACCACCCGGCTCGCGCTGGTCACCGACGATCCGGCCGAGGCCGAACGCGCCCCCGTCGGCCTGGCCGTCGTGGCGCCGCTGCCCGGATTCTGCGCCGCGCTGGCGGAGCGGACCCCCGCCCGCGCGGCCACCTTCGCGGCGGCCCGCCCGCCGTCGCCCGCACCGCCGGCGCCGGGCGAGCCGCTCCGCCCCGAACACGTGCTCGCCGCCCTCGCGCGGCGGATGCCGGCCGACACCGTGGTCGTGGAGGAGACCCCGTCCAGCCGCACCCGGCTCCACGAACTCCTGCCCGCCCGGGAGCCGCTGGGGTTCCTCAGCGCGGCGATGGGCGGCCTGGGCTTCGCGCTGCCCGCCGCGATCGGTGTACGGATGGGGGCGCCCGGCCGCCCGGTCGTGGCGGTGGCGGGGGACGGCTCCGCCCTGTACCAGATCCAGGCGCTGTGGACGGCCGCGCACTACGGGGTCGGCGTGATCTTCGTGGTCCTCGCCAACGGCCGCTACGCGATCATGGACCAGCTCGCGGCGGAACAGGGGGGCAAGGCCCCGTGGCCCGCGTTCACCGAGGTCTCCGTGGCCGGCCTGGCCCGGTCCCTGGGGTGCCCGGCGCGCACCGTCACCGGCCACGGCGATCTGCTGCGCACGCTCGACGAGCTGACGCCCACGCTCGGCAACCGCACCGAACCCCTCGTCCTCGAAGTCGCCGTGACGGCGGACCCCGCGCCTCCCGCCTGACGCGCGGCCGGCCCCGCTCCCGCGCCCCCACTCCGTCGCCCCCGGCCGATCCCGTTCCCGCCGCCACACCCCGGTGTCCGTGTGAGTCCCGCGACAGCCGGGGGCCCCTGACCGCCCCCGCCGATCGTTGTAGTCTCCGAAGGGACGCCCTTGACCCGCAGGCAGCGGGCAGGGAGCAGACGAGTCGGGAGATCCTCATGCTGCGCACCTTGTTCAAGTCCAAGAGCTAGCGTTTGCATGTTTCCGCAGGTCAGAGGCTTGATGGCCCCGCTCAGGTCAGCAAACGGTCAGCATCGGGCGCGGGAGTGTCCCAGCTTGCTGACCAGGTGGCCGCCACGACGGGTGACCTCGACAGGTCTCTGGCTCCCACCGAAGCCGCAGCCGGTCCGACCGCGGCGGCCCTCCGTGTGACCTGCTGTGTCATGATCACCCGCGCCCGCAGGCGGGCTGGTCCGGGCGTGCAGGGCATCCGGGCGTGCAGGGCAGCCGGTTGCCGCGCCACCTGGGGGCCTGCACGGGTAGGCGAGGATGCGCTAAGCGCCCACTGGGTGAGATGTCCGAGAAGGGCGGGTGGCCGCCCGACCCGTACGTGCGACAGGGGACCCCGTATCCGCCATGCCGTCGCTTCCCAGCAGCGATACTGGATACATGGACACGACGACCACCGCACCCCGCGCCGAGGTGCTGCGGGACCGCTACCGCAGCCGACTGCCCGAGCGCTTGCAGGAGCTGGCCGGCCCCGTCGAGGGCACCGTGGACCTGCCGCTCCACATCGTCTGGTCCGGGCGGACGAGCTACAGCCTGGACCGTCCGAAGTCCCGCATGACGCTCTACCGGACCGTCCTCGCCGAAGGACTGAGTGAGGACTTGGTGGCACTCCTGCACCACCGGCTGCTCACAGAGCAGTGGCCCGTGCTGCGGCGCTTGATCAGCCCCTACATCCGCGAGGCCTGGGAGGACGTTTTCCCCGAGCTGCTCCGCACCGCTCCGGCCGACACGACCGCCGCGTGAAGCTCACTCCGCTCCACGAGCGTCTCCTCGCCGACATCCTCGACATCGGCTCCCCTTACCCCCTGGTCCTCACCGGCGGATACGCCGTGCAGGCCCACGGCCTGGTCGAACGCTTCAGCCGCGACCTCGACGTCGCCACCGAGAACCCCGCTCCCATGCAGGAGATCGTCGCCTCACTCACGGCGGGTCTCAGCGCGCGCGGATGGCGGACCACCCACGTCCAGACTGATCCGCTCAGCGGCCGTTTCCTCGTCACCGATCTGGACACCGGCGAGGAGTGCGAGGTCGACGTCCTCAAGGAGGCGTTCTGGGCTCCGCCCGCTCAGACCCCCTACGGCCCCGTTCTTTCCCTCGATGACGTGATCGCCACCAAGGTCCGTGCCCTCGCCGACCGCGGTACCGTCCGTGACCTCATCGACGTCCAGGCCGCCTCCCGCCACCGCTCCACCGCCGACCTCGAATCCCTGGGCCGCCGTCGCGCCCACGACGAGTTCAGCCTCGAAGACCTCCGGGACCGGCTCATCGGCGCGGACTGGTACGAGGACGAGGACTACACCGCGTACGGGCTCACCTCCCGGCAGATCGAAGAACTCAAGGCGTGGGCGCTGGAGTGGGTGGAGGACCTGGGCGCGCGGATCCATGACGAGAACGCCTGAGAGGCGGTCATCGCGTCCATCCCCTCTACCGCCGTTGCAACGAGAGGATGCGGTGTAGCCAGCAGGTTCCAACCCGGAGCCGTCCACGGTGGGTGGCTGCGCTGCACCGCGGATGTGTCAATCCCTCGAATCGTGGAGACCTTCCTATGCAGCCAGCTCCTCATCGAGGCTGGCCCAGTAGTCGTGTTCGTAGTCGATCGGGCTCTTGAAGCCGCACACGCTGTGCAGCCGACGGTTGTTGTAGAAGTCGGTGGTCCAGGTCGCGATTCGGATCCGGGCCTCGATGCGTGTGGCGAAGGCTTGCCGGTGGACGTACTCGACTTTCAGCACGCTGTTGAACGCCTCGCTGACGGCATTGTCGAAGCAGGAGCCGACCCAGCCCATGGGCTGGAAGACACCCAGCCGGCGACCCGGTGGCCGCCGCCCTGCCCGCGCTGGAGACGAAGGCCCGAGGACCTGTACGAGGCCCAGCCGCACAGGACGAAGGCCGGTTCGCCCGGGACGGGGACTGTAAGTGGGCGGTTCGTGAGTCTTTGAGTGGATCCGCTGTCGCCTGATCGTGTGGCGGCGGGGCGGAATCTGCCGGTCCGCGGTTGATGATCTGGTGATGTGGCCGGGTGAGTGAACGTAAGCCGTACCCGAGTGACTTATCGGACGAGCAGTGGTCGTCGATCGAGCCGGTGATCACCGCGTGGAAGGACCGGCACCGCTCGGTCAGCGGCCACCGGGGCGCCTACGACATGCGGGAGATCGTCAACGCGATCCTCTACCAGGGGCGGACCGGCTGCCAGTGGGCCTATCTCCCGCACGACCTGCCGCCCAAGAGCGCGACGTACTACTACTTCGCCGCGTGGCGGGACGACGGGACCGACCAGGTCATCCATGAACTGCTGCGCTGCCAGGTCCGCGAGCGCGCCCGGCGGTTAGAGGACCCGACCCTGGTGGTGCTGGACACCCAGAGTGTCCACGTGGCCGCCGGGGTCCCCGCCGCCACGACCGGGCACGATCCGGCCAAGCGGGTGCTGGGCCGCAAGCGGGGCCTTGCTGTGGACGTCCTCGGCCTGGTCGTCGCGGTCGTCGTCCTCGCGGCGAACACCCACGACAACGCCGCGGGCATCGTCCTGCTGGACCAGGTCGCCGAGCACGCCGGCGGGACTGTCCGGCAAGCCCTGGTCGACCAGGGCTTCAAGAACCAGGTCGTCATGCACGGCGCCGGCCTGGGCGTTGACGTTGACGTTGAGATCGTCGCACGCAACCCACAGGTCAAGGGGTTCGTGCCGCAGCCGAAGCGGTGGAGGGTCGAGCAGACCTACGGGATCCTGATACTGCACCGGCGCCTGGTCCGCGACTACGAGCACCGCCCCTCCTCCTCCGCCTCCCGCGTCTACTGGGCGATGACCCACGTCATGACCCGACGCCTCACCGGCGCGAACACACCCACCTGGCGCGAGCCGCAGGCGGTGGCAGCGTGAATCCAGCCCCTGCTCGACGCCCTGGACCTCCAGGAAGACGCCGCCCGGGTCCTGGCCGACGACCTCCGCGCACAGATCGACGGCCTGCATGCCCGGTTGCGGGAGGCCGAGACGCACCTGGAGCACCTCGCGATCACCCGCAAGACCGTCACCGGCCTCGCCGACCGGCTCCCGGCTGTCGCGCCGGAGCTGCCCGAGCACCTGGACTACCCCCGCATCCTCGCCGTCTTCAACCACGAGACCGGGCCGCTACGGGCCAAGGACGTCTGCGAAGCCCTCGGCCACGAACTGCTGCCGAAGAACGTCGAAGGCACCCGCGCCAAGCTGAAACGCCTGGTCAAACTCGGGATCATCGCCGAGGCCGACACCGGCAACTTCACCAGGAAGCAATAGCCGACGGAACCTTCGCCACCGGCCTTGCCCCAACCTCAGCCGGAAACGGGCATCACCTTACGAACCGCCCACTGAGAGGAAACCCAGGCGGGAAGCCGTCCAGCCAGGCCGGAGCGATGTTCCTCACAAACATCGGACGGGCGTGTCGGTGTAAAGTCGAGACCGCCCTTGACCTGCACAAAGCGGGCAGGGAGCCGTCTTAGAGGAGTCCAAAGTGCTGCGCACCATGTTCAAGTCCAAGATCCACCGTGCCACCGTGACCCAGGCCGACCTGCACTACGTCGGCTCCGTCACCGTCGACGCCGATCTGCTGGACGCCGCCGACCTGCTCCCGGGCGAGCTGGTGCACATCGTGGACATCACCAACGGTGCCCGGCTGGAGACCTACGTCATCGAGGGTGAGCGCGGCTCCGGGGTGATCGGCATCAACGGGGCCGCGGCCCACCTGGTCCACCCCGGTGACCTCGTCATCCTCATCAGCTACGCCCAGGTCGAGGACGCCGAGGCGCGGCGGATGACCCCGCGCGTGGTGCACGTGGACGCGGACAACCGCGTCGTCGCCCTCGGCGGCGACCCTTCCGAGCCGGTGCCCGGCAGCGACCAGCGGCGCAGCCCGCAGGCCGTCGCGGGCGCCGCCACGGTCGTTCCCGCGGCGCTCCCCACAGCCGTCCCCGCTGCGGCCCCCGCCCCCGTGCCGGCGGCGCTCTGAGGCACCGCGCGCCCGGCGCACCGCGCCCCGGCGCGCGCGGTGGGAGCCGCCGCGTCCCGGTCCCGGCCCGTGCCCTCGTGGCGGCGGGGGGAAGCGCGGCGGGCGGGAGGTGTAGCGGGACCGCCGGGTGGGGAAGAGGTCTCCCGAGCGCGGAGACCCGCCGGGCCGTTCGGCCCCCGGTGTGACGGTCCCGGGCCGATTGGCATGGCTTCCCTCCCCTGTGGCACACTGTCCAGGTTGCTCGGTTGAGTGCCGATGCTGCGCGCCTCCCGCCGGGAGGACCGGAAGCGAGTCCCGCGGTACTCGTCGCCCCTTCTCAGGGGCGGAAGTACGGGAATCTTCCGGGAAGCGTCAGCGGGGTCTCAGCCAGGCACCCGGTGGGTGTCTTCCCCCGGCCCGCGGCTCGCGCCGCACCCCCCGTAGCAGGGATCTCCTTATGGAGACGTGTACCGGCGGGAGTGCGACACGCCCGACCGCGTGGGTCGGAGAGAAGGTGACCGGCCCGCCGGGTACCGGAGCGTTACGAGAGACAGGACTACGAAGTAGCCATGGCGGGACAGAAGATCCGCATCCGGCTCAAGGCCTACGACCACGAGGTCATCGACACCTCGGCGAAGAAGATCGTCGAGACGGTGACACGTACTGGTGCGTCGGTCGCGGGCCCGGTGCCGCTGCCCACAGAGAAGAACGTGTACTGCGTCATCAAGTCGCCGCACAAGTACAAGGACGCGCGCGAGCACTTCGAGATGCGTACGCACAAGCGCCTCATCGACATCCTCGACCCCACGCCGAAGACCGTCGACTCGCTCATGCGGCTCGACCTGCCGGCGGGCGTCGACATCGAGATCAAGCTCTGAGGTGACGCGCGAGATGGCTAAGCAGATCAAGGGCGTCCTGGGCGAGAAGCTCGGTATGACGCAGGTCTGGGACGACAAGAACCGCGTCGTTCCCGTGACGGTCGTCAAGGCCGGTCCCTGTGTCGTGACCCAGGTCCGTACCGCTGACTCCGACGGCTACGACGCCGTCCAGATCGCCTTCGGCGAGATCGACCCGCGCAAGGTGAACAAGCCCCTCAAGGGCCACTTCGCCAAGGCCGACGTCACCCCGCGCCGCCACCTGGTGGAGCTGCGGACGGCCGACGCGTCCGACTACACCCTCGGCCAGGAAGTCACCGCCGAGGTGTTCGAGTCGGGCACCAAGGTCGACGTGACCGGCAAGAGCAAGGGCAAGGGCACCGCCGGTGTCATGAAGCGCCACGGCTTCGCCGGCCTCGGCGCCGGGCACGGCACCCAGCGCAAGCACCGCTCGCCGGGCTCCATCGGTGGCTGCGCCACCCCGGGCCGCGTGTTCAAGGGCCTGCGCATGGCGGGCCGCATGGGCAACGAGCGGGTCACCACCCAGAACCTGACCGTCCACGCCGTTGACGCGGAGAAGGGACTGCTCCTGATCAAGGGAGCCGTGCCCGGTCCGAACGGCGGCCTCGTCCTGGTCCGTACCGCGGCCAAGGGGGCTTGAGGTAATGAGCACCATTGACATCCTTTCGCCGGCAGGCGACAAGGCCGGGACCGTCGAGCTCCCCGCGGAGATCTTCGACGCGCAGGTCAGCATCCCGCTGATCCACCAGGTCGTCGTCGCCCAGCTGGCCGCTGCCCGCCAGGGCACGCACAAGACCAAGACCCGTGGCGAGGTCCGCGGCGGCGGCAAGAAGCCGTACCGCCAGAAGGGCACCGGCCGCGCGCGCCAGGGCTCGACCCGCTCGCCGCAGTTCGCCGGCGGTGGCGTCGTGCACGGCCCCGTGCCGCGCGACTACTCGCAGCGCACCCCGAAGAAGATGAAGGCCGCCGCCCTCCGCGGCGCCCTCTCCGACCGGGCGCGCCACGGCCGTGTCCACGTCGTCTCCGGCGTGGTCGAGGGCGAGGTCTCCACCAGGGCCGCCAAGACCCTGCTCGGCAAGGTCAGCGAGCGCAAGCACGTGCTCCTGGTCGCCGAGCGGTCCGACGAGGCCGCGTGGCTCTCCGCCCGCAACCTGCCCCAGGTGCACCTCCTGGAGCCGGGCCAGCTGAACACGTACGACGTGCTCGTCTCCGACGACGTGGTCTTCACCAAGGCCGCCTTCGAGCGCTTTGTGGCGGGTCCCGCCGCGGCCGGCAAGGCCGTCGCCTCCGAGGCCGAGCTCGAAGGGAGCAACGCCTGATGAGCGAGGCAACTGCCACCGCGGTCACCAGCAAGACCTTCACGGACCCCCGTGACATCCTGGTCAAGCCGGTGGTCTCGGAGAAGAGCTACGCGCTGCTGGACGAGAACAAGTACACGTTCGTCGTCGACCCGCGCGCCAACAAGACCCAGATCAAGCAGGCCGTCGAGGCGGTCTTCTCGGTCAAGGTCACCGGGGTCAACACGATCAACCGCCAGGGCAAGCGCAAGCGCACCCGCACCGGTTACGGCAAGCGCAAGGACACCAAGCGCGCCATCGTGACCCTCGCCGAGGGCGACCGAATCGACATCTTCGGCGGCCCGGTCTCCTGACGGAGACCGGAACGTCCTGAAGTCCGGAATCTTCCGAGGACTGAGAAATGGGTATCCGCAAGTACAAGCCGACGACCCCGGGCCGTCGTGGCTCGTCCGTCGCCGACTTCGTCGAGATCACGCGGTCCACGCCGGAGAAGTCGCTGGTCCGCCCGCTGCACAGCAAGGGCGGCCGTAACAACGCCGGTCGTGTGACCGTCCGCCACCAGGGCGGTGGCCACAAGCGTGCCTACCGCCTGATCGACTTCCGTCGGCACGACAAGGACGGCGTGCCGGCCAAGGTCGCGCACATCGAGTACGACCCCAACCGCACCGCGCGCATCGCGCTGCTGCACTACGCGGACGGCGAGAAGCGCTACATCCTCGCCCCGCGTGGCCTGAAGCAGGGCGACCGGATCGAGAACGGTCCCGCCGCGGACATCAAGCCCGGCAACAACCTGTCGCTGCGCAACATCCCCGTCGGTACCACGCTGCACGCCATCGAGCTGCGGCCGGGCGGCGGCGCGAAGTTCGCCCGCTCGGCCGGTGCCTCCGTGCAGCTGCTCGCGAAGGAGGGGGCCATGGCCCACCTCCGCATGCCGTCCGGGGAGATCCGCCTGGTCGACGTCCGCTGCCGCGCCACCGTCGGCGAGGTCGGCAACGCCGAGCAGTCGAACATCAACTGGGGCAAGGCCGGCCGGATGCGCTGGAAGGGCGTCCGTCCGACCGTCCGCGGTGTCGTGATGAACCCCGTCGACCACCCGCACGGTGGTGGTGAGGGCAAGACCTCCGGTGGTCGCCACCCGGTCTCGCCGTGGGGTCAGAAGGAAGGCCGTACGCGCTCGCCGAAGAAGGCCAGCAACAAGTACATCGTCCGCCGCCGCAAGACGAACAAGAAGCGCTAGGAGCGGGTTCAGATGCCGCGCAGTCTCAAGAAGGGGCCCTTCGTCGACGACCACCTCATCAAGAAGGTGGACACGCAGAACGAAGCCGGCACCAAGAACGTCATCAAGACCTGGTCCCGCCGCTCGATGATCGTCCCGGCCATGCTCGGCCACACGATCGCGGTGCACGACGGCCGCAAGCACGTCCCGGTGTTCGTCACCGAGTCGATGGTCGGCCACAAGCTCGGCGAGTTCGCGCCGACCCGCACCTTCCGCGGCCACGTCAAGGACGACCGCAAGTCGAAGCGTCGCTGACGGGCGGAGTGCGAAGACCATGACAGACACCGAAGGGACAACCATGGAAGCCAGGGCCCAGGCGCGGTACCTCCGCGTCACGCCCATGAAGGCCCGCCGTGTGGTGGACCTCATCCGTGGCATGGATGCCACGGAGGCCCAGGCGGTCCTGCGTTTCGCCCCGCAGGCCGCGAGCGTGCCGGTGGCCAAGGTGCTCGACAGCGCCATCGCCAACGCCGCGCACAACTACGACCACACCGACGCCGGCAGCCTCTTCATCTCCGAGGCGTACGTCGACGAGGGCCCGACCCTGAAGCGGTTCCGTCCGCGCGCCCAGGGCCGCGCCTACCGGATCCGCAAGCGGACCAGCCACATCACCGTGGTCGTCAGCAGCAAGGAAGGAACCCGGTAATGGGCCAGAAGGTTAACCCGCACGGGTTCCGGCTCGGCATCACCACGGACTTCAAGTCCCGGTGGTACGCCGACAAGCTGTACAAGGACTACGTCAAGGAAGACGTCGCCATCCGCCGGATGATGACGAAGGGCATGGAGCGCGCCGGTATCTCCAAGGTGGAGATCGAGCGCACCCGTGACCGCGTCCGCGTCGACATCCACACCGCCCGGCCGGGCATCGTCATCGGCCGCCGCGGCGCGGAGGCCGACCGTATCCGCGGTGAGCTGGAGAAGCTCACCGGCAAGCAGGTCCAGCTGAACATCCTCGAGGTCAAGAACCCCGAGACGGATGCCCAGCTGGTCGCGCAGGCCGTCGCGGAGCAGCTCTCCTCCCGCGTCTCCTTCCGTCGCGCCATGCGCAAGAGCATGCAGTCGACGATGAAGGCCGGCGCCAAGGGCATCAAGATCCAGTGCGGTGGCCGTCTCGGCGGCGCCGAGATGTCCCGCTCGGAGTTCTACCGCGAGGGCCGGGTGCCCCTGCACACCCTCCGCGCCAACGTCGACTACGGCTTCTTCGAGGCCAAGACGACCTTCGGCCGGATCGGTGTGAAGGTGTGGATCTACAAGGGCGACGTCAAGAACATCGCCGAGGTGCGCGCCGAGAACGCCGCCGCCCGGGCGGGTAACCGTCCCGCGCGCGGTGGCGGCGACCGGGCGCCCCGCGGCCGTGGTGGAGAGCGCGGTGGCCGCGGTCGCAAGCCGCAGCAGCAGTCCGCTCCGGCCGAGGCCAAGGCCGAGGCCCCCGCAGCCGCTGCCGCCGAGCCGAGCGCTGCCGGAAAGGAGAGCTGACCCATGCTGATCCCTCGGAGGGTCAAGCACCGCAAGCAGCACCACCCCAAGCGCAGTGGCATGGCCAAGGGTGGTACGGAGCTGGCGTTCGGCGAGTACGGCATCCAGGCCGTCACCCCGGCCTATGTGACGAACCGGCAGATCGAGGCTGCTCGTATCGCCATGACCCGTCACATCAAGCGTGGCGGCAAGGTCTGGATCAACATCTACCCGGACCGCCCGCTGACGAAGAAGCCGGCCGAGACCCGCATGGGTTCCGGTAAGGGTTCCCCGGAGTGGTGGATCGCGAACGTCAAGCCCGGTCGGGTGATGTTCGAGCTGTCTTTCCCGAACGAGAAGGTTGCCCGGGAGGCGCTGACCCGCGCCGCCCACAAGCTTCCGATGAAGTGCCGGATCGTCCGGCGCGAGGCAGGTGAGTCGTGATGGCGACCGAAACCAAGGCGTCCGCGCTGCGTGAGCTGGGCGACGAGGAACTCGTCGGGAAGCTTCGCGAGGCCAAGGAGGAGCTGTTCAACCTCCGCTTCCAGGCGGCGACCGGACAGCTGGAGAACCACGGCCGGCTGAAGGCCGTCCGCAAGGACATCGCCCGGATCTACACCCTGATGCGGGAGCGCGAGCTCGGCATCGAGACGGTGGAGAGCGCCTGATGAGCGAGACGAATGTGACTGCAGAGAAGAACGAGCGCGGCTTCCGCAAGACCCGTGAGGGCCTCGTGGTCAGCGACAAGATGGACAAGACCGTCGTCGTCGCCGTCGAGGACCGCGTGAAGCACGCCCTGTACGGCAAGGTCGTCCGCCGTACCAACAAGCTCAAGGCGCACGACGAGCAGAACGCTGCCGGTGTCGGCGACCGCGTCCTCCTGATGGAGACCCGGCCGCTGTCCGCCACCAAGCGCTGGCGCATCGTCGAGATCCTCGAGAAGGCGAAGTAAGCCAGGAGCCGTTCCCGCCGGGGACGGCGTGAGAGAACCTGAGGTTTCCCCTCAGGCCAGTTCCGCCAGGCTCGGCAGGGACTCTGCGGAGTCCCTGCCGGGAACCGGCAGACGATCAGGAGATAGACGTGATCCAGCAGGAGTCGCGACTGCGGGTCGCCGACAACACGGGTGCGAAGGAAATCCTTTGCATCCGTGTGCTCGGCGGGTCCGGTCGCCGCTACGCGGGCATCGGTGACGTCATCGTCGCCACCGTGAAGGATGCGATCCCCGGCGGCAACGTGAAGAAGGGTGACGTCATCAAGGCGGTCATCGTTCGCACGGTGAAGGAGCGCCGCCGCGCCGACGGCTCGTACATCCGCTTCGACGAGAACGCGGCCGTCATCCTCAAGAACGACGGTGACCCCCGCGGCACCCGCATCTTCGGCCCGGTGGGCCGGGAGCTGCGCGAGAAGAAGTTCATGAAGATCATCTCGCTCGCGCCGGAGGTGCTGTAACCGATGAAGATCAAGAAGGGCGACCTGGTCCAGATCATCACCGGCAAGGACAGGGGCAAGCAGGGCAAGGTCATCCAGGCCTTCCCCCGCGAGGACCGTGTCCTGGTCGAGGGTGTCAACCGGGTCAAGAAGCACACCAAGGCCGGCCAGACCGCCCGCGGTTCGAAGACCGGTGGCATCGTCACGACCGAGGCCCCGATCCACGTGAGCAACGTCCAGCTCGTGGTGGAGAAGGACGGCAAGAAGGTCGTCACGCGCGTCGGCTACCGCTTCGACGACGAAGGCAACAAGATCCGCGTTGCCAAGCGGACCGGTGAGGACATCTGATGACTGCCACCACAGTGACCCCGCGTCTCAAGCAGCGCTACCGCGAGGAGATCACGGGCAAGCTGCGTGAGGAGTTCTCCTACGAGAACGTCATGCAGACCCCGGGTCTCACGAAGATCGTGGTCAACATGGGTGTGGGCGACGCCGCCCGCGACTCCAAGCTGATCGAGGGCGCCATCCGCGACCTCACCACGATCACCGGCCAGAAGCCGTCGGTCACCAAGGCCCGGAAGTCCATCGCGCAGTTCAAGCTGCGTGAGGGCCAGCCGATCGGCGCCCATGTCACCCTCCGCGGTGACCGCATGTGGGAGTTCCTCGACCGGCTGCTGTCGCTCGCGCTGCCGCGCATCCGCGACTTCCGCGGCCTGTCGCCGAAGCAGTTCGACGGCCGGGGCAACTACACCTTCGGTCTCACGGAGCAGGTCATGTTCCACGAGATCGACCAGGACAAGATCGACCGGGTCCGGGGCATGGACATCACCGTGGTCACCACGGCGACCAACGACGAAGAGGGCCGTGCCCTCCTGCGTCACCTCGGCTTCCCGTTCAAGGAGAACTGACCGTGGCGAAGAAGGCTCTGATCGCTAAGGCCGCCCGCAAGCCGAAGTTCGGTGTGCGCGCGTACACCCGCTGCCAGCGCTGCGGCCGGCCCCACTCCGTCTACCGCAAGTTCGGCCTCTGCCGTGTGTGCCTCCGTGAGATGGCGCACCGCGGCGAGCTGCCGGGCGTCACCAAGAGCTCCTGGTAGGAGTCCTCCCCGGACTCCCAGCCAGGACTCTCGGTAAGCCGTCCGCGGCCCGGTGGGAGCCCGGCCCGTTCCGCCTCTGCGTTTCCCGTAGAGTGGAAGGGTTGGGCGCCCGCCGTCCGCGGCCGTCCGCGGGCCGTGCCCGTTTGACACTTACTACGCCGTAGGTCCCCGCGCCGCACCCGTCCCGAGAACATGTCGGGGAGAGGGATGGCGCAGACAGGAAACCCCGGCGAGAGAGGCCGAAGGCCATCATGACCATGACCGACCCCATCGCAGACATGCTGACTCGTCTGCGGAACGCCAACTCGGCTTATCACGACGCCGTCGTGATGCCGCACAGCAAGATCAAGTCGCACATCGCGGAGATCCTCCAGCAGGAGGGCTTCATCACGGGGTGGCGGACCGAGGACGCCGAGGTGGGCAAGAACCTCGTCCTGGAGCTGAAGTTCGGCCCCAACCGCGAGCGCTCGATCGCCGGCATCAAGCGGATCTCGAAGCCGGGCCTGCGGGTCTACGCGAAGTCCACCAATCTGCCGAAGGTGCTCGGCGGCCTGGGCGTGGCGATCATCTCCACGTCCCACGGGCTGCTCACCGGCCAGCAGGCGCAGAAGAAGGGCGTAGGCGGGGAAGTCCTCGCCTACGTCTGGTAATCGGGAAGGAGGAACTGCAATGTCGCGTATCGGCAAGCTCCCCATCTCGGTTCCCGCCGGCGTGGACGTCACCATCGATGGCCGTACGGTCGCCGTGAAGGGCCCCAAGGGTTCCCTCACGCACACCGTTGCCGCGCCCATCGAGGTCAGCCGGGACGAGGACGGCGTCATCGCCGTCACCCGCCCCAACGACGAGCGTCAGAACAAGGCCCTGCACGGCCTGTCCCGCACGCTGGTGGCGAACATGATCACCGGGGTGACCGAGGGATACCGGAAGAACCTGGAGATCAGCGGGGTCGGCTACCGCGTCCAGGCGAAGGGCTCCGACCTGGAGTTCTCGCTGGGCTACAGCCACCCGATCCTGATCAAGGCTCCCGAGGGCATCAGCTTCAAGGTCGAGTCCCCGACCAAGCTGAGCGTCGAGGGCATCGACAAGCAGCAGGTCGGTGAGGTCGCGGCCAACATCCGCAAGCTGCGGAAGCCCGACCCGTACAAGGCCAAGGGCGTGAAGTACGCCGGCGAGGTCATCCGGCGCAAGGTCGGAAAGGCTGGTAAGTAAGCCATGGCATACGGCGTGAAGATCGCCAAGGGCGACGCCCGGAAGCGCGCCGCCGTCAAGCGGCGCCACATCCGCGTCCGCAAGCGGGTCTCCGGTACGCCGGAGCGTCCCCGCCTGGTCGTGACGCGCTCGAACCGTCACATGGTCGCCCAGGTCGTCGACGACGTCGCGGGCCGCACCCTGGCCTCGGCTTCGACCCTGGACACGTCCATCCGTGGCGGCGAGGGCGACAAGAGCAGCCAGGCCCAGAAGGTCGGCGCGCTGGTCGCCGAGCGGGCCAAGGCCGCCGGCATCGAGGCCGTCGTGTTCGACCGCGGTGGCAACCAGTACGCGGGGCGGATCGCCGCTCTGGCCGACGCCGCCCGCGAGGCCGGGCTCAAGTTCTGAGCACGGTTCCGTAGCAGCGGACGTAAACGAGAGAGGTAAATCCAATGGCTGGACCCCAGCGCCGCGGTGGCGGCGCCGGTGGCGGCGAGCGGCGGGACCGTAAGGGCCGGGACGGCGGCGCCGCCGCCGAGAAGACCGCGTACGTTGAGCGCGTTGTCGCGATCAACCGTGTTGCCAAGGTTGTGAAGGGTGGTCGTCGCTTCAGCTTCACCGCGCTGGTCGTGGTGGGCGACGGTGACGGCACCGTGGGTGTCGGATACGGCAAGGCCAAGGAGGTGCCGGCCGCCATCGCCAAGGGTGTGGAGGAGGCCAAGAAGCACTTCTTCAAGGTCCCCCGGATCCAGGGCACCATCCCGCACCCGATCCAGGGCGAGAAGGCTGCGGGCGTCGTCCTGCTGAAGCCTGCCTCCCCCGGTACCGGTGTGATCGCGGGTGGCCCGGTGCGCGCCGTCCTGGAGTGCGCCGGCATCCACGACGTGCTGAGCAAGTCGCTCGGCTCGTCGAACCCGATCAACATCGTGCACGCCACGGTGGCGGCGCTCCGCGGGCTGCAGCGCCCGGAGGAGATCGCGGCCCGCCGCGGCCTGCCGCTGGAGGACGTCGCCCCCGCGGCTCTGCTGCGGGCGCGTGCCGGAGCGGGTGTGTGATGGCCCGCCTCAAGATCACGCAGAAGAAGTCGTACATCGGCAGCAAGCAGAACCACCGCGACACCCTTCGTTCGCTCGGCCTGAAGCGCGTGAACGACGTGGTCGTCAAGGAGGACCGCCCCGAGATCCGCGGCATGGCGCAGACCGTGCGGCACCTCGTGACGGTCGAGGAGGTCGACTGACATGGCGGAGGACAAGCCGCTGAAGGTCCACAACCTCCGGCCCGCCCCGGGCGCCAAGACCGCCAAGACCCGTGTGGGTCGTGGCGAGGCGTCCAAGGGTAAGACCGCCGGTCGTGGCACCAAGGGCACCAAGGCCCGTTACCAGGTTCCGGAGCGCTTCGAGGGCGGGCAGATGCCCCTCCACATGCGTCTCCCGAAGCTGAAGGGGTTCAAGAACCCCTTCCGCACCGAGTACCAGGTCGTGAACCTGGACAAGCTGGCCGCGCTGTACCCCGAGGGTGGCGAGGTCACGGTGGCCGATCTGGTCGCCAAGGGCGCGGTTCGCAAGAGCCGTCCCGTGAAGGTGCTCGGCACCGGTGAGCTCTCCGTGGCGCTGCAGGTGACGGTCGACGCCGTCTCCGGCTCCGCCCAGGAGAAGATCACCGCCGCCGGTGGTTCCGTGAACTGGTCCGCCTGAGACACGAGCCCGTGAACGGTTCAACCGGGGATGCCCTAACGGGGCATCCCCGGTTGGTCGTTCCGCCGGGGCAGGTCCGCCGGTAAGGTGGCGTCCGTTACTGTCCGCGTGGCCCGTGTGCGCGCGGCTGCCCCGGCACCACCGAGGACCGCACGACCGGCACCACACGAACGGCACCACACGAACGGCACAGCACCACCGGCACAGCACGACCAGCACAGCACCACCGAGAGGGCCCGGCACCGCATACGCTCGACCGCGTATCGGGCGCCGGACCGCACGACCGATGTGCGTCGATGTCCACCGTGCCCGTCACACCGGTGACGGGCGCGGCGCCACCGATGTCCGTCGCACGATGTTCACCACGTCACACCCGCTCCACCCAGATTTCCACCGACCGCGTTCACCGGTCGACACGTCGATATCCGTCGTTCCTCAAGACCGTCACCTCTCGCGCCTGGCGCGGGGGGCGCAGGAGGCACCGTGCTCACCGCGTTCGCCCGGGCGTTCCAGACGCCCGACCTGCGCAAGAAGCTGCTGTTCACGTTGGGCATCATCGTGCTCTTCCGACTCGGGGCGCACATTCCCGTCCCCGGGGTCAGCTATGTCAACGTCAACTACTGCATGGAGGCCGCGAAGGGCCAGGGCGGCGACCTCTTCGGCCTGGTCAACATGTTCAGCGGCGGCGCCCTGCTCCAGCTGACGATCTTCGCGCTCGGCATCATGCCGTACATCACGGCCAGCATCATCCTGCAGCTTCTCGTGGTGGTGATCCCCCGGCTGGAGGCCCTGAAGAAGGAGGGCCAGAGCGGCCAGGCGAAGATCACCCAGTACACCCGTTACCTCACCGTGGCGCTCGGCGTCCTCCAGGGCACCGGCCTGGTGGCCACGGCCCGCAGCGGCTCGCTCTTCCCGGGCTGTGACCGCGCCGCCGAGATCATCCCCGACCAGTCGATCTTCACCACCGCCGTCATGGTCATCACCATGACCGCCGGTACCGCGCTGGTCATGTGGCTGGGCGAGCTCATCACGGACCGCGGCATCGGCAACGGCATGTCGCTGCTCATGTTCATCGCGATCGCGGCCGGCTTCACGGGTTCGCTGTGGCAGATCAAGCTGTCCGGGAAGATCATGGACGGTTGGGTGGAGTTCGGCTCCGTCATCGCCGTCGGCCTCGCGATGGTCGCGCTGGTGGTCTTCGTGGAGCAGGCGCAGCGCCGGATCCCGGTGCAGTACGCCAAGCGCATGATCGGCCGCCGGTCCTACGGCGGGACGTCCACCTACATCCCGCTCAAGGTGAACCAGGCCGGTGTGATCCCGGTCATCTTCGCGGCCTCGCTGCTCTACATCCCGGCCCTGCTGGTGCAGTTCTCGAACTCCACCGCCGGGTGGGCCACCTGGATCCAGGCGAATCTCGTCTCGCCGGACAGCGCGATGTACATCGCCATCTACTTCGCGATGATCATCTTCTTCGCGTTCTTCTATGTGGCGATCACGTTCAACCCCGAAGAAGTCGCCGACAACATGAAGAAGTATGGTGGCTTCATCCCGGGCATCCGGGCCGGGCGCCCGACCGCTGAGTACCTGAGCTACGTGCTCAATCGCATCACGTGGCCGGGCTCGCTGTACCTGGGCTTGATCGCATTGGTGCCCACGGTGGCACTGGTTCTGTTCAGCGCCGATCAGAACTTCCCCTTCGGCGGCACCAGCATCCTCATCATCGTGGGTGTGGGTCTGGAGACGGTGAAGCAGATCGAGAGCCAGCTGCAGCAGCGCAACTACGAAGGGTTCCTCCGCTGATGCGAATCGTCCTCGTCGGGCCGCCTGGTGCCGGGAAGGGTACGCAGGCCGCGTACCTCGCCCAGAATCTCTCCATTCCGCACATCTCCACCGGAGATCTCTTCCGCGCGAACATCAGCCAGGGCACCGCGCTCGGCCGCCGCGCGCAGGAGTACATGAAGGCGGGTGACCTCGTCCCCGACGAGATCACCGTGGAGATGGCCCGGGACCGGATGAGCCAGGGGGACGCGGCGGAGGGCTGGCTGCTGGACGGGTTCCCCCGGAACCTCCATCAGGCGGAGGCGCTGGACGCCATCCTCGCCGAGGAGAGCGTCTCGCTCGACGCGGTGCTGGACCTGGAGGTCCCCGAGGAAGAGGTCGTGAAGCGGATCGCCGGCCGGCGCACCTGCCGCAGCGACAGCGCGCACACCTACCACGTCGAGTACAAGAAGCCCCAGGCCGAGGGCGTCTGCGACGTGTGCGGCGGTGAGCTGTACCAGCGTGACGACGACCGCGAGGAGACCGTCCGCCGGCGGCTGGAGGTCTACCACCGGGAGACCGAGCCGATCATCGACTACTACAAGACCCAGGGTCTGGTGGTGACGATCTCGGCGCTCGGCCCCGTGGCCGAGGTCACCGAGCGGGCGATGGCCGCCCTGCGGCGGGAAGCGGCCTGAGCGGCCGGGCGAGTACGAGCGGTTACGGTACGGCCGCGGCGCCCCGAGGGCATCGCGGCCGTACCGTTGTGATGGGAGCACCGGGCAGGTGCGCACACGACCGAGAAGGCTGAAGGCACCCGATGGTGGAGATCAAGACCCCGGAGCAGATCGCCAAGATGCGCCAGGCCGGGATGGTGGTCGCGCGCGTCCACGAGGCGTGCCGGGCCGCCGCGGTCCCGGGCGCGACGACCAAGGACCTGGACGACGTCGCCCGGAAGGTGCTGGCGGAGCACGGCGCCACGTCCAACTTCCTGGGCTACGGCGGTTTCCCCGCGACCATCTGCACCTCGGTCAACGATGTCGTGGTGCACGGCATCCCGGACGCCGTCACGGTGCTGCGGGACGGTGACATCATCTCCGTGGACGCCGGCGCGGTGATCGACGGCTGGCACGGCGACGCGGCGCTCACCGTCTTCGTGGGCGAGGGCCACGCCCCGGAGCTGCTGGAGCTGAGCCGGGTCACCGAGGAGTCCATGTGGGCCGGGATCGCCGCGGTGCGGCAGGGCAACCGCCTGGTGGACATCTCCCGGGCGATCGAGGGCTACATCCGCCGCCAGCCGCGCCCCGCCGGCGGCCGGTACGGGATCATCGAGGACTACGGGGGCCACGGCATCGGCTCGCAGATGCACATGGACCCCCACCTGCTGAACTACGTCGAGCGGCGGCGGGGCCGGGGTCCCCGGCTGGTCCCGGGGTTCTGCATCGCGATCGAGCCGATGGTGAGCCTCGGCACCCCGAAGACGCACGTCCTGCCGGACGACTGGACGGTCAAGACCGACGACGGCAGCTGGAGCAGCCACTGGGAGCACTCGGTGGCGCTCACCGAGGAGGGCCCGCTGGTGCTCACCGCCTTCGACGGCGGCCGGGCGAAGCTGGCGGAGCTCGGGGTCACCACCGCGCCCGACCCCTGCGCGAACGGCTGAACGAGGGACGGGCCCCCGGAGCAGCGGCCGCGCCGGCCCGCTCCCGGGGCTGTCCCCGGTCCGGCTGCCCGGTCCGCCCAGGCTCGGCCCGCCCCCGGTGGCGGCCGGCAAGGGTGCCCGAGGGGCGTGGAGAGGCCCCGGGGGGCGGGTGGAGGCGCGAGCCGAGACCGGATGGTTACCGATCACTCCCGCGGGGCATCCTTCCTGATTAGTCTTTCCGGTTGCCGTGGCGTAGACTGACCCGTCGGATCACGCCTGCCTTGAGCACGCCGTGAACCGATCAAGGTAGCCGATTCGAAAGGCGAAGCGTGGCCAAGAAGCAAGGTGCCATCGAGATCGAGGGCACCGTGATCGAGTCTCTGCCGAACGCCATGTTCAAGGTGGAGCTCCAGAACGGTCACAAGGTCCTCGCGCACATCAGCGGCAAGATGCGGATGCACTACATCCGTATTCTTCCCGACGACCGGGTCGTGGTGGAGCTCTCCCCGTACGACCTGACGCGCGGCCGGATCGTCTACCGCTACAAGTAGATCTCGTGACCGTGCCGCCCGCGGGCGGAGCGGTCACACGACCCGGAGAACCTCACACCCATGAAGGTCAAGCCGAGCGTCAAGAAGATCTGCGACAAGTGCAAGGTGATCCGCCGTCACGGGCGGGTCATGGTCATTTGTGACAACCTGCGCCACAAGCAGCGCCAGGGCTGACACCGACCGCACTCGAAGCAGTTCGCGCGACGCACCACACAACAGATACGCAGACATCCGCCCCGCGCGAGGGGCGACACCCCCGGCGGAGGCCGGGGACCCGGCGGCCGAGGCGGCCGGGAGAGGTGCTGCGGAAGACCTCCGAATGTAATCAGGAGCCCTAGATGGCACGCCTCGAAGGCGTTGACCTCCCGCGCGACAAGCGCGTCGAGGTCGCCCTCACCTACGTTTTCGGCATCGGCCGTTCCCTCGCCCAGCAGACGCTGGCGAGCACGGGCGTGAACCCGGACACCCGCGTCCGGGACCTCACCGAAGAGGACCTGGTCAAGATCCGCGAGTACGTGGACGCCAACCTCCGGACCGAGGGTGACCTCCGCCGTGAGATCCAGGCCGACATCCGCCGCAAGGTGGAGATCGGCAGCTACCAGGGTCTGCGTCACCGCCGTGGCCTGCCCGTCCGTGGTCAGCGCACCAGCACCAACGCCCGCACCCGCAAGGGCCCGCGTCGCGCGATCGCCGGTAAGAAGAAGCCGGGCAAGAAGTAGTCCTCACCGGACGCCAGTGCGGCCCGCCGGGGCGACCCGGCGCCGCATGTCCTCGCGGTCCGGCAGGTAGGACCGACCACCTCCACGGGAGTTTCCAAGAATGCCTCCGAAGAGCCGTACGGCCGGCGCCAAGAAGGTGCGCCGCAAGGAGAAGAAGAACGTCGCCCACGGGCACGCTCACATCAAGAGCACGTTCAACAACACGATCGTCTCGATCACGGACCCCACGGGCAACGTGATCTCCTGGGCCTCGGCCGGCCATGTCGGCTTCAAGGGCTCGCGCAAGTCCACCCCCTTCGCCGCGCAGATGGCCGCCGAGTCGGCCGCCCGTCGCGCGCAGGAGCACGGCATGCGCAAGGTCGACGTCTTCGTGAAGGGCCCCGGCTCCGGCCGTGAGACCGCGATCCGCTCGCTCCAGGCCACCGGCCTGGAGGTCGGCTCGATCCAGGACGTGACCCCCACCCCGCACAACGGATGCCGGCCGCCCAAGCGCCGTCGCGTCTGAGCCGGCTGAAGTAGGAGACAACACCACAATGGCGCGTTACACCGGGGCCGACTGCAAGCGTTGCCGTCGGGAGAAGCAGAAGCTCTTCCTCAAGGGGAGCAAGTGCGAGAGCGCGAAGTGCCCGATCGAGATCCGTCCTTACCCCCCGGGTGAGCACGGTCGCGGGCGCACCAAGGACAGCGAGTACCTGCTGCAGAAGCGTGAGAAGCAGAAGTGTGCCCGCATCTACGGTGTCCTTGAGAAGCAGTTCCGTGGCTACTACGAGGAGGCGAACCGCAAGCAGGGCAAGACCGGCGAGAACCTGCTGCGCATCCTCGAGACCCGGCTGGACAACGTGGTCTACCGCGCGGGCTTCGCCAAGTCCCGCGACCACGCCCGTCAGCTGGTCAAGCACGGTCACATCACCATCAACGGCCGCAAGAACGACATCCCGTCGGCGCGCGTGTCCGTGAACGACATCATCGAGGTCCGCAAGGCCTCGCACGAGATGACGCCGTTCGTCGTCGCCCGTGCCGAGGCCGGCGAGAAGACGGTTCCGGCCTGGCTGGAGTCCATCCCGTCGAAGCTGCGGATCCTCGTGCACAGCCTGCCCGAGCGCCAGGTGATCGACACCCAGGTGCAGGAGCAGCTGATCGTCGAGCTCTACTCCAAGTAATCCGGAGATCCGGTCGGTCCGCCTCCGCGGAACGGCCGGAGCCAGAGTTCACAGCGGCCGGGGGCGGGCGGCCGGAACGGGAGGAATCCCGTTCCGGCCGCCCGTATCCTTGGTCCTTGTCCGGCATCAAATAGCGGGTGCCATGACTGAAGGAGTACGTCCATGCTGATCGCTCAGCGCCCCTCGTTGACCGAAGAGGTCGTCGACGAATACCGCTCCCGGTTCGTGATCGAGCCGCTGGAGCCCGGTTTCGGCTACACCCTCGGCAACTCCCTCCGCCGCACGCTCCTCTCCTCGATCCCCGGTGCCGCCGTCACCAGCATCCGGATCGACGGGGTCCTGCACGAGTTCACCACCGTGCCGGGCGTCAAGGAGGACGTGACCGACCTCATCCTCAACATCAAGCAGCTGGTCGTCTCCTCGGAGCACGACGA
Organism: Streptomyces zingiberis; assembly: GCF_012034935.1. Taxonomy (GTDB): domain Bacteria; phylum Actinomycetota; class Actinomycetes; order Streptomycetales; family Streptomycetaceae; genus Streptomyces; species Streptomyces zingiberis. The sequence continues at coordinate 66,879 of NZ_JAATEN010000022.1, forward strand.
GCCGGTCGTGATGTACCTGCGCAAGCAGGGCCCGGGTGTGGTCACCGCCGCGGACATCGCCCCGCCGGCCGGTGTCGAGGTGCACAACCCGGACCTCGTCCTCGCCACGCTCAACGGCAAGGGCAAGCTGGAGCTGGAGCTGACGGTCGAGCGCGGCCGCGGTTACGTCTCCGCCGTGCAGAACAAGCAGCTCGGCCAGGAGATCGGCCGGATCCCGGTCGACTCCATCTACAGCCCGGTGCTCAAGGTCACGTACAAGGTCGAGGCGACCCGTGTCGAGCAGCGCACCGACTTCGACAAGCTGATCGTCGACGTCGAGACCAAGCAGGCCATGCGGCCGCGTGACGCCATGGCCTCGGCCGGCAAGACGCTGGTCGAGCTGTTCGGGCTGGCGCGTGAGCTCAACATCGACGCCGAGGGCATCGACATGGGCCCGTCCCCGACGGACGCCGCCCTCGCCGCCGATCTCGCGCTGCCGATCGAGGAGCTGGAGCTCACCGTCCGCTCCTACAACTGCCTCAAGCGCGAGGGCATCCACTCCGTGGGTGAGCTGGTGGCCCGCAGCGAGGCGGACCTGCTCGACATCCGCAACTTCGGTGCCAAGTCGATCGACGAGGTCAAGGCGAAGCTGGCCGGCATGGGCCTCGCGCTCAAGGACAGCCCGCCCGGATTCGACCCGACCGCCGCCGCGGACGCCTTCGGCGCCGAGGACGACTCGGACTCCGGCTTCGTGGAGACCGAGCAGTACTGAGCCGGCCCGTATCGCGGCGCCGGGGGCCCGTCCCCGGCGCCGCGATCGGCGGCCGCACACCTCCGGGGGCGTGAGCCCCCGGGTTCCGTACGGGCAGGAGCCCGCGCGGACGCTGACACCGGTACCTGATACGGCCGGTGCAGACACACGAGGAGAAACACCATGCCGAAGCCCACCAAGGGTCCCCGTCTGGGCGGCAGCGCCGCGCACCAGCGGCTGATGCTGGCGAACCTCGCCACCGCGCTCTTCGAGCACGGCCGCATCACCACCACCGAGGCCAAGGCCCGCCGGCTGCGCCCGGTGGCCGAGCGCCTGATCACCAAGGCGAAGAAGGGCGACCTTCACAACCGCCGCCAGGTGCTCCAGACCATCCGCGACAAGGGTGTCGTCCACACCCTGTTCACGGAGATCGGCCCCCGGTACGAGAACCGCCCGGGTGGGTACACCCGGATCACCAAGATCGGCTCGCGCCGCGGTGACAACGCGCCGATGGCCGTCATCGAGCTGGTCGAGGCGCTGACCGTGCAGCAGGCCGCGGTCGGCGAGGCCGAGGCCGCCACCCAGCGCTCCGCCAAGGACCGCGCCGGTGACGAGGCCGTCGCGGACCTCAAGAAGGACCAGGGCGAGAAGGCCGCCGAGTCCGAGGCCGCGTCCGCGGAGGCCGGCGAGTCCGCCGAGTCCGCCGAGACGGCCGGGGCCGGCGAGGAGAAGAAGGACGCCTGACCGGGCGCCTCCGGCCGTGCGAGCGGCCGGTGGCCGCACGGGCGGCAGCTGTACGGACGGGCCCGCTCCAGTTCGCTGGGGCGGGCCCGTCCCGTTTCCCTGACGGGTCTCTGGGAGGATTTTCCGGGTGAGTGACGAGCGTGCGACGAACGGCGCGGTGCGCCCCGGCCACGTGCGGGTCCGGCTGGACCTCGCCTACGACGGCCGGGAGTTCTCCGGCTGGGCGCGGCAGCGCGAGAGGCGCACCGTGCAGGGTGAGCTGGAGGACGCCCTGCGGATCGTGATGCGCCTGCCGTACCCGGTGGAGCTGACCGTCGCCGGGCGCACGGACGCCGGGGTGCACGCGCGGGGCCAGGTCGCGCATGTGGATCTGGCCGAGGAGGTCTGGGCCGAGCACGGGGAGAAGCTGCTGCGGCGGCTCGCGGGGCGGCTGCCGCACGATGTGCGGGTGTGGTCGGTGCGTGAGGCCCCGCCGCACTTCGACGCCCGCTTCTCGGCGATCTGGCGGCGCTACGCCTACCGCGTCGGCGACGACCGCGGCGGGGTGGACCCGCTGCGGCGCGGCCACGTCCTCTGGCACGACCGGCCGCTGGACGTCGGACTGATGAACGAGGCCGCGGCCAGGCTCCTCGGCGAGCACGACTTCGCCGCCTACTGCAAGAAGCGGGAGGGCGCCACCACCATCCGTACCCTGCTCGACCTGCACTGGGAGCGGCCGGAGCCGGGGCGGGAGGACGCCGGGCTGGCGGTGGCGACGGTGCGCGCCGACGCCTTCTGCCACAACATGGTGCGGGCGCTGGTCGGCGCGATGCTGCTGGTCGGCGACGGGCACCGGCCGGTGGGCTTCCCGGCGGAGGTGCTGGCGGGGCGGGTGCGCAACTCGGCCGTCAACGTCGTACGGCCGTACGGGCTGACGCTGGAGGAGGTCGGCTATCCGGCGGACGACCGCCTCGCGGCCCGGAACCTGGCGGCCCGGAACCGGCGAACGCTGCCGACGCCGACGCCGGCGCCGACGGGGACGGGGACCGCGACCGTGGCGGAACCGGCGCCGGAGTCCTGACCGGCGGCACGGTGGCCGGCGTCCGTCGCGTCCCGGTCCGGTGTAGGGCCGTCCGCCCGGCGCGGTGCCGCCCGCCGGGCCCGGGCCCGGCCCCGGCTTTCTTCCGGACGGCCGATGAGTTTGCGGCGGCCGGGCGGTCGGTACGGGTGAACACCTCGATCCCATACCACCCCAGGAGGGCACCCATGATCGCCAAGGGCTTCACCACCTGTCTCTGGTTCGACGGCCGGGCCGAGGAGGCCGCCGCGTTCTACACCTCGGTCTTCCCGGACGGCCGGATCGGCGACGTCATGCGGTACACCGAGGCGGGCCCGGGGGAGCCCGGCTCCGTGGTGACCATCTCCTTCGAGGCCAACGGCCAGAAGTTCACCGCACTCAACGGCGGACCGCACTTCACCTTCGACGAGTCGATCTCGTTCGAGATCCACTGCGACACCCAGGAGGACGTGGACCACTACTGGTCCCGGCTCATCGAGGGCGGCGGCCAGGAGAGTGAGTGCGGCTGGCTCAAGGACCGGTTCGGGGTGTCCTGGCAGGTCATCCCGGTCGAGCTGTTCGGTCTGGTCGGCGGCCCCGACCCGGAGAAGGCCAAGCGCGCCACGGAGGCGATGCTCTCCATGCGGAAGCTGGACGTCGCGGCCCTGCGCGCGGCCTACGAGGGCCACTGACACACGGGCCCCGGGGGCCGGGGCACCGGCGGGCCGTCGGCGGAGAGAGTGAATGACACCCACTGGGTATCATTGCTGCATGCTCTATCAGACGCCCGTTCTCGCCGCCGCGGATCACTCGGTCCTTGCCGCAGTGGACCGTATGCGGGAAGAACTGCGGTACCAGGTGCGGCAGACCCCCGCCAAGTGGACGGCGGACCTGCGGCGAACGCTGACGGCACAGGCGATCGCCGGGTCGAACACCATTGAGGGCTACCGCGTCGACGCGCTGGATGTCGAGGATCTGATCGACGGGGAGCGGGAGGTCGCCACCTCGGAGGAGAACAAGGCGGAGACCATCGCCTACCGGCACGCGATGACCTACATCCAGTCGTTGCACGACGCCCCGGATTTCCGCTACGAGAAGGCACTGCTCAACGGCCTGCACTGGATGTTGCAGGGGCACCACCATCCGCAGCGACTGGCCGGGCAGTGGCGTCGGCGGGGCGTGTGGATCAACGAGCCGGGTGACCCCTCGTCCGCGGCCTACGTCGCCCCTGACGCCGACCGGTTGCCGGCCCTGACGGAGGAGCTGGTCGCCTGGCTCAACGAAGGGGATCTCGACTCCCACGTGCTGGTCCGGGCGGCCATGGCCCATCTGAACCTCGTCAACATCCATCCCTGGGCCGATGGCAACGGCCGTATGTCCCGCTCACTGCAGACGCTGGTGATTGCGCGGGACGGGGTGCTCGCGCCGGAGTTCTCGTCCGTCGAGGCGTGGCTGGGCAAGCCCGGCAATACGTGGGAGTACTACAAAGTCCTGAGGGCGGTGGGAGGCCCGGAGTGGGAGCCGGAGCGCTCCACCTCGGCCTGGATCTCCTTCAACCTGCTGGCCTATCACCAGCAGGCGCAGTCGGTGATACACCGCATCGAGCGCTCGAACCGGTGCTGGCTCGAGCTCGCCGCGTTCGCCGAGCGTCACGGTGTGGAGGAGCGTCAGGTCACCGCCTTGCACGACGCCGCCCTCGCGGGGCGTGTCCGCCGTGCGCGTTACCAGCGGGCGGAATCCCTGAGCGGACAGCAGGCGGTACGGGACATCCGGTTCCTGGTCGGTGCCGGGCTGCTGGAACCGGTGGGCAACACGAAGGCTCGCTACTACGTGCCGGGGCCGGCCTTCCCGGCCGGGGTACTGGAGCACGCCCGGCGAACCGTGCGGCTCACCAACCCGTACGCGGAGTGACCGCCACTGTGGTCAGGGCCCGGGGGAGGGCCGGGGAAGAGGTGGTGTGCCGGGTGGAGTGCTCCCGCGTCGGCGGGGCCCGTTGGTCCTGGCTCGGACAGCAGGGAGCGAGTAACCCACCGGTAGGTTCCGGCCCGCCCTTGGTGGCGGGCGAGGATCTCCTCAGCCCGGCGGTACGACAGCCTCGCCCGCCCGGTCTCCGGGCACACGTTCGGCGTCGGTCCCGGCAGGGGTCGGTGGCGGCGGTCTGGTTCTCCGTGAGGGCCTCGCGGTCCGGCGGGAGCGGCGTGGCACTGGCCGTGGTTCTCTGATCACGTGTTTCTCTCCCCGCGAGGGTGGGTCAGCGGCCGGTCGTGCCGTCGATGAGCTCGCGGAGGATGTCGGCGTGGCCCGCGTGCCGGCCGGTCTCCTCGATCAGGTGGGTGAGTGCCCAGCGGATGCTGGGAGCGGGGCGGTCCGGCCGGGGCCGGGGGACCGGTGCGCCGGGATCGGCGCACCCGTCGAGAACGTCGTTCGCGCGCTTGACCGCGTCGCGGTAGCGGGCGACGACATCGGCCACGCTGTCCGCCGGCGCGGCGTGGAACGTCGCCTGCCAGTCGTGGACGTGGTCCCCGAGGAACATCGACCGCTCGACGTACGTCAGGTGGTTGAGCAGGCCGAGCAGGTTCGTGCCCGACGGCACCGCGGCTGTTCGCGCCTGCGGCTCGGGTGCGCCGTCGACCTTCGTGGCGATCGAGGTCCGGAGGTAGTCGAGAAAGCCGCGCAAGACCTCGATCTCACTGCTTCCGGTCCGGGGCGGCGGGGTGTCGCCACGGCCCTTGTGGTGTGTGGTGCGGGGTGTGGTGCTGGGCAACAGTGGTCGCCTCGCCTTCCTTCGTCGGGGGCCTGCCGCCGGGTCAGGCGGTGCGGCGGATGAGGAGGACGTGGTCGGTGACCTCGGCGGTGTGCCCGCCTGGTCCGGTCGCGATCCGGCGGGGGGCGTCGGCCCGCTCGACCGTCCATGTCTCCGGGGCCGGATCGATACCGGCGGCGACCTCCCGTGGGCTCGGGTACCGGGTGTCGGCGTCCTGATTCCACGACCAGGGCGCGGCCGAGCCGTGGTCGACCACCAGCAGCCGCCCGCCCGGGCGCAGTGCGTGCGCGGCCGAGCGCAGGACGGTCACCCGGTCCAGGTCGCAGGGGGTGTGCAGGTAGTGGGCGGAGATCAGGTCGAACCCGCCGGGCGGGAAGGACCTGTGCAGGTCGTGTCGCACGGTGGTGACGCGGTCGCCCAGGCCGTGTGAGCGGGCGAGGGCGGCGAGCCGCTCGACCGCCACGGCCGAGATGTCGGCGGCGGTGACGTGCCACCCCTGGCCGGCGAGCCACAGCGCGTCGCCGCCGTCGCCGCATCCGAGGTCCAGCGCGTCACCGGGCGGCAGGCCCGTCACCGTCTCGGTGAGGCGAGCGTTGGGCCGCGGGTCGCCGGCTGCCGGCCGGGCCGCGTAGACGCCGTCCCAGAAGGCGACCGCATCGGTGGTGCTCATGTCGGAGGTGCTCATCAGGACTCCTTGTGCCGGAAGGCGCTCAGTCTCGCCGGGCGCACCACGAAATGGCACGCAATCTTGCGGTAATGGCAAGATGGCCCCATGGATCCCGCGACGGATGAAGACGTGCTCGACGCGGTGGGGCCGCGGCTGCGCGCGTTGCGTCGTGACCGCGGCATCACCCTCGCCGACCTCGCGGCGGCGACCGGCGTGTCGGAGAGCACCCTGTCCCGGCTGGAGAGCGGGCAGCGCCGGGCGAGCCTGGAACTGCTGCTGCCGCTGGCCCGTACCTATGACGTCCCGTTGGACGATCTCGTCGGTGCCCCGCGCACCGGCGACCCCCGGATCCACCTCAAGCCGATCAGGCGGTTCGGGATGACGTTCGTGCCCCTGTCCCGGCGACCGGGCGGTGTGCACGCGTTCAAGATGATCATCCCCGCCCGGCCGGAACCACTCGAACCGGCCCCGCAGACCCACGAAGGCTTCGAATGGCTCTACGTGCTCAGCGGACGCCTGCGGCTCGTGACCGGCGAGCGTGACCTGACCCTGCCGCCCGGTGAGGCGGCCGAGTTCGACACGTCCCTGCCCCACTGGCTGGGCAGCGCCGACGGCGGCGTGGTCGAGCTTCTCATCCTGTTCGGCTTGCAGGGAGTGCGCGCGCATGTACGCACCGACCCTCATCGGTCGTCCCAGGCCGGGAGCCGACGGTGAAATCGGCGAAGGATTCCGTATCTCCGTCAGCAGCGAGCCTCACCGCGCGGACACCGCGGCCGGCGGTGACCAGGCCCGCGCCCCGGGCCCTTCGCCCGGCCCCGCACCCGCTGCGGCCGTTCCTGTCCCCCTCTGAGCTGGGCCGCAGGTGCTCAGCGTTTCCCGCACGCCGGCCGTGGCCGAGGTCGGGGGAGCCCCACGGACGCCGCCCGCAGTGGTGGACGCAGGACTGCGCCGGCGGCGCCGTCAGGGGCCGTCGGAGAGGCCGTAGGCGGAACTCAGCCAGGAGCTGAGCTGGGTGCGGGAGCGGAGGCCCAGTTTGCGGTAGATGCGGGTCAGCGACGCCTCGATGGTCTTGACGCTGAGGAACATCCGGGCGGCGACCTCCTGGTTGGTGGCGCCCTCCCCGACGAGCACGGCGATCCGCTCCTCCGCGTCCGTCAGCACCCCCGCGAGGCCGCCGGGCGCCGCCCCGCCCGGGCCGGGGGACGGCTCGCGGGCGGTGGTCCCGGCTCCGGCGTGGCCGGGGACGGCGGCGGCCGCGCCGGGCGGGGCGGCCGGGCGGGTGGGTCCGGCCGGGGCGCCGGGGGACGTCTGGCCGGTGGTGGCGGGGGCCGCCGCGCCGGTCCGGGAGGGGGCCGCGGACGTGCCGTCGATCCGTGCCAGCAGCCGGGCCGCCTGTTCCGCCCAGGGCTTGGCGCCGTGCCGGCCGAAGAGGGCCAGCGCCTCACCGGCCGCGGTGCGGGCCGCGGCCGTGCGGCGGCGCCTGCGCTCCAGCCCGGCGCGGACCAGCAGGCAGTGCCCGTGTTCCAGGGGCTGGCCGAGGGCGGCGAAGCGGCGCGCGGCGCTGTCGAGCAGGGCGGCGGCCGCGTCCGGGTCCCCGCGGGCGGCGAGCAGCGCGGCCTCGGCGCGGTCGAGCCCGGCGAGGGCGCCCGCGCCGGGCGGAAGGCCGCCTCGCGAGGCGGTACCGGGAGGAGCGGTACCGGGGGGAGCGGCGCCGGGCACCACCGGCCAGGCGTCCCCCGGCGGGAGGGATTCCGGAGGGGCCCCGGCGGGGGCGGCTCCGGACGGGGAGGGGCCGGGGTGGAGGGCGCCCGGTGACGGGACGCCGGGCAACGAGGTTCCGGGCAACGAGGCCCCGGGCAACGAGGCCTCAGGCGTCGGGACACCGGCCGCCGGAGCACCAGGCGCCGGAGAACCGGGTGCCGGGACACCGGCCGGGGAGGGACCCGGGGATCCGGTGCCGTCCGGGGCGCCGCCGAGTTCGCGGGCGATGGCCTCACGCGCGGCGGCGAGGATCCCCGCCGCCTCGTCGTGACGGCCCAGGGACGTCAGCCCGGCCGCCAGGTCGCCGTGCCAGCGGAGCACCAGGGGCGCCGAGACGCCCTGCTCGCGCTCCAGTTCCCGGATGCGGAGCAGGGCCTCCACGGCCCGCCGGACGTCCCCGGTGCGCAGCCGTGCCTGTCCCAGGACGTGCAGATGGCGGCCCAGATAGATCGAGTCGCGCTCCTGTTCGGAGGCGCGTACCCCCCGTTCCGCGTAGGCCACGGCCCGCTGGACGGCGCCGCCCGCCAGTTCGGCGACGGCGGCGCTGTACCAGACGGGGCCGGGGCTGAGGGCGGCGTCCTCGGCGATGCGGATGGCGCGGTCGGCGAAGTCCAGGGCGTCCGCGCACCGGCCGAGCCGCGCGGAGACCTCGGAGAGGCTGCGCAGCACCTCCATGACCTCCTCGCCCTGGCCGCGTTCGGTCAGGGCGAGCATCCGCAGCAGATCCTGCCGGGCCTCCGCCAGGCGGTCGTCGAAGACGGCGAAGCGGGCCGCGTGGAAGCGCGGCGCCATGTGCAACCGGCCGTCGACGGCCGGCTGGGGCAGCGCCAGGGCGGCGGCCATCAGGGCGCGGTGGTCGGCGCGGCCCCGCACCCGGGCGGCGATGGCCTGGATGCACAGGGCCATGGCCTCGGTGTCGGTGTCCCCGGCGGCGCGGGCGAGCGCGGCGGCCCGCGCGGCCTCGGCGCCGCCGGGACCGGGCCGGCCGTCGACCATGGCCGCCCAGGAGAGCCGCAGCCGCAGCGGGGCCAGCAGCAGGGGGTCGTCCCCGGCGTCGACCAGGGCCGCGGCGAACACCTCGTCCCGCTCGGCGAGCGCCTGGCCCGAGAGGTCGATGAGCGCCACCCGGACGCGGACCCGCCGGCCGCGGTGGGTGTCCGCCGCCAGGACGGCGTCGGCCGCGCGGTGCACGACGCCCGGCAGCCCGGCCGCCGCGCCCACCTCGGCCGCGACGACCAGCCACTCCAGCCGTTCCGCCTCGAACTCGCAGGGGGTGCGGTCGGCGGCGAGCAGATACAGCTCGGCGGCGAGCCGGTGGGAGCCCTGGCGGCGGGCGGCCTCGGCGGCGGTCACCAGGGAGCGGGCCACCTCGGCGTCCGGGTCGGCGGAGGCGAGCGCCCGGTGCCGGACCCGTCCCGCGGTGTCGGTCACCGCGCCGGCCAGCACGGTGTGGGTGGCGGCGCGGTGCGCGGCGGACGCGGACTCCGCGAGCACGGTGCCGACGGCGGGCGGGGTGAACCGCAGCGCGCCCCCCTCGGTGACCAGCAGCCCGGCCTCCTCGGCGCGGCGGATGTCCTGGTCGGCGTCGGCGCGCCCGGCGCGCAGCAGCAGGTCGGCGGTGGGCCGGGTGGCGAGCGCCGCGACCAGCAGGGTCTCCCGGGTCCGGGTGGGGAGGGCGGCGACGCGATCGCCGATCAGCGCGTGCACGTGACGGGGCAGCGGCACGGGGCGGCCGTGCCGGGGCAGCCGCCCGGTGAACGCCCCGCCCAGCGCCAGCGCGAGATACGGGTTGCCGCCCGACTCGGCGTGCAGCGTGTTCGCCACCCGGGCGGGCAGGCCGTACTGGTCGAGCAGGTCGGCGAGTTCGTCGGGCGCGAGCGGCGGTACGGCGATCTCGACGGAGCCGGGCGGTACGGGCCACGGGGCCGGCCGCCCCCGGGGCGGGGCGGCCGGCCCCGCACCGGGGCCCGCACCCGGCGCGGCGAGGCCCGCGCCCTCCTCGGGCCGCTGCCCGGCCAGCACCGTGCGCACCGCGCCGCCGGCCAGCCGGCGCGCGCCGTAGGCGAGGGTGTCGGCGGAGGCGGTGTCGAGCCACTGCGCGTCGTCCAGGAGCAGCAGCACCGGACCGGCCTGCGCGCAGCGCGCCAGCAGCGTCTGCCAGGCGAGGCGGCAGGCGAACTGGGCGCGGCCACCGCTGACGGCGGGACGGTCGCGGAGGAGGACGCCGTCCATGGCGGCGCGCTGCGGTCCGGGCAGCGCGTCCAGCCAGTCGGGGGGCACCTGGCTCAGCAGCTCGGCCAGTACCGCGTAGGGGATCCACCGCTCCGTGGCGGTACCGGCGGCGCGCAGCACCAGCTCGCCGCGGCCGGCCGCCGCGCTGCCCACCGCCTCCAGCAGGGAGGACTTGCCGATGCCGCTCGGCCCGGTCAGGACGGCGCTGCCGCCGGCGGCGACCCGGGCCTCCACGGCGGCGAGCAGCGGCGCCCGCCCGACCAGAGTGGGCACGGGGCGGTAGGCGGCCGCGGCCGGCACGGCTGGGATGCCCGCGATGGTGTCCTCCCGGCTGGGAGCGGGACGGCACGGATAACGCGCCGACCATAAGCCAGCCCGGTGGGCACCGGCAATGGCGCCGTCGCCCTTCCCGGTGCCGGCCGGGCCGTGGGCGCCGGGGCCGGGGGGCCGGCCGGCGCGCGAACGGCGCCGGCGCCGCGAGGCGCCCGTCCCCACGCGCCTCGATCGCCGTGGAGGCCCGGTCCGGCCCGGGCGGGGGTTCCCCGGGCCGCGCCGGGGCCGGGCTCAGCCCGCCTGGGCCGTGGCGGCCTGGGAGGCCTGGGCCTCGCCGCGGTTGACGATGGAGTTGAACGTGTAGTCGGCGACGTCCTTGCCCGCCTGGCGCGCCTGGGTGTCCGCGGTGGTGACGGCCTCGCCCGAGGTGTAACCGGACACCGTGAAGTAGGCGTAGCGGCCCACGGAGTTGGCCGTCAGCCGGCACGCGGTGGCGCGGCAGAAGACCGGCACGCCCTCGCCCGCGAGGGACTGGATGTTGCCGGCGGCGTCCTCCTTGGCCTTGGCCGCCTGCGCCTCCGTGCCGAAGATCGCGATGCCCACGGTGACGGCGACGCCGTCCCGCGCGTAGGTGGCGCGGATCACCTGGTCGCAGCCGTTCTCCGTGAGGGCGGGGGCGAGCCGGGCGGAGGCCACGGTGGCGCAGTTGGTCACGCTGTCGGTGGCGCCCTTGGCGTAGGAGCGGCTGCTCATGGTCATCCGCTCGTCCGGGAAGAGCGTGGTGGCGCTCAGCGGGGCGGTGTCCTTCTCGGCGTTCGCGATGAACTCCCGCGGGTCCGGCGGTGGCGGCGGCTTCACCTCGGAGAACGACGGTTCGGGCTGCTGTGGTTCGCTCGGGAGCGCGTCCGGCGAGGGCAGGGCCCGCTCCCCGCCTTCGGCGTTACCGCCGTTGACGAGCCCGAAGGTGACGACCGAGGCCACGATCGCGGTGGCCGCCACCCCGCCGCCGATCATCAGCAGGCGCCGACGGCGGTTGCGGGCGGCCGTCCGGTCCGCCATGGCGCCCCAGTCGGGCGACGATGAATCGAAAGAACCTCCGGGCCCTGGAAAGCCCTGATGCCCAAAGCTCATAGGACGCATCTTAAACCGCTTGGTGCATGAGGAACCGACCGCCGACAACCTCCCTTTCTGGGCACGGGGAAGTGGCGCGGGCCGAGTACCGCCTGCCGGACGGCGGGACGTCGCCGGCCGGGGCGTCGATCCGGGGCGCCGGATCCGGGCCGGCGCGGTGCCCGTGGTGGCGTTCGTGGGCGGTGGGGGATCGGGCAGGGACGGTCTCGTCGCCCAGATCACGGCGGACTCGCCGCGCGCGGACGCTCGGTGACGGCCCGTGGGGACGGGGCGGGACGCCCGCTCCCGGTGGGGTGGCCGGACGGTGCGGGAACTCCTGGGAACTCCTGGTCCCCGTGGCGCCGCCGCGGATCGGGGCGGCGGCCGGCCCTGCCGGCCCGTCCGCCGTCCGTCAGCCGCCGTCCGTCAGCCGCCGTCCGTCAGCCGCCGTCCGTCAGCCGCCGTCCGTCAGCCGCCGTCCGTCAGCCGCCGTCCGCCAGCCGCCGTCCGTCAGCCGCCGTCCGTCAGCCGCCGCCCGGTCCCGGCTCCGGCTGGGGGGTGGGCTGCGGGGTGACCGCCGGACCGGGCGGGGGAGCGGACGGTGGCCCGGGTATGGGGTCCGGGGTGGCCGCCGGGCGGGCCGGGCCGGGGATCGCGACGGCCGGCCCGGGGGCAGTCCCCGGCCCCGCCCGGCGCCCGCGCAGCACCGTCCCGGCGCAGGCCGTGCCGACGCACCCGAGCGCCAGCCACTGCGCGGGCGCCAGGTGCTCGGCGAGCACGGTGGTGCCCGCGATCCCCGCGCACACGGGCTCCAGGCTCTGCAGCACCCCGACCGTGCGCGGTGGCAGCCGCCGCAGCGCGGCCAGCTCCAGCGAGTACGGCAGCGCGGTGGCGAGGACGGCCACCAGGGCCCCGGTCAGCAGCACCCGGGTGTCCAGCAGCGCGCTCCCGCTCTCCGCCACGCCGAAGGGCACCGTCAGCACGGCCGCCCAGGTGACGGCGAGCGCCAGCGGGGCCCCGCCGCCCCGGGTCCCGGCCCGCCGGCTGAGCAGCAGGTAGCAGGCCATGGAGACCCCGGAGGCCAGGGCCAGCACCACCCCGGGCAGCGGGGCCCGTACCCCGCCGGGTGCGTGGAAGAGCCAGACGCCGAGCCCGGCGAGGGAGGCGAGCAGGAGGTCGCCCGTCCGCCGGGACGCCAGCAGGGCCAGCGTCACCGGCCCGAGCAGCTGAAGCGCCGACACGGTGCCCAGCGGCAGGTACCACAGGGCGGGATAGACGAGGTTCATCCCGGCGATCGCCGTGCCGAAGCCGAGGACGAGCAGCAGGTCCGCCCGGGTGCGCGGCAGCGCCGGGCGGTGGACGAGCAGGAGGACCACGGCGGCCAGGCCCAGCCGCAGGGCCATCACCCCCAGCGGCCCCACCACATCGAACAGCTGTTTACCCACGGCGAGTCCGAAGTGCACGCTGAGCATGCTGCCGAGCACCAGGGCAGGGGCGGTCGACTCCCTCATCCCCCTAGGCTCGGTTGGGCCAACTATGGACGTCTATCGAACATTTGGGGTCGAATTCCTTTAGCATTACCTTTGTGGCGGATCGTCCGGTGACGGAACGTGGCGGGTGTCACCCTCTCGCGGGACCGCCTGTCCTCCGGCCTTCCGCTCCTCCGGCCCGGACGGCGCGGGCGGCCGGGCGGAGGGCTGCCGGGCGGGCGCCCGCGCCGGCCGGATCGCTCCGGCGCCGTCATGTGGCCGTCGCCCGCCCCGGTCCGCCCCGGTCCGGTCCGCCCCGCCGTCCCGCGGGGGTCCGGAGCGGCCCGGTGGCGGCCCGGGGCCGGTCCGGGGTCCTGCCCGGGGCACGCCTCGGAGGCGTTTTGACCGGCGTGGCGCCTCCCCGGTATCCTGCTGGTTCGTTATGCGTATTGGCTTGCTCCATCTCACGTGAGGGGCCCTTACGCCGGTCCACCGGGCCGACACCAGCAGCGGGCGCACGGGCCGCGTCACCCGTTCCCGCAGGGCTGTCGTGGTCGTCCAGGTGACCTTGTCAGGACCTTCCCCACCGGCCCTTCCGGGCCCGGGGAGCCCCATCACTGCAGAAGCGAAGGCTAACGACCGTGCGTACGTACAGCCCCAAGCCCGGCGACGTCCAGCGCCAGTGGTACGTCATCGACGCCACCGACGTGGTTCTCGGCCGCCTGGCCTCCCAGGCCGCCACCCTGCTGCGCGGCAAGCACAAGCCGGTGTACGCGCCGCACGTTGACGCTGGTGACTTCGTCATCATCATCAACGCCGACAAGGTGCACCTCTCCGGCAACAAGCGGACCCAGAAGCTGGCCTACCGCCACTCGGGCTACCCCGGTGGTCTGCGGTCCGTCCGCTACGACGACCTGCTGGCGAAGAACCCGGAGAAGGCCGTCGAGAAGGCCATCAAGGGCATGATCCCCAAGAACACGCTGGGCCGTCAGGTCCTCTCGAAGCTCAAGGTCTACGCGGGCTCCGAGCACCCCCACGGGGCCCAGCAGCCCGTCCCGTTCGAGATCACCCAGGTCGCGCAGTAGTACCGGCCACCCCCGAGACAAGAGAGAACCGAGGAGAATCGTGGCCGAGACCACCGCAGAGACCCCCGTCGCCGACGTGGAGGAGACCTCCGCCGTCGAGGAGACGTCCGCCGAGGAGACCCACGGCGCCGAGGAGACCCACGGCGCTGAGGAGTACACCACCGAGTCGCTCGCGTCCCGCTTCGGCGACCCCCAGCCGGCCTCCGGCCTGGGCCGCCGGAAGAACGCCATCGCCCGCGTGCGCATCGTGCCGGGCAGCGGCCAGTGGAAGATCAACGGTCGCGCCCTGGAGGAGTACTTCCCCAACAAGGTGCACCAGCAGGAGGTCAACGAGCCCTTCAAGGTGCTGGAGCTCGACGACCGCTATGACGTCATCGCCCGCATCCGCGGCGGCGGCACCTCCGGCCAGGCCGGTGCCCTGCGGCTGGGCGTCGCCCGTGCGCTGAACGAGGCGGACGTCGACAACAACCGCGGCCCCCTCAAGAAGGCCGGCTTCCTGAGCCGGGACGACCGGGCCGTGGAGCGGAAGAAGGCCGGTCTGAAGAAGGCCCGCAAGGCTCCGCAGTACAGCAAGCGCTGACCGCTCACCCGCGGTACGACTCGCCCCGGCGGCACGATCCGTGCCTGCCGGGGCGTTCGTCATATGGTCTGACAGGGGTGTGGTGTCGTCTCTTGCCGTCGAGGGAGGACAAGAGAGGACACGGCACCCCAGGACCGGCATCCTCCGGCCCGCGGCCCCACGGTGCCCGCGGCCCGGCTTCACCTTCAGCGATCACGGAGGACACCAGTGGGACGACTCTTCGGCACGGACGGTGTGCGCGGCGTCGCCAACGCGGACCTGACGGCGGAGCTCGCGCTCGGCCTCTCGGTCGCGGCGGCGCACGTGCTCGCCGAGGCGGGGACGTTCGAGGGCCATCGGCCGACGGCGGTGGTCGGGCGTGATCCGCGCGCGTCCGGGGAGTTCCTGGAAGCCGCCGTCGTGGCCGGGCTCGCCAGCGCCGGCGTGGACGTGCTCCGCGTCGGGGTGCTGCCCACCCCCGCGGTGGCGTATCTCACCGGCGCGCTCGGCGCCGACCTCGGCGTGATGCTCTCCGCCAGCCACAACCCGATGCCCGACAACGGCATCAAGTTCTTCGCCCGCGGCGGCCACAAACTCCCCGACGAGCTGGAGGACCGCATCGAGGCGCTCCACGGCTCGCACGGGGCCGGGGAGCCCTGGGACCGGCCGACGGGCGCCGGGGTCGGCCGGGTCCGCGCCTACGACGAGGGGTTCGACAACTACGTCGCCCACCTGATCGGCGTGCTGCCCAACCGGCTCGACGGCCTGAAGGTGGTGCTGGACGAGGCCAACGGCGCCGCGTCCCGGGTCTCCCCGGAGGCGTTCGCGCGGGCCGGCGCCCAGGTGATCACGGTCGGCGCCGACCCCGACGGGCTCAACATCAACGACGGCTGCGGCTCCACCCACCTCGCGCACGTCCGGGACGCCGTCCTGGAGCACGGCGCGGACCTCGGCATCGCCCACGACGGGGACGCCGACCGCTGCCTGGCCGTGGACGCCGAGGGCAACGAGGTGGACGGCGACCAGATCATGGCCGTCCTGGCGGTCGGCCTGCGCGAGCGGGGCGCGCTGCGGCGGAACACCGTCGTCGCCACCGTCATGTCCAACCTGGGCTTCAAGCTGGCGATGGAGCGGGAGGGCATCTCCCTGGTGCAGACGGCGGTCGGTGACCGGTACGTGCTGGAGGAGATGAAGAAGGAGGGCTACGCGCTGGGCGGCGAGCAGTCCGGCCACGTCATCATCCTCGACCACGCCACCACCGGCGACGGCACGCTCACCGGCCTCATGCTCGCCGCGCGGCTCAGCGCCACCGGCCGGAGCCTGCGCGAGCTGGCCGCCGTGATGGAGCGGCTGCCGCAGGTGCTGGTGAACGTCCCCGACGTCGACAAGTCCCGGGTGGACTCCAGCCCCGAGCTGGCCGCCGCCGTGGCCGACGCGGAGCGGGAGCTCGGCGCCACCGGGCGGGTGCTGCTCCGCCCCTCGGGCACGGAGCCGCTGGTCCGGGTGATGGTCGAGGCTCCCGACACCGAGCAGGCCCGCTCGGTCGCGGCGCGCCTCGCCGACGCGGTGAAGTCGGCGCTGGGCTAGGCGGCGCCGGGCCGGGCGGCGTTCCGGAAGCGGCGCGTCCGCCCGGGGGCGGATCCACCCGCGGGGTGCGTCCGCCGGCAGGGTGAGTCCGCCCGCCGGCGGGCCCGGCGGCGCCCGGCGCGTCCGGTCCCACGGTGGACGGGCGCATCGGCGCGGGGCTCGCCCCGGGACGGGGTGCACCGGGCCGCGTCCGGCCGCGCGGCGAGCGTGCGGTGGCCGGGCGGTGGACGGGCGGGACACCGCCGGGGCCCGGCGGGGGAGCCGGCGGACCGTCCAGGTGCGGCCGGGGTCGTCACCGGGTTCCGCGCTGGGTGTGCCGGGCCCGGGTCAGGGCCCGGAGCGGGCGGTGTCCCGGGCGGCCAGGGCGCGCTCCCGCCGCTTGGTCCGCTCCAGCAGCAGCCGCTGGGCGATCATGGTGAGGGTGCCCGCGACGAGGATGCCGCTGAGGTTGACCACGAGTTGCAGGCTCGAGCCGCGCAGCTCCGGCCCGTCGCCGTAGGCCAGCGCGACGGCGGCGTTCGCGGCCGCCGGCACGGTCGTCACCGAGATCGCCACCCCGATCAGGGCGCCGGACTTCGCCGAGGTCAGGGAGAGCGCCCCGGCGATTCCCGCGAGGAGCGCCACCACCAGCGAGAGCCGGCCCGGCTGCCAGACGAACTCCGTGGTGCCGCGCCTGCCCCCGAGCATCCCCGCCGAGAACAGGCCGGCCGCGTCCAGTGCGAGGGTGCCCACCGTCGTCAGGGCGATGGCCACGGCGAACCCGGTGACCAGCGCGGACAGCGACCGCGCCGCCTGCCGTGGCCGCCACTGCGCCAGCGCCGTGCTCACCCCGGACAGCGGGCCGAACTCGGGGCCGACGGCCATGGCGCCCACGATCAGGATGGCGTTGTCCAGCATCACGCCGCAGGCCGCGATCATCACGGCGGTGGTCATGAAGGCCAGGTAGGTGACGGAGACGGTGGACTCCTCGTGGGTCAGCTCCGAGAGCGACTCCCACAGCACCGCGTCCGCCGGTTCCCCCGGCGCCTCCCGCTCGGCCCGCGCGGACCGCTCGGAGAGCGACAGGACGGCGTCCTGGAGGACGATCGAGCCGTCCCGGGCCAGGCCCAGCGCGCGCAACTCGTCGATCAGCTCGTCGGCGGCCTCCCGGGCCACCTCACAGAGCAGCAGGTCGCCGGGCGGCTGCCGCGCGGCCCCGGCCACCACCGCCAGGTGCGCGGTGCCCACCGACCGCTCCAGCACCTCCGTGACCTCGCCGGTCCGCTCCGCGGGGCAGATGATCCGCAGCTGAAGCATGCGCCGCACCTTAGGGCCTGTCCGGCGGATCGTGCCGGAGACGCGGGCTCCGCCGGGCCCATCCGCGCCGCCGGCGACCGCCGCCGACCGCCGCCGCCGATCGGCGGCGTTCCCGTGCCGCCGGCCCGCTCCTCCGCCACGCGGCCCGGCCGCACCGGCCCCCGGGGCCGCCCCGTCGCGCGGGACCGGCGCGGCGCCGCGCGCCACCCGGCGGCTCAGAGTTTGCGCAGGCTCAGCCGCCGCACCTTGTGGTCCGCGCCCTTGCGCAGGACCAGGCCCGCGCGGCCCCGGGTGGGCAGGATGTTCTGCTCCAGGTTGGGCCGGTTGATCGTGCTCCACATGGTGCGGGCGTACTCCAGCGCCTCGTCCTCGGAGACCTGGGTGAACTTCTTGAAGTAGGAGGACGGGTCCTGGAAGGCCGTGGCGCGCAGGGCGCGGAAGCGGTCCAGGTACCACCGCTCGATGTCCTCGGTGCGGGCGTCGACGTAGACGCTGAAGTCGAAGTAGTCGGCGAGGCCGACCCGGGTGCGGCCGTCGCGGCCGGGGAGCGCGGGCTGGAGGACGTTGAGCCCTTCGACGATGAGGATGTCCGGGCCGCGGACGGTCAGCCGCTCGCCCGGGACGATGTCGTAGACCAGGTGGGAGTAGACCGGCGCGGTGACCTCCGGGTGGCCCGCCTTCACCTCGGCGACGAAACGGGTCAGCGCCCGCCGGTCGTAGGACTCCGGGAAGCCCTTGCGGGACATCAGACCGCGCCGCCGCAGTTCGCCGTTGGGCAGCAGGAAGCCGTCGGTGGTCACGAGCTCGACGCGCGGGTGCTCCGGCCACCGTGCCAGCAGCGCCTGGAGCAGCCGCGCGACCGTGGACTTGCCGACGGCGACGCTGCCCGCCACGCCGATGACGAACGGGGTGCCGGGCTGGACGCCGGGCACGCCGGCGCCGCCCGTGCCCCCGCCCGCGCCACCGGGCCCGTCCCCGGCGTCCCCGGTGCCGGTCAGGAAGGTGTTGAGGGCGCCGCGCAGCCGTCCGGTGGCGGCCACGTACAGGTTGAGCAGCCGGGAGAGCGGGAGGTAGACCTCCCGCACCTCGTCCAGGTCGATGACGTCGCCCAGCCCGCGCAGCCGTTCCACTTCGTCCGCCGTCAGCGGCAGCGGGGTCCGCTCGCGCAGGGCGCTCCACTCGGCACGGCCGAGGTCCACATAAGGGGTGACATCGGGGCGGCGTCGCTGCTGGGGGTCGGTGAGGGGCACGGGCCCCATTGTGCGCGGGGACGGGACGGCGCCGGCGGGCCGGGGGTGGGGCCGCGCATCCGGCGGTGTCACCCGCACGGCCGCCACGGGTTCTCCGCCCGCCCTACACAAGATGTTCGCCGGGCCCTAACGTTCGGGGGCGGAACACCGGCCGCACGCCGCCCCGGCCCGGCCGGCCCGCACCCGATCAGGGGGGACACCATGTCCGTTTCCGCCCACCGTCCCGCCCGGCTGTTCGGCCACGCCTTCGGCCGGAGACGGGACGGCGGCGCGCCGGTGGCCGCCCGTCCCGCCCCGCCGGCCTTTCCCCACCCGGCCCCGGAGGCGGCCGGGCGGATCGTCAGCGACCTCGCCGACGAACTGCCCGACGAGGATCTGATGGAGGACCTCGACGACTGCCTGGACCTCTACCGGACGGGCACCAAGCCGAGCTGCGAGGAGTCCGAGTACCTCTGGCTGCTGCGGGACGCCCGGGACCGGATCGACCGGAGCCGCTGAACGCGCGGCCGAACGCGCGGCCGAACGCGCGGCCGGGCGGCCGGGCGGGCGTGTGCCTGCCCGTGTCCGCCGCGCCCGTGTCCCGCGGGGCCCGTCCCGGCCCGCCCGCCCCGGTCCGTTCCGCGCTCGTCCGCCCCGCCGGGAGCTCCCGTTCCGGACCGCGCGCCGCGGCGCCCGGTGCCCCCGCCCGGGTGGCCGGGTGACGGCGTACGGGCGTGACCCGTCACACGCGGGTGCGTAACCGCCGCCCCCGAGAGCGCGGGCCCCCGGGCCGGGGCCGTAGGCTGCGGGGCATGTGCGGAATCGTTGGGTATGTGGGAGGGCAGTCCGCCCTCGACGTCGTCATCGCCGGTCTGAAGCGGCTGGAGTACCGGGGGTACGACTCCGCGGGGGTCGCCGTCCTCGCGGACGGGGGGCTGGCCGCGGCGAAGAAGGCCGGCAAGCTCGCCAACCTGGAGAAGGAGCTGAGCGACCGTCCGCTGCCGAGCGGCACCACCGGCATCGGCCACACCCGCTGGGCCACCCACGGCGCGCCGACCGACGCCAACGCGCACCCGCACCTGGACAACGCGGGCCGGGTCAGCGTGGTCCACAACGGCATCATCGAGAACTTCGCCGCGCTCCGCGCCGAGCTGTCCGAGCGGGGCCACCGGCTGGAGTCGGAGACCGACACCGAGGTCGTCTCCCATCTGCTGGCCGAGTCCTTCTCCGCGGGCGGCGACCTGGCCGAGGCCATGCGCCAGGTGTGCCGCCGGCTGGAGGGCGCCTTCACGCTCGTCGCCGTGCACGCGGACGAGCCGGACGTGGTGGTCGGCGCCCGCCGCAACTCCCCGCTGGTGGTGGGCGTCGGGGAGGACGAGTACTTCCTCGCCTCGGACGTCGCCGCGTTCATCGCGCACACCCGCGAGGCGATCGAGCTGGGCCAGAACCAGGTGGTCGAGCTGCGCCGGGACGGCGTGACCGTCACCGACTTCGACGGGGCGCCCGCCGCCATCCGCGAATACCACGTGGACTGGGACGCCTCCGCCGCCGAGAAGGACGGCTACGACTACTTCATGCTCAAGGAGATCGCCGAGCAGCCGAAGGCGGTCGCCGACACCCTCCTCGGCCGGATCGACGGGTCGGGCACGCTCCTCCTGGACGAGGTGCGCATCCCGCCGTCCGAGCTGCGCGAGGTCACGAAGATCGTCATAGTGGCCTGCGGCACCGCCTACCACGCCGGGATGATCGCGAAGTACGCGATCGAGCACTGGACGCGCATCCCCTGCGAGACGGAGCTGGCCAGCGAGTTCCGCTACCGGGACCCGATCCTGGACCACCGCACGCTGGTCGTCGCCATCAGCCAGTCCGGCGAGACCATGGACACCCTGATGGCGCTCCGTCACGCCCGTGAGCAGGGCGCCCGGGTGCTCGCCATCTGCAACACCAACGGCTCGACCATCCCCCGTGAGTCGGACGCGGTGCTCTACACCCACGCCGGCCCCGAGGTGGCCGTCGCCTCCACCAAGGCGTTCCTCACCCAGCTCGTCGCCTGCTACCTCGTCGCGCTCTACCTCGGGCAGGTGCGCGGCACCAAGTGGGGGGACGAGATCGGCTCCGTCATCCAGGAGCTCTCGGCCATCGCCGTCCAGGTCGAGGAAGTGCTCGGCACCATGGAGCCGGTGCGGGAGCTGGCGCGGAGCCTCGCCGACAAGAACACGGTGCTCTTCCTCGGCCGGCACGTCGGCTTCCCGGTCGCCCTGGAGGGCGCGCTCAAGCTCAAGGAGCTCGCCTACATGCACGCCGAGGGCTTCGCCGCCGGCGAGCTCAAGCACGGGCCGATCGCGCTGATCGAGGAGGACCTGCCGGTCGTCGTGGTGGTGCCCTCGCCACGCGGGCGCTCGGTGCTGCACGACAAGATCGTCTCCAACATCCAGGAGATCCGGGCCCGCGGCGCCCGCACCATCGTCATCGCCGAGGAGGGCGACGAGACGGTGGTGCCCTACGCGGACCACCTGATCCGTATCCCGCCGACGCCGACGCTGCTCCAGCCGCTGGTCGCCACGGTGCCGTTGCAGGTCTTCGCCTGCGAGCTGGCGACCGCCCGGGGCAACGAGGTGGACCAGCCGCGGAACCTGGCGAAGTCGGTGACGGTCGAGTGATCATAGGCGTCGGGATCGACGTCGCCGAGATCGCCCGGTTCGCGGCGGCGCTGGACCGGACGCCCGCCCTCGCCGAACGGCTGTTCCTGGCACGTGAACGGACGCTGCCGGGCGGTGAGCGGCGCGGTACCGCCTCGCTCGCCGCCCGCTTCGCCGCCAAGGAGGCGCTCGCCAAGGCGCTGGGCGCCCCCGGTGGCCTGGCCTGGACGGACGCGGAGGTCGTCACCGCCCCCGACGGCCGGCCCACGCTGCGCGTGACGGGGACGGTCGCCGCCTGCGCCGCCCGGCTGGGCGTCACCGGCTGGCACGTCTCGCTCAGCCATGACGCGGGGATCGCCTCGGCGGTGGTCATCGCCGAGGGGTGAGACGGCCCCGGACCCCGGGAGCCGAAGCGGCGCGGGGCGGCGGTGGGTTGCCGCCGTTGGGGGCGGGGCCCGCCGCGGCCGGCCCCGCCGCCCGGCCCGTTCCCCGGGCTCCCCGGCCCTCCCGGCCTCCCCTCGGGCCCCGTCCGCCGCCGCGCGTTTCCCCGGCCTCCCTTCGGCCCCCTCTTTCCGCCGCGCGTTTCCCCGGGCCCCCTCCGGGTCTTCCCACCGGGCCCGGTCCTCCCGCCGGGCCCGCCCCGGCACCCGCCGCCCTCACCCGGCCGGCCGCGCTCCGCTGGCCCGCCGCCGTGCCGCTTGCCAGGCTCGGCCGTGGTGGGCGCCGGCCGGATCCTCCGGCGCCCGCCTCCGGGCGGTTCCCGGCGCGCGCCGTCACGCGGCGTCCCGGGAGCCCGGGAGAGCCGGGGCCCGCTGCGGGGCCCGGTGAGCCCGCGCCAGGCCCCGGACGATTCCCGACGGGCCCCGACCAGGTGGAGAGCACGATGGAGATGCCGATCGTCAACGACTGCGCGGCGACCGCCTGCGCGTACAACCGGGAGAGCAGCTGCCACGCGCGCGCCATCACCGTGGGCGACCCCGGGCACGCGCACTGCGACACCTTCACGGACGGCGCGCCCAAGGGCGGTGATCCGATGGCCACCGGCCGGGTGGGGGCGTGCAAGATGTCCGACTGCCGCCACAACGACCAGCTGGAGTGCCGCGCCCCGGGGATCACCGTCGGCCTCCGGCAGCACATGGCCGACTGCATGACGTACGAGCCCGCCTGACGGAACGTTCGCCGGGGCGCCCGCCGCCCGGTTCCTCCGCCGTGCGGTGCGGGGGGAGCGCCCGGGCCGGGCCGGCCGGGACACTGGGGACCATGAGAACTGCGTACAGCGTGGAAACCGTACGGGCGGCCGAACGCGCGCTGATGGCGCGCCTTCCCGAGGGAGCGCTCATGCTGCGCGCGGCGGCCGGGCTGGCGGCCGCGTGCGCCGGCGTGCTGGGCCGGGTCTCCGGGGCCCGGGTGGCGGTGCTGGCCGGCAGCGGCGACAACGGTGGTGACGCCCTGTACGCCGGGGCCCGGCTGGCCCGGCGCGGGGCGGCGGTCACCGCCGTCCTGCTCGCGCCGGACCGCGCGCACCCCGGTGGCCTGGCGGCCCTGCGCGCCGCGGGCGGACGGGCCGTGCCGGCGGCGGCGCCGGGGCCGGAGGCCGGGACGGGGGACGCGCCGGGTGCCGGCGGCACGCACCGTGCCGCCCTGTCGGCGGTCGGCCGGGCGGACCTGGTCCTGGACGGCATCACCGGGATCGGCGGGCGGGGCGGGCTCCGCCCCGCCGCCGCCGCGCTGGCCGCCGCCGCCCGTGACTCCGGCGCGGTGGTGGTGGCCGTCGACCTGCCGAGCGGTGTGGACGCCGGTACCGGTGAGGTCGGCGGCGCCGCCGTACGGGCCGACGCGACCGTCACCTTCGGCGCCTGCAAGCCGGGGCTGCTGATCGACCCGGGGGCCGGCCACGCCGGGGCCGTGCGGCTGGTCCCCATCGGGCTGGAGCCGTTCCTCCCGGCCACGGCCGAGCTGGAGGCGCCGCAGCACGCGGACGTGGCGGCGTTGCTGCCCACGCCGGGCGCGGAGAGCGACAAGTACCGGCGCGGGGTCGTCGGGGTGGTGGCCGGCTCGGCGCGCTACCCGGGCGCGGCGGTGCTCGCCGTCGCGGGCGCGCTGCGCGGCGGTTCGGGCGCCGTGCGGTACGTCGGCCCGGCGGGGGACGCGGTGATCGCCCGCTTCCCGGAGACGCTGGTGAGCGCCGGCCCGCCGGCCAAGGCGGGCCGGGTACAGGCGTGGGTGATCGGGCCGGGCCTCGGTGAGGGGCCGGACGCCCGCCGCGCGATGAAGGACGTCCTGGCCTCGGAGGTGCCCGTCCTGGTGGACGCCGACGGGCTGCGCCTGCTCGACCGCAAGCAGGCGCGGCGGAGGAGGGCGCCACTGCTGCTCACACCGCACGCCGGGGAGGCGGCGGCGCTGCTCTCCGTGGCGCGCGAGGAGGTGGAGGGCGCGCGGCTGGCGTCCGCGCGCCGGCTCGCGGCGGAGTTCGGCGCGACGGTCCTGCTCAAGGGGTCCACGACGCTGGTGGCGGACGCCGAGGGGCCGGTACGGGTCAACCCGACCGGCACCGGCTGGCTGGCCACGGCCGGCACGGGCGACGTGCTGTCCGGGCTGACGGGCTCGCTGCTGGCGGCCGGGCTCGCCCCCCGGGAGGCGGCGTCCGCGGGCGCGTATCTGCACGGCCTGGCCGGACGGCGGGCAGCGGGGCGCACAGGGGCGCCCATCGGGGCGTCCGAGGTGGCGGCGGCCCTGGCGGGGGCCTGGGCGGATGTGGCCTCCGGCAGCGACGGCTGACGCGCGGTCCGTACGGCCGGGCGGGACGGCCCGGACGGCCGCCGGGCCGCGTCGGCACGGGCCGCGGGCGCCGTCCCGGCTGACGTCCCCCCGGCCTCCTTCCCGGCTTCCTTCCCGGCCTCCGCCCCGGCTGACGCCCCGCCATGGGCCGCAAGGACGCAGCGCCGCAAGGACGCAGCGCCGCCCGGGCCGCACGGCCGCCCGGGCCGCACGGCCGCCCGGGCCGCACGGCCGCACGGGCCGCACGGCCGCACGGGCCGCCCCGGGCCGCGCTGCCGGGCGTGCGCCGGGCGGGGGTGTGTCCTGGCGCAACCGGGTGGGCTCCCGGGCGCGCCGGTGTGCCGCCGCGGGCGGGGCGGGATGCCTCACTCCGTTCTGATCATCAGATGGATCGGCCGGACGGGTGAGGCCGCCGCGCCCGGTCCCCGGCGGCGAGGCGGAGCGGACATGGGTCCTGCGGGAAGGTGCGGGCGCTGGACGGCCGCGGTCGCGGCGGTGCTGTCGCTGGCGGGCTGCGTTTTCGCGGTGGCGGAGCATGCGCCGCCGTCCCCCACGGAGGACAACCGCCCCCGGCAGGAACGCACGCACGAACCGACGGGCCCCTCCGGCACGGCCGGCCCCGGCGGAACCGCCGGCCCCACCGGGCCGGGCGCGTCCCCGGGCCCCGGCGGGCGGCCCGCCGGGGAGCGCACGCCCGCCGAAGGGCGGCACGGACCCCAGCGTTCCGGCGCGTCCACGGCCGGCGCGCCCTCCGGGCCCTGTACGGCGCGGACGGGCCCGTACCAGCGCACCGTCGAACGGTTCCTGGGGCTCACGGTGGACGGCCGGCAGTCGGAGGCCGACTGCCGCGCGATCCGGGCCTGGCAGCACCGCGAAGGGCTGGACCCGGCCATCGGCTTCGCCGGCCCGGCGGCCCGCGACCACGTCCGCCGCCTCACCGCGCGCCGGGTGCTCGCGGACGCCCGCCGCGACCCGAACGCCGCCGGCCGGTGTCCGGTGGTCCGTGAGCGGGTCGCCTGCGTCGATCTGGCGCGGCAGTTGATGTGGGTGCAGCGGGGGCGCGAGGTGCTGATGGGGCCGGTGCACATCCGCACCGGCAAGGCGGGCCGGCCCACCCGCACCGGCACGCACCGGGTCTTCTGGCGGAACCGGGACCACTTCTCGACGCTCTACAAGACCCCGATGCCGTATGCCCAGTTCTTCGACGGGGGACAGGCGTTCCACGCCGTCCGCGACGACATCCACGACCCGGCCGGCGGTTCCCACGGCTGTGTGAACCTCACCCGGCGTGACGCGCGGCGCCTCTGGGACACGCTGCGGATCAACGACCAGGTCTACGTCTGGGGCCGCCGCCCGGGCACCTGACCCGGGCGCCGTGGTCCCGCGCCTGCCCCGCCCCCGGGCGTGGCGCCGGGCCCCGGTGAGACACTGGGGCCGATGAACGATGAGCTGCGGGCCCGTGCCGAGATCGACCTCGGCGCAATCCGGGCCAACGTCCGGGCGCTCCGGGACCGCGCCCCCGGCGCCGAGCTGATGGCCGTCGTCAAGTCCGACGCCTACGGCCACGGTGCGCTGCCCTGTGCCCGCGCGGCCCGGGCCGCCGGGGCCGCCTGGCTCGGCACCGCCACCCCGCAGGAGGCGCTGGCCCTGCGCGCGGCGGGGGACACCGGGCGGCTGCTGTGCTGGCTGTGGACCCCGGGCGGCCCCTGGCGCGAGGCGATCGAGGCGGACGTCGACGTCTCGGCGAGCGCCGGGTGGGCGCTGCGGGAGATCGTGGCCGCGGCGCGCGCGAGCGGCCGCACCGCCCGCGTCCACCTCAAGGCCGACACGGGGCTCGGCCGCGGCGGCTGCCCGCCGCACGACTGGGCGGAGCTGGTGGCGGCGGCGCGGGCCGCCGAGGCCGAGGGTGTGCTGCGGGTGACGGGCCTCTGGTCGCACTTCGCCTGCGCCGACGAGCCGGGCCACCCTTCCATCGGCGCCCAGCTCGACGTCTTCCGCTCCGCGCTGGCCACCGCCGAGCGGGCCGGGCTGCGCCCGGAGGTGCGGCACATGGCCAACTCCCCGGCGCTGCTGACGCTGCCGGAGGCGCACTTCGACCTCGTCCGCTCGGGCATCTCCCTGTACGGCGTCTCGCCCGGCCCCGAGGTGGGGCACTCCGCCGACTTCGGGCTCCGCCCGGCCATGACGCTCGCCGGGCGGCTGGCGAGCGTCAAGCGGGTGCCGGGCGGGCACGGCGTCAGCTACGGCCACCACTACGTCACCCCGGGCCCGACGACGCTCGCGCTGGTCCCGCTCGGTTACGCCGACGGCATCCCGCGCCACGCCTCCGGCACCGGGCCGGTGCTGGTGGGCGGCAAGTGGCGGACGGTCGCGGGCCGGGTCGCGATGGACCAGTTCGTGGTGGACCTGGGCGGCGACACGGCCGCGGCGGGCGACGACGCCGTGCTGTTCGGCCCCGGCGACGCGGGGGAGCCGACCGCCCAGGACTGGGCGGTGGCCGCCTCCACCATCGCGTACGAGATCGTCACACGGATCGGCACCCGGGTGCCGCGGGTGTACGTCGGCGAGGGCGCCGGCTAGCGCCGGGAGGGGGCCGGTTGGCGGCGGGGCGGCGCGGCCGGGAGGGCCGGGGGCCGGCGCGCGGGCGGCACCGGACGGCGCGGGACCCCGCGTGGGTGGATCCCCCGGCGGGCCCCGGCAGGCCCCGGCAGGCCCCGGCCGGGATTCGCCGGTGCTCCGGGGATCGCCCGGCCCGGCGTGCGGGGCATACGCACCGTGTGACGGTTGAGCCGGTGGGAACGACAGCGACGACGGCGTCTCGCGGGCCGGGCGGGCCGGGCGGGCCGGCGGGGCCGCCGGCCCCGGCCGGTCGCGGCGTGCTCCACGGCGCGGCGGCGGGCGGTGGCCGGCCGGCCACCGGGCCGGACCTCCCGGCCGGCGTCACCCGGGCCCCGGCCGGTGGCAGGGTGGAGGACACGGCGGACGGCCCGGCGGGCGACACGCCGGACGGCCCGGCCCGCGGCACGGCGGGGTGTCCGGCGGACGGCCCGGGGTGCGAGGCGGCCGGCGGCCCGGGGGAGGATCGGCCCCACGGGCGGACGCGGCACCGCGCGCACGGCCCGGGAGGCGAACTGGTGAACGCACGGACGGACAGGAGTGGCAGGACGATGGCTCAGACAACCGCGGGCGACCCCGCGTCCGGCGCGGCTCTCGACGCGGCCGCGGCAGCCGTGGACGCGGCGGCCGCCGCCGCGGGCCGGCGCGGCTGGCGCCGTGCGGGGCTGGCCGGGACGGCGCTCGGCGTGGTCGCCGCCGGAGCCGCCGCGGGCGTCGCGCTGGAGCGTTTCACCGTCCACCGCGGCATGCGCCGCACGGCCCGCCTCGCCCTGGACACCGCCGGACCGTACGGCACACTGCGCGGCACGCCCGGCGAGGCCGTGGCCGACGACGGGACGGTGCTCCGCTACGAGGTCCACGAGATCCACGAGATCCGCGAGGGCCGCGAGTCCCGGGGCGCTCACCCGCCCCGGCACCCCGAGCCGTTCCGCACGCCGGGCACGGCCGGCACGGCGGGAAGGCCGGGAGTGGCGGGAGATCCCGGGCCGGCGGGCACCCGGCAGACGCCCGGCGCCCCCGGCACGCCGCCACCCCCCGGCGCCCCGGCCACGTCCCGCCGCCCCCGGCGCTCCCGCCGCCCCTTCGGGCGCCGCGCTCCGGCCCCGCTCACCGTCGTCTTCTGCCACGGCTACTGCCTCAACCAGGACTCCTGGCACTTCCAGCGGGAGGCGCTGCACGGCGCGGTCCGCACGGTCTTCTGGGACCAGCGCAGCCACGGCCGCTCCCGGCGCGGGGTGGCGCAGGCGGAGGGCGTCCCGCTCACGATCGACCAGCTGGGGCGCGATCTGCGGGCCGTGCTGGACGCCGCCGCGCCCGAGGGCCCCGTCGTGCTCGTCGGGCATTCGATGGGCGGGATGACGGTGATGGCGCTGGCCGCGCACGACCCGGAGTACGTCCGCGAGCGGGTGGCGGGCGTCGCGCTCGTCGGCACCTCGGCGGGCGGCCTGGCCGAGATCGACTTCGGGCTGCCGGTGGCGGGGGTGAACGCCGTGCGGCGGATACTCCCCGGCGTGTTCCGGGCGCTGGTCTCCCGGGTGGACCTGGTGGAGCGGGGGCGCCGGGTGACGGCCGACCTCTTCGCCGGGATCGTCGAGCGCTACTCCTTCGGCTCGCGGAACGTGGACCCCGCGATCACCCGTTTCGCCGAACGCATGATCGAGTCCACGCCGATCGACGTGGTCGCGGAGTTCTACCCGGCGTTCCAGGAGCACGACAAGGCGGAGGCGCTCGCGGCCTTCGCGGAGCTGCCCGTCCTGGTGATCGTCGGTGACCGCGACCTCGTCACCCCCGGCTCGCACAGCGACGCCATCGTGGCGGCGCTCCCGGGGGCCGAACTGGTGATCGTGCCGGACGCGGGCCATCTGGTCATGCTGGAACACCCGGAGACGGTGAACGCGCGCCTGGCGGAGCTGATCTCCCGTGCGGACGCGGCCCCGCCGGCCCGGCGCCGCCGCGCACCCCGGGCGCCCCGCCTGCCCCGCCCCTCCCGGCCGGTCCAGGGCTGAGGCGCTCCCGTCCCCGGGCCGGGACGGGGAGCGGACCCCGGGCGGTGCCGTGCACTGCCGCGTCGCGTGGCCGTGCCGCGTGCTACTGCCGCCGCCGGGGCCCGTGGGCTCGTACCATCGGCCGCAGTGACGGCAGCAGCACGCGCGACGCCCGGCGCACGACCGCCGCGGGGGCGCCCGGACGAGCGGAACGCCCTCCCGGCGCGGCTCCGGACGCCGCCGGACCGGGCCGGGACGACGCGAGGAGAGAGATGGAAGCCCCGTACGACATGAGCACCGCCCCGGGCACCGGAACCGGAACCGGCACCGGCACCGGCACGGCAACCGGCGCCGCCGGAACGTCCGGAGCCACCAGGCCCGTCGGAGCCCCCGGAGCGGCTGGGGCCGGCGGGTCCGTGGGGCCCGGCGGCTCCGCCGTCCCCGTGCGGCTCACCGTCCGCACCGCCGACGCGATGCGCGCGCTCGGCCGCCGCCTCGCGGAGCTGCTGCGCCCCGGCGACCTCGTCCTGCTGACGGGCCGGCTCGGCGCGGG
Source organism: Streptomyces zingiberis (assembly GCF_012034935.1). Classification (GTDB taxonomy): domain Bacteria; phylum Actinomycetota; class Actinomycetes; order Streptomycetales; family Streptomycetaceae; genus Streptomyces; species Streptomyces zingiberis. Next base: position 95,992 of record NZ_JAATEN010000022.1, read on the forward strand.
CAAGACGACGCTCACCCGTGGCCTGGGCGAAGGGCTCGGGGTGCGGGGAGCGGTCACCTCGCCGACGTTCGTCATCGCCCGGGTCCACCCGCCGCTGGGGGACGGCCCGGCGCTGGTCCACGTCGACGCCTACCGCCTGGGTGGCGGGCTCGACGAGATGGAGGACCTGGACCTGGACGTCTCCCTGCCCGAGTCGGTGGTCGTCGCGGAGTGGGGCGAGGGGCGGATGGAGGAGCTGTCGGAGGACCGCCTCCATGTCGTGATCGACCGCGCGGAGGGCGCCGCCGCCTCGCTCCCGGGGGAACCCCCGGCCGGAGCCGGGACGGGTGTCCCGGGTGGTACGGACGCCGCTGACGCCGCTGATGGGGCCCCGGTGGTCCACGACGGCGAGCCCGGCGCGGACGAGGACGCCCGCGAGGTCACGCTGATCGGCGTCGGACCCCGCTGGGCCGCCACGGACCTCTCCCGGCTGACCGGCCCGGAGCCCTCGGACCCGGAGACCTCCGGCACGGAGCCCTCCGACCCGGAGATCGCCGGAGCCTGACCGGGGCGCGGTCCCGCCCGGTGCCGCCGAGCCCTGCGGGGCCGGGGCGGCTCCCGCTACGGCCCGTCCCGGGGACCTCGGGCACGGGGACCTCCGGCCCGGGGATCGCCGGAGCCTGACCGGGGTGCGATCCTGCTCGGTGCCGCCGAGCCCTGCGAGGTCGGGGCTGCTCCCGCTACGGCCCCTCCCGGGGACCTCGGGCCCGGGGGCCTCCGCCCCGGGGATCGCCGGAGCCTGACCGGGGCGCGGTCCCGCCCGGTGCCGCCGAGCCCTGCCCGGCCGGGGCGGCTCCCGCTACGGCCGCCCTGGTGGCGCCCTGCGGGACGCGCGGGGCTTCCTGGGGAGCGCGCACCGCCCCGGAGGGGGAGTCCGTCCCGACCGCGCAACGTTCCGACAACGCGTCGGCAAGATGTTGCGTGCGCGGCATCGGGCGTGGTCACATGGATGGCAAGTCCCCGGTTAGGTGTACCTAACCATGCCGGTGAGCCGTTCTCCACCAGGAGCCCTCCGGGAGGCACCAATGCAGCGCCACGACGACGCCGCTGAGGCGGCGGCGACCGGATCTGCCGCTGAGGCGGCGGCGACCGGACCTGCCGCTGAGGTGGGGACCGGAACCACCGCCGGGGCGGCCGAGGCGGAATCCGCCGCCGGGGCGGCGAAGCCGGGCTCGCCCTCCGGGGAGGGGCCGCTGACGGTCAGCCGGCTGCTCGCGTCCTGCGCCGCGGCGACGGCCGTCTCCACGCCCCCCGCCGACGCGGAGGGGGCGGACGCCGCCCGTCCGGCGGCCGGTCCCCCGGACGACGGTGACGGCCCGGACGCCCCTGGGGATCCGCGGCCGGGAAGCGACCGTCAAGCCGCCTGAGCCGGATTCCCCCTTCGGACACGTCTCCGTCCCGGCGTCCGGCCCCGGCCGGGGGCGTGCCGCCGCTGTGCGCCACGGGCGTCGCATGCGTCGCGGGCGTCACCGGTGTCATGCCTCGTAGCGGGGGAGTGCCCGGCTCAGCGGACGACCACGACCTTGGTGCCGACCGGCGCGAAGGTCCACATCGCCGACGCGTCCTTCCGCGCCGACCGGATGCCGCCCGTCTTCGGCTCTCCCTCGCCGACCCGCGGCTTGGAGCCGTCCGCGGCGGCGCTGAACCCGATGACCGTGCCCTCGGCGGAGGTGAAGATCACGGAGTGCTCGATCGGCACCCCGTCCGAGCCCGTGACGCTCTCCGAGCGCGAGACCACCGCGTACTCGCCGGGCGCCGGGCTGAGGGCGCTGGGCCACACGGGGTAGGTCCGGGTGGGCTGCTCGTCCTCACCGACCAGCCAGACGCGCTCGGCCTTCAGGGAGTAGACGACCCGCAGGCCGGTGCCGGAGCCGGCGGGTACCGGGGGGCGCTCCGCCTCGGTGGACTCCTGCTCGCCCTTGCCGGGGCCGTCGCCTCCCTCGCCCGCGCCGGGGCTCGGGGAGGCCGACGCGCCGGGCCGGTCCCCGCGGGCGGGGAGGTCGGAGGCGCCGGCGGCCGCCTGGTACGTCAGAAATCCGACCGCGGCGAGGGCCACCACGGTGAGTGCGGCCACCGTCTTCCCCGCGCTGCTCACTGCCACCCGGTGCCCACCTTTTCGTACCGTCGTACGTCTGTGTGACCGACGTTAGCACCGCCGCGGCCCCGTCTCGCGCCACCACCGGGCGGCACCTTCCGGGCCCGGGATCGCGCCCGCCCCAGGAGTGACCAGCCCCGCGTCGTACGGCTGTTCGCGGTCCTTCGGCATCCCGCGCCGTCCCGCCGCCCGGGCGTTCCCCGGCCGTCCCGTCCCGGCCCCGCCGCCCGTCCCCGCGCCGCCCCGCCCGGCCCTGGGCCCAGCGCCGGGCCGGGTGCCGCGCGGGGCGCCGTAGGCTGTAGGCGTGCTGTTGCTCGCTCTTGACACCGCGACCCCCGCCGTGACCGTCGCCCTCCACGACGGCGAGCGCGTCCTCGCCGAGTTCTCCCGGGTGGACGCCCGGCGCCACGGGGAACTGCTGATGCCCGCCGTCGACCGGGTCTTCCGGGAGGCCGGGACGGAGCTGTCCGCGGTGACCGGCATCGTCGTCGGCCAGGGGCCGGGCCCCTATACGGGGCTGCGGGTCGGGCTCGTCACGGCCGCGGCCTTCGGCGCCGTGACCGGGGCGCCGGTGTACGGGGTGTGCAGCCTCGACGGCCTCGCCCACGCCGCCGGGCGGGCCGGGCTCGCGGGGCCCTTCACCGTGGCCACCGACGCGCGCCGCAAGGAGGTCTACTGGGCCCGCTACACCGACCCGCGGACCCGGGTGGGCGAGCCGGCGGTGGACCGCCCCGCCGACATCGCGGAGCGCGTCGCGGGGACGCCCGCGGTCGGCGCCGGCGCGCTGCTCTACCGGGACGTCTTCCGCGAGGTGCCGGAGGGCATGCCCGAGCACCAGTCGGCCGGGGCGCTGGCCGCGCTCGCCGCCGAGAAGCTGGCCGCCGGGGACGAGGCGTTCCTGGCGGGCGCCGGGGAGCCGGTCCGCCCGCTCTATCTGCGCCGGCCCGACGCCCAGGTGCCCGCCCACTACAAGGTGGTCACGCCCCGGTGAGGCCCCGGTGAGGAACACGAGGACCGGCGGCTCGGCCGGCGGCACGGCGGTGTCCGGCGCCACCGCCCCACCGCCCGGCGCTCCCGTCGTGCTGCGGGAGATGCGCTGGTGGGACATTCCCGCCGTGCTGGAGCTGGAGCGCGCCATGTTCCCGGAGGACGCCTGGACCGAGGGCATGTTCTGGTCGGAACTGGCCCACGCCCGGGGTCTTCACGCCTCCCGCCGCTACGTCGTGGCGGAGGAGCCCCCGGCCGGGGAGCCTCCCGCCGGCGGGAGTCCCGCAGCGGAGGCCCCCACCACCGAGGGCCCCACCACCGAAGACCCCGCAGCCGCGGGCCCCGCAGTGGAGGGAACCCCCGCCGCGCCCGGCGATCCCCGCCGCGCCCGTCTCGTCGGTTACGGCGGACTCGCGGTGGCCGGGGCCACCGGTGACGTCCAGACCATCGCCGTCACCCGCTCCCACCAGGGCACCGGCCTCGGCGCCCGGCTGCTGGCCGAACTGCTCGCCGCGGCGACCGCGTTCGAGTGCGAGGAGGTGATGCTGGAGGTGCGGGTCGACAACACCCGTGCCCAGCGCCTCTACGAGCGCTTCGGCTTCCAGCCGGTCGGCATCCGGCGCGGCTACTACCAGCCGGGCAACGTGGACGCCCTGGTGATGCGGCGTACCGAGCCCGGTCCGGCCGCCGACCCGGCCCGGGACCTGAACCCCGCCGGCGCGCCCGCCGCTCCGGCCGGCCCCGCGCACCCGTCGCCCCCGGCGGGGCCGCACCCATCCGATCAGACCGGCGCATCCGGCGTGCCCGGTGAACCCGGCGAACCTGAACAGGGAACGATCATCCATGGCTGACGAGCCCCTGGTCCTCGGTATCGAGACCTCCTGCGACGAGACCGGTGTCGGCGTGGTCCGGGGCCACACCCTCCTCGCCGACGCCGTCGCCTCCAGCGTCGACGAGCACGCCCGTTTCGGCGGCGTCGTGCCCGAGGTGGCCAGCCGCGCCCACCTGGAGGCGATGGTGCCGACCGTCCGGCGGGCGCTGAAGGAGGCCGGGGTGGCGCCCGGCGACCTGGACGGGATCGCCGTCACCGCCGGGCCCGGTCTCTCGGGGGCCCTGCTGGTGGGCGTCTCGGCGGCGAAGGCGTACGCCTACGCGCTCGGCAAGCCGCTCTACGGCGTCAACCATCTCGCCTCGCACATCGCCGTGGACCAGCTCGAACACGGCCCGCTGCCCGAGCCGACCATGGCGCTCCTCGTCTCCGGCGGCCACTCCTCGCTGCTGCTGGCCCCGGACATCACCAGCGACGTCCGGCCGCTCGGCGCCACCATCGACGACGCGGCCGGCGAGGCGTTCGACAAGGTCGCGCGGGTGCTGAACCTCGGTTTCCCCGGTGGCCCCGTCATCGACCGCGTCGCCCGGGACGGGGACCCGGACGCCATTGCCTTCCCGCGCGGGCTGACCGGTCCGCGCGACGCGCCGTACGACTTCTCCTTCTCCGGGCTGAAGACGGCCGTCGCCCGCTGGATCGAGGCGAAGCGCAAAGCCGGTGAGGAGGTGCCGGTGGCGGACGTCTCGGCGTCCTTCCAGGAGGCGGTGGTGGACGTCCTCACCCGCAAGGCCGTCCGCGCCTGCCGCGAGAACGGCGTGGACCACCTCATGATCGGCGGCGGTGTGGCGGCCAACTCCCGGCTGCGCGCCCTGGCGGAGCGGCGCTGTGAGGACGCGGGCATCACGCTGCGCGTCCCGCGCCCGAAGCTCTGCACGGACAACGGCGCGATGGTCGCCGCCCTCGGCGCGGAGATGGTGGCCCGGGGCCGCGCGGCCTCCGCCTGGGACCTCTCCGCGGACTCGTCCCTGCCGGTGACGGAGCCGCATGTGCCGGCGGAGCCGGGCGCGCCGGTGTCGGGTGCCGCCGGGGCCGGCGCCCACGGGCACGGTAACGCACACGGCGGGGAACACGCGCACGGTCATGACCACGTCCACGAGCTGAGTCAGGGGAACCTCTACTCATGATCATCGCGCAGATGTGGGAGGCCCGGGCCGCCGAGGGCCGGGGCGGGGAACTGCTGGCCTGGGTGCGTGAGCAGCCCGTCGTCGGCGAGCCGCTGCGGTACGAGATCCTGTCCGCCGAGGGCGGCCGGGTGCTGGCGATCACCTGGTGGGAGGTGCCCACCGAGGCCGAGGCGCTACCCGAACTCCCGGCACCGCCGCCGGAGTTGCTGGGCCGCCCGGTCCACCGCTGGCGCTTCACCTCCCGCGAGGTGCGCTGAGGCGGTGGCCGACCGGCCCCGCCGGGACGCGGCCGGGCACCGCGCCGTCCTCGTCCGCCCGGCCCGGCGGGCGCGCGCCGTGGAGCCGGATTCCTCCGGCTCGTCCCGCCCGCTCCGGTGAACGTTCGGACGGCTCCGGTGCGCGTCGCGTGAGCCCGGGCGGATCACGCCCGGCCCGGAGCTCGGGCTCGTGCCCGGGGCCCGTTCGGCTCGCGGCGGGGCGCTCAGCGCAGGGCCGGGCCCGTGCGGACGCCGTGCCCACCGCCGGCTGCGGCACCGGAAACGCCTGATACATCGGTGGCGCCTGGGGTGCCTGGGGCGCCTGGGGTGCCGGAGACACCGCCCGGTTCCAGGGACTTCCGCATGAAGTCGTGGTGGAAGCCGCGGATGTGGTCCTCCAGCAGATCGCCGGCGCGCTGCTGGTCGCCGGCGGCGATGGCCTCGTGGACGGCGGTGTGCTCCCGGTTCAGCCGGGCCGCCACCGTGGGCCAGTCGCCGATCCGGTTGAACGCCCGGAGCAGGGTGGGCCGGCAGGCGTTGCGCACCGCCACCGTCATGTCCGTCATCAGCCGGTTGCCGCCGGCCTCGGCGATCGCCACATGGAAGGCGGCGTCGTGGTCGTTGAAGCGTTCGCGGGGGAGGCCGGGCTCGGCCATGGCGGCGATCTCGGCGCCCATCCGGGCGAGGTCGTCCTCGGTGGCGCGGCGGGCGGCGAGCCGGGCGCTCGCCCGCTCCAGCGTGGCCCGGGACTCCACGACGTCGTCCAGCGGGAAGTTCGCCAGCGCCATGTGGAGCCGGACGAGCTGGGTGAGCCCGTCCCCCGGCATGGCCGTGATGACGCTGCCGGAGGCCGGCCCCGTCCCCACCCGGGGCCGCAGCACGCCGTGCGCCTCCAGTACCCGCAGCGCCTCGCGGACGGCGGCGCGGCTGACGCCGAGCAGGCCGACCAGCTCCCGCTCCGGGGGCAGCCGGTCGCCGACGCGGAGGTTGCCCGCGAGGATCTGCTCCTCGATCCGGGCGAGCACGAGCTCGAAGGTGCGGGAGCGCGGCACGGGCTCCCAGGCCGTCGTCACCTCAGCCATGGCTGCTTCTTCCCCTCCGGGGGCCGGTGTCGGAACGGGGGAGGCCCGGGAGGGCCCACCGGCGAGCAGATGAATCCGGGTCCACCGTGAGCATACGTGAGCGGATGGGGGCAAGCGGGCCCGGACGGGAGCGGACCGGAGCACGCACCCGTGGCCGGAGGGGCGGGGGCGGCGGCCGGGTCAGCGGGCCACCGGGCGGTGTGGGCGGTGCGGCGGTGTGGGCGGTGCGGTGGTGCGGGCGGTGCGGTGGTGCGGGCGGTGCGGTGGTGCGGGCGGTGCGGCGGCGTGGGTGGTCCGGCGGTGCGGGCGCGTGGTCCGTCGCTCGCCGGCGGCCGGTGCGGCCGTGTGCGCCGGGGCGCCCCGATTGCCTCGGTCGGATCTCTGGACACCTCTTCCCGGTCTGCATAGCGTGTGCGCGGCCCCTCCGTATGGTCTGACCAAACCCCAAAGGCAGGACCGTATGCACCAGCCCGATCTCTCCCCCGTCGCCGACAGCCTCGGGCTCTCCGCCCTGGTGGCCGCCCTGCCCCTGCTCACCCTCTTCGTCCTGCTCGGCGGTCTCCGGATGCCGGCCCCGCGGGCCGCCCTCGTCTCGCTGGCCGTCGCGCTCGCCGTCGCCGTCCTCGGCTACGGGATGAACCCCGGGCTCGCCCTGCTCTCCGCGGGCCAGGGAGCCGCGTTCGGGCTCTTCCCCATCATGTGGATCGTGCTCGCCGCGATCTGGCTGTACCAGCTCACCGTCGTCAGCGGCCGGTTCGAGGATCTGCGCCGGGCCTTCGGGCTGATCAGCGACGACCCCCGGGTGCAGGCCGTGATCATCGCCTTCTGCTTCGGCGGGCTGCTGGAGGCGCTCGCCGGCTTCGGCGCGCCTGTCGCGATCACCGGGGTGATGCTGATCGCCCTCGGCTTCTCACCGCTCCGCGCCGCCGCCACGGTGCTGGTGGCCAACACCGCGCCGGTCGCGTTCGGCGCCATCGCCACCCCGATCATCACGGCCGGCACCCTCACCTCCATCCCGTACACGGAGATCGGCGCGTACGTGGGCCGGCAGACGCCGCTGCTGGCGCTGATCGTCCCGCTGCTGCTGGTGCTGATCGTGGACGGGCGGCGCGGCGTCCGCCAGACCTGGCCGGCCGCGCTGGTCTGCGGCGTCGTCTTCGCCGTCGCCCAGTTCGCGAGCGCCAACTACATCTCCGTCGAGCTCACCGACATCATCGCCGCGCTCGCCGCCCTCGCCGCGCTCGTCGTCTTCCTCCGCTTCTGGCAGCCGCGGGGCGGGGCCGAGGCGAAGGCCGCACTGCTGGCGGCGGCCGAGGGCGGGGACGGCGCCGGGGGACCGGCAGCCGGTGGTCCGGCGGACGGCAACGACGGCAACGACGGCAACGGTTCCTCGGCCGGCCCCGGTTCCGTCCCGGCGACCGCGCGCTCCGGAGCCTCGGCGGGGCCGGCGCCGTCCGGGCCGTCCGTGACACCCGTGCCGTCTGCGCCGTCCCCGCCGTCCCCGCCGCCCGGGGGACCGGCCGGCTCCGGCGGAACGCGAACGGAGGGGGACCCGGCCGCCGGGACGGGGGGCCCCGGACCGGCCGGGACGGTGGCGGCCACCTCCGGCGATGCGTCCACCGGCGCCCCGTCCGATGGGCCTTCCGGCGCCCTGGCCGATGCGTCCACCGGCGCCCCGTCCGGCGCGCCCGCCGGAGCCGGGCCCGGCGCCCCGGCCCCCGCCTCCGGCCCGGGGACCCTGATGATGGCCTTCCTGCCCTACCTGATCATCATCGCGATCTTCTCCGTCGCGAAGCTCTGGACCTCGGTGAAGGACTTCCTCGCCGGCACGGACGTGAAGATCCCCTGGCCGGGCCTGGACGGCAGGATCCTCGACGCCACCGGCGAGGTCACGAGCGGCACGGTCTACGTCTTCCCCTGGCTTTCGTCGCCCGGCTCGCTGCTGCTGATCGCCGGTGTGGCCGTGGCCGCCGTCTACCGGATCGGGCCGGCCACCGCCGTCCGCGAGTTCGGCGCCACGGTGGCCAAGCTGCGGCCGGCGCTGCTCACCGTCGCCACCGTGCTGGCGCTGGCCTACGTCCTCAACTTCTCCGGGCAGACCATCACCATGGGCACCTGGATCGCGGGGACGGGCGCCGCCTTCGCCTTCCTCTCCCCGATCCTCGGCTGGCTGGGCACCGCCGTCACGGGCTCCGACACCTCCGCCAACGCCCTCTTCGCCACGCTCCAGCAGACGGCGGCGGCCAAGGCGGGCCTCGACCCGACGCTGCTCGTCGCCGCCAACACCTCCGGCGGGGTGGTCGGCAAGATGATCAGCCCGCAGAATCTCACCATCGCGGCCACCGCCGTCGGTCTGCTCGGCAAGGAGGCGCTGCTCTTCCGCGCCGTGCTCAAGTGGAGCGCCGGGCTGCTGCTGGCGCTGTGCGTACTGGTCTTCGCGCAGTCGAACGTGCTTGCCTGGATGCCGCCGTGACGGGCGCGGGTGGGAGAACCGCCGCCGCGCCGGCCGGGGCACGTCCGGGGCCGTGAGCCGTCAGGGCCGTGGGAGCTGCTCGAACCGCAGGAACCGCAGGAACCGTGGGAGCCGTGGGAGTTGGAACCGCCGGAGGCGTGACCTCCGGGGAGGAGCCGCACACGCCATGAGAACCGCCCTCTTCATCACCTGTTTCAACGACACCCTGTTCCCGGACACCGGGCGGGCGACGGTGACGCTGCTGGAGCGGCTGGGCTGCGCCGTGGAGTTCCCGGCGGCGCAGACCTGCTGTGGCCAGATGCACTTCAACACCGGTTACCAGCGGGACTGCGTGCCCCTCGTCCGCTCCTTCGCGGAGGTCTTCGCGGGGTACGACGCGGTCGTCGCCCCGTCCGGCTCGTGCGCCGGGATGGTCCGGGAGTACCACGGGCGGGTCGCCGAGGTCTCCGGCGACCCGGGGCTGGTGGCGGCGGTCGCGGCGGCGCCTCCGGTGTACGAGCTCTCCGAGTTCCTGGTGGACGTGCTCGGGGTCACCGATGTCGGGGCGTACTTCCCGCACCGGGTGACGTACCACCCCACCTGCCACTCGCTGCGGATGCTGCGCGTCGGGGACAAGCCGCTCCGGCTGCTGCGCGCGGTCCGCGGCATCGACCTGGTGGAACTGCCCGACGCGGGGCAGTGCTGCGGCTTCGGCGGCACCTTCGCGCTGAAGAACGCCGACACCTCCGTCGCCATGGGCTCCGACAAGGTGCGGCAGGTGCGGAGCACCGGCGCCGAGGTGCTCTGCGCGGGCGACAACTCCTGCCTGGCGCACATCGGCGGGGCGCTCTCCCGGCAGCGGACGGGCGTCCGCACGCTGCATCTGGCGGAGATCCTGGCCGCCACGGAGACGGCGCCGGGCCCGGGGGCGGCACCGGGCACGACGGCCGGCGCCGTTCCCGTCACGGGAACGGCAGGCGCGGCGCGCGTGACGGGCGCGGCCGGGGCGGCGGGGGTCGCGACGGCGGCGGTGACCGCACCGGCGTCGGCCACCACGACCGGGCGAACGGCGGCGGCCCGTCCGCCCGCGCCCGGCGCCGAGCAGCCAGGGCAGCCAGGGCAGCCAGGGCGGCCAGGGCAGCCAGGGCGGCCAGGGCGGCCAGGGCAGGCGGAGCAGACACGGCAGGCGGAGCCGGCCGAGCAGGCCGGGAAGGAGGCGGAACGGTGAGCGGCAGGACGTTCGTCGGTATGCCGGCCTTCCCCGAGAGCGCCGCCGAGGCGCTCCGCGACACCCAGCTGCGCCGCAATCTCGCGCACGCCACCGCCACCATCCGCGCCAAGCGCGCGTCCGTGGTCGGCGAGCTGGACGACTGGGAGGAGCTGCGGGAGGCCGGACGGGCCCTCAAGGAGCACACCCTGCGCCATCTCGACCGCTACCTCCTCCAGGTGGAGGAGCGGGTGACGGCGGCCGGCGGCCAGGTGCACTGGGCGCGCGACGGGGACGAGGCGAACCGCATCGTCACCGAACTGGTGCGCGCCACCGGCGAGCGCGAGGTCGTCAAGGTGAAGTCCATGGTCACCCAGGAGATCGGGCTCAACGAAGCGCTGTCCGCCGCCGGGATCGCCGCCTACGAGACGGATCTCGCCGAGCTGATCGTCCAGCTCGGTGACGACCTCCCCTCGCACATCCTCGTCCCCGCCATCCACCGCAACCGGTCCGAGATCCGCGAGACCTTCCTGCGGACCATGGGCGAGTACGGCACCCCGGCGCCGCCCGGCCTCACCGACGAGCCGGCCGAACTGGCCGCCGCCGCCCGGCTCCATCTGCGGGAGAAGTTCCTCCGCGCCAAGGTCGGCGTCTCCGGCGCCAACTTCCTCGTCGCGGAGACCGGGACGGCCGTGGTGGTGGAGTCCGAGGGCAACGGCCGGATGTGCCTCACCCTTCCCGAGACGCTGATCTCCGTCGTCGGGATCGAGAAGGTGGTGCCGACCTGGCAGGACCTGGAGGTCTTCCTCCAGCTCCTGCCCCGCTCCGCCACCGGCGAGCGGATGAACCCCTACACCTCCACCTGGACCGGCACCACCGACGGCGACGGACCGCGCACCTTCCACCTGGTGCTCCTCGACGGCGGCCGGACGGACGTCCTCGCCGACACCATCGGCCGTCAGGCCCTCGCCTGCATCCGCTGCTCGGCCTGCCTGAACGTCTGCCCGGTCTACGAGCGGGTCGGCGGCCACGCCTACGGCTCGGTCTACCCGGGCCCGATCGGGGCGATCCTCGGCCCGCAACTCCGTGGCCTGCGGTCGGAGACGGAACGGTCGCTGCCGTACGCGTCGACGCTCTGCGGGGCCTGCTACGAGGTCTGCCCCGTCAAGATCAACATTCCGGAGGTGCTGGTGCATCTGCGGGCCAAGGTGGTGGAGGGGGACGGTGCCGAGCCGGACCACGGGGAGAACCGGACCGGCGAGGCCGACGGGGCCCACGGGGCCACCGCCGGCGTCCCCGGCCGGACCGGCGCGGCCGGGGAGGGAACGGACTCCGGGGCGGCCGGTGGCGGGGACGGTGTGACCGGCCACGGCCACGGCCACGGCGACGGCGACGGCCACGGCGAGGAAGGCGAGGGTGGCGGCAGCGGCGGCGTGAATCGCGGCAGCGGCAGCGACGGCAGCGGCGGCAAGCGGCGCGCGCCGTGGCGGCGGGACGGCCCGTCCGCCGCGCGGGGTGCGGCATCCCGTCGGGGCGTGATCTCCCGGCGGGGGGCGAAGTCCGGGCGTGCCACGGCGTCTTCGCGGGCCCCGGCGTCCGAACGGCTGGCGATGCGGGCCGCCCGCTGGGTGCTGTCCGACGCCCGCCGGCTCGCCGCCGCCCAGCGGCTCGGTTCCCTCGGTGGCCGGCTGCTCGCGGGCCGGGGCCACACCCCACCGGGGAAGATCGGCCGGCTCCCCGGCCCGATGTCCGCCTGGAGCGACGCCCGGGACGCCCCCGCGCCCCCCGCCGAATCGTTCCGCGCCTGGTGGAAGAGGACCCACGGATGACCACGGCGGGCAGCCGGCGGCGCGTGCCGGTGCGGTCCGGCGGCGAACCGGCTCCGTCTGCCCCGTTCCCCACCGGGCACGTCTCTCCCACGCCGGCGGGCGGCGCGCCCTCCCGTCGCTCCCGGGCGGCCCGGCACCTCAGTCGACTCAGGGAGTCCCCATGACACCGGAACCCCCACCGAACGCGCCCGGCGCACCGGTCACGTCCGGTCCGTCCCGTGCCTCCGGTCCGTCCCGCGCCTCCGGAGCGTCCGGAGCGTCCGGCGGCGGGCGCAACGCCGAGGCGCGGGCGGCCGTGCTCGGCCGGATCCGCCGCGCCCTGTCCGACGTGCCGCGCCCGGCGCCGGTGCGGTCCCCGGCGCCCGCACCCGCCTCGGGCCGGGCACCGGAACCGTCCCTGGCCGGACCCGGAGGAGCCGGCGCCCGCGAGACCGGCGCGGCAGGGGAGCCGGCGGGCGCCTCGGCCGAGAAGGCGGCGGAGAAGGCGGCCGAGAAGGCGGCCGAGACGGAGGGGGAGACGGAGGCGGTGGACGCGGCGCCGGGCCCCGACCCGGCCGGCGCCCCGGCCGAGCCCGGCCTGCCGCCCGTACCCGGCCCGGCCCCCGTGGAGCGGGCGTACGCGCGGGGCGGCTCGGCGGCCCCCGGCTCGCCCGAGGTGATCGCCCTGCTGTCGGACCGTCTGGTCGACTACAAGGCGACGGTGCGCACCGTCGCGGACGGCGCGGTGTCGGTCGCCGTGGCGGCGGCCCTGGCCGCGCGCGGCGCGTCCCGCGTGGTGCTGCCGGACGGCTTCCCGGAGCGCTGGCGGCCGGTGTCACCCGCCGACGGGGGGCCGGGCGCGGGCCGGCATCCGGGGCCGGGCCCCCGGCTGCTGCCGGACGGTGAACCCCCGCTCTCCGTGGCCGAGCTGGACGCCGTGGACGGCGTGGTCACCACGGCGGTCACCGCCATCGCCGCCACCGGCACGCTCGTCCTCGACGGCGGGCCGGGGCAGGGCCGGCGCGCGCTGACGCTCGTCCCCGACTACCACCTGTGCGTGATCCGCGCGGACCAGGTGGTGGCCTCCGTCCCCGAAGGGCTCGCCCGGCTGGATCCGTCCCGCCCGCTGACCTTCGTCTCCGGGCCCTCGGCCACCAGCGACATCGAACTCGCCCGTGTGGAAGGCGTCCACGGACCCCGCACCCTGGAGGTGCTGGTGGTGGCCGGCTGACCGGCGGGCCACCGGGCCACCACCCCCTACCGTCAGGCGTGTTCCCCCGCCGTCCTCGCCGTCCCCGCCGTTCCGGCCGTCCGGTCCGCCGTCAGCCCCGCCTGGTGCGCGACCACGGCGGCCTGGACGCGGTTGTCACAGCTCAGCTTGGTGAGGACCTGCCGGACGGTGGCCTTGACCGTGCCCTCGCTGAGGTGCAGCAGACCCGCGATCTCGGCGTTGGCCAGCCCCTCCGCCACGTGGGCCAGCACCGCGCGCTCGCGCTCGGCGAGCCGGGCGACCCGTTCGCGGGCCGCCGCGCGCGGCCTCTCGTGCTCCACGTAGCGGTCGAAGAGACGCCGGGTCAGCTGGGGGGAGGCGACCGCGTGCCCCCGGGACGCGGCCCGGACGGCGGTGATCAGATCGGCCGGGGGGATGTCCTTGACCAGGAACCCGGCCACACCGTGGGAGAGCGCGCGGGAGAACGAGCGCTCCTCGGTGAAGGTGGTGAGCATCAGGCAGGCCGTGTGCGGCGAGACGGACGCCAGCCGGACCGCCGCGTCGATCCCGTCCGTCCCGGGCATGCGGACGTCGAGCAGGGCCACGTCGACGCGGTGGTGCCGGGCCAGTTCGACGGCCTCGCCGCCGTCCGCGGCCTCCGCCACCACCTCCAGATCGTCCGCCTGCGACAGGATCAGGCGGATGCCGCGCCGGACCAGCGTCTCGTCGTCCGCGATCAGGACACGGATCTTCTCGGGCGTTCGTGGCGTCCTCACCCGGGCATCATGTCACCGCCCCTCCGGCCCCCGGAGCGCCTGTGGACGGAGGCTGCCCGGCCTCACGGGCCGGGTGCCCCGCGTGAGGGGCGGGCTTGCCCGGTGGGTCACCCGCGCCTGCTGTCAGCGGCCGGCCGGTATCGCCGCCGTCCGGGCCGGGCCGTAGGCGTTCTCACCCTCCGTGCCCCGCAGGGCGAGGAGCACCGTCAGGATGATGCCGCCGACCAGGGGCACCAGATTGATCAGCTGCCACCAGCCGGAACGCCCGGTGTCGTGGAGCCGGCGGGCCGAGGCCGACAGCGAGGGGACGAACACCACCGCGAGGTAGAGCCCAGTCAGCACCGGGTCGATGGAGAGGGCCCGTTCGAGAACGTAGAGGAGCACCCCGACGGCGAAGCTGACGAGCCAGAACATCCAGAACTCCTTGCGGTGCGCGCGCCCCGTGAACACCGCGTACTTCCGGAACGCCAGCAGGTACCAGGTCATCGTTCTCGTTGTCCTTTCCTTGGATCGTGTGGGGACGAAGCTTGGTCTTCCCCCGGGTGGTGGCCCCTCACTGCTCGTCCGGCCAGAACGGCTGGCCGGACGGACAGAACGCCCGGCGGGCCCGGTCCCGGTGGCCGGAGGGCCGCCACGGGACGGTTCCCGACCGGGCCCGGGGCCCGTCACCGCTCCTGGGAGACGACGTCCGCCGGATCCGGCGCCGCGCCGCGCGCCGCCCGGCCTGCCGATCCGGGGGACGGCCGGCACCGGTCCGGGACCGGGAGCGGATCGGTCGGCCCAACGCGCCTGTCCGAAGGGCCTGTTCGGGCGGGTGCCGTGGTCCTCAGGACTGACGAACCCCGGTACCTGCGGGGGATGGCGGGACCGGCGCCCGCCCGGCAGGCTCACGGGGGACCACAGCAGACGGAGGGGAGCACACGCGTATGACGCCGAAGAGCAGGACCCGGACGGCCGGAGCGGGGGGCCGGCCGGGTGGGACACGGTGGCGGAGAGCGGGCGCGCTGGCGGCCGTCCTCGCCCTGGCTCTCTCCGGGACGGCCACGGCCACCGCCTCGGCCTCGACTCCCGAGGAGCCCCGCGACCGGTTCGCGGCCTACACCGGCCAGAAGATCGAGTGGGGTGACTGCCCGTTCGAGGCCACCGGAGGGGCACGGACCGCCGAGTGCGCGCGGATCACCGTGCCGCGTGACTGGTCCGACCCCGGGGCGGGCGCGGACCTGAAGGTCGCCGTCAGCCGGGTCGAGGCCACCGGTGAGCGGCGGGGCTCACTGCTGGTGAACCCCGGCGGACCGGGCGGCCAGGGCAGTTCGCTGGCCGGTCTGCTCGCGGGGCTGCGGCCCGAACTCGGCGAGCGCTACGACGTGATCGGCATGGACCCCCGGGGCACCGGCCAGCTGGGCGCCGGCCCGCAGGACCTCATGTGCTCCGTCCCGAACGCCGAACTCCCGCCGGAGGAGGCGATGCTCGACGCCCGCGACCGCTCGCGGGAGAGCATCGCGGAGCACCTCAAGATCCCGCGTGCCATCGCGAAGGCGTGCAGCGCACGCGAGCTGGCTCCCTATGTGACGACCTGGCAGACCGCCCACGACATGGATCTGATCCGCGGTCTCCTGGGCGAGCGGAAGCTGGACTACCTCGGCTACTCCTACGGCAGCTGGCTCGGCGCCAAGTACGCCTCCCTCTTCCCGCACCGGGCCGGCCGGGTGGTGCTGGACTCCAGCGTCAACTGGCAGGGCCGGCTCCAGGCGGCGTTCGAGGACTTCCCGCGCATCGGCCAGCGCCAGCTCGAACAGGTGTATCTGCCCTGGGTGGTGCGGAACTTCCCGGTGGTGGGCGAAACCCCCGAGGAGGCGCTGGAGACCTGGGAGAAGGTGCGCGCGTACTACGTCTCGATGGAGGTGCCCGCCGACTCCTACGACGGCATCTTCGTCGGCATGGGCAACGAGCTCCAGTGGATCCTCGCCACGGCGGTGCTCGTCGCCGGGGCCGAGGAACTCGCGGGCGGCGGCGAGGAGGGCGGCGGGTCCGCGAACGGTGCGGCCGCATCCGCCTCGCCGGAGCTGCGGAAGCTGCTGGACGAGCGGAGCCGCGCCGAGTTCGGCACCCCCGCCGCGGAACTGACCGCGAAGAAGGTGGCCGCCTCCCTGACCGACCCGGAGCCCGAGCCGGAGCCCGAGCCGGAGGACCCCGAGTTCACCGACATCGGGGGCACCCGGTTCGCCGTGGCCTGCGGTGACCAGCCCACCCGCTCCCCGGCCTGGTACCGCCTCCTCAGCGAGGTGCAGGGCCCGAAGTACCCGATGTTCGGCTGGGCCTACGGGATCGGTGAGCCCTGCGCGTTCTGGCCGGACACGGCGCGCCAGAAGCTGCCGAACCTGCCCCGCTCCGTGCGCGGCAACGTGCTCGTCGTACAGAGCGAGTTCGACCCGCAGACCGGCTACGAGCAGGCCGCCGGCGCCCTCCGCCGGGCCCCCGGCACCGGGCTGGTCGAGGTGGACGACTCCACCTTCCACGGCCAGTACATCCTGGACGGCAACGCCTGCGTGGACACGCTGGTCGACGGCTTCCTGCTGGACGGCGACCGCCCCGACCGCGCGACCTGCGCCGGCCTCCCGCTCCCGGGTGAGACGGAGGTGTACCCGGTCGACGGGCCCGTCACCGGCAAGCCCTCCGGCGCCCAGCAGCGGCGGACGGACGACGCCGACCCCGCCGCCGAGGCCCTCCGGCGCGCCGCGCAGGAGCAGGTGAGTGAGGTGAACCGCTTCACTCCCTGAGTGCGGCCCACCCCTCCCCGGTTCCGTGTCCGCCTTGCCCCAGGCGGACACGGGACCGGTCGCCGTCCGGGGCTCGCCGCCCCTCGGGGCCGGTCGCCGTCCGGGGCTCGCCGCCCCTCGGGGCCGGTGCCGGTCCGGTGGATCACACCGGAGGAGAGGAGACGTACCGCCCGCGGGCCCGGGGCTCAGCCCGCGCCCGCCTGCGCCGGGTAGGAGCGCTTCTCGACGAGCCGCCCGTCCGCGAAGCAGAAGCGGTAGGCGACGGCACCGTCACCGTCCATGCCCAGCGTGTACCGGCAATCCGCCCCGGCCGGCCGGGGCGGCTCGTCCTCCCGCAACTCCCGCTCGGCCTCGTCGCCGGGGCCCGGCCCGAGGATCCGCTCGGTCTCCGCCCGCGTCATCCCGGTGTGGACGCGGGCGTAGCGGTCGCCGTTCCCCCGGACCTCGCCGACCACCGAGTGGAGCCAGAACCCCGCGGCCACCAGCCCGGCGACGACGACGGCCACCCCGAGAAGACAGCCGGCGGCCACCCGGTGACGTTCGAACCAGCCCGATTCCTCCGGGGCCCGTCCGGCCGGAGTGGCTGCCGGGCCGCCTGGTGCCGCGGCCCCCGGATCGCCGGGCCAGGCGGCCTCCGGGCCGCGGGGGACCGCGCCCCGCGGAGCACCCGGCACCGTCCCCGCCCGTCCACCGGCTTCCACGCCCGCAACCCCCGGATCACCGGGCCCGGTGGGCATCCGCCCCACCGGTCCCACCGGCGCGACCGGCCTCACGGGCTCCCACCCCACCGAGCCCACGGCCTGCCGCCCCGTCGGCCCTCCCGCCCCGTCGTCCGGCGGCGTCCCCTCGCCTGGCGGCACTCCGTCGTCTGGCGGCGTCCCGTCGCCTGGCGGCTCCCCGTCCGTCGGTGCCACGGGGCCCGGTGACGCCACCGGGCCCAGGCCGCCGTTCGCGCCGGCGCGTGGGCCGCCACCGGGTGACGTGCCGCCCCCGGACGGCGTTCCCCCGCCCGGCCCTTCCGGCTCCCCGCCGTGCCGCAGCGGAATGCGCGCCTCGACCGCGAACCCGCCGCCCGGTCGCGGTCCGTGGCCGAGGGTGCCGCCGAGCAGCCGGAGGCGTTCCTCCAGCCCCACCAGGCCGCTGCCCGTCCCCGGCACCATCCCGGCCGGCGGCCCGTCACCGGCGGGGGCGTTGCGCACCGCCACCCGGACCGCCTCCGGCCCGAGGCCCACCGCGACCTCGACGCGGGGCGCGGTGGACGCGTGCTTGTGGACGTTGGTCAGCGACTCCCGCACCACCCGGTGCACCGCCCGGCGCACCACCGGGGCGGGCGGGCCCACCGCGCCCACTGCGTCCACTGCGTATGTGGTGTCTTCGGCGTCTTCGGGGTCTTCGGCGTGGTCCGTCCAGCGCAGTTCCACCGGCAGACCGGCCCGCCGCGAGGCGGACACCAGTTCCTCGATGTCCTCCCGGGTGCCGATCCGCTCCGCCTCGGCACCGCTTCCCCCTCCGTTGGCCCCGGTTCCGTCCCCTCCGGTCCCGTCCGGGAAGACCCGGTCACCGCCGTCACCACCGTTCCGGTCTTCCTCGGTGGTCCGCAGGACCCCCAGGACCTCGCGGAGTTCGCCCATCGCGGTGCGGGCCGTCGAGGCGATGAGGCCGAGTTCGTCCTTGAGCTCCGGCACCTTGTCGGCCGCCGTGAGTTCCAGACCCCCGGCGTAGAGCGAGATCAGGGTGAGCCGGTGCCCCAGCAGGTCGTGCATCTCCTGGGCGATCCTGGCGCGCTCCTCCAGCCTGCTGCGGACCTGCGCCAGGTGGTGCGCGCGTTCCAGATGGCTGTTGCGCTCCCGCAGCGTCCGCAGCAGCCGCTGCCGCTGCCCCACCAGCACCCCGCCCACGGCGGGCGCCACCAGGAACAGGAGGACCGCCGCCACCGGCTGGAGGAGGGCCGCCCCGGTGACGGGAACTCCCCGCCACACCGCCATGGACAGGGAGAGAAGCGCCGTGGCCACCGCCGCCGCCGGGACGAGCACCAGGGGCGTACGCCACCGGGAGCGCGGCCCGGCGGCGGTGATCCGGCGCACCGTGCCGTACGCCAGCACCGGCGCGGCCAGCGTCAGGAGGCCGAGGCCGAGCAGCGCTCCGCCGGTGAACAGCAGCGAGGCGGGGAACACCCGGCGCAGTGGCAGGAGCAGAGCCACCACGGCCACCCGCCACGCCGCTTCGAGGGGATCGGTCAGCTCCCTGTCCGCGGCGACGATCAGCGCGGCGACGGCGAGCGCCAGCGCGCACTCGCCCGCCACCACCCACCCCGGCGCGTGGACCACCCGCCGCCAGAGCTCGGCGGGGAGGGCGAACGGGCGCTGGACGGCCCGGATGGACAGGGGCACGGTCGGGTCCTCACGGGGTCGGCTGGTCACACGCCCCGAACCGGGCCCGCCGGGGGCCGGAACCGGCCTGGAAGGCGGAGGTGTCCCTGCGTGCAAACCCGGAGATTACCGAACTCGAAGCAACGGGGGCGGAGTTGATCACCCCCGACGGGCCGGCGGAGCCTTTCGGCGCCGCCGGCCCTTTCCTTGCCGCTTACCCCCGGGCCCGGTCGTCAGCCCGGTCGCCCGTCCGGGAAGAGACGAACGTGGCCCAGGAGTCCGAGGACAGGCTGAGCGGGGGCCGGGAGGTGTCCTTGGAGTCCCGCACATGGACGCTGCCGGGGCTTGTGGCGACTTCTACGCAGTCGTCGCCGTCACCACCGCTGTAGCTGCTCTTGATCCAAGCCAGTTCTGGGCCGCTCATAGCGCACCTCGCTTTACCTGGACCGACTTACGGAGTCAGTGATGAACGTTGACCAGGCGCCCTTGGACAGGTTGAGCGGGGGCCGGGAGGTGTCTTTGGAGTCCCGCACATGGACGGTGCCGGGGCTTGTGGCGACCTCTACGCAGTCGTCGCCTTCGGGTCCGCTGTGGCTGCTCTTGATCCAAGCCAGTTCCGTGCCGCTCTTCATAGCGCACCTCGCATCTGCTTCAACAGATTGACGGAGTCTTCCGGGGTGAGAGCCTGTGTTCGCAGCAAGCTGTACCGCATCGACAATACGCTGACGTTCTCGGGATCGGTGACGAGCAGACTGCCGCGCGGGCCTTCGAAGTAGCCGACCCATGTGTGCTGAGGGCTTTCCGCCAGCCGCATCGACCCGGAGAGCCCCGCGTGAGGCTCCTGCCGCAAGGGCATGATCTGGATGTTCACGGAGTGGAGCCCGGCGTCGTCGATCAGTCTGTCGAACTGCTCCCGCATCACCCCGACTCCGCCGGTCGGTCGCTCCAGAACGGCTTGCTCGATGACGAAGCTGACGGCGGCGGACGGTTGACGGTGGAGTAGCTTCTGTCTGGCCAGGCGTCGCGCCACGAAGTGATTGATCCGTTCGTCGGACAGGTGCGGCGGTGCGCTGCGGAAGACGGCCCGCGCGTACGCCTCCGTCTGCAACAGTCCCGGTACCACCCGGCATTCGTAGGCGTTGAGGCTGATCGCGTCCTTCTCGATGTCCGCCCACTGCCGGAACCAGGTGGCCAGTCCCGCCTTTCGCGTCAGGTGTTTCGCGGCGCCGCGCAGCGCCCCGAAGCCGTCCAGGACGTCCTCCGCCCGCTCCACGAAGTCCTCCGGCGGGAAGCGGCGGCCCTGCTCGATGGAGGCGACCGTCTGGACGGAGTACCGCACCAGCGGCGCGAACTGCTCCTGCGTCAGCCTGGCGCGGGCCCGGAACGCCTTGACCACGGCACCGAAAGTGCGCAGGCTCTCGGTCGGTTCGGGCTCGCTCGCCTTCCCGACGGCGCACTCCGGCCCCGATCCCGATCCCGGTGCGGCTCCAGCCCGGCTGCTGCCGGTCCCGGCCTCCCGGCCGTCCCCGCCGCCCGAACCTGCCCCGCCGTCCCCGCCGTCCCGGCCTTCCGGGTGTTCCGATGTGACCGCCGTCATCAGCGATCGCCCCCTCCGCGCGCGCCGTTCTCGAACCGGCCCATGCTTACGTACGGTTATCCGGGACGTCCACCGAACGTGGTCGTACGCTGACGGAGCGTACGAGTCGCTGTGCTGGAGGGGGAGAGCCGCAGGCCGCCACGGTGGTCGTCATGACCGCACCTTCACCTCACGACGCGCCCGTCACCGTACGTACGTTCACGCGGCGGTTCGACGCGACCCCGCGTGGCGTCCGGCTCGCCCGCCGCCACCTCACGCGTCTGCTCGACGCCTGGGGGATCCCCCGCGGATCGGAACGCTCCGACGCCGCCGCGCTCGTCGTGGCCGAGCTGGGGGCGAACGCCGTGACCCACGGGCTCGTCCCCGGCCGCCTGTTCGAGCTGCGGGCCGGGCTGTGCGCGGCCACGCTGGTGATCGAGGTCTCCGACGCCCGGGGCGAGCGCCGCCCGCCCGCGCCCGGCGCCGCGCCCGCCCCCGGCCCGGACGCGGAGAGCGGCCGGGGCCTGCTGCTCGTGGCCGCGGTCGCGGACCGCTGGTCCGTCCTGGACCGTCGCGGCCCCGGCAAGACCGTCCGCGTCGAACTGGACCTCCCGGGCTGACGTCCGCCCGGCGGCGGCACCCCGGCCCGCCGGGTCCGGCCGTTT
>NZ_JAATEN010000023.1 GCF_012034935.1 Streptomyces zingiberis
TTCCAGGCGTGGGCCTGCCGGGTGGGGGGCCGGGTCCGGCGGCGGAAGGGCTTTCCGCCGGGGCCGGGGCGCGGGCCTCGCGGCGCCGCGGCGGGTGGGGCGGACCGGGGTGGGCCGGGGCGGGGCGGGTCGGGATGGGCAGGGGGGATCGGGGGGCTCCGGCATCGGCCTCCGCCGATGTGAAAGTATCAGCCCATGCTGATGTCAGTCGACACTGACCTGATGCGGGCGCTCGCCGACCCGCTCAGGCTCCGGATCGTGACCTTGCTGGCCCGCGAGACGCTGTGCACGACGCACCTGGTGGAGGAGACCGGCGCCCGCCAGACGAACCTCTCCAACCACCTGAAGGTGTTGCGCGAGGCGGGGGTGGTGGAGACCGAGCCGTGCGGCCGGTACACCTACTACCGGCTGCGGCCCGAGGCGATCGAGGCGCTCGCCGGCCGCTTCACCGCACTGGCCGGGACCGCCCGCACCCACGCCGGCGCCAGGAGGGCCTGCCCATGACCTCCACCGGCCCCGCCACACGGACCGCCGGCGGCGATCGCGCGGCGCCGTCGGTCGCCGCCCGGCTCTCCCTCCTCGACCGGTATCTGGCGGTGTGGATCCTCGCCGCCATGGCGGCCGGGCTCGGGCTCGGCCGGCTCCTCCCCGGCCTCGGCGACGCGCTGGCGGCGGTGGAGGCCGGCGGCATCTCGCTGCCCATCGCGCTGGGCCTGCTGGTCATGATGTACCCGGTCCTGGCCAAGGTCCGTTACGACCGGCTCGACGCCGTGACCGGCGACCGGCGGCTGATGATCTCCTCCCTGGCCGTCAACTGGCTGGCCGGCCCGGCCGTGATGTTCGTCCTGGCGTGGACCTTCCTGCCGGACCTGCCCGAGTACCGCACCGGGCTGATCATCGTCGGGCTGGCCCGCTGCATCGCCATGGTGATCATCTGGAACGACCTGGCCTGCGGCGACCGCGAGGCCGCCGCCGTCCTCGTCGCGCTCAACTCCGTCTTCCAGGTGCTCGCCTTCGGCCTGCTCGGCTGGTTCTACCTCGACCTGCTGCCCGGGTGGCTCGGACTGGACGGCGGCGCGGGCCTGGACGTCTCCACGGCGGAGATCACCCTCAACGTCGTGATCTTCCTGGGCGTCCCGCTGCTCGCCGGATTCCTCACCCGCCGCATCGGGGAGAAGCGGCTCGGCCGGGCCGCGTACGAGAGCCGGTTCCTGCCGAGGATCGGCCCGTGGGCGCTGTACGGGCTGCTCTTCACGATCGTCGTCCTCTTCGCCCTGCAGGGCGGGGAGATCACCTCGCGGCCGCTGGACGTGGCCCGGATCGCGCTGCCGCTGCTGGTGTACTTCGCCGTGATGTGGTTCGGCACCTTCGCCCTGGGCAAGGTGATCGGCCTGGGCTACGGGCGCACGGCGACCCTCGCCTTCACCGCCGCGGGCAACAACTTCGAGCTGGCCATCGCGGTGGCGGTCGCCACCTTCGGCGTCACCTCCGGCCAGGCCCTCGCCGGGGTCGTCGGACCGCTCATCGAGGTGCCCGTCCTCGTCGCCCTGGTCCATGTCTCGCTGGCCTGGCGCCGCGGCTTCGCGGCCCGGGAGGGGACGGAGACCGGCCCGGCGCGGCCCGGGGCGGGCACCGGCTGACCTCCCCCCACGGCCGGTACAGCCGGCGCGGCCGGCGGGCCCGGGGTGCGCGCGAGCGCCGGCCCGCCGGAGAGCGGCACGGCCGCCGCGAGCGGCTGCCGCGTCCCCACCCCGCCGCGCGCCCACCCCACCCCGGCCCGCCGGCCGGTGGGGCGCCGCGCGTCCTGCCGGTACGGCGGTGCGGAGAGGGGCCTGCGGACGCCCGTGGCCCGTCACGGGCCGGGACGGTGGCACCGCCCGTCACCGTCACAGCGGTCGTGCCGGCCAGTCCAGGAGGCGGGCGCCGATGACGGCGGTCTGGAGGGTGTAGCGGTGCATCGGGTCGGCCGGGTCGGCGCCGGTGAGCTGGTGGACGCGGGCCAGGCGGTAGGTGAGGGCGCGGACGGAGAGGGAGAGGCGGCGGGCGGTCTCGGCCGCCACACAGCCCGCGTCGAACCAGGCGACGAGGGTGCGCAGCAGGGGCTCGGCGCCGCCGCGTGCCTGTTCCAGCGGGCCCAGGGTGGTCCGCACCAGGTCGGCCATGGCCTGCCGGTCCCGGCTCAGGACGGGAAAGACCAGCAGGTCCACGGCGTGGAGGAGGGGGCCGGGGAGGTCCATGCGGTCGGCGAGTT
This sequence comes from Streptomyces zingiberis, assembly GCF_012034935.1. Taxonomy (GTDB): domain Bacteria; phylum Actinomycetota; class Actinomycetes; order Streptomycetales; family Streptomycetaceae; genus Streptomyces; species Streptomyces zingiberis. Next base: position 2,252 of record NZ_JAATEN010000023.1, read on the forward strand.
CGAGGGCGCCGAGCGCCTCCTCGTAGCTCCGGACGACGCCGCCGGGGCCCGGATGGGCGCGGCCGATGGCGACGCGGCCCGTCCCCTCGGCGGTTCCCTCGGTGTCCATGGCGTCCATGGCGGCGTGGGCCTGCTTGGCGAAGGAGCGGACGACATCCTCCTGCGTGGCCGGGGCGACCAGGACGAGACGGCCCTCCTTGGTGGTCAGCAGGATGCGCCGGTCGCCGAAGCGGGCCAGCAGGGCGGACTCCACGCGGCGGGCCGCCGGGTCCGTCTCGTCGTAGGCGACGGGGCCCTCGGCGACGGCGACCGTGTGTTCGTGGGCGAGGCGCAGCCCGAGGCGTTCCGCGCGGTGCGCGAGGCGGCCGAGGTCGCTGCGGCCGTGCAGCAGGTCGTCGATGAACTCCCGGCGGGCGGCCTCCTCCTTGCGGACGGCCAGGCGCTGGGCGCGTTCGTAGCCCTCGGCCACGGCGTCGACCGTCTGCTGGGTGGCGGCCAGGACGCAGTCCACCACCCTGCGCAGTTCGCGGGTGCTGTGCGCGGCGGTGGCGCCGGGCAGGGCGGACCAGCCGGTGCGGGCGGCGTCGAGGTGCTCGGCCACCAGGCGGCGCAGGCCGTAGGCGTGTTCCGCGGCGCGTTCCCCGGCCAGGCGGCGCGAGTCCAGTTCGTCGCGGGTGAGCCGGCGTCCGGTGGCGGAGACCTCGGCCAGGATCTCCGGGAAGCCGGCCAGGTGGTCGTCCGGCGCGGGGCTCTCCTCCGGGGGCGGGGACGTCACGGTGGCTCCTTCGGGGGTCGGGCGGCGGATGGCCGGAAGCCGGTGTCCGGTTTCCGGCCCGGGCGGTCCCGGACCCCGGCGCGGGGCGGTGGGACGGCATCAAAAGGCCGTCAAGACTGCCTGGATCCGGCAATGTGTTCGGGCGGTGCGCACTGCCAGTATGGCGTCCGCGGGGGGAAACGGGGGACGCTCCGGTGCCGGAGTCCGGAAGCGGACTCCGGCACCGGAGCGCGGAACCTCCGCCGGGGGAACGGGCGGGGAGACGGACGGAGAGGAGCACGGCGATGGTGGGGGAGCTCGTCGGGGCGGCACTCGCCTTTCCGTCCGTGCCGTTCACCTCCGCGCTGCTGGTGAGCACGGCCTTCTGGCTGCTGGTGCTCTGCGGGGTCACGGCGTACGACACCTTCGACGGGGATGTGGACGCCGCCGCGCTGCGCCTCGGCGGGGTGCCCGTGGCCCTGTCGCTGTCCCTGCTCACCCTGGTCGGGTGGGGCGCCGACCTCGCCGGTACGGTCGCGCTGCGCCGCGCCGCTCTCGGCGGTCTCGCGCACGGCCTCGCGGCGATCGGTCTGTTCGCGGCGGCCCTGCTGCTCGCGTGGGGAGCCACCGTGCTGCTGGTCCGGCCGCTGCGGCGGCTCTTCCCCGGGGGCGGGGAGGGCCCGGGCGGCCCGGCGCGGGAGGGGGAGCGGGGGCCGGAGGGGGAGCGCGCGCCGTCCGCCGCGCCGGGACGGACGGGGGCCGGCCGGGCGGCGGAGGCCGCGGCGAGCCCCTGAGCGTCCCGACACCGGCGGGGCGACACCGGCGGTGCGGTGCTGACGAGGCGGCGCTGACGGGGGCGGCGCGAACGGGGGCGCTGACGGGGGCGGCAAGGCGGAGGGGACGGCGCGGATCGCGCCGTCCCCTCCGCCTTGGGCCGGTCCGGGGGAGCCCGCCGTGGGGCGTGCGCCCTCAGCGGCGCTCGCGGGAGTGGCCGAAGAGGATGCGGTACAGGATGAGCAGCACCAGGGAGCCCGCCACGGCCGCGATCCACAGCGCCGGGTCGTAGACGTCGTGGTTGATGGGCCGGTCCAGGAACTCGGACGACAGCCAGCCGCCGAGGAACGCGCCGACGATGCCGATGAGGGTGGTCCCGAAGAAGCCGCCCGGGTCCCGCCCGGGGAGCAGGATCTTGGCGACCACGCCGGCTATCAGGCCCAGGACGATCCAACTGATGATGCTCATGCGCGAGTTCTCCCCGTGTGAAGGCGGTTCATGCCGTCCGCCGAATCCCTTGATCGAATCCGTGACGACACCGTTGTGGACACTACAACGACGCTTTCGATCGGTGTTCAGGTGCCTCCCGGTCACGATCGGAGGGACACGCAACGAAATCCGGTTACACGTGGTGTTTGCCGATAACTCCGCGTAGCCTCTGCGGGCGTGCCTGACACCAGTAGCTTGCCGTCGCCGGCCGTCCACGCAGCCGGAGTTGCCGTGCGCCGCGGGGCCGGCCGGAGCCGCCCCGCCCCCTCCGCCGTTCCGGGCCCGCCCGGGGCGGGCGCGCGCCCCGGGTGGTTCGACGGAGACCGAGGAGGCGGAAGCGTGAGCGCGCCGGCGGCCGGGAGCCGTCCACCCGCGGGGGCCGCCGGCCCCCTGCTGGAACTGGCCTTCACGGTGGAGGATCTGTCCGAGGTCCGGTCGCGGGTCGGTGACTGCGCCCGGAAGGCGGGCCTGTCCGAGCCCCGGCTGGGTGACTTCGTCCTCGCCGTTCACGAGGTGGCCTGCAACGCCGTCGAGCACGGTGGTGGGGCGGGTGTGCTGGTGGTGGAGCGCGCCCCCGGGGTGCTGCGCTGCCGGGTGAGCGACCGGGGGCCCGGTTTCAGCGCGGCGGTCATCCCCGCCGAGGCGCCCGGGGAGGAGTTCGGTGAGGGCGGCCGTGGCCTCTGGCTGACCCGCCTGCTCACGGACCGGCTGGAGGTGGTTCCCGCTGTGGTGGGGGCGGTCGTCACGCTGGCCATGGCCCTCGGCGGCGAAGCGCCGGCGTGAGTCCCCGCCGGCCCGGCGGGAGCGCCCCGGACTCCCGGGTGCGTCCTGCGGCCCGCCGGTGGACCGGCCCCGCACCCTCCGGAGGTGTCCCGGTACGGGAGCGGGTGTGCGCGGCGCGGCTCCGGTCCGCCCGGTCCGGGCGGGAGGGCGCCCGGTGGGCACCGCTCCCGCACGGCCGGTATCCGCTCCGGGCGTCCCTCAGACGTTGACGCCGAAGTCCTGGGCGATGCCGCGCAGGCCGGAGGCGTAGCCCTGACCGACGGCCCGGAACTTCCACTCGGCGCCGTGCCGGTAGAGCTCGCCGAAGACCATGGCGGTCTCCGTGGAGGCGTCCTCCGTCAGGTCGTAGCGGGCCAGCTCGTTGTTGTCCGCCTGGTTCACCACGCGGATGAAGGCGTTGCGCACCTGGCCGAAGCTCTGCTGGCGGTTGTCCGCGTCGTGGATGGAGACCGGAATGACGATCTTGTCGACCTCGGCGGGCACCGCGCCGAGGTTGACCTTGATGGACTCGTCGTCGCCCTCGCCCTCACCGGTGAGGTTGTCCCCGGTGTGCTCGACGGAGCCCTCCGGGCTCTTGAGGTTGTTGAAGAAGACGAAGTGCTGGTCGGAGACGACCTTGCCGGAGCTGTCGACGAGCAGCGCGCTCGCGTCGAGGTCGAAGTCCGTCCCCGTGGTGGTGCGGACGTCCCAGCCCAGACCCACGGTGACCGCGGAGAGGCCCGGGGCCTCCTTGCTCAGCGAGACGTTTCCACCCTTGGAGAGGCTGACACCCATGGATTTCCCCTGCTCAATCCGGCGCGGGCCGCGCCCTTGACGATTGCTTTGCCCAATAGGGCAACGGGCGCGGACGGGCGGCGGTTCCCGCCGCGAGGAGGGAATCCGCGGGAAGCCGGAGTGGGGACGGGGTCGGGCGGCGCCGGGGCGGCGCCGGGCCGGGGTGGGGGCGGGACCGGGGGCGGGCCGGGGCCGGAGGGCCGCGCCGGGCGGCGGTCCGTGGTGCGGCCACTCGCGGCGGGGCGTGTCCCGGATCGGCCGGTCCCGGTACAGGCCAGGGTCCGGATGCGGGCTGGCCCGGGTTCGGACCCGCCTGGGCCCGGAGCGGTGCTCTCACGGATGGCGGATGGCGCCGAGGTGTGCGCGTCGATGGCGGGGGCGTCACGGCGTGGCCCGGTCACGGGTCGGCCCGGTCGTGGGTTCGGTGCCGCAGGGAGGCGCCGGCGTCCGTGCCGGCGAGTACACCGCCGCGCAGGCGGCGCCTCAGGATCTGGTCGTTTCCCCGGGATCACCGTGCTGTCCGGCCCGTTCCCGCTCCTCGTGCGCGCCGCGGCCCCCGTGGCCTCGTCCGCGGCTCCGGCCTCGATCGGCGGGGGCGCTCCCCGTGCCGCCGTCCCCGGTCCTGCGGCTGCCCTTGCGTACGCGTTCCCGCTGCCCCTGCCGTCCGCGCTTCCGCACCGCGAGGAACGCAGGGTGCGCGGGAAACGCAGGGCATGCGGAGGGCGCGGCCGCCGGAGAGGTTCCGCCGTCAGCCCGTCAGCCCGTCAGCCCGTCAGCCCGTCAGCCCGTCAGCACGCCGTCCCCCGTTTCCGGTGGCGTGACACCGTCGGGCATGCTCCCCGGATGCGCGGCGCCGCCCGCCGCGCCGGAACCACCGGGGCGTGACCGCGACTCAGATGTAGCCCTCACGCAGGGCGTAGGCGACGGCGTGGGCCCGGTTGCGGAGTTGCAGCCGGGTGGTCAGTCCGTGCAGAACGTTCTTCACCGTGCGTTCGGAGTAGGACAGCTTCGCGGCGATCTCCCGGGTGTCCAGGCCCTCCGAGACCAGCCGCAGGATGTCGATCTCGCGCGGGGCGAGGCCGGCCGGGTTGCCGCCCGGCTGCTGGGCGGCGTTCCGCTGCAACCGCCCGACCTGGTTGATCAGCCGGCCCAGCAGGTCGGACGGGAGGTCGCCGTCGCCGCGCGCGGCGGCCACCACGGCTTGCAGCAGCCGCTGGTCCGTGGCCTCGTGGCGCCAGAGGATGGCGCCGACGCCGCACTCGATGACCTGGAGCAGCTCGGCCTCCCGGATGACCCCGGTGACCAGGACGGCGTTGAGCCCGTCGGTGCGGACCAGGCGGCGCAGCCGCAGCATGGTCGCCTCGTCCAGCCGGTCCGAGAGAACCACGGCCACGGTGCGGCTCGGGAGCCGGGACTCACCGGCGCGGGCCTCCGGGGCGCGGCCGTCGGGCGTCCGCCCCTCGGCTGCCCGCACGTCCGCGGCGCGCAGGACCGCGCCGTCGGCGGCGCGCAGGGCCGCCCCCGCGCGGCCCGCGGCCCGTGGGTCGGTGCCCCGGGGCTCCAGCCCCCGGGTCTCGCCGAGCAGTTCGATCTCCGGCCGCTGCCGGAGCTGGCTGATCGCTCCGGCCCGGGTGATCGGATCGGATGCGTGGATCACGACGGGTATTCGCTCCGCCGCGGTGGTGTTGGTGAATGTGGTACGCACGCGAACCCCCAAATAGCGGATAACCGGGACACCGGCTCCGAGTCTGTCCGGCGGCCTGACACGGCGACCACTCCGCCGCCGCCCTCCATGAGGCCGCTTGCCGCCCTTTCCCGTATCGCCGTTGACGAGTGAAGCGCGACAAAAGTTCATTCAGTGACGGAATTTGTGTCCGACACTCCAGCAGCCAGGTTTCCCTGCGGAAGGTTTAGCCTGCAATCGTGGTTCACCACGAGAACGGCGCAGCGAACCACGAGACCGCTCTCGGCATCTATGGAGGGGAGATACGGAGAGCGAGACTCCCCCACCCGCCCCCGGGGTGCCGCGACCCGGCGGGCAGTGAGACACCCTGCGAGGTCCCATGAACGGCACGGTGACGGGCCTGACGGCTGATCATCACTCCCTCCGGCACGGCGCCGCGCCCTCCCGGCCCCCCGGCCTCCCGGGCTGCCTCGACGCGTTCGAGGCCCCGGTCGTCCCCGGCCGGCCCGGCCAGCCCGGCCTGCGGGAACGCGGGGGTGTCCTGAGCCGCGTCGCCGCCGACGCGGAACGTGCCCTGGCCGGCTCCGGCCGCCTCGTCCTGGTCCGCGGGGCCACCGGGACCGGCCGCAGCGCGCTGCTGGAGGCGGTGGTGGCCAGGGCGGAGCGGCAGGGCTTCCGGGTGCTCCAGGTGCGCTGCTCCCCTGAGGAGTCCGGCACCGACTTCGCCGCCGTGACCGAACTCCTCGACACCGACCTGTGGTTCGGGCCGCGTCCCACGGCCGTGGGCTCCGGGTCCGGGGAGCCCGGCGGGGAGCACTCGCTGCACGGCTCCGGCCGCTCCGCGGAACTGTGGCGCCGGCTGCGTTCCTACGCGGCCCGGGGGCCGCTGCTGCTCGCCGTGGACGACGTGCACCTGGCGGACCCGGCCTCCCGCGCGTGGATCGCCCGCGCCGCCCGGCTGATCGACCGTTTACCGGTGCTCGTGGTGCTCACCGAGCGCTGTCAGTACGACCTGGAACCGGCCCGGCCCTCCCTGGTGCGCGCCCTGCCGCCCCACCTGTTCACCGCCCACCGGCTCGACCCGCTGACCCCGCGTGCCGTCGCCGGGCTGGTCCGCGAGCGGCTCGGCGCGGGCCTCCGGCCGGGCTGGCTGGACGGCTGCCTGCGCGCGACCGGCGGCATCCCGCTGCTGCTGGGCGCCCTGCTGGAGGACCTGGCCGCGTTGCCCGGGGCGGCCGCCGATGTCGGCGGTCCCTTCCCGCCGTCCGCCGCCCGGTTCCACTCCGGCGCCTACACGGGGGCCGTCTCCTGGGCACTGGAGTGCGCCGGCCCGGCCACCGCCGACCTGGCCCGCATCCTCGCCGAACTGGAGACCACGGGGGACACCGCGCTGCTCGCCGAGGTCGCCGGCACCGATCCGGTGCGCACCGACCGGTGGGTGGCCGCCCTGCGCGCCGCCGGCCTCGTCGTCCGCGAACCGCACGACGGCCGACCCCGCATCGCCCACCCCCTGCTCCGCGAGGCCGTGCTCGACGGCTGGCCGCTCCGCCGCCGGCAGGACGTGCGCCGGGCCGCCGCCGAACTCCTGTACCACCGCGGTGAATCCGCGGAGACGGTCGCCCGCCGGCTGCTGGCCCTCCCCGCCGTCGGCGCCGAATGGGCGGTGGCCGCGCTGCTGGAGGCCGCCTCCGCCGCGGTCCGCGACGGCCGTCACCGCGCCGCCGGGGACTGCCTGCGCCGTGTCCTGGACGAACCGCTCTCGCGCGAGCGGCGGGGCCGGGTGCTCACCGAACTCGGCTGTCTGGAGGCGGACGCCGGCCGTCTCGTCGGGGTCCGCCACCTCGCCGAGGCCGTCCCGCTGCGGCAGCCCGAGGGCTTCGGCCGGCTCAGCACCACCGTCGCCCTCGGCACCGCCCTGGCCCGTGGCGGCGACGTCCACGGGGCGCTGGACACCCTGCGCGCCCTCTGCGAGGAACTCCCCGGCAGCTCCGCCCAGGCCCGCGCCGCCCAGGCCGCGGCCGCGCTGCTCGCCGCGTACGACGCGCAGAGCTGGCTGCGCGCGATGCGGGGCCTGCGCCATGTCGCCGCCCACTCGCCCGACCGGCTCGACCAGGCCGAACGCGCCCTGCTGGTCCGCTACGAGGCGACCGCCGGGCTGATCTCCGCCCAGGACGCCATGGAGCGGCTCTGCGCCCTGTCCACCGTGCCGGCCGACCCCGTCCTGGCCCCCTACGCGCTCGCCACGGCGGTCGCCGTGCTCCAGTGGGCCGACCGCTACGACGAGGTGGACCGCCTCGTCGCGACCGGGCTCTCCGAGTACCGCCCGGCCGAACTGCACCCGGCGCTGCACGCTCTGACGGACGTCCGCCACGACGCGGCGGCTGCCCGCGGCCGGTACGCCGAACTCCTCGCCGAGCCCGTCGTCCGCGCCGCGCTCGCCGAACCCTGGCGAGGGGGGCCGGGCGGGCCCGGTGGGTCAGGCGCGCCCGGCGGACCCGGTGGCCCCGCCCGCCCGATCGCCCGCCACGGCACCACGAACCTGCTCGCGCACACCGTCCTGGCGCTGCTGGAGACCGGCCGCCGTGAGGAGGCGCGCCGTCTCTCCGGCACGATCGCCGCCGGGGGCCCCTGTGACTCCTGGGAGTGGAACCGCTACCTCTACGCCCGCGGCCTGCTGCGGGCCGCGGACGGGGACCACGCGGGGGCGCTCGCCGACTTCCGCGAGTGCGGGCGCCGCCAGTCCGGCCGCGAGGTGCTGAGCCCGGTCGTCACCCCCTGGCGCTCCGCCGCCGCCGAGAGCCTGCGCCGGCTGGGCCGCTCGGGGGAGGCCCTGGAACTCGCGGAGGAGGAGTACCGTCTCGCCCGCGTCTGGAACACCCCCCGTACCGTCGGACGGGCGCTGCGCGTCCTGGGCACCGTCACCGGCGGCCGGCGCGGCACCGAACTGAACCGGCGCGCCGTCACCGTGCTGCGCTCCGCCCCCGCCGGTGCGGAGCTGGGACTGGAGCTGGCGCCCGCACTGATCGCGCTGGGCGAGGCGCTCGCCGCCTCCGGCGAACGCGGCCGGGCCCGCACCGTGCTCCGTGAGGCCGCCGTCCTCGCCGAGGAACTGGGCGCCCTGCGGACGCTGGCCCGCGCGGAACGCGCCCTGGCCGACAGCGGCGCCCGCGTCCTGCGCGTGCACAGCGGGGTGGACGCCCTGACGGAGAGCGAACGGCGCATCGCCGGACTCGCCGCCGAGGGCCGCACCAACGCCGAGATCTGCGAACTCCTCCACCTCGCCCGGCGCACCGTCGAAACCCACCTGACCAGCGCGTACCGCAAGCTCGGCATCCGCCGCCGCTCCGAACTCCCCACCGCCCTGGCCCCCCTCGCCGAAACCCGCCCCACACCGAGACCGGAACGGTGAGATCCCCCGCGGGCGGGGGTGGTGGTGTCCGGCGGAGCCGGCGCGGGCGGGTGGCCGGGTGGGCGTGAGGAGGGGTTCCCGGAATTTTTCGGGTGGTCTCCGGCGAGGGTGCTCGGAGTTATCCCAAGTCATCCGGCTGGCAAGGGGGTTGGCTCCGCGCGGCCGCAGTGAAGGGCGTGCCGGATCCATTGTTGTTCCGGAAGGTTTCCGATAACTTTCGCGGCGTCACCCCCTCACGGCTCTCCGGAGGCCGCGCCATGACACCGTTCGGCACCTCCCCCGGCTCCGCCTGTCCGAGCAGACGTTCGCTCCTGGCCGCCGCCACGGCCACCGCCGCCACCGCGGTCACCGCCGCGGCCGGTGGTCCCTTGGCTGGTGCCGCCGTGGCCGCGCCCGCCTCCCCCTTCGGTGTCGCGGCGGCGCCGGACGGGGGCGGGCGGCCGGGGCGGGGCCGGTTCATCGCCTTCGAGGCACGGCGCGGGGCCTTCCCGCTGGTCTCGCGCGGCCGGGCGGCCCGGATCGCCGTCAGCCCGGACGACCACCCCGGCGTGGTGCGGGCCGTCGGCGACCTGCGCGCCGACATCGAGCACGTCACCGGCGTCCGGCCCGCCACCGCGACCGGGGGCACCGCTGACCTGGACGAGCCCGCCGCGACAGCCGCGACCGCCGAGCCCGCCGAGACCGCCGCGTCCGCCGAGACCGCCGGGACCGGGCAGCCCCGCGCGGGGGAGGGCGGCGCGACGCTGGTGATCGTCGGGACGATCGGCCGCAGCCCGCTGATCGACAGCCTGGTCGCCGCCGGCCGCCTGGACGTACGCGGGATCGAGGGGAGGTGGGAGACCTCCCTCCAGCAGGTGGTCCGCGATCCGCTGCCCGGCGTCGACCGCGCGTTCGTCGTCGCCGGCAGCGACCAGCGCGGCACCATCTACGGCGTCTACGAGGTCTCCCGGCAGATCGGCGTCTCCCCCTGGTACTGGTGGAACGACGTGCCGCCGCTCCGCCACCCGGAGCTGCACGTCCTGCCCGGCCGCCACAGCCAGGGCACCCCTGCGGTGAAGTACCGGGGCTTCTTCATCAACGACGAGAACCCCGCCCTCGGCACCTGGGCGCCCGCCTTCTTCGGCCCCGGCGCCGTGAAGGAGTACCCGAACGGGTTCAACAGCGGCTTCTACGCCAAGGTCTTCGAGGTCATGCTGCGCCTGAAGGCCAACTACCTCTGGCCGGCGGTCTGGGGCCGTGCCTTCGCCGAGGACGACCCGGAGAACCACGCCACCGCCCAGCGCTACGGCATCGTCATGGGCACCTCCCACGAGGCGCCGATGATGCGCGGGATCGAGGAGTGGAACCGCCACGCCGTCCCCGCGCGGCGCGACGCCGAGGGCAACGTCACCGAGCCGGGCCGGGACCCCTACGGCGGCACCGGCGAGTGGAGCTTCCGCCGCAACGGCGAGGCCGTCCGGAAGTACTGGACGGACGGCATCCGCCGGATGACCGAGGAGGACTTCGAGGGCGTCGTCACCCTCGGCATGCGGGGCAACGGCGACGTCGGCCTCCCCGACGGCGACGGCATCGACCTCATGGAGTCCATCCTCGCCGCCCAGCGGGAGATCCTCACCGGCTTCTTCGGCGAGGCGGGCCTGACCCGGGTCCCGCAGGTGCAGACGCTCTACAAGGAGGTGCAGCGCTACTGGGACCAGGGCCTGCGCCCGCCCGAGGACGTCACCGTCGTCTTCTGCGACGACAACTGGGGCAACATGCGCAAGCTGCCCGACCCCTCGCTCCCCGCCCGCGCCGGCGGATACGGCATCTACTACCACTTCGACTACGTCGGCGACGGCCGCAACTACAAGTGGGTCGACACCGTCAACCTCGCGAACACCTGGGAACAGCTCCACCTCGCCCACCGCTACGGCGTGGACCGGCTGTGGGTGGTCAACGTCGGTGACATGAAGGCCGAGGAGCTGCCGCTTCAGTTCTTCCTCGACTACGCCTGGGACCCGGAGAGCCTGCCCCTGGAGCGGCTGGAGGCGTGGGAACACGCCTACGCCGAGGAGAACTTCGGCCCGGCGGAGGCCGCCGCGATCTCCGGGATCCTGCGCGACTACGGACGTCTCCAGGCGCGCCGCAAGCCGGAGCTGCTCAACCGCCGCATCACCGTCGACCCGGCGAAGGACCTGGCCACGGACGCGTCCGCCGTCGTGTACGACGACCGGGCGAGCCCGTTCCGGCTCGGCCACCACCGCGAGCTGGAGCGCGTCACCGCCGAGTGGGCGGCGCTCGCCGGGCGGGCCGAGCGCGTCTCGCGCCGGATCCCCCGCGCGGCGCGGGACGCCTACCACCAGCTCGTGCACTACCAGGTGAAGGCGACCGCCAACCTCTACGCCCTGCGCCTCGCCGAGTTCACCAATCTCCACTACGCCGGCCAGGGCCGCGCCCTCACCAACGACCTCGCGGACACCACCGACGCCCGTTTCGCCGACGACCAGGCGCTGTCGGACCACTACAACACCGTGCTCGCGGGCGGGAAGTGGAACGGGTTCCAGACCCAGCCCAAGATCGGCTACGGCGACAAGGAGCGGTACGGGCCGGACGCCGGCTGGCAGCAGCCGCAGACCCCTGACCATGTCGCCCTGCCCGACGAGGTGTTCCCCGCGGTCCGCCGCATCGAGCTGCCCGACCGGGCCGAGATGGGCGTCGGCATCGACGGCTCCGACGCCTGGTGGCCCCAGGCCGGGGAACCGGCCGTGCTCCCCGCCCTGAGCCCGTACCGTACAGGGCCCGCCCCGTACATCGAGGTGTTCAACCGCGGCTCACGGCCGTTCGCGTACACCATCCGGCCGTCGGTGCCGTGGCTCACGGTGGACCGGCCGTCCGGACGGGTGACGAAACAGGTGCGTGCCACCCTCCGCGCCGACTGGAGACGCGCCCCGAAGGGGACCACCGAGGTGCCGATCACCGTCACCGGGCCGGACGGTGCGCGGGTCGAGGTGCGCGCCGTCGTGGAGAACCCGCGGATCCGGCCCCGCTCCGGCTTCGTCGAGGCGGGCGGGTATCTCTCCCTGGAAGCCGCGCACTTCACCCGCTCCGTCGCCCACCGCGGCGTGCGCTGGCGGGTGATCCCGGGCATCGGGCGCACCGGCTCCGGCGTGACGCCCTTCCCCGTCACGGCCGCCTCCCGGAAGCCGGGCGAGGGCCCGCGCCTGGAGTACGAGGTGACGCTGGTGACCGCCGGGAAGGTCGAGGTGTGGGCGTACCTCTCGCCACGGAACAACGTCCTGCCGGCGGACGGGCTGCGCTACGCGGTCTCCTTCGACGGCGCCGCGCCGCGGACGGTGGACGTCATCGCCGCCACCGGAGCCGACGACACCGCCATGAACCGGCAGTGGGCGCGCAACACCTCCGACAACGTCAATCTCACCGTCACCGAGCACACGATCGACGCACCGGGACGGCACATCCTGACGCTCTGGATGGTCGACCCGACCGTGATCGTCCAGAAGCTCGTGGTGGACACCGGCGGCCTGGAGCCCAGCTACCTGGGCCCGCCGGAGAGCCACCGCATGGACCGCTGACCGCGGCGGCTCGACCCTCCGCCGCGGTCGGTCGGAAAGGGGACGGGGCAACCTGAGGGGGGTCGCTCCGTCCCCGCGGCGCTCGCCCGGCACCCGCCCGCCGGGCGAGCGCTCCGAACGGCACGCGCCCCGGGGACGCCCGCCGGGGACGCCGTGCCACGGGCGCGGGACCGCCTCCCCCGCACCGCGGTCCCGCGCCCGTACCCGGCTCCGGCGCGCCGGTGGGCATGAGCGGGCCGGGGCGGGTAACCCGGGAAACGGAGGCGGGCAGTGGTGGCGCAGACCACCGCGCCTGACCGCGCCCCGCGGCCGTCGTGCCCACGCGGCACGGCGGCCGCGGCATGTCCCGGGGGAGCCGGGGGCGCGTGCGGCAGACGTCCGGAGAGGGACGTCGTGGTGGGGCGCGCCGGTCCCGGGGGCCCCGGGACCGGGGTGGTGGATCAGTGGGCTCCCGGGGTCCGGTCGAACCAGCTGCCGGCTTCCGCGTCCCGCTCCGTCCCGGTCTCCCGCGCACCGCCGGCGACGGCGGCCATCTGCCCGGGGGAGAGCGGACGGGGCCCGGGGGCGGGGGTGGCGGGTTCGCCGAACCGCGGGTCCCGCTCCTGGGCCCGGTCGAAGCGGGGGTCGTTCCGGTCCTGCTCCTGGGCCCGGTCGAAGCGGGGGTCGTTCTCCTCCGCCCGGTCGTAGCGAGGCTCGTTCCCCTCCGCCCGGTCGTGGAGCGGGGTGGCCGCCGGGGCGGGCCCGAACCGGCCGGCGTGCGCGTACTCCGGGACGCCGTCGGACCGCGGGGCGTTCTCCGGGCCGCCGCCGGGCCGGTGGGCGCCCTCCGGGGCGGGGCCGGGCCGGCCGCCGCTCTCGTGACCGGGGCGGGACGGCGGGGCGTGGCCCGTCTCCGGGGTGCCGGCGGAGGAGCCGTTCGCCCGGCCCTCCGTTCCGTCCGTCCCGTCAGTCCCGTTGGCCCTGTACGCGTCGGGGGCTCCGGCGCCGGACGCGGGGCCGGGCTGCCGCGTCCCGGTTGCCGGGCTCTCACCGGCCTCCTGCGGGCGGGCCCAGCCGAGCAGCTCGTTCGCGGCGCGGCGCGTCTCCTGGGCGGCGGCGCGGCTGGCGGCCAGGACGTCTCCCTGTTCCTCGACGAGGTCCTGGTAGATCGGCGTGTTCGCGGTGGCGGTAGCGGTGGGAGCGGCCACGGTGAGGTTCCTTCGTTCGGGACGCGGGGCGGGACGGCCACGCGGCGTGGGCGGCTCGGCCGTGCCGCGTGAGGCCGAGCAGCGCGTACCCGAGGCCCACACCGCCATGCCGATTCTGTCCCGTTCGTGACCCCGCCGTGCCCGCCCTTCCGGGGGCCGGAGCCAACTCGCGTGGTCCACGCGGCAGTCGGGAAACCTGCGGAACGCCGGAGTGACGCACTTCACGCCAACTCCGCGTGGGCGGTGGTGCGGTCGGCCCGGCGCGGCCGCCCACGGAGGGCCGGCCCGGTGCCCGCCGGGCCGTTCGGCCGTCCCGGACGGGGAGGTGCCGGAGCCGTTCGGGTGTACCCCGGCCGGGTACTGAACGGCCCGCGTCCGCTCCCGTCGGGGCCGGCAGCCATGTCGTCGCCGCCCCCTTCCGCTGCATGCTCTTCGGTGCGATCGTCTTCGCCGTGTCCGGCGGCCTTCCCCTTCTGGTGGCCGTCGACGACGCCGGCCTTCGACTGGCGTCCCCGCGGGTCACGGCGGCGGACGTGGCACGTCACGGCGGGCGCCGTGACGTGCTGGACTCCGGAGAGGGCGCGGCCGGACGGTGACGCACCGGGGTCGCCGGTCACCTGTGTGCCGTACTCGCGCACCCTTCGTGACGTCCGGCCACGCGGCGTCCATGCTTTCCGCGGGAAAGGCCCGATTGGGGCGGGATGCCGGTTTAGTGCTGTCCGGGTCGGCTACGCCGTACGAGGTACGAATCCCAGAGGTACCCCAGAAGTAAGGGAAGGAGGGGTTCAGGTGAATGCGCCGACTTCGCCGAGCATCACCCAGCACCCCGACATCATGGCCCTGCAAGCGCGGTCCGAGCGGGCGGTGGCCACACCGGGCGCGCAGATGGTCGAGGCGGTCTCTCTGCTGACCGGTCTCTTCATCGCCGCCTCCCCGTGGATCGTCGGCTTCAGCGGCCTGACGACCCTCGCGGTGACCAACCTCATCGCGGGCCTGGCCTTCGTGCTGCTGGTTCGCGGCGTGGGCGGCGCCAGTGCCTATGACCGCACCCACGCCATGAGCTGGGCCGCGATCGGCATCGGTATCTGGACCGTCGTCGCCCCGTGGGCCATCGTCGGGGACGTGTCCACCACCCGGAGCATCATCGCCAACACCGTCGGCGGTGGCGTCGCCGCGCTCCTGGGTCTGGCCACCGCGGCCATGGCGGCACGCGGCCGGCCCCGTCAGCCGCGCGCCTGACCGGAAGCGGCGGCCTCGGCCGGCCCGGGCCGCGCGGCCCGTGACCGGACACCCCTTCCGGGCGGCCGGCCGGGACCTCCGGGGGCGTGGTGCCTATGGGCGCCACGCCCCCGTTCGCCGTTTCCGGACGCTGCGCCGGGCCCGCCCGGCGCAGCGTCGCCGGGCGCGGGCCGGTGTCAGGCGTCCGGGCCGTCACGCCGGGCGTGGGGGTGCGCGCCGCGCAGGAACTGGTCCACCGCGGTCGTCACGAGCCCGTCGAGCGCATCCGGGACCGCGTCGGCACCGTCTCCTCCAACGGCCACACGGTGGGGGCGATCGGGGCCGTCCTTGCCGCGGGGCCGCCGGCGGTGCCGGGCCCCCGCCCACCGGGCACCTGCGGGGCCCGCGGCGGGGCCCCGCAGGTCTCACCGGGTGACCCGGCCGACGAGCAAGATCACCTCTTTGGGATCATGCCGCGCAAGCGGGCCCGCCGGACGTGCCGGCACCGCGCGCCCACGGCCCAACTCCGCCCGGATCCAAGGGGAGACCACATGACCCGAGACCTCGCCGACGTCACCGAACTGCCCCGCGCCGAGCCGCGCACCGCGACCGGCACCGCGCTCTTCGACGGCGCGCCCGGCGCGCTCACCTCGCGGGAGGAACAGCAGTTCCGCGCGGCCCTGTTCACCCTCGTCGGGGACGCCCTCGCGGAGAAGGGCTGGGCCCGCATCCCGGCCTGGTCCGACGAGGAGCGCGCCCGGCTGGCCGCCGTGGGCCGGGCGCTCGGCGAGCACTGGGGGCAGGCCGTCACCGCCGAGCCCGAGGACGAGTGCTCGATGTTCTTCGCCCTGGACGTCACGGCCGGCCCGGTGCGGCCGGACGGAGTCCCCGGCGCGCCCCGCGCCTGACCCGGGCGGCACGTCCCGGGGCGCGCCCCGGGATCCCCCGGGCCCGGTACCGCTTCGCCGCGGCCGGGCCCGGGCCCGGCCGTCCCCGTCACCCCGCCGGCCGGTCCGGCCCCGCCCTCTCCGTGGTCCCCGCCGGGCGGTGGTGGCCCGCGGAGGCCGCGCCCGCCCGGCCCCGCCCCGACGCCGCGCCCCGTCCCCGCCCGGCCCGTCATCCGGTCGGCCGCGCTCCGCTCGTCCGGTCCGGGCGGGGCCGGGACAGTGGAGGCCAAGGCGCGGGCGGCGCTGCCCGCCGTGCCGGGCCCGGCGGGCAACGGCCCGCACCCGCGGCTGGAGGACGGCGGCGACGGCGGAAGGTGACGTGACGGATGGCCCACGGCGTCGAGGACGAGGGCATGTGGGAGCGTCTCCGGACCACCTGGTTCTTCCGCTCCGCACCCTGGCTGCTGCCGTTCGCCGTACTGACCGCGGGGATCGCGCTCAACGTGCTCGGTCCCTTCACCGCCCTCTTCCCCGTGCCTCCGCTGATCGCCGCCGCGCTGTGGACCTTCCGCGGCACGCTTCTCATCAGCGTGCTCTCCACGGCGGCGCTGGGGTTCGTCGTCTACTGGTGGGCCCCGCTGGGGCTGCGGGAGGGCACGGTGCGCCTCACCACCACCGCGGTGGTCTGCGGGATCGCGCTCTTCATCAACCGGGCCCTGGAGCACAGTGTGAGGCGGCTGGCGTCGGCGCGGCGGGTGGCGGAGGCGGTGCAGCTCTCGGTGCTGCCCACGCCACCGGCACGGGTGGGGGAGCTGTCGGTGGCGGTGCGGTACGAGGCCGCGCAGGAAGGGGCGCGGATCGGCGGGGACCTCTACGCGGTGGCGGCGTCGCCGTTCGGAGTGCGGATGATGGTGGCGGACGTGCGCGGCAAGGGCCTGCTCGCCGTGGACGCCGTCACCGTGGTGCTGGGCGCCTTCCGGGAGGCCGCCGAGCGGGAGCCGGGGCTGGCGGAGGTGGCGGCGCGGGTGGACCAGGCGCTGCACCGGGAGCGGCGGGAGCGGGACGGGGTGGAGCGGGCCGAGGGGTTCGTGACGGCGGTGCTGGCGGAGGTCCCCGCGGGAGACCCGGGGACGCTGCGGATCGTCAACCGTGGTCACCCCTTCCCCCTGCTGCTGCGGGACGGGGCGGTGACGCCGCTGGAACCGGGCTCGTTCTCGCTGCCGCTGGGCCTGGACGACCTGGGGGAACTGGCGCCGGAGGTGGAGTGCGTGGAGTTCCCGCCGGGCGCGCTGCTGCTGCTCTACACGGACGGGATGAGCGAGGCGCGCGACGCCGGCGGGGTCTTCTACGACCCGGTGGAACAGCTCGCCGGCCGCCGGTTCGACGGGCCGGCGGCCCTGCTGGAGGGGGTACTGGGCGACGTGGCCGAGCACACCGGCGGGGTGACGGCCGACGACCTGGCGCTGCTCGCGGTGCGACGCGACCGTGGCGAGGGCCCTCCGCCCCGGCCGGGGTGAACGGCGGCCGGGAGAGGCCGGCAGGGACCGGGACCGGACAGCGGCTCGCGGCATCGGGGGTGACCGCACGGCGGAAGGGCGGACGAGACGGTGGACCGCAGTGGTGAGGGCGCGACCGGCCGGGGCCGCCCGCGCGCGGGCACCCCGGGGCGCTTCCGCGCCGGCCGGCTGCCCCGCGCCCTGCCGTGGGCGCTGCCCTACGCCATGGTCCTGGTGGGGCTGATCGTCAATCTCCTGCTGCCCAGGGGCATCGCCTTCACGGCGGCCTTCGCCGCCGCGCCGCTGATCGCCGCAGCCCTGTGGACCTTCCGCGGCACCGTCGCCGTGAGCGCGGTGACGGTCGTGGCGATGGTCGACGTCGTCTTCTGGATGGCCACCCTGTCGCTGCTGGAGGCGTGTGTGCGGCTGGGCACCATCGTCGTGGTCTGCCTGCTGGCCGTCGGCATCAACCGCTCGCTGCACCGCAGCGTCATGCGGCTGGCGTCGGCGCGGCGGGTGGCGGAGGCGGTGCAGCTCTCGGTGCTCCCGACGCCGCCGGCGCGGGTGGGGGAGCTGTCCGTGGCCGTGCGGTACGCGGCGGCGCAGGAGGGCGCCCGGCTCGGCGGCGACCTCTACGCCGTCGAACGCACCCCGCACGGTGTCCGGATGCTGGTGGCGGACGTGCGGGGCAAGGGGCTGCCCGCCGTGGACGCCGTCACCGTCATCCTCGGGGCCTTCCGGGAGGCGGCGGAGCGGGCGGCGGGACTGTGTGAGGTCGCCGGGTGGCTGGAACACGCCTTGGAGCGGGAGCGGCGGGAGCGGGACGGGGTGGAGCGGGCCGAGGGGTTCGTGACGGCGGTGCTGGCGGAGATCCCCGCGGGAGACCCGGAGACGCTGCGGATCGTCAACCGCGGCCACCCCCCGCCGCTGCTGCTGCGGGACGGTGCGGTGGAACCGCTGGAGCCGGGCTCGTTCTCGCTGCCGCTGGGCCTGGGCGAGCTGGGCGAGCCGGCGCCGGAGGTGGAGTCGGTGAGGTTCCCGCCGGGCGCGCTGCTGCTGCTCTACACGGACGGCGTGAGTGAGGCGCGCGACGCCGGCGGGGCCTTCTACGACCCGGTGGAACAGCTCACCGGCCGCCGGTTCGGCGGGCCGGCGGCCCTGCTGGAGGAGGTGATGAGGGACGTGACACGCCACACGGGCGGGGTGACGTCCGACGACCTGGCGTTGCTCGCCGTGGCCCGCGCGCCCGGGGGGAGCCATCCGCTCCCGGCCTGAGGGCCGGGGACGGGACCCGGCCGCGCGGGCCGGGAAGCGAGCAGCCGGGCGGACCGGATGACCGGACGGCGGGCCGGACGGCGGAAGGACAGGTGAGACGGTGGACGGCAGCGGCGGCAGCGGCGGCGGCAGCGCCGGACGTGCCGGCAGGGGCACCTTCTGGGACCGCTTCCGCGGGACCTGGCTGTACCGCGCCATGCCGTGGCTGCTCCCCTACGGCGTGGTGGTCCTCAGTGTGGCCATCGACTACTCGCTCCCCAACAACATCGCCTTCACCTCGGCGCTCGTCGCGGCGCCCCTGGCCGCGGCGGCCCTGTGGACCTTCCGGGGCACCATCGCGGTGAGCGTGGTCACGGTGGGGGCGCTGTGCTGGCTCGTCTTCGCGCGGGACGCCCTGCTGCCGCTGGAGCGGTGGGTACGGCTGTTGACGGTGCTGGTGGTCTGCGCGATGTCCGTCGTCATCAACCGGGCGCTCCAGCACAGCGTGGTGCGGCTGGCGTCGGCGCGGCGGGTGGCCGAGGCCGCGCAGCTCTCGGTGCTGCCCACGCCACCGGAGCAGGTGGGGGAGTTGTCGGTGGCGGTGCGGTACGAGGCCGCGCAGGAAGGGGCCCGGATCGGTGGGGACCTCTACGCGGTGGCGGCGTCGCCGTTCGGGGTGCGGATGATGGTGGCGGACGTGCGGGGCAAGGGGCTGCCGGCCGTGGACGCCGTCACCGTCGTGCTCGGTGCCTTCCGCGAGGCGGCCGAACGCGTGGCCGAACTGGCGGAGGTCGCGCACTGGATGGACCAGGCGCTGCACCGCGAGCGGCGGCAGCGGGACGGCCTGGAGCGGACGGAGGGGTTCGTCACGGCGATCCTGGTGGAGATCGCGGCGGAGGACCCCGGCACGCTGCGGATCGTCAACCGTGGCCACCCCTCGCCGCTGCTCCTGCGGGACGGTGCGGTGGAACCGCTGGAGCCGGGGTCGTTCTCGCTGCCGCTGGGCCTGGACGACCTGGGGCAGCAGACCCCCGGCGTGGAATCGGCCGCGTTCCTGCCGGGCGCGCTGCTGCTGCTCTACACCGACGGGATGACCGAGGCCCGCGACGCGGGCGGCGTCTTCTACGACCCGGTGGCGCGGCTGGCCGGGCGCCGCTTCACCGGCCCGACGGCGCTGCTGGACGAGGTGCTGGCCGATGTCGCCGAGCACACCGGCGGGGTGACGGCCGACGACCTGGCACTGCTCGCCGTGGCCCGCGGCCCGGACGGGAACCGCGCGCCGGACTGAGCCCGCGCTTTCCGGACGGGGCCCGCGCTTTCCACACGGAGCCCGCGGGCCGGACGGCCCCCGCGGCGGACGGCCCCCGCGCGCGGGACCGCGAGGCCGGTGGCGGTGCGGTGGCCCCGGGCCCTCGGCGTTCCGGTCCTCCGGGCTCCGCGTTCCGGCCTCCCGCGTTCCCCGCTCCCGCGTTCCGGCATCCCGGCTCCCGCCTTCCGGTCCTCCCGCCTTCCGGTCCTCCCGCCTTCCGGTCCTCCCGTGTTCCGGCCTCCCGTGTTCCGGCCGTCCGGGGGGTACCGACGGCTCGTGCGGGGTGCCGGATATTAGTCAATTATTAGTCGTCTGGCCCCTCTTGACCCTTCCCGTAACGCAGCGGCAAAGTGCTCGCTAATCCGCATCAGCACCGCACGCGCCGCCCGCGGCGCGGTGACTAATGCGCATTAGCCCATGAGTCGGAGAGGGGTGGGGCATGGCCGAGAAAGGACCCGCCCGGCAGCGGCGCGGCCGGCCGCGCCAGGCCGAGGTGGCCCGGCTCGCCGGGGTGTCGCAGACGACGGTGTCGCTGGTGCTCGGCGGCAACAAGCAGGGCATCGCCCTGCACGAGGACACCCGGGCGCGGGTGTTCGCCGCCGCGCGCGAACTCGGGTACGTGCCCGACCCGGCCGCCCGCCGCCTCGCCGCCGCCCGGAACAACCTCCTGGGCGTCTTCAGCTTCACCGCCACCTTCCCCACCGCCGTGGAGCACTCGTACTACCCGTTCCTCGCCGGGGTGGAGCAGGAGGCCGCCGCCCAGGGGTACGACCTGGTGCTGTTCACCGGCTCCAGCTCCGGCGGCGCGCAGGCGGGGGAGCCCGGCGCGCTGGACCGGGTGCGGCTCGCCGACGGGTGCCTCTTCCTCGGCCGCCATGTCCGAGGCGACCAGTTGCGGCGGCTCGTCGCCGACGGCTATCCGGCCGTGCACATCGGCCGCCGTGACGAGCCGGCGGGGCTGGCCTGGGTCGGCGCCGACTACGTCGCGGCCAGCGCCGAGGTCGTCCGGCATCTCACCGGGCTCGGCCACCGGCGGGTGGTCCTCGTCCGTGAGGACGACGACGCACCGGCCTCCACCGACCGGGAGCACGGCTTCCGCGCCGCGCTCGCCGAGTGCGCCGGGCGGCGCGGCGCGGACGACCCGGCGGCCGTGGTGCGGACAGGGCGTCCGGCGGCCGACATCACGCCCGCCTGGGTGCGTGCCCGGCTCGCCGAGGGCACCACCGCCTTCGTCGCCGAGGAGACCGACACCGGTGGCGCCTGGCGGGCCCTCCACACGGCGGTGGCCGCCGCCGGGCTCGACGCGCCCCGGGATCTGTCGCTGGCACTGCTCGGCTCACCCCCCGCCGACCTGGCGGCCGTCCGGCCGCCGACCGGTTTCGACATCCCCCGCGCCGAGCTGGGGGCCGCGGCGGTCCGTCTGCTCGTCGCGCAGCTCGCCGGTCAGGAGCGTGCCGAGCCCCTGGTGGCCTGCGCCTTCCGCGCCGGGGACACCACCGGCCCGCCACCCGGCGGACCGGGCTGAGGGCCGCCGGCCCCGCCCGTACCCGTCCGCTGCCCCGCACCCTGTCCCGTCCGCCGCCACCGGCCCGGCCACCGGCGACCCGGACGCCCGACCCGAGAAGCCCGACCCGAGAAGCCCGACCCGAGGACTGATCCCGAGGCACCCGACCCGACCACCGCGACCCGATCACGCGACCCCGAGGAGCAAGCACCGTATGCCCATCCCCACCGGAACCCCCACCCGGACCGACATCCTCGTCGTCGGCGGCGGCACGGGCGGCGTGGCCGCCGCGCTCGCGGCCTGCCGCGCCGGGCGCACCGTCGTCCTCACCGAGGAGACCGACTGGGTCGGCGGCCAGCTCACCTCGCAGGCCGTCCCGCCGGACGAGCACCCGTGGGTCGAGCAGTTCGGGGTCACCGCCACCTACCGGGCGCTGCGCGAGTCGATCCGCGCCCACTACCGGCGCTGGTACCCCCTGCGGGCCGAGGCCCTGGACCTGCCGTACCTCAACCCCGGTGCCGGGCGCGTCAGCAAGCTCTGCCACGAGCCGCGGGTCGCCCTCGCCGTGCTGGAGGCGATGCTCGCCCCGCACGTCGCCGCCGGCCGGCTCACCGTGCTGACCCACACCCGGCCCGTCGCCGCCGACACCGACGGGGACACCGTGCGCGCCGTCACCGTCGAGGACGTCCGCGACGGCGCCCGGCACACCGTCACCGCCCCCTACGTCCTCGACGCCACCGAGACCGGTGAACTGCTGGAACTGGCGGACGTCGAGTACGCGCTGGGAGCCGAGGCCCGCTCCGAGTACGACGAGCCGCACGCGCCCGGGACCGCCGACCCGCTCAACCAGCAGGGCATCACCGTCTGTTTCGCCCTCTCCCACCACGAGGGCGAGGACCACACCGTCGACCGCCCGGACGGATACGACTTCTGGCGCTCCTACCGGCCGGACTTCTGGCCCGGGCCGCTCCTCGGCTTCCTCGCGCCCGACCCCCGTTCGCTGGCGCCCGTGGAACGCACCTTCGAGCCCAACCCCGCGATCGACCCGCTCGACGTCACCGCCGACCAGAGCGCCGACGCCGGCGACAAGGAGCTGTGGGGCTTCCGCCGCATCCTCGCCCGCAAACTGCACCGCCCCGGCGCCTTCGACTCCGACATCACCCTCGTCAACTGGCCGCTCAACGACTACTGGCTCAAGCCGCTGATCGGGGCGGGCGAGGAGACCGGCCGCGCCGCGCTCGCCGGGGCCCGGCAGC
Organism: Streptomyces zingiberis; assembly: GCF_012034935.1. Lineage (GTDB taxonomy): Bacteria > Actinomycetota > Actinomycetes > Streptomycetales > Streptomycetaceae > Streptomyces > Streptomyces zingiberis. The sequence goes on from NZ_JAATEN010000023.1 coordinate 24,602, forward strand.
TCTCGCTCGCGGTCCTGTACTGGCTGCAGACCGAGGCCCCGCGCACCGACGGCGGCACCGGCTTCCCCGGCCTGCGGCTGCGCCCCGACGTCACCGGCACCGCCGACGGCCTCGCCAAGGCGCCGTACGTGCGGGAGTCCCGCCGGATCAAGGCCGTCACCACCGTGACCGAACACGATGTCGCCATCGACCTCGTCGGCCCGTACGGCGGCACCCGGCACCGGGACTCCGTCGGCGTCGGCGGCTACCGCATCGACCTGCACCCCTCCACCGGTGGGGACAACTACGTGGACGTCGGCTCCGTGCCGTTCGAGATCCCGCTCGGGGCCCTGCTGCCGCGCCGGGTGCGCAACTTGCTGCCGGCCGGCAAGAACCTCGGCACCACCCACATCACCAACGGCTGCTACCGCCTCCACCCCGTCGAGTGGAACGTCGGTGAGGTCGCCGGCGCGCTTGCCGCGCACTGCCTGGAGGAGGGTGTCCGCCCGCACCAGGTGCAGGAGGAGGACAAGCGGCTGGCGGAGTTCGGCCGCGTACTCGACCGGGCCGGCGTCCAGCGGCACTGGCCGGACGTGCGCGGTTACTGAGCCGGCCGGATCTGGCCTGGGCGGCCTGACCTGGGCCGGTTCGGCCCGGCCCGCTCGACCTGGGCCGGTTCGGCCCGGGTCGGGTTCCGGCCGGTGGCCGGGGCGGCGGGGGCCCCGGGCGGCCGGGCGCGTCCCGCGTAGCACCGCCCTCCCCGGGCCGCGTCCTGCGCCGCCGCCGGGACGGGGGGCGCGCACCGGCCGGGAGGACCGCACCAACCCTGAGAAGCACCGCAGCGACCCGGCACCGCCGGTACCGCACCGCACCGCCGGTACGGCACCGCACCGGAAGTACCACCCTGAGCCCCCGCACCCTGAGCCCCCGCACCCTGAGCCCTCACACCCCGAGCCCTCGCACCCCGAGCCCTCCGCCCGGCCCGTGCCCCACCCGCCCGGCGCACTCCGTCCGTGCCCCGCCCGCACCATCCGCGCCACCCCCCAAGGAGGTGTTCCCCTCGTGACCCAGTCCTCCCCGCAGTCCTCCCCACAGTCCTCGCCGCGACCGCCGTCCCAGCCGTCACCCCCGGCCCCGGCCGCGGCGCCGGCCCCGGCCGGAGCCCCGGCCCCGTCGGGCCGTATCCGTGTCGGCATCGACGTCGGCGGAACCTTCACCGACGCCGTGGCCGTCGACGCGGCCACCCTCGGCCTCGTCGCCCAGGTGAAGGTCCCCACCAGCCACCACCACGAGGACGGTGTCGCCCACGGCATCGTCGAGGCGCTCGACCGGCTGCTGAAGGACATCGGCCGCGCCCCCGGGGACATCACGTTCCTCGCCCACGGCACCACGCAGGCCACCAACGCCCTGCTGGAGGGGGATGTCGCGCCCGTCGGCCTGATCGGCATCGGCACCGGTCCCGGCGCCCTGCCCACCAGGCGCCTCGCGCGGCTCGCCACCCTGGAACTCACCCCCGGCAAGCGGTTCCCGCTGCACTACGCGCACGTCGCCGACCCCGGGGACACCGCGGCCGTCCGCGCCGCCGTCGACGCGGTGACCGCCGCCGGGGCCGAAGTCCTCGTCGCCAGCGAGCCGTTCGGCGTCGACCTGCCGGACGGCGAGCGGGCCGTGCTGGACACCGCCCGGGAGTACGGGCTGCCGGCGACCGCCGCCCACGAGATCACCTCGCTGTACGGGCTGCGCAAGCGCACCCGCACCGCCGTGGTCAACGCGGCGATCCTGCCGCGGATGCTTGCCACCGCCGACCTGGTGGACCGTTCCGTCGCCGCCGCCGGGGTCACGGCGCCGCTGATGGTCATGCGCTGCGACGGCGGGGTCATGTCGCTGGCCGAGATGCGCCGCCGCCCGCTGCTCACCGTGTTGTCGGGGCCCGCCGCCGGGGTGGCCGGCGCGCTGATGCGGGAGCGGGTCAGCGAGGGAGTGTTCCTGGAGACGGGCGGCACCTCCACGGACATCAGCGTCATCCGCCGCGGCAAGGTCGCCGTCCGGCACGCCACGATCCTCGGCCGGTCCTCGTACCTCTCCGCCCTCGACGTCCGCACCGTCGGGGTCGGCGGCGGCTCCATGGTCCGGATCGCGGGCGGCCGGGTGCACGCCGTCGGCCCGCGCAGCGCCCACATCGCCGGCCTGCCGTACGCCTGCTTCGCCGGCCCCGCGGACCTGGCCGGGGCCCGGCTCGTGACCGTGGCGCCGCTCGACGGGGACGCGGGCGACCACGCCGTGCTGGAAGCCGCCGGGGGCCGCTTCGCCCTCACCCTGACCTGCGCGGCCAACGCCCTCGGCCGGGTGCCGGAGGGCGACTTCGCCGCCTGTGACCCCGAGGCCGCGCGCACCGCCCTGAAGCCCCTCGCCGACGCCCTCGGCACCGATGTCGCCGGGGCGGCCCGCCAGGTGCTCGACGCCGGGGTGCGGCAGGTCAGGGAGGTCACCGAGGCGATGATGCGCGACTACCGCCTCGACCGGGACACCACCGTCCTCGTCGGCGGCGGTGGCGGCGCCGCCACCGTCACCCCGCACCTGGCCGCCGCGACCGGGCTGCCCGGCCGCATCGCCGGGCACAGCGAGGTCATCAGCCCCATCGGGGTGGCCCTCGCCCTCGTCCGCGAGCAGATCGAGCGGATCCTCCCCGGTGCGACGCAGGAACAGATACTCGGCGTGCGCGGCGAGGCCGAGGCGGCCGTCGTCGCCCAGGGGGCCGACCCCGGCGCCGTGGAGGTCGAGGTCACCGTCGACCCGCAGACCAACACCGTGCGGGCCGTCGCCACCGGAGCCACCGAACTGCGCACCCAGGACCGCACCCGCCGCGCCGGTGACGCCGAGCGGCTGGACGCGGCCGCGGCCAGCCTCCGGGCCGACCCGTCCGCCGTCCGGGTGCTCGCCGCCACGCCCACGCACACCGTCTACGGCACCGAGCGCCGCCGGCGCCTCCGCCGAACCCGGCACCCGGTGCGCGTCCTCGACGCCGACGGGGTGGTGCGGCTGCACGCCGCCGACGCCACGGTGGCCTCCACCACCGCCGGCGAGGCACCGGAACTCCTCGCCGAACTGGTGCGGGGCGCCACCTCCTACGGCGACGGCGGCGTCCGCGCCCCCGCGGTCCGGCTGCTGATCGGCTCCCGCATCGCCGACCTCTCCGGTGTCCTGGAGGCGGGCCCCCTGCTGGCCCTGGCCCGCGGCGAACTGCGGGCACGCGCGGCGGAGGAACCGGTCGTGGCGGTCGTGGAGGCCCGCACATGAGCGGGCGGACGAACCACGGCCCGGGCCCGGGCCCGGCTCCGGCGTCTGTCCCGGCCCCGGCCTCGGGCCTGGTCCCGGGCCTGGCCTCGGCGGCTTCGGCTCCGGTGTCCGCTTCGGCCTCGGCCCCCGCCTCCGTCCCGGCCCCGGGGGCGCGAGGGCGGGACGGGGGAGGCCGTGCCGAAGAGGTCCCCACCCCGCCCGCCCCGGCCGCGCGTGGCTCGGGGAAGCCGGTGGGTTCGGCAGGCCACCGGGGCACCGGCCCCGCCGGGGAGTCCGGCCGGGGCCGACCGGCGGAGGTGGTGCGGCCCGCGCACCGCCCGCGCCCGGCCGGTACCGCACTCGACGCGCTCCCGCCGGCCCGCCGCGACGCGCTGCGCGCCGCCTGCGCGGAACTGGCGGCGCTGGACGACGCCGGGTTCGGCGTCCGCCTGCTCGCCGCCACGCCGACGCACGAGACCCGGGACGAGGGGCTGCTGCGCCGCTGGGCGGAGACGGCCACGGCGTTCGGCGCGGAGCTGGCGGCGGGCACCGCGCCCGGCGGCCCGGCCGGCGAGCCACCCACCACGTCCGGTGCTCCCGCCGTGTCCGGTGCTCCCGCCGTGTCCGGTGCCCCCGCTGCCTCCGGCGCTCCCGCCGGCCCCGGTGCCGTGGGTCACGCCACCGCGACCACCGCCGCCGCCCGCGCGGTGCCGCACGGGGTGCGGGTGACCGAGACCACCGGCGGGCTCGGCCGGCTGCTCCTCGCCCGGTACGTCTCCCGTCCCGTGCCCACCGTCGAGCTGTTCACCGACACCCTCGACCTCGGTGAGAGCCTCGTGGACCTGCTCGGCTGGCGCCACTGGTACCCCGCCGGGTCGCTGCGGGCGGCCGCCCTCGCCCACGAGGAGGCCCACTGCCTGCTCCACGGCGACGCCCGCGTCCGCCGGGCCCTGCGCGGCCGGCTCGACCACTCCGCGCTGCGGATCGGGCGGTTCCGCGTCCCGGGGCACGTCGCCGGAGCCGGTGAACTCGCGGCCCACGCCTACGCGGGCGCCGCCTGCGGCCTGGGCCGCACCCCGCTACTGCTCACCGCCGCGCTGCTGAGCGCGGCCCGGGCGCTCGGAGAGGACTGAGGCGCGCCATGGGAATCGTCATCCTGCTGCTCATGCTGGCGGGTGTGGGGCTCATGCTCACCCGCAAGCTCCCCACGGCCTTCGCCCTCGTCCTCCTCGGCCTCGCCGTCGCGGTCGTCGTCGGAGCGCCGCTCACCGGGGAGAACAGCGTGCTCGACACGGTGGTCCAGGAGGGCTCGACCACGCTGGCCGCGACCATGCTCGCGGTGCTGATCGGCTCCTGGCTCGGCAAGCTGATGGAGGAGACCGGCATCGCGGGCACCCTCGTCCGCAAGATCGTCGAGTTCGGCGGCGACCGGCCCACCGTCGTCGCCCTCGGCGTCCTCGCCGTCTCGGCGCTCGTCGGCACCGTCACCGGTTCCGCGCCCGCGGCGATGATGGCGGGCATCATCGGCATCCCCGCGATGATCGCGGTCGGCGTGCCGAAGACCACCGCCGCCGGCACCATCCTCATGGGCATCGCCGCCGGACTCCCGTTCGAGCTGCCCGTCTGGCAGTTCTTCTCCACCGCGCTGGAGCTGCCGGTCGAGACGGTGCGCTCCTTCATGCTGCGGCTCTTCCCGTTCGCGGCCTTCTTCGCCGTGGTCTTCGTCCTCGTCGAGACCCGCCGCAAGGGCGTCGAGCACGCCTGGTCGCTGGCGTCGGCCGGCGAGCGTTCCGGCGGTGGCGGGGCCGGGGACGGCGGGTCCTCCGCGGGCGGCGGGGCGTCCGGTGGCGACGGGCGGAAGGGCGCCGCCCGGCGGCGGCGCGACCGCGCCCGCCGGATGGGCGACGCGCCCTGGTACGCGCTGCTCGCCCCCGTCGTGCCGCTGGTGCTCGCGCTCGGCTTCGAGCTGGCCATCATCCCGTCGATGCTCGCGGGTGTGCTGTGGGCGCTGGTGACCACCACCCGGCCGGGACAGCTCAGCAAGCGTCTGCTGCGCACCCTGTACGGCGGGTTCGAGGTCGCCGCGCCGCCCATCGCCCTCTTCATCGCCATCGGCATCCTGCTCGCGGCGGTGAAGCTCCCCGGGGCCGTCGCGGCGCTGGACCCGCTGGTGAAGGCCGTCGCCCCCGGCAACCCCGTGGTCTTCGTGCTGGTGTTCACCCTGCTGGTGCCGCTGTGCCTGTACCGCGGCCCGCTGAACGTCTACGGGCTCGGCGCCGGTATCGCCGGGGTGCTCATCGCCGCCGGCATCTACCCGGCCGTCGCCGTGCTCGGCCTGACCGCCTCGTACAACCAGGTGTTCGGAGTCAGCGACCCGACCAGCACCCAGACGGTGTGGGCCGCCCAGTACTCCGGCGTCAGCCCGCAGCAGGTCATGCTCCGCACCCTGCCGTACGTGTGGTGCGTCGCCCTCGGTGGCCTCATCGTCACCGCCACCACCCAGCTCTGAGCCGCACGGAGCACCATCTCGCCGGCCGGTGCGGAGCGACGCCGCACCACCGGCGGCGGCGAACGAACCGCAGGAACACAGCGAATTCCAGGAACACAGCGAAGCCCCCACGAACTCGGCGAATCCCGAGAAACCCGGCGAACCCCGATAACACCGACCAGAGGAGCCGTGACGCCATGACCTTCGACCGCCGCCTCTTCCTGCGCACCGCCACCGCCGGCGGCGCCGTGCTCGCCCTCGGCGCGCGGGGCGCCGCCCCGGCCGCCGCCGCCCCGGGCGGCTTCCCCGACTACCGCCACGTCGGCACCCTGCTCACCGCGGACCGGCTCGCGTACAACCCCACCGGGGAGATCATCTTCCCGTGTATCCGCGGTGTCTACGACCGGCTGAGCAACCCCCTCGGCCGCTACTACCTCTACTACGGGCCGCACGACGCCCCCGGCGGCATCTGCCTCGCCTACGGCGACTCCCTGGAGGGCCCGTTCACGGAGTACCCGGGCAACCCGATCGTCTCCAGCACCTGGTCACCGCATTACAAGGTCAGCCATGTCGCCTCCCCGCACGTCCTGTGGAACGCCGACGCGCGCGAGATGTGGCTGTACTTCCACGGCGAGAACACCACCACCCGCCTCGCCCGCTCCACGGACGGCGTGCGCTTCAGCTACGACAAGACGGTCCTCACCACCGCGATGCTGCCCGCGGGCACCACCGAGGCCTCCTACGCCCGGGTCTTCCGCCACGACCTGCCGGGGCGCGGCGCCCGCTACGTGATGCTGTTCATGAGGAACACCACGGCCAACCACCGCGACATCGGCTGGGGCTGGTCCCCGGACGGCCGCGACTGGCAGTTCGCCCAGGAGCCGCTGATCGGCCACGCGGCGGTCGGCGCCTCGGACCTCAGCGGACCGCACCTGCTCACCCGTGGCGGCAGCGCGTACGTCGTCTACCACACCGACAAGGGCAGCGGCGGCAACATCCTGATCACCGAGGTCGGCGCCGACTTCTCCCGCCGCAACCACCTCGGCGTCTTCTACGACTCCCGCTCCGGATCACCGGAGAACGGGCGCGCGGCCGCCCCGTCGTTCGGCACCGACCGCGGCGTGCCGTACATGATCTACGAGGCGGGCGAACGGCTCTCCGGCGCCATCGCGGTCGCCCGCGGCTGACCCCACGCCCCGGCTGCCGCGCGTCCCCGGCGGCCTGAGGGCTCCCCCGGGACCGCCGTGACGGAACGGCTGCGGACAGGACCGGGAGGTTGCCGCTCTTGCGTGCTGGGGTTGACGGGGTGGCAGGGAGGCAGTGGCGCGGCTCGTGCAGGTCAGACGCGCTGCCTGTGCCGGGTACGCCGGATGTGGGCGGCGTCCAGGAGCTGTGCGGCGGAACGGCGGCCGGGGGCGGTGGCCGGGGCGGTGGCGGGGCGCAGGCGGTGCAGGAGTTCGGTGCGCAACCCGGGTTCGGGGCCGAGGGCGAGCCGCAGCAGCAGCGCGTCCTTCTCCTTCGGAGGCAGTGCGGCGACGAGCGGGGCGAGTTCCTTCTTCGTGGGACGGTTCGGTGCCGTGGCCGTGATGGGAGCGGCTTCGGCCGCGGCGGCCAGCAGGCCACCGTCCACGCGCAGGAACTCCGCGAGCGCGCTCTGCGGGGCGGTCAGTTCGCCGAGCCCGGCGGGGACGGGCGGCTCCGGGCAGGTCTGGTATTCCTCTTCGTCGTCGTCCTCGAGCTCCCAGGCAGCGAGGGCGGAGAGCCAGGCGATGTACAGGGGGCGCAGATCACCGCCCATGAGTTCGTCACGTACGCCGACCAGGGCGGCCAGGGACTCGTCGGCGCCCTCGATCCAGTCGCCGCCCTCGTCCTCGCTGCTCAGGTCGAGGAGCAGGTGGGTGCGGGTGGTCCAGGCGTCGGTCTGCGAGCCCAGGCAGTACGACTGCGCCGTGGCCAGGTCCAAGGCTTGCCTGGGCAGGCGGAGGAGCAGCCGGTGGGTGCCCCAGTTCGTGACGTACAGATGAGCGTCGAAGTAGCGCTCGGTCATCCGGCGCGGATCGCCACTGAGGTCACCCCACTCGTACGTGTTGGTGAAGCTGGTGGCCGTGATCCGGGCCCGGGTGGAGATGGCGCGCAACTGCGCCTGCTCCTCGGGGCTGAGCGGACGGTCGAGCGCCTGGAACTCGTAGTACTGGTACTCGCTCACGTGGCCAACTCTAGGCCGTTGCGGCAAGGTTCGGGCATGGAGCGATCCCCCGTGCCGCGACCCCATCGAGGACCTGAACCGAACCAGGCCGGTATCCCTTGGCTCCGGCATCAGCGGTCCCGACAGAGACCAGCCCGGCCCCGACCTCTCGGCACCGCCCCTCTTCTGCCGACCCCAGATATCGGCTGTTCGGGTCGGGTCAGAGTTCCCCGGTGAGGACCCCGTGCCGGAAAGCCTGCCAGGCGGAGGCGGTGCAGCGCAGGGGTGCGGCGTCGTGCCGCTTGGAGTCACGTATCGCCTTGCCGCCACCGGGAAGACCGGCGACCTCGACGCAGTTGTGCTCAGGGCCGCTGGCGGACCCCTTCCGCCATATGGCTTCCGTCAGGTCGTATGCGTAGAGCTCGGCCTTGGCAGCAGCGTTCATCCCCGGTGCCCCTCTTCCATCGTGGCGATCCTCGCGAGGGAGTCCTCCACGGAGAGAGCTGTCGCGCGGATGCGGTCGAAAGCTTTCACGAAAGGCGTCGCTTCGTGGCCCTCAACGTATGTCGCGCCGCTGAGGTTCTCCAGCAGGACGACGGGAGGCATGGGGCCGGGGAAGCTGGTGAGCGTGAAGCCACCCACCATGCCGGGGTGGGCGGTGGAACTCAGTGCATGAGTTGCACGGTGACGTTCGGCAGCTCGGAGGCGTCGAGCAGCCGGCGCAACTGCTCGCGCATGGTCACCGGCCGCACGGTGAAGCGGTGGTGAAGGGCGGCTTCGTGGAGCACGGCCCAGAACTCCGGTGCCGCGCCAGGCCTGGAGAGAACGGCTTGCCGCGAGTCGCCGTGAGCCCGTGTCATGCCGGCGCGTGTCGTCCTGGCGCCCCGCGCCACCCCGACGCCCCGGGTGCCGGGCATCGGTGACTCGGGGCGCCGGGTCCGGGACGTCAACGGCCCGGCAGGAGCTCCGCCAGCCGTGCCACGCGGTGCCAGCCGCCGGTCAGCGTCCCGCCGAGCAGCAGGCCCACCAGCGCGGCGCCCAGGGGGAAGTCGTCCGGCAGGCCGAGCGACTGGCCGCCCAGCCAGCCCCCCAGGGCGCCGCAGAACCCGGCGACCACCACGACCGCCATGTGCGCCGACTCGCGCAGCGCCCGGCGGGTGAGGGTCACCGGCGTCACCCCCGTGAGGTCGGTCTCGGGCAGCAGCCGGCCCACGCGGCCCTCGGCGTACCGCTCGCAGACCTCCACCAGCCTCCCCGCCAGGTCGCGCAGCGCGTCCTTGGGGTCGACGTCCACCCGGCACAGGTCGCGCCGGAGCGCGCCCGCCACCAGTTCGGCATGGCGCCGGGCGGTGGTCCGCCGCGGTGAGGAGCGCCCCATGGTGCCGCGGGTCCGGTGGGCGTTGAGCACGCCCGCCTCGGTCCGGCGGTACAGATCGTCAACCTTCTGGAGGAGCGCGGCGCGCTCGGCGTCCGGCGCCGCCAGGGCGTTCACGCAGGCGAGCACCGTGTCCGCGCCCGTGTGGATCAGCGCGTCCCGCTGCCGGGCCCGGTCCAGTCTGCCGGCCAGCCACACCCCTGCCGCGCTCAGCAGCACGAGCACGGAGACGAGAGCGGCGACGGTACCGGCCTTGACGGCCAGTTGCGGAGCCCCGCGCAGCGCGAGGTTCGCGCCTAGGGCTGACGGCAACGCCCCGGCCAGGGCGAACAAGAAGATGAGAAGGGCGGCGACATCGTCCCACCAGCGGTCCTTCGCCACTACCGCGATCACCGCGCGGGTGCGGGGCACCTCCTCCGGCGCCCTGGACAGGTGGCTCAGCGCGGCGTCGTAAGCGGCCTGCTTCGCCAGGGCGTCGGCGGCCTGCCGCTTGGCCTCCTCCTCCCGGAAAGCGCGGTACATCTCCTCGTCAAGGGTCATCAGGCTCCCCGTTCCTTCCCGGACCAGCTCCGCTTTCCCCGGGCGGGCCCGTCTTCGGCCTCCGGAACTGACCGGTCAAAAGGTTCTTCCTCTGGCGAATGCTCGTGCGTCGAACGTCGTCGGCACCTGGTCTACAGACAGGGGAGAGGCTGCGGACGGGCTGTCAGGCGCGGGCCGGATAGCAGGTGGAAAGTCGCCCCCTGCGCGCCACCTTTCAGGGAAAGATGGCGGTGGTTGACCGGAATGAAGACGCTGGGGGGTCCATGGGGGACGCGTTGATCGGACTGACTGCGGCGATAGTCGGTGTGGCCGGCACACTCAGCGCGTCCGTCGTGTCCCAACGACTGATGGGCCGGGTTCAGAGAGAGCAATTCGAGCGGCAACGGCAGATCGAAGCGGCTCAATGGTTCCGTGAGCAGCGAGCCGCTGAGCTGGATCGCAGGCGGCAATGCTACATGTCGGTGAATGCGATCTTCCGGCAGTACCGAACTCATTTACTGGACTTCCTGTGGCTTGTACACAAGGGAGAGGTGACGCCAGAGGCCCGTGAGGTGATGGAGGAGGCCAGACGCGCCCACCACGCTTCCTTCGCCGAAGCTCAGATGATTGCCTCGCCAGAGGTCCTGGCCGAGCTCGATGGGATGACGACGGCCCTCTCCGAGGTGTATCGCAGGACGATGTGTTTGGAGGAAGGGAACCCGGACCGGGATGGCTCCTTCGACGAGATTCGAGCGGACTTCCAGCGGCTTTGGATCCGTTGGGAACGGATGCGAGACGTGATGCGCACAGACCTCGGTGTAGTCACAGGTTCCTGAGATGCCGCGGGGCCTGCGTGGGTGGGTGCCCGGACGCCGAAGGGTGAAAGGCCTCCCGTAGGGGCGTCCTCGACGGGCGGCGTCAGGAAGATCCAGAGGGACACGCACGTGCGGCACGCGTACGAGCGGCATCCGGCGCCGATGCCGGACCGCACTGCCGGGACGGCTGCGGCGTCCGCCGCGAGCAACGGGTGCAAGCGCACCCACCGCAGCTTCACCGCCGCCGGGCCCGTTGAGCACGGCGATGCCGTCCTGAAGGCCCGGGCAACCCGGCGGCGACCGCCGCCGGGTTGCCCGGCGGCCGGTACTTCCTCGCGCGGGCGCTCGCCCGGGGCGGCGGCCGACCGTGGTGACAGCGCCACCCGGCGCAGCCGTGGCCCCGACTCGCCGTCCTGACAGGCACGTGGCCAATCGGCGCTGTGCTCCGCGCGCATCAGAAAGCCTCTCACCCATCTATGCTGGTGAGAGGCTGTTTGCGCCCCCGGCAGGACTCGAACCTGCGGCCAAGTGCTTAGAAGGCACGTGCTCTATCCGCTGAGCTACGGGGGCTGACCTGCGCGGACGCAGTCTTCCGGGCGCTCGTCCCCGGTACCTGTGGGACGTATGTGGGATTCGGCGATCCCTGGGACCCGTGGGACGCTGGTGCGCCCCCGTGGCCCCGAGGTAGCTTCTCACACCATCTTCACTCGCCCGCAGGGTCTCGCGGAAACAATCTTGCCCCTTCCTGGCGTTCTCGATCTTCGAGTCGAGGAGGGGAAGGTGTCGGGCCTGAAGCTGTTCCACGCGACGGACAGCAGCGTGACCGAGGTCGTGCCGCGTCTTGCTGACGTCGAGGCGGATGTGCAGGGTCTCGTCGAGGCGCACATGGAGGCGATGCTGGGGGTGCAGTTTCTGGCGAGCGAGTACGTCATCGACTGTGCCGACGGCGGACGGATCGACTCTTTGGGCCTTGACGAGAACGGGGCGCCGGTGGTCGTCGAGTACAAGCGCGGCACCGATGCCGGGGTGATCAACCAGGGCCTCTACTACATGTCGTGGCTCATGGCTCACAAGGACGCCTTCCGGCACCTGGTCCGCGACCGGCTCGGGGTATCGGCCGCGTCCCAGGTGCTGTGGAGCGCACCCCGGCTGATCTGTGTCGCCGGCGACTTCACCCGTTACGACGCGCACGCCGTACGCGAGCACCGGCGCAGCATCGACCTTGTCCGCTACCGGTTCTTCGGCAAGGACTTGATCGGCCTTGAGACCGTGGCTTCCGTCACCGGCCGGACGCCGGCCGTGAGGCGGGTACGTCGGGGCGCGGCCGGGCTGCCGCCCGTCCGCGGGCAGGGCGGGGCGCTGGCGGAGCTGGCCGAGGCGGTCGATGAGGTGCTGCTCGGCCTCGGGGACGGCGTCAGCCGGGTGCAGCGCAAGCAGTACCGGGCGTATCAGCGCCTGCGGAACTTCGCCTGCGTCTGCCCGCCCCAGAAGACCAAGCTCCTCGTCTACCTCAAGGCCGACCCGAAGGAGGTCGACCTCGTGCCCGGCTTCACCCGGGACGTGACGGGACTGGGCCACCACGGCACGGGCGACCTGGAGGTGCAGTTGCGCTCCGAGCGGGACGTGGAGCGAGCTGTGGACCTCTTCCGCGCCAGCTATGCGGCGGCGTAGCAGTCCGGTGCGTCTGTGACGTGAGCGGGTGCGGGACTGGGCCGCTGTGGATGTTGGGGTGGTCGTGCCTTCCGAAGTACGGGCAGATAGTGGCGGTGGACCATCAATGATGCGCGGGATCGCCGGTTTGGCTAACCGGCGATCCCGCGCTATGTTGCTCCGCTTTGCAGCAGCGTGCGTTCCCAGGCATCTGCGCCTTCCTTTCCTTTCGCTGGACGCACATCGCAGGGCAACGGATTAGGCAATTGATGCGTCGCAGGAAAGTTGAGTGATTCTCAGCGAAGGCTGGTGACGGCGCCGACCGGTAGGTCCGGAACAGGAGATCCGCCGCGCTCGAGCCAGCGGTAGACCCAGGTGGGCACGGGGAGGGCGAGCTGCTGCCGGGCCGCGTAGATCGCTGGGCGGTGCTCCTGGATCCGCTTCAGGCGGTCGCCGCGGCGCTGGATGGCGCGAACCTCCAGCACTCCGGGCCGCTCGGCCAGGGCGGCGGTGATGGTGGTGCACTGATCGCTGTAACCGGGCGGCAGATGGCAGTTGCAGTGGTCGTCCAAGGGAGTGACGGGCAGGCCCCAGCCGGGTGCCGCGAGCAGCGCCATCAGCCGCCGGTGGCCGGTCGCGCCGGAACCTTCCGCGAACGTGGGGTCGATGATCCAGCGTTCGCCACCGCCGCGTTCGTGGTGGCCGAGCCAGCCGGTCACGGCCAGCGGCACCCCCAGGGTGCGGATCAGGCCGACCCGGCGCAACAGTCCGCTGGTCAGCCAGGCCGACACCGCGGTGCCCCGGCGGCCCGGCCGCCGGTAGGGGCGCTCGGCCGGGTGCCAACGGGCCGGCAGTTCGCGGTGACACGGCGTCATGCCGTAGGTGCCCATCTGCTGGTCCTGGACGTCGACCGCGCGCAGCCACTCGTCAGGGTCCAGACCCAGCAGGGTGACGGAGGCGGACGTGTCCAGCATGCGCAGCACCACCTGCCCGCCGCCGACGTGGGTACGGGCCCCGGGCACCCCCTTGATGTCTCCGTACTCGTCGGCGCGTGGCAGCAGCACCTCGGCCAGGTCAAGGGCCTGGGTCTCGTCCGGGTCGCGCCGCTCGACCGAGTCGGCCTCAAATCGGATCAGGAGGCGGTCGGGGCGCGGGTCGACGTGTTCAATGCCCCACGGGTGCAGAGTGGTGATCCGACGCCAGGCCAGTGCGGCCATCACCCGTGCCTCCAGCAGTAGCTGGTCGGCGTCCGGCTGTGGGATCAGCAGGGAATCAGGCGCGGCGGCCTCGACCCGGCGCCGGGCGGACTGCCAGGGCAGCCCGGTGTACAGGCGCAGCAGTTCAGCGCGGCGTTCGATGGTAGTTGTCTTCATGACTCGGAGCCCCTCAATACCGCGGAGCCGTCCCGACACGGCGCGCGCGGCTGAGAGCCACGAGGAACAAGGACCATGCAGCGGTGCCGGCCGAGTTGGCTTCTCCACGGTGTGCTCGATGTCGGGTCGAGCACGGGGCAGGGACCCCGCCGGGCCCACCACTTCGGATTCGACCACATCGACCGGGGGCGGGCCCTGGTCACCGGGGTGACGCACCGCCGCGTCACCCGAATGGCGCACTGTCGGTTGCCAGCCGTCGCTGAGAATCACTCAGCCTTCCCTGCGACGCATCAGCAATCAGCCGCCGCGACGCAGATCCCCATCTCCATGATCACTTGAGACCATGCGTCGGAGTGAGCACCGTGGCGCGGGACCGTGCGCAGCATTGACCGGTCAGCGCTCGTGAAGCCCCGCATTCAGCGGCGGCGGTAAGGAAGGTCGTCCCGGCGCAGGGCAAGGTAGGTCTCCGGGGTTGCGGCTTCCAGCAGGCCCGGATGGTCATCGAGGTCGAGTCGAGGTTCTTGCTGGTCTGGGAGAAGGTCGCTCCACTCTTGGTCCGCGCCCTGGTCGTATGCCTGGCGGACGAGCCTTCGGAGCTGAGGGCGGGCCTCTTCCTGCTGCTCGCGGAAGATGCGCCGCTGGGTGCGGCGGCGCTCCTCTTCGGCTTCCTCGTCGGCTGGTTCTTCGGCGAAACGTTGATCTTCGGCGCGCAGTCCGGGGGTGCGTTCGGCGATCATCCGGTCCTCGTGGTGCAGTCGTGCGCAGGCAGCGAACAGGCGGCGGGACATGCCCAGGTGCAGTTCGGTGCCGGGGATACGGCAGGTGAGGAAGTCGTCGAGACCGATCAGACGTGCCCCCTCACGGAGGGATTGTTCGTCGCCCAGGTTGCTGGCTGCACCGCGGGCGTCGGCGCGCAGGGCGCGTGTGGCGTCGTCTCCTTCCAAGGGGGTGGTGATGCCCTCTCTCCGACGGCGGCGGGTGGTGCGGTCGGCGGCCAGAGCGATGGTGCGTAGTTGGGATGGTGGCGCGGAGCGCAGGGCGAGGTAGACCAGCATCTGTGTGCGGGCTGTGCCCATGAGGGCGTCGTCGCTGGCGCCGAGGTGGTCTTCGGGGCTGCCGGGAATGGTCGCCGTGGGGCAGATGCCGCCGGTATCGAGAGGTGGTTGGCCGGGGTGCTGGTCGTGGTCGATGGTGAGGAAGAGGTCGCCCTGGGGTTGTACCGCTGCACCGACCAGGATCCGGCGGTGGGCGTAGGCGTGGAGAATCTTGCTTCCTTCGCTCAGCTGCTTCCAGCCATCCCTGAGGGTCGTCTTGCCGACGTTGCCGCCTTTCGCCTCGATGAGCCAGTACGCGTTCTCCGCCTCGTGTAGGCCCCACAGGTCCGGCAGGCGCCGGGTGGGGTCCTTGAAGGTGTCGGCGAGCGCCGGGTGGGGGCCACCGTCTTCCAGGTGCCATGTCTGTCCAAGGCCCATCAGCGAGCGGCAGGCCCACTCGGCCATGGTCATGCCCAGCCGGTAGCCGAGGGCGTTCTTCGCGGTCCGCTCGGTGCCGTATTCGTAGACCGCGTTGAGGGTCAGGCGCCGCCCCACGCTATGCGGGAGGGGGTGCTTAGGCGTGACATCGTGAAGACCGAGATATGCATACAGCGGGGAGACCCGGGCGACGAGTTCACCCCGCGCGAGCTGCGGAACCTGCTGCAGGTTCGGCGTGACGTCGCGGCCCACCTCGGTCGCCGCTTTGATGATCTCCCGCCACGTGGTGGTGGGGGCATACCACCCGTCGCCGGCCGGGAAGGCAGCTGCTGTGTCCCAGGGTGCGTGCGGGGCGGTGCGCCACTGGGGATAGGGGCGCCGTGCCGGGCCGTCGCGGAACAGCACAGGTATGTCCAGGCTGTCGGCGTAGACGGGGGGCGGAGCGTCGTTCACGTGTGCGGGAATCACGCCAGTCACTGTGGCACCGGCTGTCTTTCTCTCGTGTCAACCTTGCGTGGCTGGTCGGAGTTGATCGCGTTCGGGGGCTCTGAATGCGGAACGCTCGTGCGTGCCGGTATTCAGCGGGCTCCGGTGGCTGAGTCGATGATGTCCTTCTGTTCCTGGTCGGCGTCCCTGTTACTTGGGGCGGATCGCCTGTACTGGGGGTGGTCGAGGTCCATCTGGAGTGCGGCGTGCAGGGGGGCGGGGTAGCGGGTGCGCTCGGACCAGGCCATGGCCTGGTGGGAGAGACAGGCGGTGGCTCGGGCGAGGTCTTCCCGGGAGTAGCGCGGGTTGGTGAACATGGGATTGATCTCCCGGGTGGTGATGGAGTGCCAGTTGCCGTTGAGTTCACTCTCACCCCGCGTGTCCCTCTCGTCGCTGGCGCGCCAGCGGGTGCGGTCGTCCCCGAGGCGGCTGCGGTTGTGGGTACGGGATTCGCTGAAGAGGAACCAGGGGTGTCCCTCGGGCCGGTGGCCGGGCCAGGCGAGATACTGGCTGACCTTGATGAAGGGGTCCAGTCCCTTGGCCAGCCGGCTCTTGGTCATGCCCTCTTTCTCGGCGTAGACGAAGCGGGGAAGTTCGTCCTGCATGGTGTTGACGCGGATGTAGCTGATCGGGTGCAGACGCTCGTCCGCAATGTCCTGGTGCGGAGTCCATAGACGCCTGTCATCCTCGGGCAGACTGTCGCGGGTCAGGCCGAAGCTCCTGTTGTGGAAGCCAGGGTAAATGCGACGCCACGCATGGCCATCGAGCATGACTGCGAGATCGAGACCGGCCATTTCGGGCCTCTGCTGGAGCTGAACCAGCGCACGGGCCGCGTCGCTGCCGACCTCGCACCACCGGTCCATTCGCGTCTTGCTCGCGTCTCTTTCGTTGTGCAGGGGATAGTTCTTGGCGTGGAAGGCGGTGTTCGCGTCGTAATACGGGGCCCAGGTGTTGGTGATGTTGCTCCAGCCGAGCATGGACCACACACCGCCGGGCTTGCTGGGTGGGATGAGCACAGCAGCAGTGGTGATCCAGAGGGGCTCGCCCCGGTAGCTGTTGCTCTTGGTCTGCATCCGGCAGTGCAGGCCGCAGTAGGCGATGCGGGGCAGCGGGTTCTTCTCGGGGTGCAGGATGGCCTCGTACCGGTCGTCGACAACGCCGAGGCTGCGGTGCATGTCAAGGACAGCGGCGAACGCGGCGTGGTCCTTGTGGTACTCCTTCTTCTGGGGCTGAATCTCGGTCAGGACGCGTTCGGCCGTTCCCTTGCGGTACTGGAGCCTGGCGCCGATGGTGAATTGGCTGGGCACGCGTGCTTCAGCGAAGAGACCACGCACCGCATGCTTGGCGTCCTTCTCGTTCCTCTCGCTCTCCTCAGCCCTCTTCCGCATGCGGCTGCCGTTGGCCGGCGTGTTTGCACCGTCCTGGTCGGCGCGGGGCATCTCGGTTTCGCACCAGACAACCAGGCGGGTCCCCGGCTCCTTGTAGCGGTTGATGATCGCGTTGACTTCAGCGCGGCGGATGCCAGCGCGTCCTGTGCCGTGCTGAAGGAGTTCTTCTGCCTTGTGAAGCACCAGGCGGATACCGGGGCGGAGTTCGACCTCGCTGAGTGAGGGTTTGATCGTCTCCGGATCGATGCCATAGGCGCAGGCGAGGGCCTGCACCATGCGCCGACGCGTGGGGTACCGGTACCACAGGCCGAGATACACCAGCTCGCTCTCACCCTGATTTTCGATGGAGCGCTGAATGGATTCTGGGGAGGGGAGGCCGACCTTGTCCTGGAAACGGGCAGCCGCCTTCTTGCTGCTCTCGTCGTCGCTTGCCTTCCCCTGCGCCCACTGCAGGTGGGATGTGTCCTGGAAGTACCGCTTGCCGAAGCCTTTGCTGTCACTGACCAGGGTCATCACGGGTACCGCGCCGCTTTCGCTGTCACTTTCGCCGCTCCCGGTCAGTTCCGGGGCGAAGGAGGCGTGGAGGTGCTCCATGATCAGACGGTGGTGATGGGTGCCGGTGCCGGTGCCGACACCGTTGCTCTTGGGCATGGTGGCATGCAGGGGCCGGACCTTGCCGGGCGCCTCCATGGTGAGTGATTCGTCCTTGTTGCGTTTGTCGATCTCCGTATTGGCCCGGGTCTGGACAGCGAGCAGGCCCGTGTGGTCGACGTCCAGACGGGCGGCGATCTCCAGTCCGTATCGGTTGGCGGACTTCAAGCCTCCGGGGCCGTCCAGCTTGAGGGAGAGGACCGGCTTGTCGCCGCCGCAGTCAACCATGGCGGTCTTGGCGTAGATGACGGCGTTGCTGATGCGCCGGTTGCTGCCGTGGAAGTGGATGACGGGGTTGGCGTAGCCGGTGAAGGTGGCCATCTTGGTGTCAACGCGGGAGAGCGCGTAGTCCCGGGAACTCCAGTCATCGGGGAGTTCGGACCAGTTGTCAGCGATCTGTTGTGTCGCTTCGGCGCTTGGGGGGTGTCCGATGTGTGCGAAGGCAGGTCCGAAGGGGTGGTCCCAGGCGATGACGCTGCCGTCGCTGAGTGGTCGGTAGGCGAGCGTGACGGCGGTTTCGGTGTCCTTTGCCCATCCCGCTTGCCGGGGCTTGGCCGTCTCCCCTGATTCCTTCTCGTCCTCTGCCTGTTCGGACTCCTCGTTCTTCGGGATTACCGGCTTCATGGCGTACTCGGTGAAGTGAGTCCCGGCGAACTTGTCGGCCATGCACCAGCGCACGGCCTGGTAGGCCCAGTCAGGCGGGTTGGGGGCCAGGCTGCCGCGGTTGAGGATGACATCGGCCAGGGAGAGCTTCGCCGGCGTGGTGGCACGGACGAGGCCCGGCAGTGTGGACTTCCCGGTGTCGGAGGCGCTGTCGAGCGACGTGCCCTTGACCGCGGCTTCGAGGTAGGTAAACAGCTTGGCGAGCTTGCCGGGGTCGATCTCCTTGAGGGAGATCATGTAGCGGAAGTGCTTGTCGAGGTAGACGTAGCCCTCGGCGAGGGCTTGCAGGGCGGTGGTGGCAATGCTGAGCGGCCACAGCATCGCCGCGTCCACACCCTCGGGGAGATTCTTGTTCTTCCGGCTCTCCCCAGCCCACGCAACATACTTGTGCCACTCGACGAGAATCTCCGGCTTGTCTTTTCTTCCTTCTCCGCCGAAGTCGCTCCAGTCGTGGAAGGACCACACGTACGCGTACTGGCCGGCCAGCACAGCGTCGTTCAGGAGGAGAGAAGAGGTGTAGATGGTGGTGAGCTTGGCCATGCGGCTGCCGGAACCTCTCTTCGATTAGACCGGCCGGGGTCAGGAGAACGAGTGCGAGACCTCGGCGTAGCGCAGGAATTCGATGATGGCTCGACCGTACAAACGGTTCATCATCTCGCGTTCCTCCGGTGACCAAGCATCGTAGATGAGCCGGATGACCTCTGCGAGGCCCGTCGTGTATTTGGTGCCCAAGGCGGCCTGATCGACTACGAATAGATCCAT
Source organism: Streptomyces zingiberis (assembly GCF_012034935.1). Taxonomy (GTDB): domain Bacteria; phylum Actinomycetota; class Actinomycetes; order Streptomycetales; family Streptomycetaceae; genus Streptomyces; species Streptomyces zingiberis. Next base: position 43,684 of record NZ_JAATEN010000023.1, read on the forward strand.
GTCGGTGTCGCCGCGTCGTGCCCGTCCGGCAAGTTGGATCAGCTCCACGAGCATGGAGCTGATCAACTCCATCTGAAGGTCTTGATGCATGCTGGAGAACCGCGTGGGAGAGCGCAGGATTTTGACCAGGTGCTCGCGGGATGCGGTGCGGGCGTGCTCGATCGCCTCGTACGGGTCGTCCCCGCTGAAGGAGCGCGCGGCACGTTGGCCGCATGCGTTGACGCTGCCATGCATCCATGCTGGGTCCTCGATGCTGAGGACTGGCCGGACGCACAGGTAGACGTCGCTGATGGCCGAGCGGGTCTCGACCACGATGTTCAGGCCGCGGGCGATCCGGGCCATGGGGGCAATGAGGATGTCACCGAACTCGTGGAAGTCCTCCAGTTCCTCGGCAACGATCGCGCGCACCCCCTTGGGGAGGATGTTTCTGTACTCCGCGAGATCTTCACGGCGCAGCAGCACGCATACGCGATGTGTCATCCCCTCCGCCTGCGCCATGCCGATGGCGAGGTAGAGCCCTTGCTTGTAGCCGTTGACCTGGAGGATGCAGCGGGCTCGGTCGGGGTCGTTGCGGGCAAGCCAGTCCAGACGCCCCCGAAGCTGTTGTTCGTAGATCGCCTGGCCCATCTCCCGCAATGCCGAGAGCTTGTGCTCGTCGTAGAGGCCGGCGATCTGAATTCCCTCTCCGCCTGGCACGTCGCTGTTGGTGACGGGCAGTCTGTTGGCCCTGATGGACTCCTTGACGTCGGGCATCCACCAGGCCACCGGAGCGTGGACGTGCTCTCCGGAGGCGTGGGGGAAGAACGCAGTGGCCGACAGGCCAAGGACGGGACGTCGTACCCCGGCCGCCATCAACGAGGTCAGACGGCCGAGTTCGCCGATGAACGTGTGAGGGTCACCGATGGTGGCGCTCTCGCGGAGTTCGGCTGTCGGCTTGCTGTCGTCACCGATTCCGGTCACCTGGTATCCGTGGATGTCGCGGCCCAGCATGCCGGTCGGGTACAGCTTGGAGACCGTGCTCCGGTAGGTCATGGCGAGGATGTCCCGGGCTGCGGCGCTGTCGTGGTCCTGGACCTTCTGCGCCTGTTCACGCAGGAGAGAAAGTGCCTGTCCCAGTTCCAGCAGGATGGCGCGCACGGTGATGAGGTTGACGAGACGGGCACGTACGGTGTCCTCGGTGACCGTCTCCTCAATGGACTCGTGGATGGCCTGCTTTACAGGAAGCAGGTTGTGCCGGCCGCGTGGGGAGACAAGGTCGTAGAGCTGGTCGGTAAGACGCTCCCAATCGGCTCCCTCCGGCATCGGCAGCAGCTCGACGGGCTCGTCTTCGCCAGAGTCTTTGCCGGGCATGAGCTGGTTGAGCAGGCTGAACAGCTCATCGGGGATCGGCTCGTCGACGTCGTGATCGTCGGGGAACAGGTAGTTGATGATCTCCCGGTCCCGGGACGTCGCGGTCCGCCACCCCTTGTTGTCGCGGTAGGCGTCGTCCTTGTCGTCCCGGGCTTTGGTGAGCGCGGGCGGGTTGAGGATCAATTGTTTGTTCGCCAGCCACAGAAGCAGGTTCTCGGCGGTCAAGCGGGCGTGGCTGAGGGGGTTCGTGAGCAGTTCGCGCAGGTGCGGGGGGAGATTGCGCCTGTCGTCATCGACGATGTCCAGCAGCGACTTCTTCATCAGAGACGCGAGGACCGCTTCCTTGGCGCATCCCTTGATGGCACTCAGCTGGAGGGCGTCCACCTCGTCCACGACGAGCAAATGACACATGCGTGCCATTGCTTCGAACACGGACGCTCCACGGGTCCCTCGGGGCTTGTTCTGGAAGGAGTCGCCGTCGAAGACGACTCCGGTTCGCAGAGTTCCTTCCACGAAGTTCATGTGGTTGGTGATGATGACGCTGGCACGGGTCGCCTCGTAGAGGGGCCGGAACTTGTCGCACACCGGGATGAACGGACAGGCGTAGGTGCCACTTTCTCCGGGCTTGCTCAGCGTCAGGCAGTTCTCCTCGCCGGCCGGGAACGGGTCCTGGACCGTCATGTACGCCTTCTGGGCGCACGCGTAGCCCACTTCGGCGAGATCTTCCAGGTTCTTACCGTCCCACTGCTCGATGGGCGTGTCCTTCATGAGCGCCCCGTACTCCAAGGCACGTTCGTGCCGCTTGGCCGGGGACATCAGCGCAGCGCAGGTCTTGGGCTCAGGGAGTTCCTCCAACTGGTACAGCCAGTCGAGATCGCTGCCGATGTCCCGCTTCATCTTCAAGGTGGCCTTGACGTCCGGGACGACAATCCCCAGACGCAGGTCCCGCTTGGCCATCAGCGCGGCCAGCACCCGCACCAGGACCGTCTTCCCACTGCCGGTGGGCGCGTTGAGGATCTGGAAGCTTCCGTTCATCAGCTCAAGGGCCTTGACCTTGCCGCTGGGGCAACGGAGCTTCTTCAGGAACTTCTTCACGGTCCGGCGGATGTACTTGGTCCCGGCCCTGCGTTCGGGACGGCTGAGGAGTTCGGCGACCTCCAGGATCTCTTTCTTGCTGAACGAGAGCTCGGGTGTCTCAGGGACGGTGACGATGTGGGGAAGGGCGTCGTGACCGGGGGCCTCGTCGAAGTCCGGGGCTGAGGGGAAGGTGAGGCCGACAGCGGCCCGGCCGAGATCCTTGCCGAGGTAGGCGACGCGGGTCGTGTAGTGGCCGGGGCCGGCGAATTCCAGCGCGCGCGGGCGTTTGCCCATGGTGTAGTAGCCGCGAATGATGCTGCCGGCGTAGTCCAGTGGCGGCTCGGGCAGGTAGCAGAGCACATGCCCGGTAGTGCCGTCGGAGGGCAGCGCAAACAGTCCGTCGGTCAGGTCCACGGAATGTTCGCTGTCGTCGCCGAGCATGGCCCGGAACGCAACGCGGACAGCGTCGGCCGACGTGTAGGAAGAGGGCAGCTTTCTGACGACACGCGCGAAGACGCGGTATTCGTCTGTGGTGAGCTGGTCCCATTGTTTCAACGACCAGGGTTTGCGTTCGGCGAGCAGGGCCACGTGCCGGAAGGACGCGATGGGAGTGCCGTCGTCGCTGGTTGCCGGGAAGAGGTGGCTTGCCAGGGCGAACGCGGCGAGGAGGGCGTCCTGTTCGGGGGAGCGTCCGCTGCTCACATGTACTCCTTCAGGCGGTCGGTGAACAGGGCCAGGAAGTCGGACGCGGCCATGGCCGTCATACCAATGCGTTCACGGTGGATGACGGATGTGAGGTAGCCGACCTGCTGGCGGCGGTGGTCGGGCACTACGAGCCAGGTGGCTCCGCCCTTGTCCCCGCGGTCCTCGATGAGCTTCTTGGCCAGGGTTCCGGGCCAGGTGTAGTCCTTGACGTCGATGGAGAAGACGACCGTGTCACCGTCTTTGACCTCGATGTCGACGCGGTCGTTGTCGGGCCAGACCTGGACCGTCAACCGTGTCCCGGCAGCGGCTTCCTTCAGGACGTCGGCAAGCCTGAGTTCCGGGAGTCCGGGGATGCAGGTGCTGCGCCAGACACGTCGCACCAGCGCACGGTATCCCTCAGCAGGCCGGGCCCTTGGGGTTTCACGTGATGCTCCCGTATAGAGCGGCATCTCGGCCTTGCTGGGGATGTAGATGCGGTCCTCGGCATGGAGGACCGGGGCCTGGTCGCGGGTGGCAGTGAAGGTGAAGCGGGCTCCGGTGTCCTGGTGCCACGGGTAGAGGCATCTGACGGCGTAGGTCCTGCCGTCGTCGTGCGGAATCACCTGCATGGGATAGGCGCACGCGGGACATCCGAACCACCACTGCCGCTTGTAGAGGCAGTAAGAGGGGATGTCCTGATAGAAGACCTGAGCCACGGCAGGAGGGAATCCGAGTTCCTCCAGCTGTTCCTTGTCGCAGACAGGGTATTCGATGATGTTCCGGCGGTGCCGCTCGTAGAGGCCGCCCTTAATGGCTTTGAATACCTGCTCCTGGCCGAACTCACTCTCGAGCTCGAAGTGAGTAAACCTCTCCCCGCGTCTCTGCTTCTTGTCGGCGATCTTGAAGATCTCCGCGGCTTCCCATAGCAGGTCGCATCCCTCCTGGGTGGACACGCCCACACTGTCGAGGAAGCGGAGGTTGCGCAGGGGGCCCGTGAGTGCCTCTTCGGGGAAGATGCCGACGAGGCTTCCGGCCTGGTCCCCGGAAAGACGATCGAGAAGGTCCCGGAAGGTGACGCGGTGCCCGGGGCCGACCGTCGCCATGATCACTCCCTGGGCCTCCATTAGCTTCTCGACGCGCTGCCCGGAGGAGAGACCGTCGTTGTAGCGGGCCTCCTCGCACAGTACAAACGCGCTGGCGGCCCGCAGGACTGTCTCGTCGAACTGCCATTGGTCAGTGTGTGCTTCGCCGTGCTCGGACATGCGGGCAGCCTACGAGCCACCACTGACAGTCGGGGTCCGGTACTGCGGCGGGATGAGGTCTTCAAGGCCGTCGGTGGGGACCGTCGGATACAGCTCGCGGTACTGGGAGAGGTAGTCGGCGATGTGTCTCCAGCCGGAGGCTGAGGGATACCAGGCGTGCCGCCCCCAGGTTGCTCCGTCGGGGAGTCTGTGTTCGAGGTAGCCCCGAGAGGGTGCTTCCTGGCCGGGACCGGTTTTGACCGTCAAGTGGAGGCGAGCCCGGCCGACCAGGTCGTAATCGCCGCCGTCCTGACTGGCATAGGCAACGCGCACCAATGTGCGCCACAACCACACCGACATCATGGGGGCGGGAGTGCTCTGGCTACGGGAAACGCCGAGGCCGGCGCGGGCAACTGCCCTACCCCGCTTGGTCATCTCGACCCGGGTCCGCTTGATCAGCCCGGCTCCGGGAATCGTGACGGTGTCGTGGTGAACAGTGATCAGGCCGCGCCGATTCAGTGCGGCGATGGAGGGGCCAGTGCCGGGGTCATGGACGCCGCGGTCGCGGAGGCGTTCCTGAAGACGGCTGTAGCCAGTGATCTCCGGCGGGGCGTAGAGGGCGAGCGTCATCTTCCGCCACTCGGCGGCGGGGCGGCGCTGGCCGGTGTGCGCGTAGCGCTCACGCTCTGCCCGCTGTTCTTCCATGTCTTGGAGGAAGCAGGCTTCCAGGTAGATCCGCTGGCGGTCATTGAGACTGTTCCACGTTTCCGTGTGGGTGGAGAGTTCCGTGCGGGGTCCCGGCCTCGGCAGTACCGGGGCGGGCTCGTCAGGCCGGGTTCTGCGCCATGCATCAACGACCACGTGCTCGGGGAGCTTGTAAACCAAGGCGAGGGCCTTGGCCAGGCGGCCGGCGTGCTCGGGGGTGGAGCAGGCTGTACCGCGTACGGGCAGGCCGCGTTCAAGGCGGAGCAGCTTGGCGCTGTCGAAGCTGATGCCGCGCATGACTTTCCTGCCGGATACGGCCTGCGCCGCGTGGTCAGCACTGCTGAACCCGGCTTCTCGTCGAAGATCGCGGAGAGTCGCACTCCCCCTGGGGCGGTTCGTGAGGTAGTGAACATCGACCTTGAAGAAGCTCATCAGAGCGTGCAGTTGGCGGGCTTCCGGTTTGCGCTGACCACTCTCCCAGTAGGCGACGGTCCGCTGAGTGACGCCTACCGCGTCAGCGAGCGCGCGACGGCTCACTCCCCCTAGTTCCCGCAACTGCCGAAGAACTTCAGGTTTGAACGACTCTTCTCGTCCCATACCGCTTCAGAGAACAGCATGGAACAGTTCCACGCAACCGTCCGAAACAGCTAGAGTCCAAAAGATCCAAGAAAGATAGGTATTCGTCTCAGTGGTACGCAAGTCAGTTCTCGCCGAACCAGGGTTGCGTCCGTGCCGCGAGATAAGCCACCTGGCCGTGGCACGTGCAGTGATGGGCACGCCGAGCACAAACTCTGTCAGCGGGATCGGCTGGCCTGTCCCGTGGCTGCACTCGGAGGCGGTGCTGTGGGAGTGGTGATGGGGTGCATGGTGTGCCTCACCTTCACGGGGCTGTGCGTCCGGGGTCCGGTGCCGTGGGCGAGGGTCTCGGCGAGGTCGGCCAGCAGCGAGCTGGGGGTATAGGGGGATGCCGTGACGTTCCAGGTTGGGCGGTCGATGCTGGGGCCGGCCCAGAGGGTCCAGGTGACGAGCGTGCTGTTCGGCGTCTGGGCGGCGAAGGCGTCGAACTGGATGCCAGCGTCCCCGGACGGGGTTGTCCAGTGGATCCAGCGTCCGTCGATGGTGTGCTTCCATCCGGCGTCGGTGAGGGGCTTGGTGGCGGCGGTGACGGTCTTCTCGTTGACGGGGCTCCCGATGGCGGTGTCCCATCCGTCGCCTTCGGCGAGGTGGTGCAGCAGGGTCTGGAGCACAGGGGCGGGGGTGGTGCCGGTCGCGGTGAGGTGCCACATCCGGTCGGAGACGGGCGTCTCGTAGGCCGCCACGGTCCAGGCGGTCTCGCGGGGGTGGGCTTCGTGGACGCGCTCGATGCGCAGGGTCTGGGATTCGTGGATCGCGTGGGTGGTGTCGTCGGAGAAGGTGCGCCATTTCTCCCAGTCGCCGTGTGCCGCGAGGAACTGGTCGAGGAGGGCGTCGTGGTCGCCGGCATCGGCGGCGTAGGCGGGCACGATCTCCGGTTCCGGGGCGGGTGGTTCGGCTTCTGTGGCGGGTATGTCGAGCGAGGTGCGGGCTTCGGCGGCGGCGCGCTCGGTGTCGGTCATGGGCGCAGGGCCAGGGCGCATGGTGTCGCCGTGGAGGCGTTCGAAGGCTGTGAGGGCCTGGGCGGGTGAGTCGAAGGTGTCAGCGATCTGCCGCAGGTGGTTCTCGCCGTGGAGGTAGACGCTCTTGCCGCTGTCGCGGTACGTGGCGACGGCGACGGTGGTGCCGCTGTCGTCGGCGTGGGCGTGGATGATGAGCCGGCCGTGACGGATGTCGTCGTAGATCTTCTGAGCTTCGTTGGAGACCTCCCGGATCTCCGCCCGGGTGCACCAGGGCATCGGGTAGTTGGCCCAGGTCCATTCCTCCTCGATCGCTTCGCGGAGCCGGGGGGTGATCTCGGTGATGAGGCCGTCTACGGCCAGCGCCTGTGCGGCCTTCTCGGCCCAGTGGGGCTCTTCGTGGTCGATGCGGGCCATGACCAGGGTGTCTTCGTCGAGGATTTCGAAGCCGTGGGCGGTCAGCGCAGCGCGGGCCTGCCCTCGTTGAGGGCCGGTGATCGTGGCGGTGACGGCGCTGGTGTGGGTGGGGTGGGTGTCGAGGCAGACATATGCGTCGGTGGAGGGGGACGTCACGAAGGGTGCTCGCTTCTGCCGGTGGCCGGATCGTTGAAGGGCCGGCCACCGGCGGGTTCGGGGTCAGCGGGAGATACGGGCGGGTGGCACCGTGGTCCGTGGCGGGCCGGCCCTGGGCGGTGCGGTGGCCCTGGTGCGCGCGGGCGTGGTCGTGGGTGCGGGTGAGGTGGCGTGGTGCCAGCGGGCGCGTGCAGCGGACAGGTCGGCGAGCGCGCGGCGGCTGCCGACGACGAGCTGGTACGGCGTGATCGCCGGGTCGTCGGTGAACGCCTCGATACGGCGCCCCACTTGATGCGCGGTCGCCAGGACGGAGCGCTGGAGGATCCGCTCGCCCCAGTACTCAGCGGAACCGGCTGGCGCTCCGAGGAGGTCGAGCAGCTCTGCCGGTTCGGCCCCCGACGCGAGGAGGCCGCGCTGCTGGGCCTCCCACAGGACGGTGACCGGGTCAACAGGGGCACGGCGCCGGGCCAGAGCGGTCAGGCACTGCCACAGACCGGCGTGCAGAGGATGGGTGAAGTCGTCGGCGGTCAGCCACCGCATCTGCTCGACGTCAGCTGGGTGCGCTGTCGCGGTTGCGAGCAGCAGCCGCTCCTCCTCGAATGCTTCCTCATCGTTGTCGAAGTTGGCTGCCAGCGCGGGTGCGGGGGTGCGGGGCAGGTAGCCGGAGTGCGCCGGGAACCTGGCGGCGATGTTGTCCACTGCGCGGGTGAGGGCGTCGGCTGCGGCGAGGGTGGTGGGTACCGGGTGCGGGAGCGTGACGTCTGTCGCGGTCTGCGCGAGGCGCTCGGCGTGGGCGCGCAGGGTACGGCGGGCATGCTCGGTCTCGATCATCCGGGCGTACGCGGACGCGTGCTTGGGCCAGGGGCAGACCTGGATGAGTGTGTGCAGGTAGGAGGCGGTCAGTCCGCGGGCGTGCTCGCGGGCGGCGGTGAGTACCGCGTTCAGCCAGGTGGTGTCCTTGGCGTGCTGGTTTGGGTCGGGGGCTGGCAGGGCGCGGATTGCGGCGAACAGGGTGCCGTGCGCGTGGTTGGAGAACGAGTCGGGTTCGATCCCGGCTGCGTCGGTGAGGCGGTGGGGTTGAAGGAGGAGGGCGCCGAGGAGGGCCTGCTCGGCGTAGTACACGGGCTGGGACGGATGCGTGTCGGGCAGGTCGTCGAGGTCGTCCTCGGGTTCGTCGGGGGCGAGGGTGCGGGGCATCAGGCAGCCAGGGTGAAGTCGTCGGGGTCGAGGGACACGCGGAGGTGCGGGGCGAGGAGGTGGCCGGCGAGCAGCGGGGGCACAGCGTTGCCGATCTGGGAGAACTTCTGGCCCTTGTTTCCCTGCCAGGGGTAGTCGGCGGGGAAGGTCTGGAGGATGCCGGCTTCGCGGGCGGTGATCCGGATCGGCTCCGGCGCGGCCTGGGCCTCGTCCTCTGGCCGGGTGCCGATGGGCTCGGCGATCCAGGTGCACTCGTTCGCCCGATGCCCGAAGAACAGCGTCCCGGCCGGCTCCTCGATCGATCTGACGGTGGCGTTGGCCTGGTTGTTGCTGCGCAGGGACCAGGACCAGCGGTGTGCCTCGGCGGTGAACGTGGGAGCCGGGGCGGTGGCCGAACGGTTCTCTTTGGGGCGCGTGGCCCAGCCCGACCCTTCGCGCCGGGAGGCCAGGACGATCTCCGCGCCGACGCGGGGTGCCCAGGTGCCGCGATCGCGGGCGTCGGAGAGGGTCTTGCGTGAGCCGGAGGGGAAGGGCTCGGGGCCGCCTCCTGGTCCGCCGCCTGCACACACCGTGGGGACGGGCCGGTCGGTGGCGCCCCAGCCGAGAGCCTCGGCCATGGACACCCATCGGGCGCGGCCCGGCCCGAACAGTGAATGGGGCTCGGCGACCTGGGCGTGGGTGGGCGCGGGCGGTTCGGCCGTACGGACGCGGGAAGCGAGCAGGATCGCGCGCCTTCTCGTCTGGGGTACGCCGTAGTCGGCGGCGTTGAGAATGCCGGTCCACACAGAGAATCCCCACCGGCGGAGGATGGCCGCGTACTGGCGCCACAGCGGCAACACGTCGGGGACCTCCTCCATCGCGACCCACTCCGGTTCGCCCACCGTGTTCAGGGCGCGGAGGTAGCGCATGGGCTCGGCGGCCAGCAGGCTGCGCTCGTCCCGGCAAGAGGCGAGCAGCTTGGCGCGGGTATCGCGGCCGGCGGCGAGATCCGCGACGGCCTGGTGCACCAGCGGCTGGTCCACCAAGCCGAGGCGCTTGCCGGCCATCGACCACGCCTGACACGGAGGACTCGCAATGAGCCCGACGGTCCGTCCGAGGAACGGCCGGACGGGATACATGGCCACGTCCGTGCGAATCGTCAACTGCCCTGCTGCCGCACGGGTCTTGCAGGCCCACTCGTCCCATTCCAGCCCGATGTCCCGTACGCCGAGGACGTTCAGAGCGTGGCTCCATCCACCCGGTCCCGCAAACAGGTCCAGAGTGATCAAGAGGCCAGTCCGAAGTCGTCCTGGGCCAGCTCGACTTCACCGCGGCAGGCCCACGGGGAACAACCGTCGATGACGCCCTGCTCCAGTTCCTCAAGGTCCGGTCCGGTGTCGGTGAGTTCCTCCTGCATCGCCGCCCATTCGGCGGCGGTGACGTGGTCGATCGGGGCTTCGCTGAGAGGGACGCGGGAGCGGTGGAGAAACGCCTCACCGAGCAGCCTGTTGCCGGTGGCGTTGGCGCGGGCGTTCCCCTTGCGGATGGCCGCATCGAACTCCACCACGTCTTCCCATTCCTCAGGGGAGTTGTCGCGGATATTCCGCCATTGGGCGTTTCCGTGGAACGGGCACCCGAGGCAGCTCGACTTCGGGGTGTCGGCCAGCCCGAGCGAGGTCAGGTAGCGAACGCAGTCGGATCGCGACCAGCCCATATCGATGAGCGGGTGCCGGTTGCGCATGTACTTCACATCGGCGTCCTTGGCCCGATGGAATTCATCGGTGGAAATGCCGACCCACTGCTCGACGAACACGCCCTTGGGGATGCGTGCCGGATAGGGGTAGCCGAGGAGTTCCCGGACTTTCTTCTTGATCGGCTTTATTTTGTATTCCCCGGTGCATTGGCGCCTGGTCATACCGGGTCTGGCATCCTTGTTGAGGACGTAGAGCGGCATGGACGCGAATCGGTGGTCCGGGTCCAGGGCGTCCTTGCGAATGTTTCCGGAGGAGACGCGCAGGACAGGTATGCCTGCGGGTTCGGCTATCTCGCGTTCCAGGCGGTCTAGATGTGCATATACGGCCCTGGGTTCCCATCCTGTGTCGGCGAAAATCGCGTAGTCGACCTTGGGGAGAATTCGTTTGGCTGACAGGGCGAGCATGGCGCTGGACTGAATCCCGGCGCCTAGTGAAATTGCTCGGAAAGCGGGACGTTCGGAAATGACGGGTCCTTCGGGAGGTGAGAGTCAGCGTCTGGCCCGGTGGCGAGGTGGGCGATGCGCGCGCTGATGAGTGCGGGGTGGCGGATGGGCAGGGCGTGCGTGGTGCGCGGGAGGATCTCCAGACGGGACCTGCTCAGGCGATCGGCCAGCTGCCTCGTGTGGGTGGCGGGGATGTGCTGGTCGTCCGCGCCGGCCATCAGCAGCAGTCGCCCGCCGAGCTGCTCCAGCGTGGGCAGGTGGCGGGCCCGGTAGCGGCGGAGGGACTGCCAGAGCGCGGCGAGATCGGCGGTGGGTGTGTGGCGTACGCCGTGACGGCACGGCGGCGGCCCGTCGTCCGGCCCGGTGCCGGGGCGGGGGGTAAGGGTGTAGCGGTGGGTGTCCGGCAGCAGGCGTCGCACCCGGTCTACCGCCTGGGGTGCGTAGGCGCAGGTCAGGGCGAACAGGCTGCGTCCGGCGGCCAGAAGCAGGGCGCGCGGGCTGCGGCCGGGCAGCACGCTCGCGCCGTGGGCGGTGGCCGACAGCAGCACCATGCCCCGGATCCGGGGCAGAAGCTGGGGGTGCAGTGCGGCGAGTTCCTGGAGGACGAGTGCGCCCAGGGAGTGGCCGGCGAGCACCAGCGGTCCGGTGGGGGCGAGGGCGCGCAGGATGTGGTGCAGGTCGTCGGCGAGCTGCTCGATGGTCAGCGGTGCTTGGCCGCGCGGGGTGCGGCCGTGCGCGCGCTGGTCGTAGCGCAGCACGTTGAAGCCCAGGCTGGTCAGGTGCCGGGTGTGGAGGCGCCACAGGTCCGCGGTGACCGACGCGCCGTGCACCAGCACGATCGTTGCGCCGTTGGGCTGCGGGCGGGCTGGGATGTCGCGGTAGACGGACAGTGCCGTGCCGTCAGCGGTGGGGACCGACAACACCTCCGTGGCAGAACGCGGATTGAGCACAGAGGGACTCCGGAGAGGGATTAGTTGAGTCCGGGCGCCGTCCATGCGGCGCTTGGGTGGGAAGTCGTCCGGTCCACATGGCGGCTGGCCACGTGAAACGGGCGGGGCCAAGGAGCGGGCTTCGCGGGCTCGGGCGCTCAGCGGCGGCGGGCACTCGGCGCGCTGCTGTCCTGAGCGGTGGGGTGTGCGGTGAAGTGCCGCGGTGGCGCGGGTGGCCACAGGTGGGTCACCGAGGCCGGGAAGGTGGCCTGAGCGAGGTGGTTGAGGACGGCCAGCCCTTTGTGGGTCAGTGCCAGGCGCTGGCCGATGAGAGATGCGGGGTGGGCGGCTGCGTCGCGGTAGGCCAGGCCCTTGCGTTCCAGGGCGTGCCACGTGGTGATCGCGATGTGTGACGAGGTCTGGGTGTCCACGTACGGCGAGCCGTTACTCCGCAGCCGGACCCGGCTGGGTGTCCGGGCGAGGACCCGCAGGGCGGCGCGCTGCTGCCAGCTCAGGCGGCGCGCGATGGCGGACAGCCCGGAGGCGGAGAACGGCGGTTCGGCAGGGCCGCAGGGCTGGGTGTCGCCACTCCGTGGAAGGGGAGGGCGGGCGGGGTGGCGGGGCGCCGGTCATCGCGTGCGTCCCGCGGCCTGCTTCGTTGCTGGAGGCGTTACCGCCGCTGCTTGGGTGACGGATGTGGAGGGGTTGTGATGGGCGAGGGCACGGTGGCCTTTGGCGGTGACCTGGAGGCGCTGGCCCTGGTGCAGGGACGTCGTGGTGTCCACGCCGACGAGTTCTCGCTTGATCAGGGCGTTGAGCGTGGCGACGTTCACGGTGGCCCTGTCCTTGTCGATGGCCTTGAGCACGCCGTATCGGCTGATCACGTAGCGGATGCCGCCGCCTGCGGACAGCCGGGCGAGGACGGCGTACTGGCTGTCCGTGATCTTCGGCGGTGGGATCGCCTGGTTCTGGTTCTGTTCGGCGTGCTGCTTCAGGTCCCGGGTGATGCCGCTGGCGAGGTAGTAGCAGCCGGTGTGGGCCAGGTCGAGCTGATGGGCGGCATCCGCGAGGTGCCCCGCCATGGCCGGGACTGCCTCCGCGTGCCGTGCCTGGCGCACGGCTGCTTCATCGGTCGGCGGGCCGGGAAACGCGGCGCCCTCCAGCGGATTGGTTTCCAGCGCGCAGGCCAGGTCGGATGCGGCGATGCTGGCGGCGGAGACGACAGAGGCGAGTGCTTCCAGAGACGGGCGGCTGCCGGGTACCGCGGTGTACTGACTGCCGTCGAGGGCGCCGAGGCGTTCCATGGCCCGTTGGACCAGCTCGTGGGTGGCCACGATCTTCGAGGTGAGCTGCTGCCGGGCGTTGGTGCCGGGTGTGAGGGTGAGGGAGCGGATCTCGCTGTGCAGGTCCTCGAAATCGCTGCCGAGCTGCCGCAGGCGGGCGATCTCGGCGTTCAGATCGATCTGTTGCATGGTGCTGTTCCGGGGAGGGGACGTGGTGGTTAGCGGCGGCGCCGCTGGGCCTGGCCCGGGGAGGGCAGCGCGGGCGCGGACGGAGGGCGCGAGGGCGCGGGCGGGATGTCCTGGAGGGTCGGGATCCCGAGGTCGACGCGCACGTTGACGCCGTAGGAGTAAAGGTGGGTCTCGGCACGGACGACCGCACTCACGCCGTCGGATTCGCTCAGCTCGGCAGACAGTGTGTAATTCTGCGACGCCTTGGTGGGGGTGAAGCCATTCTGGGCGAGGACATCGCCGGCGCGGTCCGTGAGGGCGGTGGCGGTGACTGTGCCGTCGTGGAAGCGGATGGTCGCCTCGGGCTCAGCGCTGTTGGCGCTCGGGTGGCGTGTGGTCCAGGCGAGGTCGACGAGGTCCAGGGTGTGGGCCATGAGCCCATAGGCCGCGACACCGGCGCGTTCGTGCGCGTCCTCGCCAGTCTGGGGTGGCAGGAGGTAGAGCGTGCGGCCCTGGTGCTCGCGGGCGGTGAATCCCGCCCCGGTCAGCATGCGGGCGGCGTTGCGGATAGGGCGGTTGACGATGACGAAGGTCCATCCGTCGTCGGTCGAGCCGATGAAGACGTCGTGGTGGTCGGTGATGGCCATAGCAGTCCGGGTGGTCGGGTCAGCGGCAGAGCGGGCGCGGATTGGTACGCGCCGCTGTGGTGGGCGGTGGTGGAGTGGAGCCTTGGGATCCGGGTGGCGGGTTGGGGCCGGTCAGTGAGGCGCGGGCCTCGTCCAGGGCCTGGTGGGCGTGGCTCAGGTGCGCGTGCAGGTCCCTGTGGCGGTCGATCGCGTCGAGTTGCCAGTCGAGGGAGGCTCGGGCGCCGGGCTTGGCGCGTGCGGCGAGCGGGGTGAGGGCAAGGGTGTAGTGGGCCACGGCACGGCCGACATGTCCTGCGGTCTGGCTGAGGGTTTCGGCCGGATGCCGGGCGGAGGAGGTCTGCTGGTCCTCGTTGAGGTGGTGGTGGGCGTCTGCGGCGAGTCGGATGGCGAGGTGGCCGAGCAGCTCGATGTGGCGCAGGGCGGTGAAGAACCCACCGGGGCCGCCGGCGATGCGGTGTTCGCGGATGTCGGCGATGACCGCGTCGAGTGCATCGTGCACAGTCAGATCGTCGAGATCGCTGGGTTCATACGGGGCGATGAGCCGTCTCCTGGGGGAAGTTGAGGAAGAACAGGACGCTCAGGACCGGGCCACCGTTCCTAGGCCGTGGTGCCGAAGTCGCTCTGTTTCGGCGCTGCCTTGGCTATGGCGCGGGCGGTGATGGCCTTTGAGGCGCGGGCGGATGCAGTGGCCAGCTCGTCGGCGCCGGGCTCGAGGTACCAGGGGCGCAGGTCGAGCATGGCGGCGCGCATGCCGGTGGCGAAGCAGAGCGCGGTGCCCTTGGGCAGGGCGCGGATCGCGTCGGCGGGCAGGATCCGCTCCTGCCGCATCGACACGGAGGTCGATGTGCCGGACTCGGAGCGGGAGGTGGAGGTGGTCTCCACGTCGTGGTCGCCGATCAGCCGGCTCAGCTTGTCGGCGAAGTCGGGGTCGTCGATGCCGGAGCCGATGACCTTGACGGTGGAGGCGGACCACATTGCGTCCATGCCCGCGTCGCCCCACACTTTCTGGCCCTGGCGATAGGACTGCAGGATGGTAATCGGGATGATGCCGCGCGAGCCCAAGTGGCTGTACAGGTCGGGGAGGTCGCTGATCTTGCAGACGTTTGCGGCCTCGTCGAGGATCGCGAGCATCGGCGGGTCGAGCCGTCCGCCGGCGCGCTCGGCCTGTGCGGTCGCGGCCCGCATCACGGAGTCCGCGCATGCGGCGATCAACGCTGAGGCTCCTCCTCCGCCGTCCTTGGAGAGCAGGTAGAGCGTGTCGGTGGAGTTGACGAACGCCGACGGCTGGAACTCCGGAAGGTCTGTCTGTGGGGTGACCCATGCGGCGATCTCGCTGTTGAGCAGGGCGGCGGCGTACTGGCGGGCGGTCTCGTAGATGCCGTCCCTGGTTTCCGGCGGGCCTTCCACGGTGCCCTTGAGCTGTGCGGCGACGGCGGTGAAGCGGTGGTCTCGGAGGATGTCGAGCGGGGTGCGGTCGGCGGGGAAGGCGAGCCACTGCATGACATCCGTGATCGGGCGGTCGTCGAGGGCTGCGGCGAGGAAGAGCTGGGAGAGGATGTTCGATCCGGCCTTGGACCAGAAGTCGCCCTGCTGGCTCGCGTCCACGGACGCGGCGAGGAAGTGGCCGGCCAACCTGCCTGCGCCGTCCAGCGTCTTGGCGTCGGCGAGGGGATTCCACCACATCTGGCGTTCGGCGTGTGCGATCTGCTGCGGGTCCATGGACCAGACACGCCCCACCGCCGCGCGGGCATCGAGGGTGGCGGTGTAGGCATCGCCTGCGGCCTTGTTGGAGGTCAGCAGGACCGGGCCCGGCGCGGCCAGGATCGAGGGGATGGCGAGGCTGGTGGTCTTGCCGGAGCGCGGAGCCATGATCGCCACCGCGACGTCCTCGTATCCCATGCGGACCTCGTGCCGGGTCCCCTGCAGGTTGCCGAGGAGGATGCCGGTGTCCTTCGCGTCGATGTGCTTGGCGGTCTTCAGACTCGGACGCAGGGAGCGGGCCTTGGCGGTGATCGCCTTGGCCATCAGGGGCTCGATGTCCTTCGGTTTCGCCATCCCGGCGATCTTCTTCTTACGACCGCCACTGCGATTGTTGTGGCGGGAGAACAGCACGCCGGCCACGCCACCGAGCGCGAGCAGGGCTGTGATCGGGACGATACGAGCGCCGATCAACAGGGACGTTTCTCCGGCCTGCGGCCAGAGCCGGCCGGGATGGAGGAGGGCCGTGGTCGGCTGGTAGGGCGCCCAGTTGTGTCCGGTGGCCCAAGCGGTGATGTTGCCGCTGAGCCAGGCGAGGTGAGACAGGGGCACGACGACGCCGAGCACTGCCAGAAGGAGGCGGAAGGCGACGTCGTAGCCGTCGTTGGAGGAGCTGTTGGCGGGAGAAGGCAAAGGGAATGAGCGCTTCCGGGAGGGGGCGACGGCGATCAGCGGGCGGGGCCCGGGCTGGCCGGAGGACGTCGCGGGGCAGGTGGTGCCGTCGGCGGGGCGGGACGTCGGGCGGCGAGGGCGTGCACCCGCTCCTCCAGGGCCAAGGCGACCTGGACGGCAGGCAGTTCCCGGTATGTGCGGGCGATGAGCTTGGTGCCGTAGCCGGGGATGCTGAACGGGTTGCTGGTGCGTGGGAGGGGGCTGGGGTCGGCGAGCGCGGCAGCGAACGCGGTGATCAGGTGCGGTGGGGTGTGCTCACCGAAGCGGGCCTGCCACACCGGTCCTTGGGGCTCACTGAGCGTGGTGGTGGCCCACCAGCAGTTGGATGTTGCGCTGACGCAGTACTCGACGTGGGCCGTGCCGTCGGGTGAAACGAGCCCGTCCTTGCCGGGAACGGTCTCCAATCTGCCATCAGGAGCGGTTCGTACGGGGCGACATGGGCGGTTGGGATGTTGCCCGGGTCGGTCAGGGCGTCGGTCAGGGCCGCAATGATTTCGACCGGGGTGCGGGCCCCGAAGCTGGCGTACCAGGCAGGCCGGTCCCGCTCGGGTGCGTGATGCAGGGTCCACCATTGCCCGTCGGGGTCGGGCTCCAGACGCAAGCGGGCCTTCTGGTCCGGGCTGGAGAGGATCACGCGGGGCATCAGGGGGTCGTGGCCGTAGCTCCAGCCGCAGGCGCGGTGCAGGGGGACGGTGACCCATGCGGGATCGCCGGCGCCGGCCAGGTGACGCGGGGCGACGAAGTCGACCTCCACAGTCTCGGGCGTCTGAGGCTCAGTCATCTGCGCACCGTGCTCGCGTGGCCGGTTCCTGGGGCTGCGGTCGTGGTTGGCGGCGGGGCCAGGGGTGAGGGGGCGTGCCGGGCGGTGGTGTTGATGTCGCAGATGGCGTGGCCGTGGGTGGCCCAGTCGTCGAGGGAGCTCCACGCTTCGGCGTGGTGAGCGGCGAGGGCGTCGTCGAACGCCTCCGTGCCGGGGCGGGCGTCGGCGGGGAGGCTGTCGCGGGTCTCCAGCCACTTCTCGTGCAGGGCATCGAGGCGGTCGAGCGCTTCGTGCAGAACACCGAGTTGCCACACCCAGCGGCTTTGCACCGTACGGGCAGGCAGGTGCGTGAGCTGGATCTGTGCGGTGGCCAGGAGATGGTGAGCGCCGTCGCGGACGCTCTCGAACGCCTCGGCGGTCGCTGCGTCACGCAGGCTCGCGCGCCGGCCGTAGGCGTCCTCGTCGTAGGGCCAGCCGTCGAGGTCGGTGTGCTCGTCGGAGTACGCGTCCCAGGAGTCGAGGATCTTCTGGCTGTCGCGCAGGAAGCGGCCGAGCTGCTTGAGCAACGCGCGGTGGGAATCGGAGGGTGCGGGAATGGCGGTTTCCTTGGGGAGGCGATGGGGGTTCGGCCGAGTACGGCCGGTGGGTCAGCGCCGCACGGGAGGCGCTGCGGCCTTGGACGGCGGCGCGAGGGGCTGGATGGTGGCCGGCCGCTGGCGGCGGCGCGCGGCGCGTGCCTGGGTGCGCAGGGCGTCGAGGCGGGCGGTGTGCGCGTCGACCACCTGCTGCGGGCTGAGCGGGCTCGGCTCCTTGACGGCGCTGTAGTGGGCGGTGCGCTCGAACATGCCGCGCTGGAGCGGGGCGGTGTCGGTGAGCGTGGTGACGAACGCGCTGACCAGGTGGGACGGCGTGTGGTGGTCGAACCAGGCGTGCCAGATCCTCGGGCCCACGGGATGGCCGTGTCCGTGCTCACGCGTCTCGATGTGCCAGGACGGCGTATCCCGGTCGCCGAGGGGACGCAGCTCGATGTGGCACATGCCGTCCGGCGAGTGGGCGCCGTTCTGCTGGTCGAGCTTCCAGCCGGCCGAGGACAGCGTCCGCCAGGGATCCGGGGGCTCGGCGCGCGGCGGGCAGAGGAGGGCGTCGGTGACGCCGGCCAGGATCTCGGCGGGGACGAGTTCGCCGAACTCGGCGTACCAGCCCGCTTCGGTGTCGGTGGGCTCCGCCCGCAGCCGCCACCAGGCCGAGGTGGCGGACTGCGGGTCGAGCTGCAGGCTGTGACGGCCATCGGGGCTGCGCAGGACGAGTTCCGCGCTCAGCGGGTCGGATGTGCGGGTCCATCCGACGGCGGCGAGGTCGTGGGTGACGTGGCGGGCGTCGCCGGGGCCGGCGAGGTGGCGCGGACTGGTATCGAAGGGGATCTGCCAGGCGTGCTTGTCGGCGAACTCGGCGAGCTGCCGCTCGCTCACCGGCATCGGCTGCACTCCGGCGTGCTCGGGGAGTCGTTCGCAAGCAGCGTGCGCAGGTCGTCGAGAAGGTAGTGGAGGGTGTGCTGGTCGGTCTGCTCCCACGCGGCGGTGCGCAGCTCCGCGATCAGGAGGTGCGTCTCGGGGGTACGCGGGGTGTCCGGGTGGTCGAGTACGGCGCGGGCCAGGGCGCGCAGGGTGTCGCCGAGCTGGACGGGGAGGCCGGTGTACTCATCCAGCAGCGGCTCGACCAGGGCGAGTGCCTCGCCGGGGTCGGGGGCGTCGTGCAGGTACTCGGTGAGCCGGGACAGGGTTTCGGTGGCGGTGTGGATGTCGTCCGGGGTGAGTGCGGGCACAGGGCTCCTTGAAAAGGGAGAAGGGGGCCGGTCAGCGGCGGGCGCGGGGTCGGCCGGCGGTGGCGTGGGGGCGGGTCGTGGTGCGGGGCTGGCTGGCAGACCAGGAGTTGCGGGCCCAGGTGGCGGCGCGGGCGGCGTGGACGCGGGCCTGTTGCCAGGCGCTGAGCTGGGAGGGGAGAACGGAGACGGAGGTGGTGCGGATCCGCGTGCTGTGCGGGACACGGCCCCGCGGGCGCATCACGGGGTCGGGACTGGCGAGCGCTTCGGAGAAGGCTTGGACCAGATGCATGGGGGTGGAGGCAGTGAAGGTCGCGGTCCAGCCGTTGCCCTGCTCATCCTGTGCCCCGGACCACCAGATGGCCTGGCCGCTGCGGTCGTGGTGGAACTGCATCCACGCTGCCCCGTCGGGGCTCGTGGCGATGAAGTGTTCGTCGCCACGGTCGGTCTTCCAGCGTTGTTCCTTCAGCGGCGCCCAGACGTTGGGGGCGTGCGCGCTGCGGGGGCGGGTGAGGGCATCGGTGAATCCGGCAACGATCTCCACCGGCGTCTGCCGGCCCAACGACACCGTCCATTCGTCCTGGTGAGCGGTGGCCTTGCTGTGGATCGTCCAACCGCCAGGCAGCACGTAGGGGTCGTAGCCGACCCGGATCGTGCGGTCGGGGCTGTCGAGAACGAGCGGGCCGTTGCGCTTGGACTTGTCCTGCCACCCGCAGGCGCGCAGGAACTCCGAGACGTGCCTCAGATCGCCGCCACCGGCGAGAGCACGGGGCTGGACGAGGTAGTGCTGCTCTGCCTGCTCGCCCGGCCCCCAGCCCTGCCACTGTTTTCGCTTCACCGGCGCCGCCGTACGACGAGCGGAGCAGCGGTCGGGGGCTTGGCCGTCACGGCGGGGCGGGCGTGGAGGCGCTGGAGGGTGTCGGTGTGCTCGTCGAGATCCAGGCCGATGTCATGCAGTTCGTTGGCGGCCCGGCCGAGGGCGAGCCACACCTCCGCGGGCAGGACGCCGCGTTCGGCCTGGTTTTTGGCGAAGACGCTGCCGGTGGCCACGAGGTGGGTGAAACGGCCGAGGACTCCGTCTTCGGGGTTAAGGACACGTGCGATGACGCGGGTGGCCTCACCTGCCGGGAGTATCGCGAGGTGGTCGGAGAGCTGGCCGAGCTGACGGGCGATCTCGTCGGCCAGCCGGTCCGGATTCGGAGCGGGGTGGGGCATGGCCCTCCTGGGCGGGCTTGAGGTCAGTGGTGGTGGCGGCAGCCGATCCGCCGGGCTTCGTCGAGACCGGCCCCGGGACGTGCGTCGGCCGGTGGAACGAGCCGGTGAGGGCCGGTGGGAATGCAGGCGCGCAGATAGCGGCGGAACAGGGCGGTGGCGAGGCGGGGTGTGAGGCGGCGGGACATCGGCGGTGGTGTGCGGGGGCCTACGGGTTTCTCCGGTCGGTGCTGCGGGGGCCGGGGCGGCCCCGGCACGTGCCGGGGCCGCCGTTCAGGCTTAGGGGGTACGTCGAGGCGAAGCGGTGGCTGCGGCTGCTGGAGCGGGTTTCGGGGGCTGGGGCCTTACCTGGCGGGTGCGTATGTCGTGCACGGCCTGCTGATAGACGACGGGGTCGAAGAGGTAGTCAGGAAGGAAGACCTCGTATCCAGCCGTGATCAGTGCGGGGACGGCGCGGGTGGCGAGCTGCTTCTTCTCGTCCTCGGTGAGGTGCGCGGGCGCCTCGTGCCAGACGTAGACGGGCCCGGCCGTCACCGCGCTCCTGCGCTCGAAACCGAGACGGTCGAGCAGGGCGAGGAGCTCCTCGGGCGCACCGGTGGGGGTGTCGGCGTGAACGGTGTCGGTGAAGGGCTTGCGGTAGATCTCGACGTCGGTACCTTCGTCGTCGGCGCGGTTGCCCATCACCGGGCCCGCGTGGCCGAGGTACGCGCCTGGGGCGGCGGGGCCGCCGGTGCGGTGGCCGTGGGCGCGGGCCGCGCCGCAGGGTGCTGGAGCGCGGTCGTGACGCCCTGGGCAGCGAGCTGCTCGCCCGTGGCGCGCACGGCTCGAGCCTGGACGGCGGTGTCGTCCCCGCTCAGCCGGTAGGTGCCGGTCTGCTCGTCATGGAGAAAGCCGTTGGCGACCAGGACGGCGGCGACCGTGTCACCGGTTGGGGCGGCGGCGAGGCTGCCGTCGGCCTGCCAGGTGAGCACGACCCGCTCCGCCTGGGACGGCTGGGTAGCGTCGGCCTTGTGGGACAGGCCCGTGGCATTGTGGCGGACCTGGGCGAGCGCGGCGTCGTAGCGGGCCAGCAGGTCACCGGCGACCGTCTCGGCGCTCAGGAACGGGTCGTCGCTCAGCGCGATGCCGTCCGGCTCGCGCATCCCGCTGAACGCCTGCCCGGGGACGTCACGGGGGGCGACGGCGGCGATGAGGAAGCCGTCCCGCTCGTCGTGCCGGTCGAGGACCACCAGCTGGGCGCCGTCCTTGCGGGTCAACACGGCCGCGTGCCGGATCGGGTGCGCGGCGAGGGACTCGGCGACGAGGTCCATGTCCCAGATGTGGTCGGCCAGTTCGGCGAGATCGTCCTTGCGCTCGGGCGGGTGGTAGGTACTGCTCCACGTGCCGGGCAGTTCGCCGGCGAGGACGTCGGCGAACGAGGCGAGGCGACCGGGATCGGAGTCGTGGTCGTGCATGTCTTCCTTAGCAATGGAGCGGGCGGGGGTGAGGGGCGCAGACGCGCGATGACCGGAGGCGGGGTCTGCACGTGCGCTGCCGTGGCGGGTGGGCGCACCCAGCGGACACTTCGCGCTCTGCGCCGGGCACCTGCCCGGTGCAGGTGCTGCGGCCGGGGGTGCGGGCGGGCCGGTCGGCGAGCTGGGCGACCTGGGCGCCGAGCGGAGTGGGCGCTGGTGGGTATCGAACGATTCGTCGCAGTCGACGTGATAACCGACGGCCGCAGCCGCGGCGCTGCAGGATGCTCTGGGCTTCGGTCTGCGCCGCGAGCGAGGACCTCACCGGAGTGGGGATTGCGGCGCAGGCCCAGGAAGCGGTCGGCACGCGGTAAGAGCGGGGCCTTGCTACGGTGATCGTCGTGTGTGCCGCACCTCCGGCGGTGCGGTGGCGATGCCGTGCCGAGGGACGGCGCCTGTTGGGCGGGCCGCGAGGTGAGCGGCGCTGGCGTCGAGGTCCTGCTGGATACCGAGGAGCCGGTGAGCGATCAGCTCCAGGCGGTGCGCCGTGCCGGGGCTGCCGGCACCCGGCTGGCGTGCGAGTCGGTGCGCGGTGTGCTCGATGAGGCCGCGCACGGTGGCCAGCGGCCCGGACTGCTCGTCGGCGAGCTGCGCCAGGACCGTCGCGAGCTGAGTCGATGCGGTCGGGACGGGCCGGGCGACGGCCTGGCGCTCAGGGGCTGTGCGTACGGGGGTGAGGTGCAGCTCGTTCTCGATGCGGCGGGCTTCATCCGAGAGCCGTCGGAGCAGGCTGGCGGGCTGCGACTGCCAGGTGCCGTCGAGCCGGATCAGGTTGGCGATCAGGTCGAGACGGCCGGGCTGGGCCTGGACGCCGATCCAGCGGCAGCCGCTCTCGTCGCCGGGGATCTCGATTCCGGCGGCACGGGCGAGGCGGTGGGCGGCTTCAGTCCACTCCGGACCGGTCAGATCACGGTCGTCGGGGTGGAGACGGACGTCGAGGTGGAAGATCGCCCGCCGATCGCCCTGCGGGCCGGTGGCGAACGGGTGCTCCACCAGCGGGTCGTCGAGGTGCTCGGCCCACTGGGCGGACGACCAGACCGTCTGTTCGTCGTCCAGGGTGTAAAACTCCAGGCCAGGCCAGTAGGCGACGACGGTGTGTTCGGTCAGGCCCTCCTCCGCCGACACGTTCCGGTTCAGGGCCTGGCTGAGCGGGTGCTGGGCGGAGATGCTGCGCTCGTTGACGCGTGGGATCACGTCGGTGTGCCTCCGCTGGTTCGTGAGGACAGCGGCAGCTCGCTTGCGGAGGCGATCAGGGAAGGCTCGCGCACCAGGTCCGTGTGCACAGAGGCATCACCCGGCGTCAGGGTGGCCCGGTTCCGGGTGCCAAGGAGGGCCAGGGCGCGGGCGGGGCGGCGGACGGGAAGGGTCACCGGCCGTCCCGGGCGTCGTTGACGTGCACGAGCTGGCCGAGGGCCGTGGTGGTGTACCAGCCGCAGTCGATCAGCTGCTCGCGGGAGGCGTATTTCGGCAGGAGGTAGTCCTCCATGGCGCGCAGGTAGATCAGGCAGTCCGGGCACCGGCGCTTCAGGTGGACCAGGTAGCGGGGGTGGGCGGTGAGGTAGGACTGCTGGCCGCCGGTCGCATCCCGCAGCCGCCATCCGTCCTCGTCGGTCGGGGTGTGCCATGAGGAGGCGACCACGCGCAGGGAATCTCCCCACAGTTCCCCGCCGGCCACGCCCTTGAGGACGACGACCTGCTCGCCGGCTTGGAAGTGCCGGTGGGTGATGTCCCGGGCGGGAGTGAGCGGATCGGGCGGCGGCGTGAGGGCCGGAGTCGGCGGAGGGGTCCAAGAGGGCGGGAGCATGCAGGTCCTTCCACGCGGTGCGGGGTGGCGGTGGGAGGATCAATGGTCCGCAGGATCGCCGGTTTGGCTAACCGGCGATCACCGGCTATGTTCCCGCCGTCGTCAGCGGTACGGGTTCTCCGTTGCGCGGTCGGACTCGCTGGCGGCGTCGAGGAGTTCGACCAGGTCAGAGCCCTCTGCATCCCTCTGGTCGATCCACCACCCCGCTCTCGTGATGGTGCGGGCCTTCTCTTCCAGCTCCGCCCAGTCCGCCTCGCTCCAGGTGCCTTCGATGGCAAGGGCGGTGTGTGCGGCGGTCATCAGCTGGTGGCGGGAGCGCTCGCCCCACTCCAGCGCCCTCTCGGGCCCTTCCAGTGGCGGCATGTCGAACTTTTCGGCCCACTCGGCCGCGGCTTGCTGCTCCTCGGCGCGCTTGGCCGCGAGCCACTGCTCCTTGGACTCGGTGTCGGCGTCGCGAGCGGCCTTCCAGCAGTCAGAGCATTCCCGTCCAGCGAGCCAGCGGGCGAACCCCGCACGCCGGTCGGCCGGGCGGTCGGACAGGTCATGGACGACCTCATGGCCGCAAGGAGCATGCTCGATCGTCCATCTCGTACGGACTGCCATGGTTTGGATCTCCTCAAGTAGGTGGTCGTGCAGTCGGGTTGGGGTCGTGGCTCTAGCGGTGGCGCGCGGGCGACGAGCCACGGGCGGGAGGCGCTGGAGGCGTTGTGTCCAGGGCCGGGCGCGGGCGGACCTGTGGCCTGGGAGTGCGATGGGGCGGCAGGACGGCGACACTCGCGCCGAGGTCCTCGGCCGCCTCGTGCACTTCGCGGGTGAGGAAGTCGAGGTGCCGGCCGAGCGCGGCGAGCCGGGCGGCGACCTGCTGGCCCCGCACGGTTTCCAGGGCCTGGGCGAACTGGCCTGCGGCCTCCAACAGTTCCTGGAGGCGGACCAGCGGGCCCGCGTTGTAGCCGTTCTGGGTGGCGCTGAGCAGGACCTCGGCAACGTCACCTGCCGCCCGGGCTTCGATGACGTCCCGGATCAGTTCCTGCAACGACACCTCAGGCGGGGCCTCCGGGCGGTTGAACCGGGAGACCTCCGGCCGCAGCACGCCAGGCGGGACCGCGCACGGCAGTGCCTGCCCGGCGATGTATTCGTTGGCGTAGTGCCCGATCACCTGCCAGCCCGGCGCGTCGGGATCGCCAGCCAGAGCGATCACAGTCGAGGTGTCGTCCTCGATCAGGTAGGCGAGCGTGATGAGTCGGCCGTCGGCGGCGTACCACGACTCGATCAGATCCAGCTCGCCCCGCCGCTGGGCCGCGTGGGCCATGGCGGTCCACATCTGCTGTTCCTCGTCGGTCAGCGGCATTTCGCGCTGCTGGTGCTGATCGGCGAGGTCGGTGGCGAGGTAGCTGTACTCCGCCCAGAAGGCGAGGTGCGGCCACACGGCCGTGTGCTGCTCACGCTCGGCGGTAGAGCCGGGTGCGGCGGGCTGGTCCAGGACCTTCGCAATCTCTTTGTGGGAGGTGGCGAGTCTGTCGAGCAGGCTCCGCCACGCGGCTGCGTGGCGGGCGGGCGGCAGCGCGTCGAGGGAGCGGCGGGCAGCGGCGAGGAGTTCGCCTGCGTGCGGGAGCAGGTAGGTGGCGTACGCCTGGAGGGCTGCCTGGTCGCGATGGGCGCGGGCTGCTGCGGCGGCGCGGTGGTGGACGGTCTGCCCGTGGCGGTCCCGGGTGGCATCGAGCGCGGTCTCGACCTCACGGCCGATGCGAATCATACGAATCAAGGAAGTCCCGCGCCTTCCATGCCAGTTCGCGCCCGGTGGGAGTCGGGGTGTTGGGGATCGGTTGCTCCTGGCGGTTGCGGTCAGTGGCGTGTCCGGCGTCCTGCCGGCGGTGCCTGTGCGGTCATCGCCGGCCGGTGCGTCGGGGCGGACGGGGCGGACTGGCCGGGGCGCGAGACGCGCAGGTCGGGGTCGAGGTGAACCGAGTAGCGGGCGGCCATCAGCATCTCGGCGGCCCAGCTGGCGTGTTCGTTCTCCCAGGTGCGGCCGAGGTCGAAGGGCAGCCGGATCCACTGCCCGCGCAGCGTCGGATAGGTCTCGAAACCGGCGCGGGCCAGGATGCTCGCGGCGAACGCGTCGTACGGTCCTTCGACTTCGACCTCGCCGCCTTCGCCCCGGGTGATGCGGATCGGCTCGCTGGTCATGTTCACCGGCTCCGTCCTTGACCGGCAGTCGGCGCGTGGCTGGCGGTGGCAGGGGGTGCCGCCGGCGCGGCGTTGGCCAGGGCGGAGATGCGGGAGGGGCGAACGGTGGCGGCCTGCGCGATGCGGGAGCGCCGTTCAGCCAGGCTGTTGCTGGTCGTCGGCCGGGCAGGAGCCGATGCACGGGCGGGGTCGAGCGCGCTGTCGTCCCGCACGCGGTAGCCGAGGCTGCGCAGGTCGTGGGCGGCTTGGCGGGTACGGCGCAGCCCGTCGCGTTCCGGCTCGGTGAGCCGGTACAGGCCCGGCGAGAAGGGGACGGGCTCGAACTGCTCGCGCAGGAGGAACCATTCGGCGAGGTGGGGGGTGAAGTTCGCGTCGGCGGAGGCGACGAAGCCGTGTTCGGGATGGGCGCGGAAGTGGAAGTGGTCGGACAGAGAGAGATCCTTATCGGTCAGTGGCGGTTCGGCTGCCGTGGCTGCTGGACGGCAGCCGGCTGGGTTCGCAGGCCGGTCGTTCGCGGTGTGGACGGCCCAGGCGGTGCCGGTGTGGAGGTCGCGCGCAGGGCGGCGGCGGTGTGCCGCAGACGGGCGCGGGCCGCGACGTATTTCTCGGCCGTCATGATCCGCAGGACTTCAGGGTCGTTACGCAGAGGCGAGTGGGCGAGGTCCTCCACGGCCTCGCGCTGGAAGCCGGTCGTGGCGTAGGCCAGGGCCTCGGCGAGTGCGTCCAGAGCTCGCGCGATACCTGCGGCGGCCCAGGCGAGCCGGGTGAGGGTGGCGCGTTCGGGCGGGTAGACCGTCTGCGGTGTGGTGAACCGTTCCTGCGCGCGTTCGATGGCGTACTGCAGATGGTGGGCCAGCACGCCGATGTCGTCGGTGAGCGTGACCAGGTCGACGGCATCGGGGCCGCTGGGGAATTGGGCGGCCAGCTCATCCAGACGCCGGGCCAAGTGATCGAGCGTTGCCGGGGTGACGGAGGACGACATCAGACCACCCCGGCCGCATCGCTCGTCTCCCGGGCACAGAGGGCGGCTCGCAGGCTGCGTCCGTAGTTCCACGCATGGCACCGAGCCTGCGGCTCCAGGACGTCATAGGCGTCCTGGCGGGTCATCTGGCCGGGGTGTTTGCGGTACCGGTAGACCGGCAGGCGAAGCAGGATCCCAGGGGCGAGGCTGGTGACGCCGACGGCGGCCATGTAATCCTCGCCCTGGACCAGGCCACCCATCGGCGCCGCGCGCACGAGGTCGGTGCGGGCCAGGAGGGTGGTCGGCCCGATGGGGATGGTGTCGGACGGGGACTTCCAGTACGTCCACACGTCGCCGGCCTCGTGCCGGCCGGGCGGTGTCGGGCAGCGCCACAGCGTTGTCGTTCCGTCCGGGTGGAGGTCCTGGCTGTATCCGGCACACCAGCCCACCCCGGTCGCTTCCAGGGTGTGCAGCCGTACGGCCATGGCGTCGTCGGTGAACTCGTCATCGTCATCGGCCCAGTTGACGTAACGGGTGCGGACCTCGTTCAGGGCGATGTTGCGGGCGCAGGCCGCGCCGACCGGGCGGGGCAGCACGAGGGTGCGGACACGCGGGTCACCCGCGAGCGGCGCGGGCAGAAGCTCGGGATCGGCGCCGTCGATGGCGATCACGGCTTCCCAGGGCACGCTCTGCCGGGTGAGGCTGGCGTGCATGGATTCCAGGTAGCCGAGCCGGTCCTCGCGCAGGCGGGTGGCGATGACGACCGTGATCAGGGGCGGTGCGGGAGTGGGCAGGGCAATTCCTCCGGGAAGGCAGGCGAGGAGCGTTTAGCGGCGAGCGGCGGGGCGGGCCGGGGAGCCGATCGCTGGGCGCGTGGTGGGGCTGGCCTGGGGCGGGGCGGCGCGCACGGGAGTGAGGACGGGGGCTGGTGCGGTGGAGGACCAGTGCGCGGGGCTGTCGCTGAAGACAGTGCGCGGGTCGGTGTTCCAGACCACGACCAAACCGGCGTCCTCGTGGAGCAGGCTGATCACTTCCATTCCCTGCGGGCGCAGAACGTAGCCCCACTGCAGGTCCTGCTCGCTGGCGGTCGCATCGGTGACCGTCATCCGTACCGGCGGGGAGCCGTCCGAAGTGATCAGGTTGTCCAGGCTGCGGCTGGGCCAGTGTTCGCCGCCGGTCAGCGCGGCGACGAGCGCGGGCGGGGCGCCGTCGAGGAGATCGGTGCCCAGCTCCTCCCAGCCGACGGCGACATCGTCCATGAGAAACCGGGACATGGCTTCCAGGTCGCGGCGGAAGCGGTGCTGGAACGCGGCCAGGAGCAGGGGCAGGTGATGGCTCGGCACGCCGTCGAGATGGACGTGGATGCCGCTGTAGCCCCCTTCGGTGGGGCGGGCGACGAAAGAGCGGGTCGACAAGGCGGGTCTCCCAGTGGGCACGGGCGGATGCGGCGGGGTGTTCGCTGAGACTCAGGGACGCCGACGGGTGAGGTGCGGACCACCGGTGTCGGGGGCGCGGCCGTGCTCTGCTGCCAGCACTGACAGGGGTACCGCGCCGGCCAGTGGGTCGTCGGGCGTGGTGACGGCGTGCAGGGCCCGGTTGAGACTGCGCAGGGCGGCGGAGTGCCCGAGCGTCGCGTTCAGCCGGCTCTCCACCGGCTCGCCTCCCCTGGGGTGGGAGGTGAGCCGGTGGGCGTCGGCAAGACCGGTCACGGCCGTGCTCAGGTGCGAGGCGGCGCGGCTGCTGTGCGCGAGCGCGGCGGCCAGACGGGACAGGTACTGACGTCCGACGTCGGTGCCGGCCAGGGAACTCTCGGCAGTCTGGCGCAGGTCGGAGACAAGACCGGAGGTCAGGTTGTGTACGGCGACGAGCTGGTCGAGCACGGGCACCAAGCCCGCCTGGGCAGTGCCTACCTCCGGCAGGACCACAAGCCCGGCAGTCTCCTTTACACGGCGCTGCCACAGACGCAGGCGTGCGGACACGAAGTCGGCGTGGGGACGGCTCATCGGCTCGGCCCCTTCGGCAGATTCGCCGTCGCGACGGGCTCGGTCGAGGGGGCGCCGAGGGCGAGGCTGGACCGTACGGACACGTGGAAGCCCAGGTGCCGGAGGCGTTCGAGGCTCTTGATCAGCTGGCGGCGGCTCTGCGCCTCGGTGAGGGTGTCCGGCAGGTGGCATTCGCCCGTGGCGGCATCGAGCAGGAAGCCGTCCCGCGCCAGCAGCTCGGTCAGAGCACGGATGTACGTGGTGCGGATGCGCGGACGGCGCTCGGTGTCGAAGGAGACCCGTACCTGAAGGTGGCCGGGGCTGGCCGCGCGCAGTGCGGGCGGCGAGGCGAAGCGGTACTCCAACAGCATCCGCCGGCGCACCGCCGCTGCGGCCCGGACGGGATCGGCAGGCACCGCGATGCCGCGGGGACCGGGCAGGCCCATCACGTGCTCCTGCTGGCAGCCGGCGGGCAGCATCGGCAGCACAAGGAACTGGTCGGCTCGGTGCGGCCGGGTCAGGACGTACAGCTGCAGGCCGTAGGGGGAGGTGAGCACGCACCGCTGGACATCGGCTGCGTCGAAAGCGGTGTACGCCAGCGGGCCGCTGTGCCAGATCCGGTGGCTGCCGGCCTCCTGCGCCACGAGGCTGGTGGGTTCTCCAGCCTGCCAGCGGCCAGGCAGGTGCTCGGCGAGCGAGGCGGCGAAGCCTGACACGGGCGGGGGCGGTTGCTGATGCGCGTGGCTCATGCTCACGCTGCCGAGGAAGTGGACAGGCCCTCGGCAGCGGTGCGGCGGCAGGTGTAGCCGATCAGCTTCGACTTGTCCGGCGTGGTCGGGACAGTGGCGACGTCGGAGCAAGTGAAGGTGTAGGTGAAGTACGGACTCGGCTTGTCCCCCAGCCAGGCCCGGTCGTCCTTGTCCGGCACGATCTGCAGCCCGGAATGGGCGACAGCATCGCGCTGGGTGTGCGTGTGCGCGAAGACGACCAGGGCTCCACCGTCGGCGGTCCTGAGAGCGTAGCTGCCGGTGAACTCGGTGGCGGCGGCGGAGAACTGGGTGGTGCCGCGGCTGCCGAACTTGTGGAGGGTGTCGTCATGGACCTTGATCTGCCGGGTGGACGTCTTTGTCGTGGTGAAGACTTTTTTGCCGGTCAGGTCGCCTCCGGTGGCGAAGTTGTCCAGGACAGCGTCACGCAGGACGTCGACCGGGGCGGCCACGTTCTTGGTGGAGGTGGCGTCGACCGCGGTGGCGTAGCCGTCGGCGTCCAGGGCGATCTTGGGCAGCTGCTTCTTGTCGTCGAGGTCGACGGCGGCGACCATCTCCCACCGCCTTGTTGTCGCCTGCTCGGCCATGACCAGGACGCGGGCGTACTTGTCGTTCTTCCCGCTGTAGGTGACGGCGGCGAACCAGCGTTGCTGCCTGGCGGTGAAGCGGGGGATGTAGACGTCGGTGGAGGCAAGGTCGTACGACCACGGCTTGTACTTTTTGCGGTCGGCCTTGGGCAGGCCCTCGTCCTGCTCGTAGTCCGCGACCGACATCGCATACAGCGGGCCGTCCTCAATGGTGTCGAGGAGCTTGCGCTTGTTGTGCGAGTTGGCCTCGTTGTTGATCTTGGAATAGTGGGCGATCTGGGCGAGGGCCTCCTTCTTCGTC
Organism: Streptomyces zingiberis; assembly: GCF_012034935.1. GTDB lineage: Bacteria > Actinomycetota > Actinomycetes > Streptomycetales > Streptomycetaceae > Streptomyces > Streptomyces zingiberis. The sequence continues at coordinate 73,624 of NZ_JAATEN010000023.1, forward strand.
AGAGCCGGCTCGGCGGTCGGCGCGGGGGAAGCGGTACGTGTGACCCGAGCCGTGGCGTCGTTGTCGGCGCTGCCGGGAGCGCCGCAGGCGGACACGGTCAGCGCGACGGACGCGGCGGCGGTGAGCAGGAGGGCGGTACGGCGGGCGGAAATGTGCAGGGGGATGACGGTTCTCCGAAGAATGCGGGTGGGTCAGCGGTTACGCGATGCGGCAGCGGAAGCTGCGGGCGGACGCGGCACGGTCACGGCGGGTGTCACCTGGGTGTCCGCGGTAGCGCGCAGCTGTTTCGCGGCGTGGGCGAGGTGCGTTCGGGCGTCGCCGAGGCGGTCCACGAGGTGCTGGTGTGCGGCGGCGATCGACCGGTCGCGGGCGGGGCCGGGCTGCTGGTGGGCGAGGTGGGCCAGGAGGCCAAGCTGGTGGACGGTGGCGCCGAGGGCGGCGAGCGCGGCACCGGCGGGCTGGGCGGCGCTTGCCAGCGCGAGGGTGGTGCGGCGGTCGGTGGCTGTGGGCTGGTGGGGGTAGCGGGTGGCGGCCCGGTGGCGGAAGGCGCTCTCTCCGGCCAGGTAGCCCAGCAGGCGGGCCAGGTGGCGGACTTCGTCGTCCAGGATCTCGCTCAGAGCTGGATCGGGGTGGATCTGGTCGGGGAGCGGGAGGTGGTCGGCCACGGTGTTGAGCCGGTCGGCCATGTCGTGCAGCAGCATCCGCTGGTCGAGATCAGACACCAGAGGCAACTCCAGGATGTGCGGGGTGTCTACCGTCGTGCTGAGGACGGTGTGCCCGCTGTTGGCCGTGTACCGAGCGCTGCTGTGGGCGGGCGGCTTGTTGGGCCTGCGGAGGTGGGGGCGGCGTGGCGGAAGTTGACGCCGATGCCTTGGGCGGTGAGCAGCCGGACGGCGCTCTGGATGAGCAGGGCGCGGTCGCTGGTGCTGTAGGAGGCGGGCAGCACGAACGCAACCTCGTGCGGGCTGTACTGGAATCGGCAGCCGTACAGCACCATGCGGGCGTCTTCGGGCACCGACCTATACGGCGCTCCCACCACGCCGTCCGGGTACCACACCAGCGTGAGGGTCTCGGCGACCTCTGGTGCGGCGGGACGGTGCGGCGGCTCGGGCTGGACGCGGGCGTTGTGGTGGACCGCCTCCAGGGCCCGGTGGTAGCGGGGCAGCACGCGGCGTGCGACCGCGGCGGCGGCTCGGAGCGGATCGTCGGGGACGGCGATGCCGTTCGGCTCGTCCACGTGGTGGAAGTGGTGTGGCTTGGATCCCTCGGGCTCGAGTGGGGCGATGAGGTACTGGTGGGGGTAACGGGGGCGTTCGGTGACGCAGAGCTGTTCGTCGTCTCGTCCGTGGAGGAGTGCGACGGGGGCGTCGGGGAAGTCCAGGAGGGCCGAGTGGGCGGGACCGCAGTCCCAGACCCGGTCGGCGACCGGCCGGTGGTCTTGGGGAGCGGGGAAGCCTTCGTACTTGCGGTACCACTGCCCAGGCAGGTGCCGGGCGAGGGCGGTGGCGAAGGCGTACAGGTCGGTGCGGGATGCGGTCATGAGTTCCTGAGCGCTGTCAGCGGGTGCGGCCGGGGGGAGGTCCGGCGGGCGGGGGCGCCGGTGCCGAATGGCTGGGGTTGCTGGGGGCGGTGGCGTAGTAGTCGGTCACGGCTTCCTGCCAGCTCCGGCGACGGGGGACGGCGAGGGCATGCATGCGGTCGACGGCGACGTGCAGGTCTTCGCCGAGCCGACGCAGCGTGAGCGCGGCCGTCTGGAGGTCGTGGTAGAGGTCGAAGCCGTCCTGGCGTTCGGCTGCCTTGGCCGTCTTGGCTGCCGCTTTGAAGAAGTCTTCGAGGCCGGCGAGGAGTCCCTCGGTCGGCTCCAGGACCTCATCGAGGAGGCCGGCGGCTTCGTCGTACGAGCGGGCGGCATTCAGCCGGTCGGTGAGACGACGTACGGCTTCGGCCGCCCAGTCCTGGGCGGCAGGGGTGTCGGGCTGGGGTGGCAGGGGCGTTTCTCCGGTTTCAGCGGCGGTCGGTGATGATGCTTCGGTCACCGCCGTGGCCCACCCGGACCTGGCTGCTGCACGGGCGGTGGGGGAGCCGGTGGCGTGTCGTGTGCTGCGCGGGCCTGCTTGGTGAGCGCGTCGAGGTCCGGGGGCGGGTCGTAGTGGGCGCGCAGGATCTGCAGGTCGGCGTCGGCGGCCATGGCCACGGCGGTCTTGATCCGGCTGGCGGCATCCCTCAGCAGCTTGGGCGGGGAGCCGGGGGCGGCGCCGCGGTTTTGCCGGCGCCATTGCGCGGCTGCGGCCAGGTAGTCGACGACCGCGTTGAGGAGGGGTTCGGCGGCATCCAGCAGGGCGTTGGTGACCGCGCTGAACTCGGCGGGAGTCTCGGCTGCGGCCAGCGCCGTCAGGTACGGGTCCAGGTCCGGCACGGGCAACGGATTGCCGGGCAATGGGTGTTGGGCGCGGAAGCCTTCGGCGTCTCGCTTCGCCCAGCGGTACAGGTCATCCGTGGTGGCGGATCGTGTGTGGTAGGCGTGGATCTGTTCGGCGGTCCGACCGACGTTGTCGTACAGCTCAAAGTCGGGGTGCTGCAGTGCGGTCTCCTGTCTGGTGGTGGGGACGGCGATCGTCCGGAGTTGTCAGGGACGTGGTGTCGTGCGGGGCGCGGAGGACTGAGGTGTGCGAGGGGCCGGGGCACGCAGGCCGGCGACGAAGCGCTCCACGTCGCGGTGTGTCTTCAGGTGACGTCCGGCGGCGTGGACGGCTTCATAGGCACGGCGCAGTTCGCGTCGGCCCGTGGCATGGTCCAGGACTGTCCGCCAGTTCCGGCTCTCTGCGTCTGGCGTCCCCGGGGTGGGCTGGGGAGATGCCGCAGTGTGCGCGGTCTGGGCGAACAGACTCGCGGCTGCGCAGGTGTGGGTGGCGGCGGTGACCAGCTCCATCAGGCCCTTGGACAGGTACTCGGAGGGCCTGGCACGGATGTGGGCGACGAACTCGTCGGCCAGCAGTGCCGTACGGGCGGAGAGGCGCTGGGCGGTGACCGTGTGCTGGAGCAGTGTGTGCACGGGCAGGGGGTCGGGGACGTGGCCGGTGCCGTCGAGCAGTTCGAGATACTCACTGGCGCTGCGCAGTTCGAGGGACAACTGCTGCAACCGGTGCGGCAGGGACTGTTCAGCGGGGTCGGACACGTGAACCTCGTGGTACCGGCATCACGGGGGCGGCCTTGCTTGCTACCGTGGGCGGGGATGGAGTTGCCGGCACTGAACCGGGCGGGCCGAAAGCTTCCGTGCCGCCGACCAGGGAGGGGCGGCCGTCGAGTTCGTCGAGCCATCTCAGGAGCCGGGGCAGGTTCTTGTCGGGCCCGTACGCCAGGTAGGTGCCGTCGGCGGTGTCGCAGCCGAACCACTCGGCGATGCCCAGGCGTATCCGCGAATTGACGCGGCCCATGTGCACGTTCTTGCCGCGGGCCTTCGCCTCGCGAGACAGCCGCTCGGCGACCGGGCCGAGCTTCCACTGGGTTGATCCGGCCAGGAACAGAACGTCGAACGCGTCCCACGGCAGCAACCCGGGTGCATCACAGCCGTCTTGGGCCGCGTAGGCCGCCGGGACGCCCAGCTCGCGGATAAGGGCCAGCCACGGCAGGGACTCGGTGAGGGTGCCGGCAGCGTCGAACGGCTGGTCCGGGGCGAGCGCCCACAGACAGCGGTCCGGCCCGTAGCGCTCCACGGTCCGGCTCAGCCAGGCGAACCACGCATCGGCGCCTGGCCAGTAGCGGCCCTTGCCGTCGCTGCCGAACTTCGAGTTGTCGCAGGCATACAGGGCGCCGTCCGGGATGCGGCTGCCTTGGGCCGGAGTCGTCATGCAGCCCAGCCGTCCGGCGCTCATCGCTGCCCGCACCTCAGGCCCTGAGGGAGTGCCGAGGTAGAGCACGCTGCCCCTTGCGAACGGCGAAGCGGGCCGTCATCGGGCCAACCCTCGTGAAGCCGCCGGGGTGGGTGGGGCGGGAGACGGCAGTCCAGGACGTCTTGCCGGTGGTCCGTGGGTTTGCTGCTGGCCGCCCGGGACGCCCAGGCCCGCAGTTCGTGGGGGTCACGATCCGAACAAGTCGCCCTTTTCGGCGTTGTCTTCGGTCCAGCCGAAGACCACGCGTTCCAGGTCTCCGAGGTAGACGACGTCGCGATGGGCGCGGAAGGCGTCGAGGACTTCGTCCGCGTAGTCCTGTATCTCGTTGTCCGCCTGGTCGACGCGCGTTCGGTTATTCCTCGACAGTCGGCGCCATTGCACGACGTCGGAGTCGGTGGCGCGGTTCATCCAGACCCAGACGCCGTTGCCCAGCTTGAAGACGAACTCGGGGTGGAAGAAGCGGCCGGTTCGGCTGTGGCGGCGGGGGTTGCGCTGTTCGCCGAACCCGGTGACGAGGCTTTGGGCAAGTTTGTCCAGGGCGGCGGCCTTGACGTGCGGGTCGAGGTCTTCGCGCGCGATCTGCTCGCGTACCGCGTCGGTGAGCTGGCGCTTGTGGAATCGGCCGTCGGCGTCGGTGAGCTTGAGCGCGGTCTGCTCAACGATGTGCCGCAGCCGTATCTCGGCGGTGGTCGTCACGGCAGGTCACGCTCCTGCCAGACCTGGTCCATCTCGGTCAGCGCCGTCATGGCGTGGGCGATGGTTTCGCGGGTGATGGGGGTTCCGCTGGCGTACTGGGGGTCGTAGCGGCTGAACGTCCGGGTTCCGCGGGCCTGGGCGAGCGGCGGTACGACCTCGTCCAGCAGACGGGTGGCCACCCGGCGCTGCCGCTTGTCCTCCTCCACGCGTTCGGTGCGCTCCGCCCACGCGCCGGCCAGGGTCAGGTCGCCCTCGACGACCCGGTCGGCGAGCTCGGGATCCTCCTCCCGCAGCCGGGCGAGCTGGACCTCGGCGCTGTTGGCCTTGGCCTTGTTCTCCTGGGCGACGGCGTACGCCTCGTTCAGCCCGGTGGCGCCGCTGATGACCGGGTCCACGAGGTCGGGCGCGTGCTGGAGCACGACATTCGCCTTGCCTATGGTGCCCAGCGAGATGCCCAGCTGTTCACTCAGTGAACGGGAGGACTGTTCACTCGGTGAACGGCCGCTCTGTTCACTCAGTGAACAGGCTTTGGCTGTGATCATCGCGATCTGGCCCTTGGTCAGATTGCGTCGGTGGACGTTTGCCGACAGGGCGTAGCGGTCGGGGTCGTCACCGTCGTATGTGGTGTACGCGGGTTCGACGCCGGCGATCTCGCATGCCTTCAGACGGTTGCGTCCGTCGATGACTCGGCCGCTGCGGTCCAGCACGACCGGGTACAGCAGGCCCTGCTCCTTGATGTCCTCGGCGAGGGCGTTGAGGTCGTCCTCGTCGAGTGCGGGGAAGAGCAGGATGGTCGGATGGAACTGGATGGTGTGCTCCTAACTGATTGATCGTCTGGGGTGGTGGGCCGCCGGAACTCGCGGGAGTTTCAGTGCATGCGGGCGTCGGTGTCGAACAGCTGCAGCTCGTGCGGGTGGAGGAGGTGCTGGACGATGAAGGACCGGCCGGCGACCTTCCACAGGCCCCGTCCTCTGTTGAGGTGGGCGATGGCGTCGGTCTCGACCGAGGTAAGTCCCAGCAGGGAGGCCGCGGCGTGGAGTTGGTCGGTCTCCTGCCGGTAGATGATGCGGGTGGAGCAGTCGGCCAGCAGGCCCTCGGCCAGGGCGCGGCCCTGGGAGCCGGCGTCGCCGGCGGTGAGCAGGTCGGAGAGCCGGTGGATGACCATGAGGTTCGCGATGCCCAGGCCGCGGGAGAGCTTCCACTGGGCCTGCATGCGCTGCAGCAGGCCGGGGTGGCGCATCAGGCGCCATGCCTCGTCGTAGACGATCCAGCGCCGGCCGCCGTTCGGGTCGGTGAGGGCGGACTCCATCCAGGCGGAGGCACAGGTCATGGCGAGGACGAGGGCGGTGTCGTCGCCGGACCCGCCGAGCCGGGAGAGGTCGATGGTGAGCATCGGGCTGCCTGGGTCGAAGGCGACGGTGGAGGGGGCGTCGAACATGCCGGCGAGGTCGCCGTGGACCAGGCGGCGCATGGCGTGGGCGAGGTCGCGGGCAGCCTCACCGAGGCGCCCCGACATCATCCCGGCAGCCTTGTCGAGCTGGGCGGGGTTGTTGAGCGCGGCGGCGACGTCGCCGAGGAGCGGCGTGCGGCCTGTGTCGGCGGCGCGGGTGACGACGACGTCCAGGGCGACGTCGAGAGCCGTGTGCTCCATCGGCAGCAGGTCCCGGCCGAGAATGGTCCGGGCCAGCGATCCGAGCAGCAGGAGGCGGCGCTTGCGGATCTCTCCGACCCAGTCGGCTTCGGCGACGGAGGCGGGCCGGGGGGCTGCGTCCAGCGGGTTGAGCCTGCCGGGCAGTCCGGGGCCGAGGGCGACGGAGGTGCCGCCCAGGGCGTCGGCGACCGGCGTCCACTCGCCCTTGGGGTCGCAGGGGACGTAGATGCGGTAGCCGAAGGCGATCGACCGGAGGGCGAAGCTCTTGGCCAGCGCGGACTTGCCCTGGCCGATGACGCCGGCGAGCAGGAGGTTGGGGTTGGTGAAGCCCTCGACTTTGCCGTACAGGGCGAACGGGTCGAAGACGAAGGAGGCTTCGGCGTGGACGTCGCGGCCGATGTAGATGCCCTCGGCGCCGAGCCCTCCTTCGGCGAGGAACGGGTACGCGCCCGCGGCGATGGCGGTGGTCATGCGGTGGGCCGGCAGTTTCAGCCGGTTGCCGCGGGCGGAGGCAGGTCCGGGCCGCCCGGTCGGCGGGTAGAGGGCGGTGGGCATGTCGTGCTCGGATGCGCTCGGGCTTGCCGGGTGGGCGCTGGCTTCGGCGCGGGCCTTGGCCGCGGCCTCCGTGAGCTGCCGCCGGGCCGCGCGGCGGGCAGCGCGGTCGGTGCCGTGGGGGGTGAACACCGGGCTGGCGGAGGCGCGGTGGGCGCGACGGTCGGGCCGGTGGCTCATCAGAGGCCCTCCATTCGGCGGGTGGTGTTCATCGCACGCATGCGGTGGTGTGCGTGCGGTTGAGATCGGTGGGGGTGGTCTTGCGGCGGACGATGTGTCCGGCGGCCAGGTGGCGCTGGCAGATGGTGAGGACCGGCGGTCCCTCCGGGAGCCGTTCCGGATGACACTCGGTGGCGTCCGCCGAGGCGGGCAGGAGGTGGAAGGCGTCGTGCACGGCGGCGGTTGCCTGCCACAAACGGGTGTGTGCGGCGGCGAGGTGGCGGCCTGCGGCGGGATGCGGGGGGCGGGCGGATTCGGCGAGCTGGTCGAGGAGCTGGTGCAGGACGGTGAGGTGGGCGTGCAGCACGTCGAGGTGCACGCGATCCACCGGCGCTGGGCAGGCGGGTGCTGACCGGGCCAGGGCCCGGCTGTGATGGCGCACTCCGGCGCTGGCGGCGCGAAGGTAGGGGTGCGCGTCGAGGTCAGTGGCGCGGGGTCGGGTCAATGGGGGTCCTTGCCGCCGGAGAGGCGGGGGCAGGGGCCGGTCGTGGACCGGTGACGGGGGCGGCGGGGCATGCGGCGGAGGGCATTGTGGCGTTGGCCGGGGACGGGCGCGGGCGCTGTTCGCCGCGAAGGTCGACGAAGTGGTCCGAGGAAGGCAGGCCAACATGGCTCTGCTCCGGCATGGAGATGACGTCCGCTCCTCCCTCGGAGCATGCGGCGTCGGCTTGGTACCACTCGTGCCAGTTCGGGAGGCCGGCCAGTATGCGGGCAGCGTCGTCGAGGTTGGCGGCGTTGACGACGAAGCTCGTCGGAGCCTGGCCGTCGTGCCGCTCGCGTCCGGCGAAGGTGAGCGTGAACGCACGGGGAGTCGGCGGGCCTACCAGGTCGGCGAGGCGTTCGAGCACCGTGTCGAACCGGTCGCTGGCCTCAAGGGCCGTACTGATCCTGGCCTCGTCATAGTCGGCGTACTTCTCCTCGGTGACGTTGCCGTCGCTGTCGCGGAACTGGTCGAGCGTGGCGCGGTGGCGGGCGGCCAGTTCCTGGCAGGAGGTGAGCAGGACGCGCAGTTCGCGTCTGAGCTCATCGGTGTCGTTGATGGATGTCAGCGCATGTCCCGGAGTCTGGAAGGGGGGTTACAGAGCGGTTCTGGCGAGGGGCAGCGCGGCGAGGGCGAAGGCGTCTGGCTGCTGGTAGTTGAGGCGGCGCAGGTCCACGCCGGCGGTGACGGCGGCGGTCTCGATCTGTGCGCAGGCCGCGTCCAGGAGGGCGTCGGTGTCGGCGGTGACGGTGACCAGGCCGGTCAGGGCGACGTCGGCGTGCCCGGCGATGAGCTGGCGCTCGCGCTGTTTGACGTCGGCGTACTCGACGGAGTCTTCCTCGCTGTCGACCTGGCCGCGGCGGGCGCGTTCGTTGGCGTCGGCGATGATCGCGGCCTTCTTGCGCTGGACGTCCCGCAGCGCGGACTCCAGCCCCTGCGGCACGTAGACAAGGGACAGGCTGCGGCGGACGCCGGCGGTGAACATGATCCCGTGCAGGAACCCGGCCCCCATCTCGGTCCGCGGCCAGTTCTCCACCCAGTACGTGGCGTGGCGGGCGGTGTCGGTGGCGAGCCGGTCGTACTCCTCGACCTGTACGACGGGCCCGGCGGCTGCGGGGTCCGCTTCGGCGCGGCCGGTGGGGGACCACTGTTGGAGTGCGGCGAGAGCCCTGGGGTCGTAGGCGGTGCGGATGACGGCGGCGATCTCCCGGGCGCTCAGCCATCCGGTGACCATGAGGCCGGCGTTGCGGGCGGCCTGGGCGATGGAGGCGGTGGTCTGCTCCATGACGGTGAACGCGCCCGGAAGCCCGCCTCCGGCCTGCGAGATCAGCCGCTTGGCGGCTTTGAGGTCGAGGGAGATGGCGAGGTAGGTCTCGTGCGGGGCGGCGGCGGGGCCGGCGGAGGCGACGAGTTCGGAGTAGATCTGCCCGGCGACGGGTGTCTGCGGCTGGCCGTGCTGGGCCCAGCGGCGGGTGAGGGTGTCGCCGGAGTCGGGGACGGTGCGTTCCAGGACCTGCACGGTGGCGACGTGCCCGGTGCGGGCGATGCCCGCCAGCGCACGCCCCCAGCCGTTCACGTTGTGGTTCTGCGTTGCAGGGTCGAGCAGGGCGAAGGCCCGGCTGGTGACGCGGGCGATGGCGGTGAGGGTCTGTTGGTGCGGGTCGTGGACGGCGGCGGCGCCGTTGGCGGAGTCGCCGGGGGTGACGACTTTGAGGGCGGCGGCGGTGCCGGGCAGGTGGAGAAGGCCGTCCTGGCGGGGCCGGGTGACGGGCCGGGCGAGATAGAGGGTCTGCCCGGTGCGGCGGCGGTTGGCGTAGCGGGCGACGATCGGCGCCCAGTCAATGAGGGAGCGGCCGTGCCGACGGATCGCGACGGCTGCGGCGACCGCCGCCCACAGCGGGGTCAGCGCGATGACGCCAAGGAGACCCGTGGAGACGACCGTCACCAGCGCAAGCGCCAACGCGCCTGATACGAGGATGAGTTGCGGGAGAGAGAGGCCGAGGAGGATGCCGCGGCGGGAGCGGTGCGGGAATTTCACCGTGACCGGGGCGACGGAGAGAGCAGACAAGGGGCTGGTCCTGGAGGGCGCGGGCGAGGCCCGGGGGCGAGAAGGCGACGGGCACGTCCCGCCCCCGGGGAATCGGTCAGATGGTCAGAGGCCGGTCGGGGGCGGCGGCGGGGATCCCGTGCCGCTGCTCCCGGCGCTCTGCGTGCCGGAGGACGGCGGGGCCCCCTGCGGCGGAGGGCTCGTGGTCGGCAGGGCTGACCGCCATCCGCCGGCTTGGTCTGCTGCAACGCCCGATCCGGGACCGCCCGTACCCGGGGCGCCGCCCACCTGGCCGCTTGTGTCGTCCGTGACGCTGGTCGGCGGCGGCTGTACAGCCTTCTCCAGGCCGGACTTGACGGCGCCGCCCCCGGGCGAGGCACCGCTCCCGCCGCTCTGGGAACCTGCCTGGCCTGCCGGACTGGATGCGATGTCGCCAGGGAAACCGCCACCTGGAATGGTGTCCGGACCCTGCGGGGCCGCACCGGCTCCGGCTGCTGCGCCGCCGGTCCCGGCGGTGGCCGCCATCGCGGCTGCCTTCTTCCCGGCACGCTCGGCGTGCTGCTTGGCGAGCTGGGCACCGGCGCCGCCGGCCCGGTGAAGGGTTTCTCCGTCGGACCCTTCGGCCGCCCAGTGGACGAACTTGAAGGTCGCGTACGGGCACAGCAGAACGAGGATCATGATCACGATGCCGGCGAGGACGTCGGCGAGCGCGCCGAGGCCGTCCTTCGCCTCGGTCTTGCCCATGGCGGCGATCCCGAGCACGAAGATGATGGTCATCAGGAGCTTGGAGACGATGAGGGTGGCGGTGGCCTCGACCCAGCCCTTGCGCCAGCGGCGTGCGACTTCCCAGCCGCCGCCGGCGCCGGCGAACACGGCCAGGGTGACGAGTACGAGAATGCCGACCTTGCGCACCATCATCACGCACCAGTACAGGACGGCGCCGATGGAGGCTCCCAGGGCGGCGAACACGGCGACGAGCCAGCCGAGTCCGGCGAGTCCGGGAAGCTGGTTGACCTTGACGATGCGGCGGACCGCGGTGGCGATGTCGGTGTTCGCGGCCTGGAACAGTCCGGCGGACAGGGCGTCGACCACTTCGATCGCGACGGTGGTCAGGGCGATGGCGGCGAAGGCGAAGATCACGCCGGATGCGGTGCCGGTGAACGCCTGCCTCAGGGCCTGTCCGTCGCGTCTGATCGCGGCGCGGACGAGCTGGGCGCAGAACGTGGCCACGAGAACGACCAGGCCGATGGGGAGGATGGTCTCGTAGTTGTCGCGGAACCACGCCGCGTTGAGGTCGACGCGGGTGGTGACGTCGACGGCCTTGGAGGCGAGGTCGGCGGTGGCGGCGGCGAGTTCGCCGGCGCTCTTGGCCATCCAGTCGCCGATCGCCTTGCCGGGGTCGGAGGCGAAATCCACGGCTTCGCCGACCGTGCAGACGGTGTCCGCGAGGGGGAGGTCACAAAACCCCATGGAGGACTCCTATCGGTCAGGGCGCGACGCGCGGGGCGATGGCGACGAGTGAGCAGTCGGCCGAGGGGCGGCACTGCACGGCGAGGGTGATGGAGCGGTCCTCCGCCCCCTGGCCGCCCTCGGCCCAGGCGAGCGTCTGCTTGCCGGTGACGGTCACGGCGTAGATGTACGCCTTGGTGATCGCCGAAGGGTCATCGGCCAGGGCCTGCTTGAACGCGGCCGGGTAATGGCCCTCGGCGATGGTCGCGGTGGCGTACTGCTTCTGATCGGCCATCCGCGACCACAGCGTCGGATCCGGCATCTGCACGGAGACCGACGCCCAGTCGCCGTACTCGCTCTCCTTCGTCATCCACGCCTGCATGCCGGCGAGCTGCTGCTCGTGGCTGGTGGTGCGGGTGTCGTAGGACCAGAGCATCGCCGCGGCGGCCTGGGCGAACGCGAGGGGATCGGAGATCCGCGGCGGCTGGGGAACCGACCCTGTCTTAGCTTTCGGTTTCTGCGTACCGCCCGTCGGCGCCGTACTCGGTGATGAGGACGCTGCGGGGCTGCTGGAGGAGGGGTGTCGCTGTTGGCCGTGGCCGGTGAAGTAGGCGGTCGCGCCGGCGATGGCGAGCAGGCAGGCCAGGGCGATCGCGACCAGGGTGAGGCGGCGGCGTGCAGACCAGCCCACGCCGTATCCCGACGGGGAGAAGAGGCCCGTGCGCATCAGCGGACCTGGGAGCCGAGCGCGGAGAAGAACGCGACGATGCCGTTGGCGGCACCGAGGCCGAGTGCGGCGCCGGCCGCGACGACCGCGCCCTTCTTCCCGTTCGCCTCGGCCTGGTGGCCACCGGAGTGGTGGCCCCATGCCCAGACGCCGAGGGAGACGGCGAGCGCGCCGACGACGGCCACGATGCCGAAGAGGTTGATGCTGTTGACGACGTTCTTCAGCACCGACAGGCCCGGCAGGCCGCCTCCCTTGGGGGAGATGCCCGGGTCGTAGGCGAGCTGGATGAAGCGGTCGGCGAGTGGGGTCATGGGGATGACGAGGCTCCTTGCGTGCGCAGGCCAAAGGGCCCGGCAGAGGGGACGAGAGAGGAAAGGGGAGGGCGTGACGGGTGCGAGAAGGGCTGGTGTCAGACGACGCGGCGCGCGGCGAGGACGTCCCAGTCCTTGATCGCGGTGATCCGGACGGGCTTGGATGTGCGCGGGGCCTCGATGACGAGGCCCTCGCCGAGGTACATGCCGACGTGCTCGGGGCGTGCGGCACTGCCGCGGCTGAAGAGCAGGTCGCCGGGCTTGAGAGCCTTCGCGGAGACGGCCTTGCCCTCGTTGACCTGCGTGTACGTGGTCCGGGTGAGCTGGATGCCGGCGTGGGCGTATGCCTGCTGCATCAGCGAGCTGCAGTCGCAGCGGCCCATCGGGTCGGGGCCATGCGGCGCGGTGCAGCTGCCGCCCCACTGATACATCGTGCCGAGCTGCTGCATCGCCCAGACGATCGCCTTGCGAGCCCGCGGGTCGGTCCCCGCGGGGATCTTGTAGCCCTTCGGGACGGCGCCTTCGGGGATCGGACCGAACGAGGAACCGTCGTCGGTGCTGCAGGCGGACGTCGAGGGGGTGGCCTCAGTGCTCTTGCCGGCACGGTCCTTGCCGGCGCCGGGGAAGGTTGCGGCGATGGCCTTCTGCAGCGCGGTCGCCAGCGGTTCCCACTGCGCGTACGCGTCCGGATAGCCGGACCTCTGCACGGCCTGAGCCGCCTGAGTGAGGGTCATCTGCTGCCAGCCGTCGACCTTCAGCAAGTGCTTGTAGAACTGCTCGGAGGCGTAGACCGGGTCGTGGATCTCCTCAGCGGTGCCCCACCCCTGGCTGGGGCGTTGCTGGAACAGACCCAGCGAGTCGCGGTCCCCGGCACCGAGGTTGCGCAGCCGGGACTCCTGCATCGCGGTGGCGAGCGCGATGATCTGGCCCTTCTTCGGCACGTCGAGGCTGATGCCGGTGGCGACGATGGTCTGAGCGTTGGGGATCTGCTCAGCGGGCAGGGTGAGGCCCTCGATGTGGACGTCCTTGGCGGAGGCGCCGTCGAGGATCTTGGTGACCTGATCGGCGACAGCGTCGGTGTCCAGGTCGGTCATGCATTGGAACGCGCTGCTGCTGGCCTGGGCGGCTTCGCTGGAGGAGGCCATCATCATGGCCGCGCCGCCGAGGAGGAAGGGGGAGAGGAAGACGACGCCGATACCGGCGGCGAGCGCCTTCAACCGGTGCGGCCCGCTCGCGGGGCGCCGTTGCGGGGCAGGGACGGGGAACGAGGCGTCATGGACGTGTCCTTCGGGGTGCGGTGCCGGACTGCCGCGTACGCGAGGCGTGGTGGAAGGGAACGCGGCAGGCCGGCGGTGGGCGATGGGGGCGGGCCGGCGCGGGCGAGTTGCCGCTCGCTGAACGGGCCGGGCCGTGAGCTAGGTATGCCGGGGCAGGGGAAACCTCCGCGAGGCGTGGTGGGGATGGGCCAGCGGCGGTGTGCGCCGGGCGGTTGAAAAACTGTAGGCCCGGATCGCCGGTCGACCAAAAAGTCGGCGTGAGGGGTCGGATTCCGACCCCTTGTCAGTGCACTTTTTGGTTGACCGGCGTTATGCCTCTACAGTTTTTGGACTCCCTTCGCTCTTCCCTGGTCTGTGGCCTTGGGCTTCTGCATGCCCGAGTTATGCCCGCGGGGTTCCGCGTGCGCGACGGGGGTTTTCCCACACTCTCCCACCGGAATCGGGGTACCTCTTTGCCTTTTTCCCTGCATCACGGCGACGCGCTGAGCGTTCTCGCCACCCTGCCGGACGACTGCGTCGACTCGGTCATCACCGACCCGCCGTACAATTCCGGCGGTCGGACCGCGAAGGAGCGCACCTCCCGCAGCGCAAAGCAGAAGTACACCTCCGCCGACGCCGGTCACGGCCTGGCCGACTTCACCGGCGAGAACATGGACCAGCGCTCCTACGGCTTCTGGCTCACGCAGATCATGACAGAGGCCCAGCGGCTGACGAAGACCGGCGGGACGGCGCTGCTGTTCACCGACTGGCGCCAGCTGCCCATCACCACGGACGCGATCCAGGCGGCCGGCTGGCTGTGGCGCGGGGTGCTGGCCTGGCACAAGCCGCAGGCCAGGCCCCAGAAAGGTCGGTTCACACAGAACTGCGAGTTCATCGTCTGGGCGTCCAACGGGCCGATCGACGCATCCCGTAACGCCGTCTATCTGCCGGGCCTCTACAGCGCCTCGCAGCCATCGGGTGCCAAGCGCCAGCACATCACACAGAAGCCCGTCGAGGTGATGCGCGAGCTGGTCAAGATCTCCCCGCCGGGCGGTACCGTGCTCGACTTCTGCGCCGGCTCCGGCTCCACGGGCGTCGCCGCGCTCCTGGAAGGCCGCGACTTCATCGGTGTGGAGAAGACCAAGCACTACGCCTCCATCGCGGCTGACCGGCTCACGGAGACTGTCCGTCAGACCCTCACCCAGGATGACGTCGTCCTGACCGCCTGAGTCATCAAGGCCGTTTCACTGAAGTGCTTATGGGGGCCCTTCCAGCGGCCCGTCGCTGGGGTGCTCCCAGGCGGCCATCACAACGTCGGTCGCCCCCCTCCCCATTTCTTCCCCGGCTTCAAGGAGGCCCGTCTTTTTCATGCCTGAATCCGTAGAAACCCATGGTGATGGGGAGTTGGAGCCGATAAGGATCCCGGATCCTCACCTCGAAGGAATCGAGGCAAGGGTCCGGAAGCTGATGGAGCAGTCCGCCCAGCAGGCCCAGCAGCTCGACCACCTCGCCGCCGGGCCGACTCCAGGTCCGTCACCGTTCGCCGCGTTCGGCATGCCGGGACTCGGCGGATCCGCTCCATCCGTTCCGCCCGAGCCGCGCCCGATTCTGGAGCTGGAGGGCGAGGAGTACGAGGACGAACTGGACACCCTGAGCGACTGGGTCGACGACTTCCTGATGCCGGTGTATGGGGCCGAGGTCACCACGGCGGCGCCCTGGTGCCTGCAGTGGCAGGAGCACGAGGATGTCGTCGCGTGGCTTCACGCGCTGTGGCTCGCCTACCAGCAGCACAAGGACTCTGAAGCCGGTCTGAGCGGGCTGTTCGTGTGGCACCGGGACTTCCTCACCCACGCCATCGCGGCGATCCGGGCGCCCGGTGGTCCGCTGTCGGCGTGCATGACCTCTCCGGAGAGGCCCGCGCACCGGATCCTGCCCGGCCCGCCGCCCTCGGCCCGCACGGTGAAGACGGATACGACCGAGACCGGGACACCGGGCTCTGGTGAGCCGGGCGAGCCGACGTCATGAGCGCGGGGCAGCCGGCTTTCGGCCTCAGCTTCGATCCCCGGGCCCTGACCGACCTTCTCCAGGCCCCCGGCGACATTCGCGACCTGACGCTGGCGTACCTGCAGGACGTGGTGAACGCCGAGCGGTTCGGGATCAAGCTGACCGGTGACCTGGAGGGCTACCGCAAGCTGTTCGTGGATTCCCGCAAGGAGTGGCGGGTCGTCTACGCCGTGCGCCCCGCACCGCCGACGTCCGTGCACCGCAACGACATCCACGTCGTGGCCGTCCGGCCACGGGCGGGCAACGACGTCTACGACACCGTCGGGCAACGTCTGGGCATGGCCCGCAGGCCCCTGAGCGCCCGCACCCACGCTGCCCGCGCCCGCTCCCCGCAGCTCACCGCTCGCGGGCCCGTGCCGAAGCCGGGACCGCTGCCCTCCGCGATGCCGGGCCTGCCCGGCCCGGCCCGCGCTTCCTCGCCGCACCACGCCCGCTGACACCAGGAGCAGCCGCCTATGTCCTCTGATCCCACGCCGGGAACAGCCCGGCGCGCCATCTCCCTACTCGACCGCCGCGTTGAGGCCGCGACCGGCCACGACATAGGCACCCTCTGGGACTACCGCGACCGCGGCGTCCTCGACGAGCCGCACGCGCGCCTGGTCGACCGGCACCGCGAGCTGGTCAAGGCCGAGAGCAGCGTCATCTTCCACCGACAACTCCTGTACCGGCTCACCAGCGGCGAGTTCCCCGTCGACTCCGCGCTGCTCGCTCGGATCGACCGCGCGGTGCATCAGCTGGAGGAGGCCGCTGGTGAACGCGACGCTGCCACGGCCCGAGTGATCGCAGCCCTGGAGCCGATCGAGACCGCCGCACGCGCCACTCAGCCGGACGGACACGGACCGCTTCCGGCAGCGGACCAGGCGGCGCTGCTGGCCATCGCCGGCGGCGCCAAGCTGCATGAGCATCTTGTATCCGGCCGGATGTCCGTGGTCACCGCCTCCGGCACCCGGATCCCGTACACCCACCTGCAGCGGCTCGAAGCGGCCGGCCTGGTCTCCCGCGACGCCAGCCATCCGGTCCACGCCGGCCAGCCGGTCGCCTTGACCGACGCCGCCCGCGCCGCACTGGCCGACAGCCGCCGCCCGACCCCGACCGCTGCCCCGGCCAGTGCCCGGCCCGGGGCCTGGCCGACCGCCCCCGGGCGCCGCCGCTGACCCCCGCCCACCTAGCGAAAGGCCCTATGCCCCCGCCCGAACTGGACTTTCGGCTAGACGACTTCGAGGCCGCCGACGAGCGGACCGCGGAGGCGTTCTCGCACGCGATCGGGATAGAGCAGGACATGCTCACCGCACTCGCCGAGCACCACACCCCCGACGGGGCGCAGAGCTACTACGTCCTGCACAACGGCGCCGTCACCTGGGGCATCCCCGGTGAACCGCAGCTCGTCGCCCTGCACCTGCAGCGGGACATGGAGCGACGGACGTTCCGCTTCGAGCACGCCGAACTGCCCCTGCCCGCAATGGCGCAATCCTGGCTCATCCACCGCGGCTGCCCACCAGATGCCATCGGCCTCATGCCAGGCATGGGAACCGCGCCTGCGGATGAAGCGACCCGCGCGCTGGAGCAGCGGCTCATGGGCGACGGGGATCACTTCGCTCTCCTGCACAGCTACACCCGGGACGACCCTGACGACGTGACCACCGTCGTGGTCCTTCGCGCACTCGATGAGCGCAGTCCCGCGCCGTTCCGTGTGCTGCACGAGGAAGCGGACACCGAGGCGGGGACCCACACGCTGCGCGAGGGCGGCTTTGCCACCGTCGCCGAGGCAGTTCAGTGGTGCCACAACCGGCTGGGCCGAGAGGCCGCGCCGTTGCCGCCCGTACGGCTCACGGCCCGCTCCACGGAGCCCTCGGGCACGGTGCCGGCAGCTCCCGCGCAGCGCCCGCCAGGCCGAAACCGCTGACCGGCAAATCCGCTGAGCGGGGCGAAACATAGCCGACGATCGCCGGTTAGCCAAACCGGCGAATCCGTGGACTCTTATACCGCCGACGGGGCGAAAGCCCCGTCCGCCTCTCTCAGCATTCCCATTCCCCGCACGGAGGTTACTTCCGCATGCGCTCCACCCGAATAGCGATATCCGCCGCGATGCTCGGCGCACTCGCTCTGCCGTTGCTGTCCGCCCCCACCGCCGGTGCGACACCTTTCGCCACCGCAGCGACCCTCTCCAGCGCCAGCAGTTGTCGGACCAGCCCGCCGCTGCCCTACACGGTCCACACGAAGGCCGTGACCATCCGCTCCAAGGCGTCAGTGAAGTCCACCAGCCTGGGCATTCTCTACCGCGGTCACAAGTTCACCGTCCACAAGACCAGCGGGAACTGGCACTACATCACCGACAAGACCACCGGTGTGAAGGGCTGGGTTTCCGGCACCTACGTCTACCGCGACGTCCGCATGTGCCTCGACTGAGCAAAGCCCCCTCAACTCTACGCAGCGATAGACGAGTTGATCCGTCCCCTTTCGCTGCTCCTCTCTATGGAGGGCCAGCATTTCCCATGCCTATTAGAAAGGAGTTCTCTGTGCCTGACGGCATAGAGGATGTCGTGGGCGTGCTCACCGAACAGATCGAGCGCCGCTTCGAGATGAGCATGGACGAACTGACCGCCGCGGTCGACGCGGCGCCGGACGCGAACCCCGAAGCCACCGACATCGTCAAGTGGCACGGGCTCCTCACCGAGTCCCAGGCGGCGCTCGGGCGTGCCGAGGACGACCTCCTCGCCGCGCTTCAGAGGCAGCACAGCGAGGTCGACGACCCAACGCTGGACCTCGCTCACCGCGTCAATGCGGCCGTGACCACGCGTGACGGACGGGCCCTGGTCGTGCGCTGGCTCCTTGACCCCGACGCTCCGGGGAAGAAGGACCTCGCTGCCGAGCGTCTGGCCCGCCTCAATGGTGGGTCACGCCGGGGCCCGGCTGTGCCCACCAGCGCGCCCGCCCGGCCCGCGACGGCGCCCGCCACCGGCCGGGGAGTCCTGCGGTGAACGTCCGCAACAAGCCCTGCACTCAAGACGGCCGGCTCCGGGAAGTCTTCGGCGCCCCGGTCACCGAGCTGTACGAGACGGCCGCCGGCCCGGACGCCTCCGCCGCGCTGACCCGGGCGCTTGAGATCCGCTCGTTCCTGGCCCTGGCCGAGGAACAGGTCACCCGGATCTGCAAACGCGTGCACGAGGCGATGGCACCGGGGCGCGACATGGACGAGCTGTCCGCGGACCAGCTGCGGATGGACGCGCGGTGGCTGGAGGCAGCGCTGGATGCCCGCAACGGCTACCGCACCGCCCTCGGCGACCTGCTGCGCACCATGCCGCCGCCCGGCCAGCGGACCCACCCGGCCCGCACGACCCAGCAGACGATCACCACCCGGCCCCCTGCCAGCGCCGCCCCGGCACCCCAGCGTGCCGGGGCGGCCCGGGACCGACGACCGTGAAAGCCCCCGCCGATTGCCCCACCCCACGTCCGTCCAGATCGCCGCACGGATTGAGGAGTTGTACGGCGCTTCGCTGAACGACCTCGAAGCCCACGCCCAGGACCAGCCGCCCGGGATGCTCGCCGCCCTCCTCGCCAGCCACCACACGCTCGCCTTCGCCGAGCAGAGCATCACCGTCCACCGCGAACGCCTTGAGCAGCTCATCCACCCCGAGCGGCAGATCGGCACCTTTGAGGTGTCGCACATCGTCGACTGCGCCCGCCGCCTCGCTGAAGCCGTCGCGGTTCGCGACACCCAGGCCGCCACCACCCAAGCGGTCCTGCAAAGCCTCGGCCGCACCGACGCTCCCAAGCCGCCTGCCGCCTGTGCGGCTGCCGCCGTTCCCACTCCGCCCGTACCGGCCGCCAGCGCCGCCCCGAGCCGCTGACCTATCGGGCCCCTGCCCGTCTGCACCCAGGAGTTCCCCCTTTGGCCACCACCGGTCTGCCGCCCGCCGCCGATGCCGACATCGCCCGGGTCACCGAAGCCCTCCACATGATCACCCCGCGCTGGAACGTGCGGATCCTGCTGGTCCTGAACGAGCCTCCGCAGCGTTACACGCAGGTCGCGACCAAACTGCCGTACCTCCACAGCGGCCAGCTGCACCCCAAGATCCGCTCGCTGTGCGACGCCGGCCTCCTCGAGCGCACCGAGCACTCAGCCCACTACGTCACCTACGGCCTCACCCAGCGCGGCAGGCAGCTCCTGCCGGTGCTGGCGGCGATCGCCGCCTGGGCCGAGGAACACCTGGAGCAGCCGGAGCAGCCGCTGTCCGCGATCGAGCAGATCGAGGACAGCCTCACCCTCCTCACCCGCAGACAAGCCCCGGCGATCCTTTGGGTACTCAAGGCGCGCCAGGAGGCGAGCGCCCGGGCCCTGGCCCGCCTCGTTATCCCCGACGGCTACTGGACCAGCATCTACCCCCCGTTGCGCCAGCTCATCGACGACGGCCTCGTGGTGACCGCGGGCAAGGGCCAGCCCTACCGCCTCTCACCGTCCGGCGACGGACTCGGCCACGTCTTCGGCGCGCTGTCCATGTGGGCCGCCGGACGACCGGTCGACCATGCGCCGAGGCACCCGCTCTGGGGCCGGCCGGATCCCAGCACCATGACCGCGCCTGGGACGTGGGTCAGCCACCCGTCCCGGCTTTTGGTCCCCTCCGCCCGGCCGGCACCCGCTGTGCAGACCCAGCCCGTCCATCGCCCGGCCTGGCAGAACGGCGACCTATTCTCCCACGCCACACCGGCCCGCCCGATACCCGCCCTGCTGGCCGGAGGAGTCCGCCGGTGATCCCCGCCCTCTCTCCCCAGCAGTTGCAGGCCGCGTGCACGGCGCTGTCGTCGGCTGGCCTGATTCGCCTGATCAGCGAGATCGATGACCACGGGGCCATCCCGCCCCGCGCGCTGGCATGCACCCTTAACGACCTCACCAGGGACCAGATCCGGCAGGCCACCGAGGAGGCGGATGCATTCGGACTCCTCGACCGCTCGCATTCCGGCCTCGGGCTCACCCCAGCCGGAGCAGACCTTGCCGACCTCTACGACGCGACCGCCCGCTGGGCCCGGCGCAACAACTACCCGGCGCCGATCTGCGACTTCGCCGGGCGGATCCGCCGCACCTTCGCCCTGCTGGGCGAGGCATCCGCGGATCCTCGCCCCACGGAGGGCGGCGCCGACGCCGAACTCGGCCGTGTCCACCGGCTGCTGGCCGAATGGATCCACACGCACCAACCCCAGCAGATCCGCGGCGACCACGGCGTTGCCGCGTGATGCCGGATGCGGCTGCGCGTTCCACCGCCAGCCTCAGGCGCAGGATTTATCTGCCGCGCGGGGCGGATGCCGCCGCGTTCGCGATGACCACCTACGGCATCCCCTTGCTCGTCCTTGCCACCACCGGATCGGCGGCCCTTACGGGGCTGGCCTTCGCCTTGGAGTGGATCCCCCGTATCGGGGCGTTCACGGTGGCCGGCACTCTCGTCGACCGCTACGGCACGGCCCGCGTCTTCCGTACCGCCTGCCTGGCGCGGGCCCTGGTCGTGCTCGCCGCCGCCGCCGTTCTCACCGTCCTTGAAACCCGGACGCCGGCTGCGACGGTCACGGTGATGCTGCTCGCCGCCTCGACCGGTGTACTCACCGAGTTCAGTTTCGTAGCGGCTGAAACTGCCGGCAGTGAGGCCAGCCGGAAGGCCGGCGACAGGGCGCACCGGGTGCAGTCCGTCCTGCTGGGGATCGATCAGACCGCCACGCTGGCCGGGCCTGCAATCTCCGGCTTGCTGCTGGAGCACGGCGGACCGGCCGCCATGCTCGGCACGCTCGCCAGCCTGTCCCTCCTCGCCGCAGCCCTCGGCCCCCGCGTACGCACCGCGCCGCCCGGTGTGGCTTCCGCGAAGCGAGGGCTGCGAGCGGGATGGGCAACACTGGGTTCACTGCCGGCCCTGGCCTGGCTGGTGGGCGGCCTGGTCGTCTCCAACGGAGCCATCGCCCTCCTGCAAGCAGCCGTCCCGGTTGTCATCGTCACCGAGCTGGACCACTCCAGCGCGGACGCCGGACTCATCTGGTCCGCCGCAGCCATCGCCTCCCTGCTCGCCATCACCGCCTCCCGCCGCGCGATCGACCGCTGGGGCCTGTGGCCGGTCGGCGCCGGGGCCGCCACGGTCGCAGCCGCAGCGACGTTCGCCGTCGCCCAGGCCGACACCTACCGCAGCTACCTGCTGCTGATCGCCATCGTGATGGCCGGCGAAGGCAGCCTCACAGTCGTCTTCCGTACCCTGCGCTCCCGCCTGATCCCGCCCGAGGTGTTCGCCAGCACCCTCGCCGTGACGGTCCTGCTGCTCCTGCTGCCCTTCCCCGCCGCCGGCCTGCTCGTCGCTGCCGTGCCGCCCGCCCAGCTCGGACACGCCATCACCGTCGCCGCCGTCGGCCAAGCCCTCGGCTTCGCCGTCGCCTTCGCCCGCCTGCGCACCCTCCCAGCGCTACGCACATCGTCGGCCTGACCCTCCCGATACGAGAGGACCCTTCGTCGCTCATGTCCACCATCACGCAGACCGGACTGCCCGGCCTCGACCTCCCGCACCACGGTGTCCGGCCGACGATCACCGAGCAGTTCCACGCCTTCGACTCCCAACACCCCTGGGTGTACCGGGCCCTGGAGCAGCTCGTCGCCGCGCGCCTCGCGACCGGCGCGACACGGGTCGGCATGAAGGCGCTGTTCGAGGCCCTGCGCTGGCGCCACCCTCACGGCGTGAAGGGCCTCAACAACAACTACACCGCCCTCTACGCAAGAAGGCTGCTCGACGCGCACCCGGAGTGGGCCTGCGCCATCGAGGTCCGCCGTCGGCGCAGCCCGTGACCACCGGCCGGCACAACCCATCCGCCACCACATCCTCCGAGGAGCCTTCTTGTCCGACCGTCCTGTCGTCCTGGTCGTGGCCGCGGCCGACATGGAAGCCGAGGCGTATCGCCGGTACTGCCTTGAGTCCGTGGCCGCCTCCTACGACGTCGTCCTGATCACCAGCGATGAACCCTCGTGGGAGGTGCCGTTCATCCGGGACTGCGTGGTCGTGCCCGATCCCACCGACCAGGCGGCGCTGTCCGCCGCCGGCCGGACTCTGGCCGACCGCTACGAACTGGCTGGCGTGTTCACCTGGACCGAGTGGTACCTCGTCCCGGTCGCCCGCCTCGCCCGCCAGCTCGGCTTGCCCACCACGGCGCCTGAGGTGATGCAGGCATGCCGTAACAAGGCCACCGCGAGGAGCCTGTTCGCCCGCCATGGTGTCCCGTCGACAGCATCGGTGAGCGTGCGCACGCGTCGGGAGGCGCAGGCCGTGGCCGAGCGGATCGGCTACCCGGTTGTTCTGAAGCCCGCCGCGCACGCGGCGAGCATGGGCGTGATCCGCGTGGACGGCCCCGAACAGGTCGCTGCTGGCTACGACTTCGCCGCCCGGGCCGCCGGCCTGGGGACGGAGAGCACCAGTGTGCTGGTCGAGGAGTACCTCGACGGGCCCGAGGTCTCGGTCGAATGCGTCACCTACCGGGGCGAGACCACCGTGGTCGCGGTCACCCGCAAGACCGTCAGCGCACCCCCGTTCTTCGAAGAACTCGCCCACTCGGTCGACGCGTCCGACCCGCTGATCGACGTGGTCGCCCCGGCGGCGCGAGCCGCGATCGGCGCGCTCGGCATCACCGACGGCGTCAGCCACGTCGAAATGCGCCTGGTGCACGACCGGCCCCGGCTCATCGAGGTCAACGGCCGCATCGCCGGGGACCTGATCGGATACCTGGTGCGCCTGGCCACCGGCATCGACCTGCCCCGTGCGGCGGCCGACATCGCCTGCGACCGCGCCCCCGACCTCACCCCCACCCGGCACTCGGCCGCCGCGATCCACATGATCTACCCCGAGACCTCCGGCACCCTTACAGCCCTCCGCTTCGACGGTCCCCGGCAGCCGTGGCTGGAGCAGATCTCCTTCCAGCGCAGCGTCGGCGACCGGCTGCTACTCCCGCCCGAGGGAGACATGTTCTCCGCCCGGATCGGCTTCCTGATCACCACAGGCGCCTGCGCCGAAGACGCCCGGCACCGCGGCCAGGAGGCGCTGCGCGTCCTCACCTTCGACATGGCTCCCCACCAGGTCGGCCAGGGCGCGGGGGCGGATCCCCTCGCATGAAGACAGCACCCCTCACGGCCCGCCGCAGCCGTGGCCTGCTGACCGGCTACTTCCTCGGCCTCGGGGTGGTGATGGCCATCTGGGGCGCCCGGATGCCGGCCGTTCAGCAGACCGCCCACCTGAGCACCGCCCACCTGGCCCTGGTACTGCTGGCCGCCGCGCTCGGCATGGTCGCAGGACTCCAGGCCGGGAGCCGGCTCGCCCAGCCAGAGCGCCTTCCTGCCCTACTCACCTCGGGCGCCACCGGCATCGCCGCATGCCTCGCCCTCCTGGGCCAGTGCGACAACCTGCCGTCCCTGCTCACCGCCGCCCTTGCGTTCGGTATCGCGCACGGTGTGCTGGACGTCGCTCTCAATTCCGCGGCGGTGCGCTGCCAGAACGCCGCCGGCAGACCCATCATGTCCTCGCTCCACGCCGCCTACTCCATCGGCGCCCTCGCGGGAGCCGCCCTGGCCGCCGTCACCGCCCACATCAGGCACAGCACCCTCTTCCTCGCCACCGGCCTGGCCCTCACATGCGCCGCGCTCGCTGCCGCGCCCGTAACCCGCTCCCTGAACGGCACGGATCAACCAGCTGCACCCGCGGGCCTCGCGCATGGCGAGATCCGGCCGGCACTCTCCTCCGGGAAGCTGTGGCTGCTGGGCGTACTGGCCGCCTCGTGCCTGCTGGGGGAAGGGGCAGCCGCCGACTGGGCTGCCGTCCATCTGCACAGCCTGGATGCCTCTACGGCCGTGAGCGCAGCCGCGTTCGCCCTCTACAGCGCGGCCATGGCTCTGGGGCGGCAGACCGGCGACCGGCTCACCGCCACCTTCGGCGCCCCTCGCGTCGTACGGGTTGGCGCGATCCTTGCCGTGGCCGGACTTGCCACCGGTGCCGTCACCTCCAGCATGCCGTTGGCTCTGGCCGGCTGGGCCCTGTTCGGGCTGGGCCTGTCCATCACCGTTCCCTGCCTGATCACGGCTGCCGGAGTCGGCGGCCCACGGGCCGTGGCCACGGTCGCCGTCACCGGCTACCTGGGCCTGCTCGCCGGGCCCGCCCTCATCGGCGCCCTTGCCACCGTCACCACCCTGTCCACGGCACTGCTGCTGCCCGCCCTGCTCGCAGCAGCCGTCGCCGCCCTGTCTCACCGAGCCCTGGAGAAGCCTTCCCCTTGACCCTCACCACCGCCAACCCGGCCCTCGACGCTGTGATCCTCGACTACAACGGCGTCATCGGCCTGCAGCCCGACGCTGACCAGTGGAAGCACCTTGCCCACCTCGCCAACTGGCCCGACGGCGACATTGCCTCGTTCCAGAGCGCCTTCTGGAGCGCCCGCGAGGCGTACGACGCCGGCCAGCTGAGCGACCTGGCGTACTGGGCCCGCGTACTCGGCTACCACCCCGGCCCGCGCATGCTGCGCGAACTGCGCACCGCCGACACCGCCATGTGGACCACGGTGGACCACCGCATGATCGCCGTCCTACGGCGCGCCCACCAGCTCGGGTTGCCGATGGTGCTGCTGTCCAACGCCCCGCACCCGCTCAGCGACGTCCTCGACACCCACGACTGGTGCCGCGAGCTGATGACCCGGGCCCTGTACTCCGCCCGGCTTCAGGTGTGCAAGCCGGACCCGGCCGCCTACCAACTGGCCCTGGGCGCCACCGGCGTCGCAGACCCGCAGCGCGTGCTGTTCGTCGATGACCGGGCGGACAACTGCCGCGCCGCCACCCGCCTCGGGCTGCGCACGCTGCACTACACCGGCCAGCCCGCCCACCTGGAAGCAGCACTGCTGCCCCGCACCAGCTGACCCAACCCCGAACACCTACATCTCAGGACCCGCGTGCCACCCCACGACGACCTACACACCATCGACGGAGACGTCTACGTCTGCCCGCGCTACCTCGCCGGCACCACCGGCATCGGCGACCCCGCCCTCGCGCCCCTCCGCGACCTCGGTTGGAATCTGGAGAACGACGACCTCGGCAACGCCTACGTCCACGCACCCGACCGCAAGGTCCGCCTCGGCTACCTGCCCGAAGGCGAGGACGACGGCCTGTGGCACATCAACGCCTACAGCGATCCCTTCGGACCGCCGGCCCTGGGGCGTCTGCTTCAACGACTCCTGCCCGACCGAGTTCGTCACCGCGTTCACCACCGCGCTCGCCAAGGCGTACCAGCAGGGCCCGGATGCCTACCTCGCGACGCCGAAGCCGGGCAGCGCGGACCGTGACCCGTTCCTCGCGGTCGTACCGCTCATCAACCGCGGCTGGCAGATCGACCACCCCCGGTGGGGCGTCTTCGCGATCCAGTCGCCCGACGGATATGCGGGGCTGGAGTTCACCACCGGACGCCTCGACCCGGAAGCCGAGTTGACCACCCGCGACGCCCGCTGGCAGCTGTGGGCCGGCACCTCGATCGACCGCCCGGCCTGGTACGCCACCGCCAGCACCGACACCCCCGTGGCCCTGATCAAGGCCGTCACCGAGTGCGTGTCCGATCCCGCGCCGCTGCCCCGCTGGAGGGAGGAAACGTACAGCTACGTCAAGGGCATGGCCCAGCTCACCCCGGTCATCCCACCCCGGTCCTCGGCCCCGACACCGCTCGACGTCCAGCGCGCCGCCGCCCGTAGCCCCGCCGCCCTTCCCGCTTCCAGTGTCCCGCGCTGGAGTACCACCAGCCGGCCCGCTCTGCCCGGCCCCGGCCGTTGACCACCCGCCACTTCACCGTCCGACCGGAGGCATCCGCTTGGCCCTGCACGCCCGCGAGTTCTTCATGGAGCACCTGAAGCTCCCGTTCACCGAGGCAGGCGTTGTCGGCAGCACCTACTACGCGACCCCCGTTCCCGCTGGCCCGCTGAGGCTGCGGATCGACTTCGCCCGGACCATCCGCGCAGACGAGTACAACGGCCTGCGCCTGGCCGTCATCCACCAGGACAGAGGCGAACTCGACGCCGCGGTGCTGCGCTTCGAGGACCACAAGACCTTCGACCACCGCGACGCATCTCAGGGCCGCAGTCCGAGGGAATCGGGGTACGGCACCTTCCAGGAGCTTCGCGACCGTCCCGACTGGGTGCCCTGGGAACACGCCCACACAGACGGACTGCGCAACGCCATCGAGCAGTACGTCTCCGTCTGGTTCCCCGGTGCCTGGAAGACGCCCGCGCCGTCACGTACCTCGGGCCGCACCGTCCGGAAGGCCCCGTCACCCGAGACCGCCCGCAGCGGCACTCGCTCCCGCTGAACCGTCGCAGCCCCGCGCTGCCGCCCCTTCGTCATCCTCTTCCTCGTTCAGGAGTTCCTGCTTGCGCATCACCCCTGCCCGCCGCCTTCCCGTCGCCGTTGCCGCGGCGGTGACCGGCACCCTTACCTGGGCCCCGACCGCGACTGCCCAGCCGACCGAGCCGACGCCCTCCGCTGCTGTCACCGACACACCCCAGCCCGACGCGGGCAGCATCGGCATTGTCAAGAAGGATCCAGCCGGCGACATCCTTAAAGGCGCCGCCTTCCTCCTCTTCGACGCCACCGGCCAGGAAGCCGGCAGCGGCACCACCGACGCCCAGGGGCAGCTGACCTTCACCGGTCTCGCCCCCGGCGTGTACCGGCTGAAGGAGACGACCTCAGGCAGCCCGCTCCACGATGTCGTCGCCGACCAGGACGTCATCGTCACCCCCGGCGCCACCGCCCGCCTGACGATCGTCGACCCGTTCAAGCCCGCCCAGGTCCTGCTGAAGACCAAGGACAACAAGACCGGCAAGCTCCTGCCCGGCTCCACCGTGAACATCGGCAGCGGCGAGAAGACCCTGCTCACCCTCACCACCGGTCCGAAGGGCACCGCCACCGGCGAACTCGCTGTGCCCAGCCGCAAGGCCGAGTTCTGGGTCAAGCAGGTCAAGGCCCCCAAGGGCTACGAACTCTCCAAGCCCGTGAAGACCTTCACCGCCGGACCCGGCGCCCCGATTACCGTGACCGTCACCAACACCAAGACCGCCACCACGCCCAAGCCCACCGAGAAGCCGACGGACCAGCCGACCGCTACCCCGTCGATGCCCACGGACAGTCCGGCCGGGAGCACTTCTGGCGGGTCAGCGTCCAATCCGCCGGCCACCGGCACACCGGACACTGACTCCTCAGTCATCTCGTCAGCGGACGGGACGGATCCCACGTCACCGAAGACTCCGGGCGGTTCCCTCGCCCACACCGGCGCCGACGCCACCCCGTGGATCCTCGGCGGTGCCGGACTCATGCTCGTCGGCGGCATCGGCGCGATTGCCGCCGCGCGCCGCCGTACGGGCTCCGAGCCCGAGCCGGACGAGAACGCCGACACGAACTAACTGGTCTTCCCCATGCCAGGCCCCTGGGACCGAGTCCCGGGGGCCTGGCGCGCATCCATGGCGACGGCCAGGGCCACGCCTTCCGCCGGGATGTGGCGCGCACCTTCTGGGACCTGGCCGACGACGAGGACGTCCTGCTCGCCGCGCTGGAGGGCAAGCGAGACACCGAGCACTGGCGCCTGCCTGTTCCGCCACCGGACCAGCAGGGCCGTCCCGAGTGACCAACCGCGGCTGGACACGTCGGACGCCCCCGCGGAGCCCCTCCACACTCGTAGGCCCACAGGCCGTACGAGCGGGGGTCAGGCGCGACGGAACCTCGACTGTGTTCTGTTGGGGGCCTGATTGCTGGTGTTCGGCACGGCTGGCCCAGTCGACGCGGCAGCATTTAAAGGCGCTCGGCACCACTTCGACCGCCCGTTGCCGGACCTTGCGGGCCGGGGGCGACGGGATTGCAAGCCGCAGAGCCGAGAGCTACGGCGGTGTCGGCTCCCGGCACTGAACGGCCGGCTCGGCGCGCCTCGCCCCACCAGCCGACCCCCGTCAGCACCAGGGTGAGGCCGACTCCGGCCAGGATGGCCGTGGACGGTGCCACCGCCTTGAGGAGGGCCCCGGCGAGCGACCCTGTCGCCGCGTAGCCTGCACCCGCCGCCGCGTACATCACGGAGTAACCTGCGGCCAGAGCGCCCGGCGGAAGCGCCTCGCGCAGAGACAGGTTGCGGGTGAGCATCGCACACGACTGAAGTGTGCCCCCCACGACCAGCGCGGCGGCGATCCCGGCCGGGTGATGCGTCAGTGCCGCAAGGGTTACGCACGCCGATGTCCCGGCCATCAACACCAGGCTGCGGGTGCGCAGCCGCCCGGGCCAGGACCGAAGACCGTGGACAAAGGCGCCGAGCCCCCCGCCCACCGCCATCCCGGTCAGCAGCGGACCGGACCAGCCGACGCCGACGCCGCGCTGTTCGAGCAGGGCCGGCAGCACGAGTTCGGACAGACCGAGCAGGGCCAGACTGGCCGCGCCCGTGACGTACACCGGCCAGGCGCCGGTCAGGAGTCGCAGCAGCGACGCACTCGTCCGGTCCTCGCCGCCCGTGTCGTCCGCGCCCCAGCTGGCCGGAAGCAGCCACAGGCCCGCGACCGACGACGCCATCAGGGCGGCACCGAGGATCAGCGGGGCGGGTGATGCTACACCGAGGGCCAGACCGGCAACCGCTGCCGGGGAGACGGCCCAGATGCCGGCCGTCAGTATCGACTCGATGGATAGCGCCTGCGCTGTCGCACGCTCCGGGACGAGCACGGTGAGCAGCGTGCGCAGGCCACCGGTGGTAGCGGTCGGGGCGGCACCGGCGAGACACGCAAACCCGGCGAGGACCGCCGGATGCACGCCGGGGAACACCCCGAGGCCCGTGAAGGCGCCGGCTCCGACCGCGAGCCCGACGGCCAGGTGAACACGGGCGCGGTCGGGGCGCAGGCGCATCCCGAGGACGGGGGCGCCGATGATCTCGCCGATGACGTAGGCCGCCGCGAGGATCGCGCCCAGGGAGTAGCCGCCAGGGCGTTCGCGCACCAGGAAGACCAGGGCCAACGGAGCCATGGCCACCGGCATGCGGGCGCCGACGGTGGTACAGGACCAGATCAGGACCTGCCTCGAGGCGACGTCGCGGTAGCTCATGGGACGACGCTAGAGGCCGGCACCGACAACGCCCCAGGGGATTTCCGGCGCCTGCGGATATGAGCCTGCGGGCGTTGTTCGTGAGCCCGTGCACGTGCGTTGCTGTCACGCGCTCGCGTCTCGCAGCACGGGAGACGGCCCGTGGCAACGGTACCGCCCCGGAAGCCTGGGTTACCGGCACGATCGCAGAACCCCAACTCCCCTGTGCATTCGATGTGTTGGAGTCAGTGTGCCTCTCGTGGCTTCAGGGGGCTCGCTCGGCGTGCCGCGTTTGGCGCTGTCTGCCTCCCACCTTTACGGTAACCCCAACATGTTGTGGTCAACATCGATTTGATGCCCACAGTTTGTGTATTCGTTTGCGCTCTGCTCAGATTCGCGAGTAAGGATGGGGATCATTCCATGGCCCAACGGTTCGGTGACAGCACGACGCGAACGCGCAGCGGGGAGCACGCTGTCGAGCCGACCCAGCAGCATCCTCTGCGGCGCATGCAGTCGACGACCCGGTCGTTCACGGTCGGCGAGGGCAAGGGGTACCTGACCGTCGCATGCACCGAGGACGGGGCCCCCGCCGAAGTGCTGATCCGTATGGCCAAGCAGGGCTCCACGCTCGCGGGCATGATGGACGCCTTCTCCTCAACCATCACCCAGGGCCTCCGGCATGGCGTTCCGCTCAGGGCGTTCGTCACCGACTACGTCGGAATGCGCTTCGAGCCCGCCGGCCTCACCAACGACCCAGAGGTCAAGCAGGCAAGTTCCGTCATGGACTACGTCGGCCGCCGCCTGGCCCTCGACTACCTGCCCTACGACCTCCGGGTGGAACTCAACGTCCTCACCACCGAAGAGCGGGCCACCAAGGAAGCCATCGACGGAGTCGGCGACGCCGTGTGGACCGACATGGTGGGCCTGTCCATGTCCGCTCCCCTCGTGGCACGACCACGCCGTAGCTGACCCTCCCCCCCCGGCCCGAACGCAGCCGTGGAACGGACGAACTGCGCCAGATCGCCTGAGACCACAATCGAATCGGGCCAGACCACTCGAGACGGAAAGCCAGATCTTTCGAGACGGGACAGCTGGGTTCGCTGCCAAACGCCTCGATCGGATGACGAGGGACAGTCGTCTGTTGTCAGCGAAGCCAGCCGCTCTGCCATCCAACCCAGTCGAATAGCGGTGATCTCTCGGTGTCGCCGCAATGGACACCGTGGCCATGCCGCTACGCGTGGGCTGCGCACTCTCGGATGGGAGACTTGTTCACATGAAAGAGGTGCGCTGCGAGCGGTGCGACAACATCATCGGCATGGGGTGCGCCTGTCCTCCTGATGGCAGCGTGCCCAAGGCACACCCGGAGGAAAGGCGTGTTCGACAGGAGTGGCGGCGGTTCCCCGGCAACGCCATCTTGATCAAACAGAATGGTAAGGCGCACGTTCCGGGCGCCTGCGATCACATGACAGAAGACGAGGTGCAGCCCCCGAAGTGGGGTTGGATCCTCGATCCGGCGCCCGGAGATTGGGACCGTATCAGCGAAAGCAGCCCAGCGATCGCCACTGGGGGGAACGCGCGGCTGCGGGCGACGAGTCGGTGCATGACGTGCATGGGGACTCTCGGCGGCTGATGGGTAGCAGGGCGTGCTGTGCTGTGGGATAGCTGGCCAGAGGGCCGACGGCTTCCCGTTGGCCCTCGTTAGTGTCGTGGTTCTGGGCACGCCGGATGCGGCACGACTCGGTCCGATGGTGTCCTTGGACAGCGAAGTTAGTCGGGGGCGACTCTCTGATCTGCGACGACTGGATTGAATGTCAAACGCCGTGGTCAGGTTCGCGCACGCGGGAGCAGGCGATCCAGCTCTTCACGGGCCCAGCGGCAGTGGTCCACACCGCAGGGGGTCAGACCACGCGCCTCGGCTTCGGACTCGAACTGCGTGTGGAACGAGTCAGGATGCCGCCCGGCACCGGAGACGCGGCCGCAGCTCATGCTGTAGTGGTAGATCTTGAGGGCAGCGCCGATGGTGGTCCGGGTCCAGACAACGGGGTCGTTCCAATGGGCCCTTAGGCTTGCCTCCCGTGCTTCGAGGGCTTGACGTTCACTGGGGATCGGGTCGAGGGCGGTAGCGAAGTCCGCGCGTGCCAGTCCTCGAACGCGCTGACTCTCTCCGCTGTCTTGGAACAGGAGGCGGTCGGCGTCGGTCTCGTGAGTCATGCACCGCTCGCGGATAGCTTGCGCTGCCTGACTGCGCCGCAGCTCGTAGGCTTCCCGATCCGCGAGAAGCTGCTTGAGCTGGCGCCC
This sequence comes from Streptomyces zingiberis, assembly GCF_012034935.1. Taxonomy (GTDB): domain Bacteria; phylum Actinomycetota; class Actinomycetes; order Streptomycetales; family Streptomycetaceae; genus Streptomyces; species Streptomyces zingiberis. The sequence continues at coordinate 105,345 of NZ_JAATEN010000023.1, forward strand.
TCGGTGTTCGTTACGCCAGACGAGTAGGTCCGAAGTACTGATGACGTCCACGGTGCTTTTCCCCCTAATGCGCGTTGTGCGCGCGAGCGTACATCGCGAGCCGAGGACGGGGCCGGAGTGTGCTCGATGTGTGGACGGAGGGAACTCCACGTCCGTGACTACCGCGACTGGGTTGGCTGACACGGAGCGTCAGTCGCGGTGGTATGACGACTGAGTTGGGTGACAACGGACAGATGGCAAAACGACTGGGTGCGATGTCCACGGACCACAGTTCGCCCGGGGCAGACAGGAAAGAGCCGGGAAAGACTGGCCAACGCGCGTAGACCTATGTCAACGTAGACGACCCTTCCCGGAAACAGCCAGGTCAGAGAGGTGATTGTCCGTGGCTGTGGCTCCCGTGAGCCACGGAGACGCCTGCCGATATCGTCCCGTCGTGTCACGCGTGCTGGAGACCCCCGGCCCCTGTGAAGGACAAAGTCGAGTAGGCGCCAGGAGATTCCACACGGCACCGCGCTCCTTCTGCCCAACCTTGAGCGGCGCGACCTCCGCCGTCCCGTACGCCCCCTCCCTGCATGTAAGGAGACTTCCCGTGGAGCCCTCGGAGATGACCGTCGGTGACCTCATCGACCGCCTGTCCGCCTGCGACCGGACCGCGCCCTTGCGGCTGGCGATGAACCCGTTCTTCCCCATGGCCCATCGCCCGGCGCAGGTCGTCGAAGCGTGCGATGAGGCCGGACGGCCCGTCGTCTACGTGGCCGAGGGACGGGACGCGGACAGCCAGCTCGGGCATCTGCCGCCCGAGGTAGCCGTGGCCCTGACCTGGCAGGCCCCTGTCCAGGCGCCCCCGCGCCGCCCCCGCCGTACCGCCCGCGGAAAGTAGATCCGCACCCAGCCCCTGGAGGCGCCCCTGAACCCCAGCCACTCGCTCGGCCCGTCTACCCCGAACCGCGCTCAGCCCGCGTACTGGGTCGGCCCTCGACACCTCGCCGGTGACGACGGACGTCTCTACGACGCTGTCGCCGACACGCTGGCGGGCCTGAATTGGACGAGCCTGGCAATCGTCCGCGGACGCCAGGCGCCTGACGAGGCACCCGAGGACCGCCAGGTCCTGCGCAGCACCGTGCTCCACGTCAGCCCCGACACCCTGCGGTGGGCTCAATGGGTGCTGCCGGACGAGCCGTTTCACCTGGGCGGGCTGCCGATCGCCTGGCAGGTCTGTGCCCGTCAGGACGTGACCACGCCGCTCGCGCAGTGGTCCGCCTACTTCACCCCCGACGTCCCAGGCGAGGTCCTAGCCGAATTCCTCGTGGCGCTCGATGCCCGCGATCAGCCCACCGCCGCGTTCACCGGGCCAGAGCTGGTTCTCGACGCCGTCACCGCGCACGGCTGGCTCCGCGACGTCGACCAGCTCGACGCCGGGGCGACGGATCCGACCTTCACCTCCCACCTCAGCCTCGGCGAGGTGCCGCCCCTCATCCAGGACGGTGATCCCCGTGCCCTGACCGTCGAGGCGGACGAGGCGGGGCCTGTCGGATGGCAGGCATGGGCAGAGCCTGTGCTAGGCGCGCCGTGCCTGTGGGCGGGGTCCTTCAGCGCCAGCGTGCCGCACGACCTCGTCGCCGCCTTCGCCGCATCCCTCAGTTCCACCGCACCGGTCCTGCGCCGGGTGCTGCCCGAGAGCACGCGGGACCGACTCCTGCGCGCCCCGGCCAGCTGAGTGCCGGCGCACCGTTTGCATCCGACAGCCCGGTTTCCCGAGTCATTCGGGAGACCGGGCTGTTTGCTTGGCTCTGACGTCGTTCTCCGGCCCCGCCGTGACGGCCAGCACTGGACCCGGATCGTGAACATCGATAACGGCTTGAGGTGGCTCCACTTGAGAGTCGGCGCAGATCAGCAGCATAAGAGGGTGGGGCCATCGCAAACCGTCCCTTCACAAAATGGGACCGGCCGAAGCCGTCACAGTGGGGCCGCTGAACAACGTCACGGCCAGTTTGCTGTTACCGGCTGGCTCCTAACCTCTCCTCAGCCACTTCCCCTGAAGGGCCCTGGCGCAGATACACCAACAGCGCCCCGGCCATTCGCTTGGCCTGGGGCGCTGTGGCGTGGCAGGGCGTCAACGGGCTGCCGTCACCTTGGTGAGAGCCTTGTCGAGGTGCTGGTCGACGAGGGCCGGCGCTCCCGAGACGGTCAGCAGCACGTTCCCGGAGCGGATCGCGGTCTGCTTGACCACGCTGTCCCGCCCGTCGGCGGAGAAGGTGAGGAGCATGCTCCACCGCTCGTCGCCGAGCTCGGGCGCGGACAAGCGCTGCGTGGTGACGTCGATCGCGGTGCTGCCGGAAAGGAGCTGGAAATCCGGGCATCCGGTTATCGCGGCGAAGATCCGGCTGGTGCTGTCGGAGAGCTTGCCTGCGGTGTCGCTGTACAGCCCCTCGGACACTGCCGAGTCGCCGTCGCCGCTGTAGGTGAAGGACGCCTTCGCCTTGTGGGGGAAGTCGAGCGAGCTTCCGGTGACCGCGTCGCCGCCGAGGTTGTCCAGGGCGGGGCAGCCGAGGACGGTGACGTCGTCATGCCGGGCGGGGCGCTGGGGCCTGCGGGTGTAGCCGCTGCCGAGGTCGCTCTCGTCGAGCAGGAGACGCTCCAGCGCGGCCGACGACAGCGGCGCCGTCTGCCGCTCGCCGTTCACCGCAGTGCCGGTGCGGGTGGCGGATGAGGCGGCGGGCTTGGTCTGGCTGGAGGGGGTGGAGCAGGCCGGCAGGGCGAGGACGGTGACGGCCGTGAGGCCGAGGGCGGTGGTGGCGACGCGAACACGCACGGAGAGACCCCTTGTGCTAGGTGACGGTTGGGCAGTGCGGGCCCGTGGGCCCGGAGGGGTCGCAGGGGAGGGGGTCAGTGGCCGAGATGGCGCAGGCAGTCCTCGAACGTCGCGTGCGTCGCGTCCGAGGGGCCGGAGTGCCGGTTGAACCAAGCGGTGTCGAGCCGTGGTTCGAGCTGCTGGTGTCCGGCGCGGCAGCGCAGCCACACCTGGCCGCGGGTGGAGATGATGAGCCAGTCCCGGTACGTGGCGCACTCGGCGCAGGCGACGACCTCATTGTCGAGGACGATCGGCCAGGGCCACGGCATCATCCGGCCCTCGACCTGGTCGTGGCTGGGCACCCGCAAATCCGCCGGCAGGAAGTCGTCCACCACCGGTGCCGGCTCAGCGACCGACTCTGGGGCGATGGCCGCGGGGTGCGGGGGCCTCTGGTTCGCGATGATCCGCGCCTCGAACTCCGCGTGCTTGCGCAGTATCTCGGCCATCTCTGCCTCCGCGCGACGGCGCCGTATCCGGTGGAACAACCGTGGTCCTCCCTCGTCTCGTCCCTGCACACACGATGATCGTCTCGCAACGGCAGGACCAGCTTCCATTCAAAAAGTCTGTAGTTATTGCCTGCGGCTACGAGATCCGGATCGCCCCTGTTCGGACCGCTTCGCGCGGTGCGTGCCCCGGTCTGCTGGGTGATCGCCGAGTGCCATGTCGGTGGTGTCTGCGGGGAGGCCAGCGGCGCGGCGTAGCCGCCACACGAGCACGTCACTGACCGACTCCGCACTCTCCAATTCCCGTCGCCCAGCTGCCTCGGTGAGGAGGACGGCTGGGTCGTGGCCGGCGCTCTCGGCGTCGGCGAGGGTGGCGGCGAGGGCGTACCAGCCGGGTTCGGCCAGGATCTGCTCGGCCAGCTCCGGCAGCGCCTCGCGCAGTACGGCCGTCTGCCGTTGCTGCAGGGGGCGGTTGAGGCGTCGGCCGCGCTGGTAGAGGGCGCCGAGGGGCTGGGCTGCGGCGGCCTGGTATGCGGCGCGCAGATGTTCGGCGGCCTGGTGGGCCGCGGCGGCCTGCTGTGCGTGGCCCTTCTTCGCGTGCCAGTGGATGGCGGCGGTGATGAGGAAGAACAGCATGTCGATCGCCATCGCGGTGGTCGCGCCGTCCTCGCCACGGCCGAGCGCGGGACCGCTGTGGACGAGGTCGCGTGCGGCCTGCCGCAGGGCCTGGTCGTGCCCGCGCCGGGCCTTGACGTGTGAGCGGGAGGCCCGCTCGAACGCCCAGGCCGCTTCGCGCAGTTCGCGGCGGGTGTGGGCGGCGGAGGTTTTCGCCAGCGCGTCCAGGATTTCGCCGGCCGCCGCGATGTACGCGGCGGCCACCGCGTCGTCGCCGTGCTCGACGACCAGCACCGCTTCCCATGCGGCCGAGGCCGTACGCCGGCGCGCGGAGGCTGGGCCGCCCGGTGCCGACTGTCTCGGCGCGGTGTCCGGGGTGTGGCTGTCGGCGGACCAGCGTTCCCGGATGCGGGGAAGGGACAGGTCCGGCGCGAGGCGCGCGCCGGGGTAGAACACTGGCTCGTCCTGGGCGTTGCGGTCATCAGGCAGGGCGACCTTGTACCCGAGCAGGTCCCCGGATGGGGCGTGCCGCTTGCGGATCAGCAGACCGGCGGCGGCTAGTCGGTCGAAGAACTCCTCCTCGCTGGTCGCGCCGGCCACCGCGCGGCGCACGGTCTCGCGCAGCTCTTCCCGTGCGGTGCGCTCGCGGCCCTGGCGCTCGGCTTTGTGGCGTTCGGCGCTGGTGGGCCGCTGGGCGGCGGTGCCGTCGCCGGGGGCGACTTGGTGGAGGCCGAGTTCCTTCTCGATGAGACGGCATTCGGCCTGAGCGCGCTTGCCGGAGCGGAAGTCGTCAGGCCGGCTGCCGTCCTCGCACACCAGGGTGGCGACGATGTGGATGTGGTCGTCGGCGTGGCGTACGGCGGCCCAGCGGCAGCCGGGCTGGCCGCCGCCGGGGTCGATGCCGGTGGCGGCCACGATCCGGCGGGCGATCTCACCCCACTCCTCGTCGGACAGGATCCGGTCGTCCGCGGTCGCGCGTACGGAGGTGTGCCAGACGTGCTTGGCCGGCCGCTTGTGCTCCGGGAGGGCCATCACTGGCTGGTCCAGGAGCTGCTGGAGGTCCTTGAGCGTGGCGTTCGGGTCGCGGCCGGGGTCCGGGGACATGCCGTCAAAGGAGGCCACGAGGTGGGGGTCGGTGTGGTCCTCGTACTTGCCGGTCTCGTAGAGGTATGTGAGGAGACCGATGGTCCGTGATCCTGTGTTGTTGACGCTGGGGATCATGAGCTGTGGTGCTCGATCAGCCGTGTGGCGGCTTCGTGCGCGGTGTCGGCGGCCCGCCGTACGGCGGCGACGGCCGCTTCGAGCTGGGGGGCGTCCGCACCGGAGTTGAGTGCCTTGACTGCCTGGTTGAGGTTGCTGCCGGCCCAGCCGAGCTTGCGGCGGCTGTCGAACAGCGCCGTGATCACTTCACGTTCGTCGGCGATTTCGGCGCTCGTGCGGTCGAGGTCACGGGCTGCGGCGAGCGCGGCGCGGGCGAGGAAACCGGCGACGGACAGGTTGCACCGGGCGGCGGCGGACTTGATCAGAGCGAACTCTTCTTCGTTGAAACGGGTGTTGGGCTGGTGCAGGCGCTTCGTGGCGCGCGGCTGACGCGGACGCTGACGAGCGCGGGCAGCGCGCTCACGGAGGTTGCGACGTGTGGTTGGCTGCTCCTCCTGTCCCGGCTTCGATCCACCCTCGGTCGAAGCCTCCTGGACCTGCGCCCCCCGGTGCAGGTCCTCCCCGTCCCCCTTGGGGGCGGGGTTGGCGGAAGCTACGCTTCCGCCCCAACTTGCTCGCTCCGAGACCGAGTTGAGGTCAGCCGCAGGTCCCGGGGCGGTGCCGTTCTCGTTCGGGTTCGTCATCGGGTTTCGGGCCTCGCGGAGCGGATGGCGTGCTGGATGGCGGCGGCCAGCTCCACGATGTCGGCTGGATCGTCGAGGACGTGGACGGGCCCGTTGGCCGTGTGTTGGACGAGCCACTGGCCGGTCGGGGCGAGGACGGCGGTGTGCAGGAGTCGTCGGTGGACCAAGACGTCCGCCCACGCGCTGGCCTCGTCGGCTGTGGGTAGAGACGAGCGAGGGGTACGAGGGAGCAAAGGGGTTCCTCCTAGAGGGGGTCGCCCGGCAGGGAGCGGGGCCACCCGTAGCGGATAGGGGGTTTGAGCTGCTGCTTCGCTGTCAGCCGCACTCGGGGCAGCGCCCGACGTGGCCGCTGAGCGCCCTGGCCATTCGTGCCTTCGTCGATGCGGCGGTCGTGGCGCTGGACTTCGCTGCCGGCTTGCCGGCATGCCGCTCGGAGTGGGCGCTCAGGTAGCCGATCTCACGCTCGTACTCCTCACGGAGGGCCGTGAACTGCTTGCAGGTCTTCATCGGGTGGTGCTCCTTGCTGTCGTGGTGCTTTGCTCGCTCCGCAGGCGCTGGAGGACGAGGCCGAGTCGCTCGTTCCGGCCGCCCGTCAGGCCCTCGCGCCGGATGATCTCCCTTAGCTGGACCCGGGTGATGGCCTCGTTGCCGTCCCGTGCGAGCAGGGCGGGGACGTGGGGGCGGACCTGCTGGACGAGCTGGTCCACGGACTGCTCCAGCTCGTGCGAAGGGCGCTGCGTCTGCGGGCTGCGCGTTCGGCCACCGCGCCGGCCTTTGTTCTTGGCCTTCTTGGTCGGCTTCCGCCGGAGAGGGGGGACCTTGTGTTCCCGGTCCCCGGTGGGGTCGGTCCCCGTGTC
>NZ_JAATEN010000024.1 GCF_012034935.1 Streptomyces zingiberis
CTTCCCCCCCCCCGCCCCTCTCCGCCCCCGCCGCGGGGGGGGGGGGCCGCCGGGGGGGGCGGGGGGGCCCCGGGGGGGGGGGGGGGGGGGGGGGCGGCCCCCCCCCCCCTCCCCGCCGCCGCGTCCGCAGCGCGGCCGGGGGCACACGGAACCCCCGGGCCGGTGACCGGTCCGGGGGGCGAGCGGGGGACGCGCGAGCGGCCGCGCCCGGCTCCGGCGGCGAGGCGCCCCGGGGGGCGCACCACCCGCCGGGACGGCGGGCGGCCTCAGCCCTGCTGCTTCTCCTGCTTGCGGGACTTGTCCAGCACCATCACCAGTCCGGCGATGACGAGGAAGAGCAGGATCGGCAGCCCGACGTAGAGACCCAGCGTCTCGCCGACGCTCAGGCCGGGGCCCGGGTCGTCGCCGTCGTCCCGCACGAGCGCGGCCGCGGGGGACGACATCAGCAGCATCATCAGCGTGGCCCCGGCCGTGAGGCCACCGGCACGCAGCACGTTCTTGTAGTCCACGGTGGACAACGTAGCGAACTCCTGCCGGCGCCGCGTGGGCGGGGTGGGCTCAGGACCGTCCCACGGACCGGGCCGGGGCCCCGCCGGCCGGGCCGCCCGCCGCGTGGAGGTGGCGGGCGAGGTCGGACATCAGGGCGTGCAGCCGGGGCGAGACGGCCAGGGTCTCCAGGGTCACGGGGCGGCCGTCGGCACCGGCGATCGGCAGCCGCCAGTTGGGGTACGCGTCGGAGGTGCCGGGCAGGTTCTGCGGGCGGCGGTCCCCGACGCAGTCGGGCAGCCAGACGCCGACCATGCGGGCCGGGGTGCGGCAGAGGAAGCGGTGCACGGCCCGGACCGCGGCCTCCTCGTCGTCGCGCGCGCCGCGGGGCAGCAGCCCCGCCCCGGTGAGGGTGTCCAGCCACTCGGCGACCTCGGCGGCCTCCTCGGCCTGTTCCTCCGCGAGGGGCCGGGTGAGCAGCCCCAGCCGGTGCCGGAGCTCCACGTGCTCGCCGGTCAGCCGGGCGGCCGTGCTCGGCAGGTCGTGGGTGGTGGCGGTGGCCAGGCAGGCGGAGCGCCAGCGTCCGGGAGGCAGCGGCCGGGGCCGGGCCGGCTCCGGGGGCGCCGTACGCGGTTCGCCGCCGTCCCCGCCGGTGTCCTTCCGGCGGGCCCCGCCGTTCGGGGCGCCGCTCCCTTTCCCGGCCGCACCCTCGCCGCCGTCCGTACCGCCCGCGGCGCCCGCGCCGTCCGCGGCGTCCGCGCCGTCCGCGCCGTCCGGGCCTTCGGCGGGCGGGGCCGTCTCCGCCGCCGCTCCGTCGTAGTCACGTTCGAACCAGAACACGGACGTGCCCAGCACCCCGCGTTCCGCCAGGGCGTCCCGCATCCCCGGTTCGACGGTGCCCAGGTCCTCCCCGACGACCACGGCGCCGGCCCGGTGCGCCTCCAGGGCGAGCACCCCGAGCATGGCCTCGATGTCGTAGCGGACGTAGGTGCCCTCGGTGGGGCGGCGGCCCTCGGGGACCCACCAGAGCCGGGAGAGCCCCATGACATGGTCGATGCGGAGCGCGCCGGCGTGCCGCAGCAGCCCGCGCAGCAGCTCCCGGTACGGGGCGTAGCCGGTGCGGGCGAGGGCGTCGGGGCGCCAGGGCGGCAGCCCCCAGTCCTGGCCGTGGGGGGTGAAGGCGTCGGGGGGCGCGCCGGTGGACATGCCGCCGGCGAAGATCTCCTGCCGCGCCCAGACGTCCGCGCCGGAGGGGTGGACGCCCACGGCCAGGTCGTGCACCAGCCCGACGGGCATTCCGGCGTCGAGGGCGGCGCGCTGCGCGGCGGCGAGCTGGCTGTCGGTGAGCCAGGCCAGCCAGCAGTGGAGGTCGACGCGGTCGAGGAGTTCGCGGCGGGCGCGGGCGGCGCGCGGGGAGCGCGGGTCGTCGAGGCCGGCGGGCCAGCTCCGCCAGTCGGGGCCGTGGACCTCGGCGAACGCGGACCAGGTGGCGTGGTCGTCGAGGGCCTGCCCCTGCTCGGCGAGGAAGGCGCAGTAGGCGGCGCGCCGGCCGGGGCCGAGCGGGACGGCGCGGACCAGTTCGAGGGCCTCGCGCTTGAGGCGCCACACCGCGTCGCGGTCGATCAGGGCGCCCCGGTGGAGCACCGCGTCACGCAGGGCGTCCGCGCGCCCGGCGAGGGCGGCGGCGCGCTCCCGGGCGGCGGGGCCGAGCTGCGTGAACTCGGGCACGTCCGGGACGCGGAGGTGCACCGGGTCGGGGAAGCGGCGGGAGGAGGGGCGGTACGGGGAGGGGTCCGTGGCGCCCGTGGGGCCGCCGGGCACGGCGGCGTGGAGCGGGTTGAGCTGGAGGAACCCGGTGCCCAGTTCCCGGCCGGACCAGGCCGCGAGTTCGGCGAGGTCACCGAGGTCGCCCATGCCCCAGGAGCGGGACGAGAGCAGGGAGTAGAGTTGGACCAGGAAGCCGTGGGTCCGCCCCGGCGGTTCGGGCATCCGCGGGGGCGCGACGACCAGCGTGGCCCGGCCGGACCGGCCGCCGGGCGCCTCCGCGTGGAGGGTGTGCGCGCCCGGCGGCGGGGCCGGGGAGCGGGCGGGCTCCCAGGCCAGACGTTCCCCGGTCTCGGTCGTGACGCGGAGGACCGTGCCCTCGGGGAGGGCGGCCAGGGCCGGCGGCTCGCGGTGCGCCGGCCCGTCCGCGCGGACCACGACGGTGGGCGGGAGGAGGCGTTCGCGTTCGGCGCGCCGGTGCCGTTCGAGGGCGGCCTCGACGGTCCGCGGGGTCGAGGCGTCGACCCCCAGCGCGGCCAGGACGGCGACGACGGTGTCCTCGGGAACCTGGAGCGTACGGCCCGGCGAGGGCGCGTACGAGGTCGCGACTCCGTGCACCGCTGCCAGCCGCGCCCGGTTCACTCAGACCTCCGACCACTCCGACTGGGCGGGGTAGCCGGTGGCCGTGGGCTCACTGGTCAGGGGAGGTTCGGTGGCGAACGCGGGTTCGCTGGTGAGCGCGGTGGCTTCGGGGAGGGGAGGTTCGCTGGTCAGCGGGGGTTCGAGGTACTCGCCGGAACTGGCGCCGTCCAGACCCGACTCGATGTCGGTCAGCCCGTCGAGGTCCAGCGGGTTGACCTGCACGGCCGGGTCGCCGGGTTTGGAGAGAAGCGGAGCGGAAATGGCCACCTGGGCCTCCGTAGGTCGGGGTCGGTCGACACAGCAGCCCTACCCCGCGGGAGCGCGGACAGGCCTCCGGACGAGAGGAACGTGACCCTCGTCACATTCCCCTCCCGGTAGTTGATTCAGCGGTCTGCGGGCGTTCTCGGCGCAGAGCTTGAAGTGAGAAGGGTAGTCACGACGGCGGATTTATCGCGAGCCCCGCCGGGGGCATCGTGGCGGACGCAACGAACGAATCAGGACGTAAGGGCGTATAAGCCACGCCCCTGGCGTCCCGTCCGGGGCGATCCGCACCAAGGGCCCCATCGGTCCCGGCGGGCACGGCGGTCCCGGCGGGGGCGCGCGTCACCAGACGCGCGGGCGCGCCCCCCAGCCCCACGGCCGGAGTTCCGGCGCGACCGCCGCCTCCACCTGGGCGGCCAGCGCCAGCAGCGGCCCCTCCGCCCCGTGGGCGGCGCCGAGCATCATCCCGACCGGCAGCCCGCCGTCCGTCCATCCGGCGGGGAGCGAGACGGCGGGCAGCCCGGCGATGTTCCAGGGCGCGGTGAAGGGGGTGAAGGCGGTCTGGGCGGCGAAGTCGGCCGCCGGGTCCGCGTCGTCGCGCAGGGCGCCCACGGGCACGGGGAGGCGGGCGAGCGTGGGCATGAGCACGGCGTCGTAGGGGGCGACCGCCGCCGCGAGCCGCCGGCCGGCCTTCTGCATGGCGTTCAGCGCCCGCGCGTACTCCACCCCGGTCGCGGCCCGGCCCCGCTCGCGCAGCCAACGCGTCAGCGGCAGCAGCGCGTCCTCCCGCTCCGCGGGGACCGGCGCCAGCGCGGCGAGCACCGACCAGACGGGGGTGAAGGCGTCCCGGTCGCCGGGGCGCAGCGGCTGCGCCACGTCGACCACCTCGTGCCCCAGCCCGGCCAGCAGCGCCGAGGTCCGCTCGTACACCGCGAGCACCTCGGGCTCGACGGTGACCCCGGGGACGTCCGGCTCGGCCCAGCGGGCGATCCGCAGCCGGCCGGGGGCCCGTTCGCACCAGCGGAGGAAGGAGGTGTCCGGGGCGGCGAGCGGGACCGGGTCGCCGGGCGCCGGGCCCGCCATCACGTCCAGCAGCGCGGCGGCGTCCCGTACGGTCCGGGCGAGCGGGCCGGCGGTCGGGAGCCCCGAGACGTCACCGGCGGGCGCCGTGCTCACCCGGCCCCGGCTGGGCTTGATCCCGACCAGCCCGCAGCAGCTCGCCGGGATACGGATGGAGCCACCGCCGTCGCTGCCCTGCGCCGCGGGGGCCAGCCCGGCGGCCACGGCCGCGGCCGCGCCGCCACTGGAGCCGCCCGCGCCGCGGGACGGGTCGTGCGGGCTGCGGGCCGGTGGGCCGACGCGGCTCTCGGTGTAGGCGGGCAGCCCGAATTCGGGGGTGTTGGTCTTGCCCAGCAGGACCGTGCCCGCCTCGCGGAGCCGCGTGACCACCGCCGGCTCACCGCCGGGCGGGCGCTCCGGGACGACGTGGCCGGCGAAGGCGGCCGAGCCGTAGGTGCAGCGGACGCCGGGCACCGGGTCGAGGTCCTTGACCGGCAGCGGGACGCCGAGCAGCGGCGGGAGCCCCGCCCCGGCCGCCGCTTCCCCGCCGCCGGAGGCACCGCGCGCGAGCAGGCCGGCGGCGCGGCGGGCGTCCGCCAGGGCCCGGTCCGCGGTGACGGTGAGATACGCGCCGACGGAGCCGTCCAGGCGCTCGATCCGCCGCAGGTAGTGCTCGGCCAGTTCGACGGGGGACAACTCCCCGGCACGGAGGGCAGCGGCCTGTTCCAGCATCGTCAACTCATGGGGTTCCGCCATCCGCCCACTCTAGGGATCGTCCCCCGGCTCTCCGGGGCGCGCCCGGCGCCGGGCAGGGCGGCGCCCTCGGGCCCGGGACGGGGTGCTGCTCGTCGCCGGGCCGCGGCGGCCCCGGGCACCCTGCGGAGCGGGGGCGCGTCCCTCCGCCCGGCGCGCACGGCTCCGGGTCCGCGCGCCGGTCCGCGCCCGATCCGGCCGCTCCCCCGGGCCCGGCCGTCCCCGCCCGGACCGGAAGCGTCCGTTCCCGGGTGCCGGGCCGGCCTTCCCCGGTGCCGGGCCCGGGCGCGCACGGGGCGGGCCGTGGCCGGTGCCGGGCCGGAGCGGCTCCCGGTGGACGGCCGGGGATCCGTCCGCACGGGTACCCCACCGGGGCACCCGCCGCGTCCGCGTCCAGGGCGGCCGGTGGGCCGCCCGGCCCGCGACGCTCGCGCTGCCGTGTCCCGGCCGGGGTCCCCCGGGGCACAAGTGAGCCCGGATCTAGGCCGATATGCCGTCGATCCGGGCCATGGCGTCGTCCGCGCCATAGGGTTGCAAGTAGGGCAACCACCGGGGGTCCCGGTGCCCGGTGCCGATGATGCGCCAGGCCAGCCCCGAGGGGGGCGCGGGTTGGTGGCGCAGGCGCCAGCCCAGCTCGGCGACGTGCCGGTCGGCCTTGACGTGGTTGCAGCGGCGGCAGGCGGCGACCACGTTCTCCCACGAGTGCTGGCCGCCCCGGCTGCGCGGGATGACGTGGTCGACGCTGGTGGCGGCGGCGCCGCAGTACGCGCAGCGGCCGCCGTCCCGGGCGAAGAGCGCCCGCCGGGTGAGCGGTACGGGGCCGCGGTAGGGCACCCGTACGAACCGCTTGAGCCGGACGACGCTGGGAGCGGGCATCACCCGCGTCGTGCTGTGCATCAGGGCGCCGGAGTCCTCCAGGCTGACGGCCTTGCCGTTGAGGACCAGCACGAGCGCGCGGCGGAGCGGTACGACGCCGAGCGGCTCGTACGACGCGTTGAGGACCAGGACGTGCGGCACGGTGCCTCCTTGTACGCCGGCGGCGCGTGGCTCGCGCCGGGACGATCTGCAGACAGTTTCCCCTCAGCGCAGGTGATGGCGCCACCAGTCCGGGAAACGCGGCGGAAGTGTTGTGAACCACACTCCGGTCCGGACCCGCGAAAACGGCTCCCTTCCGCGTAGTTCTCCGTGGAGAACGACGGGGGGTGTCACGCCGCCCCGATAAAATCTGTCCGGTCTGCGGGCCGGGGGCGTCCGCCACCGGCCGCCGGGTCCGTCACGGAGGGTTTCGCACTGTGTCGTGGTTCCTCGCCGCCGCCTCCCCCGCGGCGCCGACGCTGCGGGAGGCGCAGGACAACGCCTCCCAGGCCGCCGGATGGGTGGAGGAGAACTGGGCCGCCTGGCTCGCCGCCGGCCTGCGCATCCTGCTGATCGTCGCCATCGCGTTCGCCCTGCGCACCGTCGTCCGCCGGACCATCACCCAGTTCATCGCCCGGATGAACCGGGGCTCCCGGGCCACCGAGGGGCTGCCGCTGCGCGGGCTGCTGGTCAACGCCGAGCGGCGGCGCCAGCGCTCCGAGGCGATCGGTTCGGTGCTGCGCAGCGTCACCTCGTTCGTGATCCTCGGCACCGCCGCGCTGACGGTGCTGTCCGTGCTGAACATCAATCTGGCGCCGCTGCTGGCCAGCGCGGGTGTGGCGGGCATCGCGCTGGGCTTCGGCGCGCGCAACCTCGTCACGGACTTCCTCTCCGGGGTCTTCATGATCCTGGAGGACCAGTACGGCGTCGGGGACGTGATCGACGCGGGCGTGGCCACCGGTGAGGTGATCGAGGTGGGACTGCGCGTGACCAAACTCCGCGGCGACGAGGGCGAGATCTGGTACGTGCGCAACGGCGAGATCAAACGTATCGGCAACAAGAGCCAGGGCTGGGCCACCGCCGTGGTGGACGTCCAGCTCCGGCCCGACGAGGACCTGGAGAAGGCGCGCCGGGCCATCACCGAGGCCGGGGAACGGATGGCCGCCGGGGAGCCGTGGAGCGAGCGGCTGTGGGGCCCGGTCGAGGTGCTGGGCCTGGAGTCGGTGACGCTGGACTCGGTGGTGATCCGCACCCAGGCCAGGACCATGCCGGGCAAACGGCTGGGGGTGGAGCGGGAACTGCGCTGGCGGATCAAGCAGGCGTTCGACGACGCGGGCATCCGGATCGTGGGCGGGCAGCCCGAGCGGCAGCCGGAGGACCCCGGTCCCGACCCGCTGGCCACCGTGGCGCCCCCGTCGGCCCTGGCCGGCCCCTCGCCGCAGACGGAGCGCGCCTCGCCGCTGCCCCACCAGTCCACCGGGCCCACGGTGCCGAGTCAGCACACACCGAACCTGGCCAAGTAGCCGCCGGCCCCTGCTGCCCCGGCGCCCCCGGCCCCGGGCGGCGGGCGTGCGCCGGCCCCGGGCAGCGGGGATGCGCCGGACCCGGGCGGGGCAGCAACACCGGGAGCCGGCACCACGGCCGGCCGGGGAGGGGACGGACCATGCGACTCGCCGTCGTCGGCGGAGGATCCACCTACACACCGGAGCTGGCGGAGGGTTTCGCCCGGCTGCGCGACACGCTGCCGGTGGACGAACTGGTCCTGGTCGACCCGGACCGGGAACGGCTGGCCCTGGTCGGCGGCCTGGCCCGCCGGATCTTCGCCCGCCGGGGCCACCCCGGGCGGATCACCCTCACCGGTGATCTCGACGCCGGCGTCGAGGGGGCGGACGCCGTGCTGCTCCAGCTCCGCGTCGGCGGGCAGGCCGCCCGGCAGGAGGACGAGCGGTGGCCGCTGGAGTGCGGCTGCGTCGGCCAGGAGACCACCGGCGCCGGCGGCCTCGCCAAGGCGCTGCGGACCGTCCCCGTGGTGCTGGACATCGCCGAGCGGGTACGGCGGCGCAGCCCGCACGCCTGGATCGTGGACTTCACCAACCCGGTCTCCATCGTCACCCGCGCGCTGCTCACCGCCGGGCACCGGGCGGTGGGGCTGTGCAACGTGGCCATCGGCCTGCAACGGAGGTTCGCGGCCCTGCTGGGCACCGACCCGGCCGCGGTGTCCCTGGACCATGTGGGCCTCAACCATCTGACCTGGGTGCGCGGGGTACGGGTGGCCCCTTCCGGCGGGCCGGGGCCGGGCGGCGGCGAGGGCCAGGACCTGCTGCCGAAGCTGCTCGCGGAACACGGCGAGACCCTGGCGGACGCCGTCGGGCTGCCCCACGCGCTGCTGGCGCGCCTCGGTGCCGTCCCCTCCTACTACCTGCGCTACTACTACCGGCACGACGCGGTGGTGCGGGAGCAGCGGGAGAAGCCCTCCCGCGCTGCCGAGGTGGCCGGGATCGAGCGGGAGCTGCTGGAGCTGTACGCGGACCCGGCCCTGGACCACAAGCCGGAGCTGCTCTCCCGGCGCGGCGGCGCCTACTACTCGGAGGCGGCCGTCGCGCTCACGGCCGCCCTGCTCGGCCCGGCCGTGCCGCGCAGGGCGGCGCCCGGCGCGGTGACGGGCGGCGGGACGGACCGGTCCGGCGCGGACGGCACACCGGCCCCCGCCCGGGTGCAGGTCGTCAACACCTTCAACGAGGGCACGCTGCCGTTCCTGCCGGACGACGCCGTGATCGAGGTACCGGCCCAGGTCGGTCCCGGCGGCGCCCGCCCGCTCCCGGTGCGCCCGCTGGAGCCGCTGTACACGGGTCTGATCGCCCAGGTGGCGGCGTACGAGCGGCTGGCGCTGGACGCGGCGCTGCGGGGTGGGCGTGACCGCGTGTTCACGGCGCTCCTCGGCCACCCCCTGATCGGTCAGACCGACCGGGCCGAGCGGCTGACGGACGCGCTGATCGCGCACAACCGGGACCATCTGGCGTGGGCGTGACCGCGCGGCCGGGCGGCGGGGCCCGCCGGCCGGGAGCGGACGGACCGGCCGGCCGCGGGACGCCGCGGGCCGGGGAGCCACGGGAGGGCGCGCCGGCGCGGGACCGGGGGCCGCGGGACCCCGTGGCGCGGATCCGGGGGCCGCGGGACCCGGTGGCGCGGGACGAGGCGTCCCCGGCCCGGCCGGCGGGGGGCCGTCCGCCGGCCGCCGTCCTCGCGATCGACGCCGGGAACAGCAAGACCGACGCCGCCCTGGTCACGGCCGACGGGCGGGTGCTGGGTACCGGCCGGGCCGGCGGTTTCCAGCCCCCCGCCACCGGGGTCGAGGCCGCGGTGGACGTCCTCGCCCGCGCGGTCGCCGGGGCGGTGGAGGCGGCCGGGTTCACAGCGACGGCGGCCGGGTTCGCGGCGGCCGTGGCCGGAGAAGGGGCGGCCGGAACCGGCGAGCGCGCGCCGGGCCGCCCCGGGCCACCGGCGGCGCACGTCTCGGCCTGTCTGGCCAACGTCGATCTGCCCGTCGAGGAGGTCGCGGCGCGGACGGCCGTCGCGGCCCGCGGCTGGGGCCGGAGCACCGAGGTCGCCAACGACGTCTTCGCCCTCCTCCGCGCCGGTACGGACGAGCCGCGGGGCGTGGCGGTGGTGTGCGGGGCGGGCATCAACTGCGCCGGGACGGCCCCGGGCGCCCGCACGGCGCGCTTCCCCGCGCTCGGCGCGCTCTCCGGGGACCTGGGCGGTGGCCGGTGGCTCGCCGAGCAGGCCCTGTGGTTCGCCGTCCGGGCCGAGGACGGCCGGGGTGAGCCGACCGCCCTGGCGGACGCGGTGCCCGCGCACTTCGGGCACGGCGGGACGGCGGAGCTGGTCGAGGCCCTGCATCTGCGCCGGCTCGACCCGGGGCGCCTGCACGAACTGGTGCCCGTGCTCCTCGCGGTGGCCGCCGGTGGTGACGCGGTGGCCCGCGCGGTCGTGCACCGCCAGGCGGAGGAGATCGTCACGCTGGCCGTGGTCGCGCTGCGGCGGCTCGGTCTGCTCGCCGAGGAGACAACCGTGGTGCTGGGCGGCGGGGTGCTCGCGGCCCGCCACCCGGTGCTGCACGACCGGGTCACCGAGCTGCTCGCCGAGCGGGCGCCCAAGGCGGTGCCCCGGGTGGTGACCGCTCCCCCGGTGCTCGGTGCCGCCCTGCTGGGACTCGACCACCTCGCCGCGCCCCCCGCCGCCCACGCCCGGCTGCGCGCCCACTTCGCACCGGCCGCGGGGTGACCGCGGGGACTGCGGGGACTGCGGGGGACCGCGGGGACTGCGGGAAGCCCGCGGGGACTGCGGGAAGCCCGCGGGGACTGCGGGAAGCCCGCGGGGGCGAAGGCCGGGACCGGCGCGGCAGCCGTGCCGTCAGCCCGCCTCCGCACAGCCGATCGACGGGTGCCCCCTGCTCCGGACCTCCCCCAGGGCCGCCCGGCCCGCCGCGCCCCCGGCCCCACCTGCTCGTTCCGGCACCGGCCCGCGGTGCCGGAACACGCGGTGGGGCCCTGCTGGGGGCCACGACGCCGCGCAACGCGGGACGCGTCGCGGCGCGCACCACCGCGAAACGGCGCGCGCCTGGCAGGATCGGCACGGCGGGGCGCGTAAGGGCGGCAGGACCGGGGAGTATGACAGCGCACTGCGAAGGTGATCGGCGACGGGCGGCGCCACGGCGGCGTCCCCGCACACGGGAGAGGTGATCGATGGGGGACCCGGGATCCAGCCCCGGCTCCACGGACGAGCCTCGGAGTCCGGTCCTGGACGCCGACGAGGCGGACCGCGCGCTGGCACGGCTGCACGCGGAGCACGAGGCGATCGAGACCTCGCTGCTCGCCCTCCAGGACCACGCGGGCCGCCGGCTGCTGGAGGGCGCCGGACTGACCGGTGTCACCAAGAGCCGCTGGGCGGTCACCGAGGAGGTCATCGGCCGGCTGTGGACCTGTTTCGACGCCTGCACGGCCACCCTCGCCCGCGCCCGGCACCTGCGTGAACGCCGGCTCCGCCCCGGCCCCGGCGAACTGGCCGAGCTGACCGCGCTGTTGCGCGGCCCGGCCGTCCTCGTGCCGCCGTACGTGCCGGACCGGGGCCAGGAGGGGACGGACTCACCGGAACCCCAGGAGCCGGACGGGGCGCCTCCGGAGGACGCGGGCGGCGCGTCCCCGGCCGGTGAACGGATGACGCTCCGAGCCGCCGTCGAACGGCTGAACGCCGACTACGCGCGGGCGCTGGACGTGGTCGTGGCCGCCGAGGCGGTCTGGTCGGCGCTGCCGGCCCGGATCGACATGCTCGCCGCCGAACTCCGGCGCACGCGCTCCCTCGCCCGCTCCGTCGGCGTACGCCCCGGGGAGCATCCCGCGGGCGACCGCCTGGAGCGGATCACCGGCGAACTGACCGCGCTCCGCGCCGAGGTGGTCTCCGACCCCCTCGCCTACTGGACGCCCACGGGCGGCAGTTCGGCCCCCGGCGGCGGCCGGCCCGACACCACCCGCTACGACCGGGAGGCCCGCGCCCTGGAGGACGTCCGGCGCGAGATCGAGGCCGTGCTCGACGTACGGCAGGACGCGGAGCAGCGGCTCCACCGGTTGCGGGACGTCCTCTCCCGCGCCGACCGCACCCTCACCGAGGCCCGGACCGCGCGCGGCGAAGTGCTCGCCAAGATCGCCGCCTCGGAGGTGCCCGCCGTCAGCGGCCCGCCGACGGCCCTCCAGGAGCAGCTCACCGCCGCCGCCGGATACCGCCGCCACGGCCAGTGGCACCGCCTCTCACCCCTGCTGGACAGCCTCGAACAGCGCGCCGAGGAGGAGCTGGAGCGGGCACGCGAGTCGCTGACGGCGGTGACCGCGCCCCTCGCCGTCCGGGCGGAGCTGCGCGGCCGGCTCGACGGCTGCAAGGCGCGGCTCACCCGGCATGGCGTGACCGCTGACCCGCTGCTGACCGAGCGGTACGACGCGGCCCGCCGGCTGCTGTGGAGCGCGCCGTGCGATCTGCGCGCCGCGGAGCGCGCGGTGCTGCGGTACCAGCAGGCGGCGGCCGAGGCGCTGACGCCGGGCCCCCGGAGGCCGGCCGAATGAACGGATCCACCCCGCACCCCGGCGACCGGCACCCGCACGCGGACCGGCCCGGGCAGGGGTACGGATACGGGCCCGGAGCCGGGCACGGCGCGGCGGGCCACGGTGGTCACGGCCACCCCGGCGACGGACACCGGGAGCACGGGGCCGGAGAACACGGCGGGGAGCACGGAGCCGGAGAACACGGAACCGGGGAGCACGGAACCGGGGTGCACCCTGCGGGCCGGGCCTCTTCCGGCGGTCGCGGCCGCCCCGAGTACGGGAGCGGGCGGCACGGGCCCGGGGAGCACCCGGCGGATGCCGCCTCGTCTCCCGCCGTCCGGCCCGGCTCGCCTCCGCTCCCACCGGCCGCGGGACCGCCGTCTCCGCCTCCACCGGTTCCGCCTTCATCAGTTCCGGGACCGTCGCCTTCACCCCCACCGGTCATGGGACCGCCACTTCCGCCCCCACCGGTTCCGGGACGGCCACCCCCACCCCCGCCGGTTCCGGGACCGCCGACGCCTCCCGCGCCACCGGCCAGTGGTCCCGTGCTGCTGGGCGGGCGCAGCGCGGGGCGGGGTACCGACGGCGGGGCGCCTCCCGTACCCGGCGCGCAGCAGGGCCCGCACCACCCGGGCGCCACCCACACCACCCCGGCGGCGGGAGGCGGCACGGGGACACCGGCCGCCGGGACACGCCCCTTCCCAGAGGCCGGGACGGGGGTGGAGCCCGCCGGTCCCGCCCCGGGGCCGGGCCTCCCGCCGTTCCCCTCCCCGTTCCCCACCGGGCCGTCGTCGCCCCCCGCGGACCAGCCCACTCTCGCCCTCTCGGTACGGAGCCTCATGGAACCGAACGACCCCTCGCCCGCTCCGCCCCACCCGGCCCCGGCGGACGACCGTCCGTCCCCGGGGGACCCGGCGCACCCCGGGCTCCCCGGGCACCCCGGGCTCCCCGGCGCCGCGGACGGCGGCGGGTCCTCCGGCGTACCCGGCGGCGGTCCGGCGGAACGGTTGTCCGGCCCCGCGGACCCGCGGGACGCGTACGGCGACGAGGCCCCGCCCTCAGCACCCGCAACACCCGCGGCACCCGCCGGGCCGCTCCCCGACGCACCCCCCGGGCCCGGGGCCGCGCCGTCCGGCGAGCCCGGAACGGGCCCGGCCCCGGTCCCGGCCCAGTCGGGCGACGTTTCCCCGGCAGGCCGGGCGGACGACGACCCCGCGGCACCCCCCGCGGGCGGGCCCCCCGGCCCCGCGGTCCCCGCCCCCGGTACGGACCCGGCCGGCGGCACCCCTGGTGCGAGCGGCGCGTCCCCCGCAGCCGCACAGGGGCCGGCTCCCGCCGGAGCCGAGTCACCCGGTGGGGCCGAGTCACCCGGCGGGGCCGACGGCGACGCGGCCGTCTGTGTGGCCTGCCGCCGCGGGCCGGTCGCCCGGGACGGCCGCTGCGAACACTGCGGGCACGCGCAGCCCCGCGAACGCGACCACCAGGAGGGCGAGATCGCC
This sequence comes from Streptomyces zingiberis, assembly GCF_012034935.1. Classification (GTDB taxonomy): domain Bacteria; phylum Actinomycetota; class Actinomycetes; order Streptomycetales; family Streptomycetaceae; genus Streptomyces; species Streptomyces zingiberis. The sequence continues at coordinate 13,412 of NZ_JAATEN010000024.1, forward strand.
GTACCCCCGGGGCAGCCCGCCGGTTCCGGCGGGGCCACGGCCCCCGGTGGGACCGGAGCCGCCGCGGTGAGCGACCGCGGCCTGCGCCACCAGCGCAACGAGGACGCCTTCGCGCTCTGCGCGGCGGAACTGCCGGACGGGACACCGGCGGTGGCGGCCGTCGTCTGCGACGGCGTGTCCTCCGCCACCCGCCCGGACGAGGCCTCCGCCGCCGCCGCGGAGACCGCCCGGCGGTCGCTCGCCGCCGCCCTGCCCGCGGGCACACCGGCGGAGCAGGCGGTGCGGGACGCCCTCACCGCGGCCGGCGCGGCCGTCACCGCGCTGGCCGGGGTGGACCCGGCGGCCCACCGCTACGGTGACTCCGGCCCGTACCGCAACGCCCCGGCCTGCACCATCGTCAGCGCCCTCGTCGCGGGCCCGGCCGTCACCGTCGGCTGGATCGGGGACAGCCGGGTCTACTGGGTGCCCGACGACCGGGGAGCCCCGGCCCGGCTCACCGAGGACGACTCGTGGGCGGCCCAGATGGTCGCCGGCGGACTGCTCACGGAGGCCGAGGCGCACGCGGACCCGCGCGCCCACGCGATCACCGGCTGGCTGGGCGCGGACGCCTACGAACTCGCCCCGCACACCGCGTCCTTCACCCCGGAGGGCCCGGGGACCGTGGTGGTCTGCACCGACGGCTTGTGGAACTACGCGGAGACCGCGGCCGAGATGGCGGTGGCGGTGCCCGCGGACGCGCGTGCCCGCCCGCTGCCCGCGGCCCGGGCCCTGGTCGGGTACGCGCTGGACGGCGGCGGGCACGACAACGTGACGGTGGCCCTCCTCCCCGTCCCGCCCCCGGCCGTCGCGGCCGGGTGAGACACGGCCCCGCCGGCTGACGGCCGTTGACACGGACGGCCGGCGCGAGCGGCCGGCGGGGACCCTGCCCGTGCCGGGACGGGTTGGGACGGGTTGGGACGGGACCGCGGCACCGGCGACCGCTCCCCGGGCCTCCGTCCCACCTCTGCACCACCCCTGTCCGCCTCAGTCCCGGCTCAGTCCCGGCTCCGTCCCGGCTCCGTCCCGGCTCGGTCGCCGCCGAGGTCCGGCGGGGCAACGGGCCCGGGACCGGCGGCCCGTGGGGCAGGGCCACGGGGACCGCCGTGAACCGCGGCCGTCCCGCTCTCCTGCCACCGCCGTACCGCCGCTCTCCCCTCGCCGTCCCCGTGCCGCCCCCGTGCCGTCCGGACTCCGGAGGCCCCTGCCCGGTGGCCGGGACCCCTCCGCGGCACCGGGTGTCCAGGGCCCGCGGCGCCGTCCCGGAGCGTGAGAGATCCGCCGCAGCGGGGCCCACGGTGTCCGCGCCGCCCGGTACTGTGCGGCTGGAAGCGAAGCTGCGGAAACCGACGCCCGGCCGCGCCCCACCCCGGGGGCGGATCCGGGATGCCACACCTCGCGGGCCCTGAGGCCCGGGTGAAAGGGGGAAACGCCGACATGCCGACCTGCCCGAACGGTCATCAGTCGGGATCCGACAACTGGTGTGAGGTCTGCGGGCTGCTCATGCCCGGAGCCGCGGCGCCCGCGGGAGCCGCCCCGCCGCCCCCTCCGCCCCCTCCGCCCGGTCCCCCCGGGCCGCCTCAGGCACCCGGCCCCGGGAGGGCCGGCCCCGAGGACCACGGCCCTCCCGGTGGCTACGGCTTCCCCGCTCCGCCGGCGCGGAACGCGCCCGGTCCGCCGCCCGCCCCCGGGCCGTACGGCGGCTCCGCGCCGGGCGGTCCGCCCGGATACCCGGGGCAGGCGGGCCACCACGGCGGGCCCGGCCCGTTCCCCCAGCCCGGTCAGATCCCGCCCCCGGGTCAGCCCGGCCAGCCCGGCCAGCCCGGTCAACCCGGCCAGCCCGGCCAGCCCGGCCAGGCGGTGCCGGCCGGGCAGCCCGAGGCCTGCCCGCGCTGCCGGCGCCCGCGTGAACCCGGCTCCTCCTTCTGCACCGAGTGCGGCCACCGGTTCTCCGCCCCGGACACCGCGGCCGAGAGCGGCGCGCCGTCCTCGCCGCCGCCCGGCCACAGTCTGCTGCCGCCCGCGTTCCAGCAGCCGCAGTACCAGGCCCGGCCGCCCCAGCAGCAGCCCCCGGGGTACGGCTACCCGGGCGGACCGCCGCAGCAGCCCGCCGCCCCCGGGGAGCCGCGGGGCGGGGACCCCGGCCCCTTCCCGCAGCGGACCGGGGCGGAGCAGGCGCCGCCCGCGCCGCAGCAGTCGTCCTCCGCCCCGCCCCGGGACGCCGGGCCGCCCGCCGGGTTCCCACCGCCCGCGCCGCCCCGGCGCCCCGCCGAGGACGACTGGCCCCTGGCGCCGCCCGGCCCCGGCGCCACGCCCCCGGCCCAGCGGCAGCCGTCCCCGCAGGCCCCGCCCTCTCCGTTCGGCGACCGGCCCGGCTTCGGCGACGGCCCCGCCCCGGGGACCGGCCCCGGCCCCGTCCCTGACCAGGGGAGCGGGAGCGGTTACGGGAACGGCTACGGCGAGGACCCCGGGTACCCGGTGGGCCCCGGGTACGGGGGCGCCCAGGGGTACGGCTCCCCCGCGCCCGCCGGCCCGCCGTCCTCCCAGGAGAGCTCCCCGGCCGGACCCGGAGCCGGCACCGACGAGGAGTGGGTCGCCGTCGTCGCGCCCGACGCGGCGTACTTCACGGCGATGCTCAGCCGCAGCGGCCCGGAGGCAGCCCAGCTCAGCCTCCCCGACCACTCCCCCGAGCAGCGGCTCCCGCTCAGCGGCGAGCAGATCACGATCGGGCGGCGGCGGAACAGCACCGGCGAGGCACCGGACATCGACCTCTCCCTCGCCCCTGAGGACCCGGGCGTCTCGCACCGGCACGCGATGCTGGTGCGGCTCCCCGAGGGCGGCTGGACGGTCGTCGACCAGAACTCCACCAACGGCACCACCGTCAACGGTGCCGAGGAGCCCATCGAGCCGTATGTCCCGGTGCCGCTGCAACCGGGCGACCGGGTACACGTCGGAGCCTGGACCACGATCACGGTGCTCCGCGGCTGACGGGCCGGGGCGGTGCCGGCCGCCGTACCGCTCACCTGCCGGGCCGGAGGCGGTGGGGGCGGCGGAGGCGGCGGCCCGCTGCCGCCCCGGGCCGGCCGCCCGCCCCGGGGGCGCCCGCGGAGCGCGGAGGGCGCGGCGCTTCCCCGGACGGTTTGAGAGCATGGAGGGGTGATGAGGATTCCGCGCGGCACGCTTCAGGAGCAGACCTTCTACGAGCAGGTCGGTGGCGAGCCGACCTTCCGGAAGCTGGTGCACCGCTTCTACCAGGGGGTCGCCGAGGACCCGTTGCTGCGGCCCATGTACCCGGAGGAGGACCTCGGCCCGGCCGAGGACCGGTTCGCCCTCTTCCTGATGCAGTACTGGGGCGGCCCGACCACCTACAGCGAGACCCGCGGCCACCCCCGGCTGCGGATGCGGCACGCGCCGTTCACCGTCGACCGCGCGGCACATGACGCCTGGCTGCGCCATATGCGCGTGGCGGTCGACGAGTTGGAGCTCTCCGCCGAGCACGAGGAGCAGCTCTGGAAGTACCTCACCTACGCCGCCGGGACGCTGATCAACAGCGAGGGCTGAGGACCGGAGAGGGCCGGAGAGGGCCGGCCGGGGCGCGGCGGGCGGGCACCGCGCGGGTGAGTGCGGCCCGGTTCCCGGTTCCGTCCGCCTCCGTCGGCGCAGCGTCCCCCGCCGGCCCCCGTGGCCGCGCCGTCCCGCGCGGTTCGCCGCTTTCGCCGCCCCGCCCCGCCCCGGTCTCAGCGGTCCCGCGTGCCGCTGAGGTAGGCCAGCACCGCCCGCACCCGACGGTTGTCGTCCTCCGAGGGCGCGAGGTCCAGCTTGGCGAAGATGCTGGTGGTGTACTTCGAGACGGCGCCCTCGCTGAGTACCAGTTCCCGGGAGATGGCCGCGTTCGACCGGCCCTCCGCCATCAGTTCCAGCACCTCCTGCTCGCGCGGGGTGAGGCGGGCCAGCGGCGCGTCGCGGGCGTTGCTGGCCAGCAGTTTGGCGATCACCTCCGGGTCCATCGCCGTGCCGCCGCCGGCCACGCGGCGCACCGCGTCCAGGAACTGCCCGGAGTTGAACACCCGGTCCTTCAGCAGATAGCCGACGCCGCCCCGCCCGTCGGCCAGCAGTTCCCGGGCGTAGAGCTGGACGATGTGCTGGGAGAGGACGAGGACCGGCAGCCCGGGCCGCTCCCGGCGCGCCTCCAGGGAGACCTGGAGCCCTTCGTCGGTTTGCGTGGGAGGCAGCCGGACGTCCACCACCGCCACGTCGGGCCGCTCCTCGCGCAGCGCCCGGGCCAGTTCCGGGCCACTGGCCACGGCTGCGGCGATCTCGAAGCCATGGGCCTCCAGCAGCCGGGTCAGACCCTCTCTCAGCAGGAAGAGGTCCTCGGCGAGGACAACGCGCACGGTATCTCCAGGGTCAGCAGGGTGGGTCCGCCCGCCGGGCTGCTCAGGGCGAGAACGCCGTCAAACGTAGCGAGCCGGCGTTCGACGCCGCGCAGCCCTCCCCCTTCGGTGAGGTGCGCGCCGCCCTGCCCGTCGTCGGTGACCGTGACGCGCAGCGCCTCGCGGGGCGTGCCGCGTTCGACCGAGTGCAGATCGATCCAGGCCCGCCGGGCGTCGGAGTGGCGGGCCGCGTTGGTCAGCAGCTCGGACACGGCGAAGTAGACGGCGGAGCGGAGGGCGGCGGGCGGCTCGCCCGTCAGTTCGGAGCTGACCTCGGTCTCCAGCGGGCTGTCGACGGCCACCGCCCGCACCGCGTCCACCAGTCCGCGCTCGGCCAGGACCGGTGGGTGGATGCCGCGCACCAGGCCGCGGAGTTCGGCGAGGGCCCGTTCGGAGGACTCACGGGCCTGGGCGGCCACCGCCCTGGCGGCGGCCGGGTCGTCCTCGACGAGCTGTTCGATCGCCCCGAGGTTGAGCCCGACGGCGATCAGCCGGGCCTGCACCCCGTCGTGGAGGTCCCGTTCGATCCGCCGCAACTCGGCGGCCTGCGCGTCGACCGCGTCGCTGCGGGTCTCGGCGAGCTGCCGGACGCGGAGGGAGAGACGGTCCCTGGCCGTGGGCCGGAGCAGGAAGGCCGAGACCTCGTCCCGGACCCGCAGGGCGGCCGGGGCCGTGGCCAGGCCGAGCCCGATCACGGCGAGCCCGGTGGGCACGGCCTCCAGCGGCGAAGTGGGCCAGGAACCGGTCCAGGAGTGCGGCGGTTGACCCGTCAGCGCGGGCAGCAGCAGCCCGAAGACGGCGTAGCAGACGGCGGCCAGGGGCACCGCGGCCACCACCGCGAGCACCGGGCTCACCGCCGCCCAGACGAAATCACGCCAGGTCGCGGGGTCGGTGATGTAGCGCTGGAGTTTGCGTTCCATCGCCCGGTAGCGGGGCCCGTGCAGCCGGCCGGACGTCACGCAGCCGCGCCGGTGGGCGGGCGGGCGTTGTCCGGATCCGACCTCGTCCGCCGGCCGGTCGCCGTCCTCGGCCTCCCCGGCCGGGGGCAGCGGGGCGTACGGCCGCTCCACCGGGACTCCGGTGCGCTCCCCGAGCCGGCGCCGCTCGGCGTCGGCCACCCGGCGCAGCCGCTCCACGGCCGGTGGCCAGGTGAAGACCATCCCGAGCCCGAAGGTGAGCACCATCGCGGCCGCCGCCATGACGGCGGCCAGCGCCGCGTCGGCCGCCTCGTGCAGCTCCGCGGCCCCCCGTCCCATCGCCCGCAGCCCGCGCTCGCCCGGCCACCGGCGCGGGCCGCGCTTCTCCCGCCGTTCCCCGTTCTCCGTCATGCCCTGATTCTGCGGGCACCGGGCGGGGCCGGGCACTCCCCGTGCACCCCCGGCCGGGGTGGGGCCAGACCCACCCCGGTTCGTGACCCCGGCTCCGAGGTCGGTCGCGGCCCGGCCACCGCCGGAACCGCCGACGGGGCGACGGGCGACGGGCGACGGGCGACGGGCGACGGGCGACGGGCGACGGGCGACGGGCGACGGGGAAGCATGGCGCGGGCGGGGCCGGCCCGGCGCCGCAGGGCCCTCCCCGCCCCCGCCACTCCCGCCATTCGGGAGCCCCGCGGCGGGCCGGCGATCAGGCGGGGGTGACGGAGAGACCCGGCAGGCCGGCGTTCCGGACGGCGATCGAGCCGTATGCCGTACGGAGCCGGAGCCAGCCGCCCGAGCCGAGCAGGGCCGGGGCGGGGTCGGGGACGGTGGGCGCGGGCGGGACGGTCACGGCCGTGTGCGCCCCCGCGGCGCCCGCCGCCCCACCCCGGACGCCCCGGACGCCGGGGACGCCGCGGACGGCGGGGACGGGCTCGGTGGCACGGCGCGGCGCGGGGGGCCGGAGGAAGCCGAGGGACTGCGCCGCGTGCGCGGCCCGGAGCGGGAGGCCGGTGGTGCCGAGCGGCCGGGACCAGATCTCGCGCCCGATCCGGTCCCGCTCGGCGCGGGTGCGGCGCTCCTCGGGCAGCGCCGTGTCCCGGGCCCGGAACTCGGCGACGGCGGCGGAGAGCGCCGCGTGGATCTCCGCCGGGCCCGGCAGGCCCGGAAGCGGCCGCCAGCCCCCGCGCGGGGGCAGCACCCCGGCCCACGGCGGGCCGGTCACCCCGGCGGGGAGCGCCGCCTCGCACGCCCCGGCGGCGCCGTCTCCGGCGCGCGCCGCCGCGTCGAGCGCGTCCGCCAGCTGCCCGGCGGAGACGGTCAGATCCAGCCCGGGGGCCCGGGACGGGGCGGGGGCGGCATCCGCCGCTTCCCCGGCGAGCCGGGCCGTGCGTACGGCCAGCACCTCGAAGGGGGCCGGGCGGCCGAAGACGGCGAGCACGCCGCCGCCGGCCTGGAGGCGGACGGAGGCGGCCCGGTCGTAGTGGAGCAGCCGGGTCAGGAAGGCGGCGAGGTCCGCCGTCTCCCTCCGGTCGGCGAGGCGCAGCGCCGTCATGGAGCGGCGGCCTCCCCGGCGGGGCGGGGCCGGGACGCGCCGGCGGCCCGCGGCTCGGGGCCCCCGGCGGAGTCGTCCGTGTACCGCTCCAGGAAGGAACGCTCCTCGGCGGTGAGCCGGCGTGGCCGGCCCGCGGCGAGGTCGTAGGGGACGACGACGGTGGCGGCCCGCGCGTACACCTGCGCGGCGTCCTTCACCTCGTAGGCGACGGTCAGCGAGGCGGCGCCGATCTTGGTCACCCAGGTCTCGACGGTGACCGGCTCATGGCGGTGGAGCAGGGGCCGCAGGTAGTCGATCTCGTGCCGGGCGACCACCGAGCCCTCGGCGAAGGACGGGGCGCGGTGCCCGTCCTCCGCCGGCCGGCCCCCCGGCGCCAGCCGGAACATGAAGTCGATCCGCGCCTCCTCCAGATAGCGGAGGAAGACCACGTTGTTGACGTGGCCGAAGGCGTCCATGTCCGACCAGCGCAGGGGGCAGGGGTAGACGTGTCGCACGCTCAGCCCCGGGTCAGCTTCTTGTGCGTCGCGCGGTGCGGGCGGGCGGCGTCCGGGCCGAGCCGCTCGATCTTGTTCTTCTCGTAGGACTCGAAGTTGCCCTCGAACCAGAACCACTTCGACTGGCCCTCGTAGGCCAGGATGTGCGTGGCCACGCGGTCCAGGAACCAGCGGTCGTGGGAGACGACCACGGCGCAGCCGGGGAACTCCAGCAGCGCGTTCTCCAGCGAGGAGAGCGTCTCCACGTCGAGGTCGTTGGTCGGCTCGTCGAGGAGGAGCAGGTTGCCGCCCTGCTTGAGGGTGAGCGCCAGGTTGAGGCGGTTGCGCTCACCGCCGGAGAGGACCCCGGCCGGCTTCTGCTGGTCCGGCCCCTTGAAGCCGAAGGCCGAGACGTAGGCCCGCGAGGGCATCTCGACCTGGCCGACGTTGATGTAGTCCAGCTCGTCGGAGACGACGGCCCACAGCGTCTTCTTCGGGTCGATGTTGGCGCGGGTCTGGTCCACGTAGGAGATCCGGACCGTCTCGCCGACCTTGATGGTGCCGCTGTCGGGCGTCTCCAGCCCCTGGATCATCTTGAACAGGGTGGTCTTGCCGGCGCCGTTCGGGCCGATCACGCCGACGATGCCGTTCCGCGGCAGGGTGAAGGAGAGGTCTTCGATGAGGACCTTGTCGCCGAACGCCTTGCCCAGCTTCTCCACTTCCACCACGACGTTGCCCAGGCGCGGGCCCGGCGGGATCTGGATCTCCTCGAAGTCCAGCTTCCGGGTCTTCTCGGCCTCGGCGGCCATCTCCTCGTAACGGGTGAGGCGCGCCTTGGACTTGGCCTGCCGGCCCTTTGCGTTGGACCGCACCCACTCCAGCTCGTCCTTGAGCCGCTTGGCGCGCTTGGCGTCCTTCTGGCCCTCGACCTTGAGGCGGGCGGCCTTCTTGTCGAGGTAGGTGGAGTAGTTGCCCTCGTAGGCGATGGCGCGGCCGCGGTCGAGCTCCAGGATCCACTGGGCGACGTTGTCCAGGAAGTACCGGTCGTGGGTGACGGCGACGACGGTGCCCTTGTACTTCGCGAGGTGCTGCTCCAGCCACTGCACGGACTCGGCGTCCAGGTGGTTGGTGGGCTCGTCGAGGAGGAGCAGGTCGGGGGCCTCCAGCAGGAGCTTGCACAGGGCGACGCGGCGGCGCTCACCACCGGAGAGGGTGGTGACGGGCCAGTCGCCGGGCGGGCAGCCGAGGGCGTCCATGGCCTGTTCGAGCTGGCTGTCCAGCTCCCAGGCGTTCGCGTGGTCGAGCTTCTCCTGGAGCTTGCCCATCTCCTCCAGCAGCGCGTCGGAGTAGTCGGTCGCCATCTGCTCGGCGATCTCGTTGAACCGCTGGAGCTGGTCGATCGTCTCGCGCACGCCGTCCTGGACGTTCTCCAGCACGGTCTTGGTCTCGTCCAGCGGGGGCTCCTGGAGGAGCATGCCCACGGAGTAGCCGGGGGTGAGGAAGGCGTCACCGTTGGACGGCTGCTCCAGACCCGCCATGATCTTGAGCACGGTGGACTTGCCGGCGCCGTTCGGGCCGACGACGCCGATCTTCGCGCCGGGCAGGAAGCTCAGCGTGACGTCGTCGAGGATCACCTTGTCGCCGTGCGCCTTGCGCGTCTTGCGCATGGTGTAGATGAACTCAGCCAAGAGAAACCGTCCGGCAATCGATGAGTGGGTGGGTGCCCCCATCTTGCCGTACGGCCGCTGCCGACCGGAAACCCGTTGCCCGCGCCGCGCCGCCGTCCGGGCCGCTCCCCGGGCCGCGCGGCCACCCGCGGCTGCCCCCGCCCGCACATGCGAGAAGCCGGACCCCTCGGGAGGGATCCGGCTTCTCGCACGCGTGTGTCACCTGCCCTCGTGCGGGGCATGGCGGCCGCCACCGGTGCGTCCGGTGTCAGCGGCGCCGCGGCCCGGGGGCCGCCGTGACCGTGGTCACTCGCCCGCGACGGCCTTCTTCTTGCGGAGGAAGAAGACGGTCGCGCCACCGGCCAGGACCAGCGCCAGGGCAACGCCCGCGATCATCGGGGTGGCGCTGCTGCCACCGGTCTCGGCGAGGTCGCCACCGGGGGTCTCGGCGGGGGTGTCGCCGCCGACCTCGTCACCGGAGCCACCGGCCGTGGCCGGGCTGGGCTCGGAGGACGGCACCGGGCCGTTCTCGGTGCCGGTGGTCTCGCAGTCCAGGACGCCCTCGAAGGTCTTCTCGAAGCCGTTCGGGCCCTTGATCGTGAACTTGTAGGCCTGGTCCTCCTTCACCGGGATGGTGATGGTCTCGGACTTGCCCGCCTCGACGCTGTGGCTCTCGCCGGCGAGGTCGAAGGTGAACGGCTCGTCACCCTCGTTGGTGGCGGTGATGTCCACGCCGCCCTTGGCGCAGTTCTCCTTGGCGGAGACGGCCGGGATCGGGCCGGCCTTGGCCCACTCCGCGGTGGCCGTGGCCGTCACGGTGGACTCGCTGGAGCCGGCGAGGATCTGGGTCTGGCTCTTGCTCTTGCTGGCGAAGGCCCGGCCGACCTCGACCTTGGTGGTGGCCTTGACGCTCATCGACGTGGAGCCGGGCTCGGTGCCGGTCGGGACGTCGAAGAACAGCTCGCTGCCGTTGGACGCGCTGGTGACCGGCTGGCCGTTCTTGTCGACGATCTTGACGTCGGCGGAGGCGGCGCCGGGCTCGACGGTCACGCTGTCGGCGTTGGTCTGCACGCCGATGGGGCCGAGGCGGTCACCGGGCTTGCCGGAGACGGCCGGCGGGGTCAGGCTCAGCGAAGCCTTGGGCTCCTCCAGGCTCTGCGCGTTCTGCTCCAGGTAGTCGGCGAGCTTCTCGGCCTCCGGGTTCTGGGCCTCGACGTTCGCCTTGTCCGAGAAGCGCCAGATGGCGACCTGCGTACCGGCCGCGGCGAGCTCCTTGGTGAGGTTCTGCGCCCCGGCCTTGGAGGCCAGCGCGGAGAGGTCGTTCACCTGGGGGTAGGAGTTCTGCAGGATCCAGCGGATCTTGCCGGCGTCGGCGTTGTTGTGGAGCGAGGTCTGGTCCCAGGCCCGCTCCTCGTACTGCGCCTTGCTCTGGGTGGGGTTGGCGATGTCGATGCAGTAGGTCTGCAGACTGCCGCCACCGTTGACGGTCAGGCCGAAGAGACCGGCGCCGACCTTCTGCTTCTTGCCGTCCTTGTGCGTGATGACCGCAGTCGCGGACTCCTGCAGGCCGTTGAGCGTGGCGGTCACGCCGCCCTCGAACGGAACGGCGTCGTCGGCGACCGCCGGGGCGGCGGTGGCAACCGCGCCCGCGGCGATGAGGCCGGACGCCAGAACCGCCGCGGCGAGACGGGCGGAACCCCGTCTGCGAACAGAGATCATGAAGTTTCCCCTCCGAGCGAGACCCACCCTGGATGAGCCTCGCGGTCAAACCTGTAAGCCCCTGAACCCCCGTGGCTACGCAGAGGGATCTTAGGAAGGAAGTCCGACCGGGAGGTCGGCGAACTCATCGAGCAAGCGTTCCGAAGCGGAATCGTTATACGAATCCAGGTTTCTGAGCTGGTTTTATCGACAAATCTACTTACCCATCAGGGGGTATCACAGGAGGTACCCCCGATTTCCCGGCCCCACCGGGGCAGTCTCCGGAAAGCACGCCGAAACTGCCCCTTCAGGGCGCTCCGTCTCTCCCTGCGAGCACACCACCCGCCGCGCCACGGTCGTACTCCGCCGCCCCGGGATCGGCACCGGCCGCCGGAGCGGCCCAGGGATCGGGGCTTCCCGCCGCGCCAGGGCCCGTGGCGGACGTCCACCGCTCCGGCTGCTCCTGCTGCTCCTGTTCCCCCGGCCGATCCATGAGATCCGGGCGCCCGGGCGGTCCGGCGCCTCTCGGGGGTGCCTCCCGGCGCGCCGCGCCCTCCGTCGGTCCCGATTCCGTCCCGCCCTCCCGCCGGTCCTCCCGCCGGTCCTCCGCCCGGCTCCCCCGCCGGCTCCCGGGCCGGTGCTCCGGGTGCTCCTCCACCCTGCGTGCCGTCAGTTCCGGAGCGGCGCGCACCACCCGGCGGAATGCCGAGGTCCCCCGCGCGAGGTCGTGCCCCACGGTGAGGGCGTCGATGTCGGCGGAGGTCCGCGGCCGGCCTTCGTGCTCCGACTCCCGCACCCGCAGACGGCCCCGCACGACCAGCGGCTCCCCCACCGTGACCGACGCGGCGACGTTCGCCGCCAGCGTGCGGCGGGCCCACACCGTGAAGAAGCTGGTCGGCCCGTCCGCCCACGCGCCGCGCTGCCGGTCCCAGTGACGCGCCGTGGTCGCCAGCCGGAACCGGGCCACCGTCAGGCCGGCCTCCGTCTCCCAGCAGTCCACCCGGGTGGCGGCGTTGCCCGTCACCGTCAGCAAGGTCTCGTTCATCCCGGCGTCTCCCCCTGAGTCTCCGTCTGTCTTCCACTCCGTCACGGCCCGCCTCGCCGGCCGCGAGTCGTGTCACCGGCCCGCGTCACCGGTCCCGCGCCGCCGCGATCCGCGTGCCCCGCGCCCGCATCGGCACGGACCGCGGCGGCACCGGTCCACGCAGGAGGGGACGCGGTCCACCCGCACCCCGCCACGCGGACGGAGCCATCGTGACCGCGCCGGCCGTCCTCCGCGCGGCCCTGTGGACTACCGGCCGGTTGTGGAGAAACGGACTGCCCGTACGGGGGATGGGGAGCCCGGCGGGACCGTGCTACAGGTGGGCGGCGCCTCCCGCCGTGACGGCGTGCTGCACCCGCGCCTCCCGGTACCGCAGCGCCTCCGCGGCCACGGGTTCGAGGATCCGGGACCGCCCGCACGCGGCGGCGGCGTCGCGCAGCCACCGTTCCGTCCGCCGTCCGCGGGCCCGCGCCGGACCACGCGCCGCGAACCGGCAGGCCCGCGCCAGCAGCGGCCCCGCGACGGCCGATCCCCCGAGCACCAGGGCAGGGGGCGCCCAACCGCCCGGCACCCCGCCCGTCGCCGTTGTCACCAGCCACGCCCCGGCGGCGAGTTGGACCGCCAGCAGCAGCCACTGGAGGAGCGAGACGAACGTCCACCAGCGGGGCGCGACGGGAGCACCGGTGGCCGCCACCCGCGCGGCGGCCGAGTCGAGCGCCTCCGACAGCTCCCGTGCGCCCCCTACGGCGGACTCCAGCACCGCGTGGGCCCACGGCCCGGGGAGCCCCCCGGCCGCTTCGGCCGCCACCACGCGCACCGCCTGCTCGACCACGGCACGGGCCGCCCGGGGCTCGGGCCCCGGGCCGGACCGGTCCGGGGCGTCCGGCGTGTCACCGGAGGCCGGGCCGCCGACCGCCGGATCGCCGGCCGCCGGGCCGCCGACGGGCTCCGCGGCACCCGGGCCCTCGCCCACCCGGCTCGGCACGGCCGCCCTCCCGGCACCCTCCGCGGTCCGCGCGGCCGCCGCCTCCGCGCCCCGTTCGCCCGGCACGCCCCGCCGGTGCTGCTCGTCCCGACCACCCCGCCCGGCCCGGACGGCCTGCTCGGCTTCACCGGCTTCACCGGCTTCACCGAACTCTCGGGCTTCCCCGGCCCCGGCGGCTCTTGTGGCTCTTGCGGCTTCCCCGGCCTGTACGGCCTGGCCGGCCTGTCCGCTCCCGGCGGTCTCCGCCGCCTCCACCCGCTCGGCGGTGCTCGCGTTCCGCGGGGCGCGGGCGGCCCCGGCGGCCTTCACGGCCTTCCCCGCCCTCGCGGCCCTCATGACCTTCGCGGCCCATCCCTCCGGGGAGGCCGCCGGCGCGGCTCCCGCCCCCGAGGCCGTCGGCGCCCCGGCGACGTCCCGCCCCCCGGGCACCTCCCGGGCCTGCGGCAGTGCCGCCGCCCCCCGCACCCCCGCCGGCCCGGCGGCGCGGTCCTCCGTCTGCTCCGCTGCCGTCTCCTCCGCCTCCGTCACCCCGCGCGCCCCGCTCCCGCCGCCTCCGCGCCGCGCCTCGCGCCGGCCGCGCACCTGGCTCCACGGTGTGCCGCACCGGCGTGCCGCCAGCCGCAGCCACTCCCGTTCGGCGGCCTCTCCGGCGGCCACGGCGCCGATGGACGCGGCCAGCCGGTCCTCGAACTCCGCCCGCGCCCGCGCCGACAGGCCCGTCCGGCCCTCGGTGCGGCAGACCGGCGCGAGCCGGCGGGCCGCTCCGTCGACGTCGGCGGCGAGCCGCCGTTCGGCCGCCGCTCCGGTGGCGACGAACCGGGCGAGCTGTTCACGCAGTTCGTCGAGGCCCTCCCCGGTCAGCGCGGACACGGCCAGCACCGTCGCGCCCGGTTCGCCGTGCTCCGCGAGGGCGAGGCCGTCCTCGTCCAGCACCCGCCGCAGATCGTCGAGCACCTGTTCGGCGGCCTCGCCGGGCAACCGGTCGACCTGGTTCAGCACGACGAACGTCACCTCGTCGTAGCCCGCGAGCGGACGCAGGTACCGCTCGTGCAGCACCGCGTCCGCGTACTTCTCCGGGTCGACCACCCACACCACCGCGTCGACCAGCCCCAGCAGACGGTCCACCTCCCGGCGGTGACCGGGCACGGACGAGTCGTGGTCGGGCAGGTCGAGCAGGACGAGCCCGCTCAGGTCCGGGGCGGTGGCTGGCGCTCCCCGCCGGTGGCGGAACGGCCCGGGCGCCAGACCGGGCCACTGCCGCGCCGGGTCCCGGGGTGCGCGCCGCCGTAGCGCGGGCGGGATCCCGAGCCGGTCCAGCAGCCCGTCCGCCCCCTCGGACCAGGTGCAGGCGAGCGTCTCCGTGGTCGTCGGGCGGCGGACGCCCGCCGCCGAGACCTGTGCCCCCACCAGGGCGTTGAACAGCGAGGACTTGCCGCTGCCACCCGCGCCGGCCAGCGCGACGACCGTATGGCCGAGGGAGAGCCGGTGCCGGGCCACCGCCTCGTCCAGGACGTGCCCGGCCTCGGCGAGCGTGCGGGCGTCCAGCCGGGCGGCCGACAGACCGACGAGTTCGCGCAGCGCCTCCAGCCGGGTCCGCAGGGCGCGGCTGAAGCCGGCCGGGTGGGAGGCCGCCGGGTGGGAGGCCGCCGGGTGGGAGACGGTCGTGGCGGTCCCCGGACGGCGTTCGGGAGCCCGGCCGGAGGCGCCGGGTCCGGCGGCGGCCTCCGGGGGCCGCGCCCGCTCGATGTCGAACGGCCGGGAGGAGCGGAGGGCGCCGTTCCCCGGGGCGCGCCGGGCGATGAGACCGTCGTTCCAGGCCAGCCCGTCCCCGGAGGTGCCGGACGGCGGGGCTCCCCCGGGTTCGGTCCGCCCGGACCCGGGCGGTTCGGAGGCGGCGGAGGACGGGCCGCTCTCCGGAGCGGCGAGCTCGTCCACCACGGCCGGCTCCTCCCCGGACGGCGTGTTCCCGGCCGGCGCGCTCCCGGCGGGCACGTTCCCGGGCGGAGGGGAGGTCTCCACGGCGGCCGCCCCCTCCGCCTCCGCCATGACGAGCAGTTGCGACGCGGCGGGGAGCTCCGGCCGCCCCTGCCCCGTACCTGCGCCGGAGCAGCGGAAGCCACCGGAGCCGCGGGGGCCGCCGGGACCGCCCGGGGCACCGAGAAGCGCAGCCCCGTCGGAGCACTCGGAACCCCCGGAGCCGTCAGTGCGCCCGGGGCGCTCGCCTGCCTCGGTCACGCCGCTCACCTCTCCTTCTGCAGTACGGACAGCGCCGCGATCAGCCGCGCCTGCACGCCGGGCGTCACATGGAGGTCGTCGAGGGGCGTCAGCCGCCGGTCGCACTCGCCACCGAGGGTGCGCTCCAGGCACTCGGTGAGCAGCACCTCCCCCCGCTCGCACAGCAGTTCGGCGACCTCCTCCCCCACCGCCCCGGTGAGCCGGTGACCGGCTGTGCGGGACCGCCTGCCGCCCACGAGGGCGACGCCGAGCATGGCCGCCACATGGTCGGTGTCGACGGCTCCCGGGCGTTCGAGCAGGCCGACCGCCTCCTCCACCGTCTCCTCGACGCATCGGGCCCAGCGCCGCACGGCGACCCCGATCCGGTCGGCCGAACCGGTGGCGCGGGCCGCCATCTCGGGCAGCGGGCCCGCACCCGCCGACCGGTCGCGCCGCCAGCGCTCCCGGGTGCGTTCGTCGGCCAGGACGACGGCGCAGCAGAGCTGGGCCGTGAGGCTGTCGGCGCAGGCCTCGAGGAGTTCGCGGGGACCGCTGTGCCAGGGGTAGCCGCGCCACCGGGCGAGCGCGTCCCCGGCCAGGACCGCTCCGGCGGCCAGGTCACTCCGGACGCCCGCCTCCGCGTCCGCGTACGCCCGTTCGACGCACTGGGCGAGGCGGACGGCGGCGGAGTGCTGCGCCGCGGCGGCCGCGGCGAGGGCGGGCACCCGCACGTCGAGGGAGGCCAGCACCCCGCCCACGGTGCGGGTGGCGGCCACCGCCCGGGCGACCGGGTCCCGGGCGCGCTGGGCGAGCCATTCGCGGAGCCCGGCGACCGCGCTGGCGGGGAGCAGCCCGCCGCCGTCCCCGGCGGACTCGGGCAGCTCCGGCACGGTGAAGCGGGGCACGTCCCCCAGCCCGGCCCGTTCGAGCAGAGCGTCGTAGCTCCGCGAGACCTCGCCGACGACCTGGTGCGGCACCCGGTCGAGGACGGTGACGAGCGTCGCGTCGTACTCCTTCGCGGAGCGCAGCAGATGCCAGGGCACGGCGTCGGCGTAGCGGGTGGCGGTGGTGACGAGCACCCAGATGTCGGCCGCGCAGACGAGCTGGGCGGCGAGTTCGCGGTTGGGCGCGACGAGGGAGTCGATGTCGGGGGCGTCGAGCAGGGCGAGCCCGGGCGGGATGGAGTCGGCCGTCTCCACACGGAGCGCGGGCCGCTCACCGTCGGCACCGGCGGCTCCGGGTCCGGCGGTGCGGGCGGTGGGGGCTTCGGCGGGGTGGGCGGCGGCATCGGTGCCGATCCCGGCCCCCGTCCCGGTCCCGGTCCCGGCCCCGGGGAGATCGTCCCCGGTGTGCCCGTCCGTCCCCTCCGCGCCGTCCGGCGGCGGCAGGTCACGCCCGTCCCGCGCGCGGCGGCGGCCGGAGCGGGGCGGCGGGTCGGCCGGGGCGCGGACCAGCCCGGGCAGGACCCGCCGGTCCGCGAACCAGTGACGGTCCCGCGGATGGCAGACGAGCACCGGCGTGCGGGTCGTGGGCCGCAGCACCCCGGCCGGGCTGACACACCGTCCGACGAGGGAGTTGACGAGGGTGGACTTTCCCGCCCCGGTCGATCCGCCGACGACGGCCAGCAGCGGGGCCTCGGGGTCCCGCAGACGGGGGAACAGGTAGTCGTCGAGTTGCGCCAGCAACTCGGCCCGGTCCTGCCGGGCCCGGACCGCCCCCGGGATCGCCAGCGGGAACCGCAGGGCGGCGACCCGGTCGCGCAGGGTGGACAGCGCGTCGAGCAGCTTGGGCTGTGCATGCGAAGTCGACACATGCGAAGAATGCCCGGTTTTGTTCGTTTTTTGAAGCGTATGACAGCCCTGCGCGCCGAGGAGATCGTGATACGGCTGTGACCCGTGGGGGTCAGGCATAACGAGTACACAACACCCGGCCCCAACGAAGCGAAAAGCGATGCGGGAATCGGACCTGCCTGCGAGTATCTATCCCGCTTCACGGAACCTCCACAAGGTGGCACGGAGGTGAAGCAAGCGGGGCGAGGTGCGAGGAGCCCTATCCTTGTCCCGGCAGTACGAGGCCACGGTCGGCCGCTCCGGGCACCGGCACCACCGCCCGCGCGACGGTCGGTCACGGCCGGCACCGGGCTCCAGGCCACCGAGGCCATCACCGGCCCCCGTAGCTCAGTGGATAGAGCAGGTGCCTTCTAAGCGCTTGGCCGCAGGTTCGAGTCCTGCCGGGGGCGCCACTGACCGCCGGTCAGGCTGGCGACGTTTTCGCAGGTCAGACTGCGTTTTTCTGGTCTTCCGCGTTAATCGGACTCTTCGCCTCCGCCGGGGGTCGAGTCCGGCTGGCACCGGCCAAAACCGGGCTTCTACGGGTGTCCGTCCCACATACGTCCCACAAAATCGGGGGGCGCGGGACTGCCCGACACCCCCTCGGAGCACAAACCAGAGCGGCCTCGGCCCCCCTCTTCGTGGGGTTCTGAGGCCGCTCTTCACGCCGCCACCTCTGGGAGCTCCAGAGCAGCTTCGGCGCGTTTCAGGTAGACCTCCCGCTGGCCGATGATGCAGCGCGCATAGATGGCCTGCAGAACCGGCACACTGTTGCCGGCCATCTCGGCGACCTCTGAATGCGGGATGCCCTCGTTCATCCAGGCTGTCAGGCAGGTGTGACGCAGGTCGTACACACGCTTGCCGGTTGGCGACTTGAACTCGTGCTCGGAAAGGACCTCCTCGCGCGCCTTGGCCCAGACACGCCGGAACACTGACCCCGCGAGCATGTCCCCCCTCTCTCCCGGGAAGAGAAGGTCGGCCGACCCGAGGTCATACTTCTCGATGATCTCGCGAAGGATCACGGCGAGACGCGGGTGGATGGGGACCAGACGCGTGTCGCCCTCTGCCCGTCCTTTGAGATCCCGCTTCTCATGGACCTCACCGGTGTCGGTCCACTGGCTGCCGACTTCGGGCTGAGCCTCATGGACCAGGAACTCACCCCACCCCGTCTCCGGCAGCGTGGCGTCCCCCACACGGAGGGCGACCGCCTCCTCGGGCCGAAGGCCGGCGTAGTAGAGGGTGGCGAAGAACGCCCGGTAGATGCGCCCGCGACGCGGGCGCTGGCCTATCCAGTCCAGCATCTTCGCGACCTGGTCTCCGTTCAGCAGGCATCGCTTGTCGATGGCCTGGGCCACCTTCGGAGCGGTGCGCTCGCCCTTACCCTTCGGCAGAGGGTTGGCCTTCAGGTAGTTGTGCCTGATCGCGTAGGCCATGACCAAGTTCATGATGCGGTCGTTGCGCCTGACGGAGCTGGCGGCTGCCGCAGTACCGTCAAGGCGCGTGCTGAGGGCTGTTACGACCCTGTCAACGTGCTCGGTCTTTTCCCACGCGCTCATCGGGAGAGAGTTGCGCTTGACCCAGTTGAGGATCGTCTGCACCTCGGCCGGCACGGGCTTCTCCGCGTCCGTACGCTGTCGGACATTGAAGGCGTACTCCCGCAGCGCTCTGCGGACCTTCACCGGTTCGAAGTGCTGGGGCGGCGGCGTGCGCAGCAGGGCGACGGTCACGGGTGTGAGAGCCTTCGCCAGGTTCTTCCGGGTGTTGCTGGAGGCGCTGGGCCACTTCCAGTCGACATACTCGACCGCAAAGTCGTACCAGTTCACCTCAGCAGCCTTGGACATCCAGGAGATCGGCCGCCCGGTTTCGATGTCGAACGGCTCGCGTTTCCTGTGCGCGGACATCAGCTTCGCGCGCTCGTCGTCGGCTACCGCGCTCTTCTTATAGGTCTTACTGTGTTTCTTGTGGGCCACCTTCCAACGGACGGTGTAGGTGTTTCCCTTGGCTCGCTTGTTCGTCTCAATGGGGTAGAAGCGAACGTCCAACGAGCTCGTGTCCGTCAAGAGTGGTCCTCGCAATCCATAAGCCAGTTTTCGAAGTCACCGCGCCGTATTCGGAGGGAGCCGTTGGGCAGTCGAATGCAGCGCGGGCCGCGCCCCTTCTGGCGCCAGTCGTAGAAGGTCGATCGGGAGATCTGCAGCTCAGCGCAGACCTCGTCGACTGTCAGCTTCTGCCCAGGTCGCACCGCTACCGTCATGGCGCCACCTCGCGATTGCGGATGGATACGGGGTTGGCGAACAATGCGGGCGGGTCCGCCGGCCCGGGGTGGAAAAGGGCAGGCGGTATCGCGGATCGGCACATGAGGTGGTTCCTTGCGATGGAGCGCGCGGGGCGACAGAGCGGAATTAACAACGCCGGGAGCCCACGCCTACTCGGCGGAGGCATCGCTGCATTTCAGCGAACAGGCGCTGTGGATTTCAGGGCAGCAGCAGGCGGGAGCCGATCATTTTCCCCTTGCGTCTTTTGCGGCACTGCCTACTGCGTCCGCCACGGCTCCACCGCCAAGCACAGCCGCTGCGAACACCCTCAATGGTCGTCACGATCGCCGGTTTGGCTAACCGGCGATCGTGGTCTATGTTTCGCCCCGCCACAGGGAAGTTCCGGGACAGTTCTCAACTGATGAAGCTCAGGAGGCCAGCCGTCGCGACCGGAGCCCCGGGGTCGTGCCGCCTGTCATGAGCACGAACCAATCGTCGGTGAGCCGGTCGAGGAGGGGTGCCACGATACGCTCGGGAGCGCCGACCGCTCGGGCGACGTGCCAGGTTGCGACTCCAGGGTGTGTTGCAGTGTGCACGAGTACCGTTCGGTCCCAGCGGTAGCCGTGTTGCAGCAAATCGTCACCGAACAACCCAGCCGCACAGGCACAGAAACGCTGCGCCGTGGAGAGGGCGCCGTAGTCCTCTCACTCCTGTGCAGTCCACGCGTTCGGGGTGACAAGCGCCAAGAGATGGCAGCAGTGAAGCAAGCCGATCGGAGAGCGGGATTCGACAGGTGGGCCTCCTTGGGGCGGGCCTCGGCAGCAAGACCGAGTAGGACGCGGGTACAGGCTGCCGGGGAGGTCGGCATGCCGCGGTCGCCCCGGAGGCCCGCGTCTATACGCTGACCTGGTGTTTTACGGGACGTTGTACGTTGACATGGTCCCGGAGGAGGGTTCCAGTCCTTTGGCGCTCTTTCTCGTCTGCCGTGGGCGAATCCGCCCCGGGAGCCTGTGGGATCTCAGGCCCCGTGGCCGAATTTCACGAACCATGGCCACTGAGTGGCCAGTTGGCCGCAGTCGTGAGACTGGCCGGCTACCTCGTCGCATTCACAGCCACCAGCCGGCGCGGCCGGGTTCCCCTTTGGCGTGATCTTCGGCGTGAAACAATGCCGGGATGGATGAGGGGGCAGCTGCCGTACTCGCGGCGCTGATCGCGGTGGCAGGTGTGGCGCTTGGCCTGTTTGGGGCCCGCTGGCAGGCACGCGGCATGCAGGAGCAGGCGAACGCAGCCATCGAGGCGGTCAAGGCGCAGGGACGAGACCAAAACGCACAGTGGCGTCGGACCGTAAGGCGCGACGTCTGGGTCGAATATCTCGGCGCCGTGGATGAGTTCAGACTGGCTGCCGGGGAGGTAGCAGGACATCTCGCTGACGAAGACTTGCCGGAAGCCGAGCTGGGACTCGAAGTGGCTCATTCTCGGTCTGTGGTCGCAACCGACGCATATCGCAAGATCGAGCTCGAAGGACCTGAGCAGATCGTCTCTAAGGGCTACGCCTTGCAGGGCGCCGTGGTCCAGACGATCTTCGAGCTGGAGCAGGCACTCACCGCCGCGCGAGCGATGGGAGTACTCGAAGAATCCGCGCAGCGTGAGCAGCGCGAAGTTCCCTCCGATCAGCATCGGCCGATCGCGGCGGTTCTCAGTTCGCTACGCGAGCTGCGGGGAATGGAATCCGACGATCCGGGCCGAACGGAGTACGGACAGCGCCTCGGCCTCCAGATCCTCGCCTTGGACTTGCTATCTGCCTCTGACACCACGGCCCTCGTTTTCACGTACGCACACCAGCTGTCGCTAAGCGAGGCTGTGGAGCGCTACCCCCACGGGCGGTGGCAGCGTTTCCACGAAGTGCGAACAGACTTCGTTCAAGCGGCTCGCTCGCATCTCGATGGCAGCACTTGAGCCTGCCACCGGTCAAGGCTCGGGTAGGTCGTCGCTCAAGCCGAGCGCCGGTCCGAGGATTCCGACACAACCGTGAGACTGGCGGGCCGGGGCACAGCGCGAGACTCGGGCGAAACCGGGCACGATGCGCTGCATCACACGAGCTGCGAGATCCTACAAGCCCCACTTGCGGCGGCGAGGCTGAGTACCCCGGCCAGTCCTCGCTGAGAAAGCGACCCCGGAGGACCCCGTCATCATCGCCCACTGCAATCAGCGAACGGCGAATGGAAATTTTTCAGTCATTTTCTGGAGTTGGCGCTTCTCCGGACGCCGTCTTGGTCGCGCCTCCATGCTTCGTCACTCTGGGACGGCACCGGACACGGACCGCACCGTGAGTGAAAGCCTTATCTGTTGCCTTGCTTGCCCATACGTACGCTTCACCGGGCTGCAACTGTGACATCTGCTCGGAACGCAGCCCGGAGAAGGCGGCGTTGGCCTTCTGAAGGTGCTTCAACCAGGCGGGCGACGTGAACTTGTGCAAGATGACGTGATCCGAGAGCTCGATCAGGGAGATCGGTACCGAAGGTGGGTCTTGGCTGGCAACCAGAACGCTCATGCCCTTGTGTCGCATCTCTCGGACCGTCTCGACGAGTCCTGCGACGAGATCGGGGCTGTCGATGTACTTGTGCGCCTCGTCGAACACGACCAGCTTGTTGAAATGCTCACCGCCGCTGCGCGCCTCGGCGAACAGCTGCATCAGCACGACGAAGAGGCCGAGCGCCTCGTCCTTCTCGATAAATTCGTCACGAAGGTCGACGATGATCAGACGTCCCGGGCGGATGAGGCTGGTGAGCTGGGCGTTGTCGTCGATGTAGTCACTGGCGAGGTTGAGTCGCTCCTGGGCAAGCTGCTTGACATGGTCCGGCATGCCCGAGTCGGCCACGCCCTGTCGGATGACGTCGAGCCTCAGGTCGTTGCGATGCGCTCGCATGATCCGCGTGAGCTGGCGGATGTAGGTGGACTGGTTGCCCACGGCCCCCATGAGGAACCGCCAGTGGGAAGCCTGCAGCTCGGCGGAGGAGAAGGCCAGCGGCTGGACCGCAATACCGGGGAACTGCCGCTGCCGATCGGCGACTTGGTCAGCCGGCGCGAGCAGCAGGACGTCCTCAAGGGCTCGCGGCTCGGCCCCGTAGCGCTCCTTGAGGACCCTCAGCTGAGCCTTGTCGTCGTTGGGGCGCGCCATCGAGGTGAATTCCGGGGCGTAGTCCATGGTCTGGCTGTAGTGGAAGACCACGGTTGCCAGGGGGTGCGGGAGCTCGTTCACCGGCGGTGACGGTAGGGAGGCCATCTCGATGATGCTGCCAAGGGTGTAGCTCTTCCCGCCTCCCTGGACGCCGAACAGGCTAATCGTGTGTGTCTCGTTGAGGTCGAGCGCGACTGTTCTGCCTGCCACCTCGCCCAGCAGGCCGTGCTGCGGCGAGGGGTGGTCGACACCGAGAAAGATTCCAGGGGTCGACGAAGCAGGCGCTGAAGCCGCGGCTGAAGGAGCCAAGGGAGCATTGACGGTGACAGCGTCTGGGAAGCCCTGTGGGGCGTGCATGGTGGCTGAGCGGGGAGGCAAATCAGTGTCACCGGGAGCAGGGCCACCGTGTGCGCTATCGTGCACGTCATCCCGCTCCGGGCCAGGCTCCGATTCCACCGGATCCGGTCCCGACGGAGGAGTTACGGAGTCCGTTCGGTCCTGCTGGTCCGATGATGCACTCGGGGTGTCGGTAGAGGCCCGGACATCAGCTTCGTCCTGCTCGGTGACGGCCGACTCCGACACCGGAGCGTCCTCGCTGTTGCTCTCCGGGGGAGCCTCTGCTTCCTGCGCACGGAATTCCGCGTCGGCCAGGCGTGGCACCGACAGCTGCAGCAGCGCCAAGGTGGGCGCCGTGGCTTCGCCGTCCGGCTCCGGGGCCTGGTCCTCCACAGGGGTGTCCCCGAGCTCGGGCAGTCCCGGCCGTACGGTGGGGATGGCGTTGATGAGTTCGGTGATCAGGTCGCTGCCGATCCGGTGGAAGTGAACGCCGTCGTCGAGCTCCCGGTCGGTGCCGCTGCGGGCGAGGTCAAAGATCAGGCCGCTGCGGGTGAAGCGCAGTTTGTACCCCTTGTCGAGGCTGTCGAGCAGCGCGTGTGCTGCCTCGCGGGGTTTGTGCCCCATGGTGCCGTGGCGGGCTGCTCGCTCCAGGTAGAAGCGCAGCATGGAGCCAAGCACAAGGTTCTTGACCGTGCGGTCGACACGGTCAGGAGTGGTACGCGCCGGGTCGAAGGACTCCGCTAGGACGGTTTCGCTGCGCTCCAGCTGCTGAGCAACCTTCGTCTTCAGCCTTTGGTAGGCGCCGATGTCGTCAAGGGCGGTGTAGCACTTGACCTCGATGAGGTGGCAGACGACGGTCCGTTCCCTGGCATTGAGGTGGAAGAGGGCCAGGTCGCTGCGCTGGAAGGAGAAGGCGTCGCCGAGTTCCCGGGCCAGGCGCCTGGCTTCGCTGTACAGCTCAGGGTGGGCGTCGAGAGGGACGACGATCTGGTTGTGGAGGACGTCCTGGTAGTCCAGGTAGAGGCGGGCCAGGGAGAGGCCGAGGACTTCGGTGCGCTGGTTGGGTGCGGTGGAGGCCAGTTTGAATGCGAGGTTTCCGGAGAGCAGGCGCAGTTGCTCGAAGAAGGTGTTGAGGTGGCGTTCTTCGACGTCGAGTCCGTGTTGCTCCGCCGTGGGGCCGAGCAGGGTGCGTAGTTCGTCGACCGAGTTCGAGCTCACCATGATCTGGTGGCCCAGCCCGCCGGCGAGAGAGGGCGCGTAGTCGATGACGTATTCGGGCCTACCGTGCTGTCCGGCGTGGTCGAAGTACTCCAGGCCAAGGGTTCGGTCGATGGTGACGACCCAGTCGCCGGCCTGGTGTGCCTGGTAAAGCAGGGCCCGGTCCGCGTTGCCGAGCGACAGGACGGTGCACGGGACGTTGCGCGGTGCCTGTCCGGCGGTGGCGACATTGGCAGCCGCGCTGGCGAGCAGCCCAGGCATTCTGCTCATGAGTGTGGCGAGGTCTTCGGCGTCCTCTGTGGCCAGGGCGGTGCCTAGACGCGGGGCGGTACGCCAGACGATCTGCTGTTCGTTGTCCGCGTAGGTGGAGGCTGTCGTTTGGACGAGTCCGTGTACCGGCGCGTTGACGATGTCCTGGCGTACAACGGAGCTGTACTGTTCGCCGCCGAAGGCGTCGATCAGGATGGTCAGGTGGGCGTCGAACTCGGCAGGGCGTTGGTTGAACTCCTGTACGGAGCGGACGGAGTAGACGAGCTTCGCGGTCCGTGTGCCCCCCGCTGTGTGCAGAAAGGCTTCAGCCTCGGCGGAGGCGATCTGGTTCTGGGCGCTGAGCAGTTCGCCGAGGGCCGCTCCGGTTTCCTGTGCTTCCGGGTCGGTCGCGCACAGGCGGATGTCGTACGTGAGGTCGCGGGTGGCCGTGCGTTGCTGCAGTTCGAGGAGCGCGTCGGCGATGATCTCGCCGCGGCCCGCGTTGACGACGTTCAACACGAGGGTGCGGACGTACGGGTGGAGGCGGACGTACCTTTCGATGCGGTCGGCCAGCGCGGTTCCGGACAGTGCGCTCGCGCCGTTCGAGGTGCGTGAACTTACGGTGGGGAGATTCAGGGCGGTGGTTAGGCGTCCGAGCAGGCCGCGGGGGTCCGAGGTCTCGCTGGGGAGGTAGGCGCCCCAGTATGGGGTGAGGTTGTCCGCGGCGGCCATGAGTCGCCCATCCTGGCGGGGAACAGCGAACGGGAAGCCCAGTGGGGACAGGGTGCCAAGGAACGATTCCCGGGCCGCGATAATCTGGCGTTTGTCTGCGTCGCCGAGTCGCCCGACCCACTCCTGGCCCATAGCGGACCAGGTCGCCAGCCAGAGCGCGCGCAAGGGATGGGTGGGCGAGACGAGCAGGATCGTGTCGCGCTGCCCGAGGCCGTCGGTGAGGGTGATTGCGGCACAGTCGATCTGTTGAAGTCGCGCCAGTGTCACGAGTGCGGCGCCACGGGTGTCGTCTGTGGACCGCTCGACCTGGAGCGATTGAGCTGCCACCAGCTCGGCGTACGCCTCGGCATAGGCAACTAGGACTTCGCGTACCGGCTCGAAGTCGATCGCCTCGCTCACCAGGAGGTCCCCGGTGTCCGCTCCGCCTGCTCTTTCGTCGCTCTGACCGCTCACTGCGGTGAAGTAGGCGTGCCGTGCGGCGAGGAAGGTGTCGTACGCCTCGGCTGCCCGCCCGCTCAGTTCGCGTTCCAGGTTTTCGTCGGTGCCGGTGGGCGATTCGACTGTGCCGTTCGAGTTCAGCATCAAGCGGCGCAGCGTGGTGTCGCTGGGCCGAGCCAGCAGGTCCTGCTGGATCTGTACCAACAGAGGGGCGAGGCGGATCTCGGCGCTGCCGGCCGTGTGGATTCTGGCGTTGAGGACGCGCTGCGGGCTGCGCGGGGTGATCGCCTTCCAGCGGATATCAGTGACTGTTACACGCGACGGGTCATCGCCGGCGGCCAATGCTTCGAGCTGCAGGGACCGCAGTGCCTGGACGACGCCGTCGTAACGCCCGGCGCTCCGATCGGGTGGTTCCTCGGTCTCCGCATCGGGGATGACGTAGAAGCGTTCACTCTCGCCGCCGGGTTGGTCGTGGGCGCTGGGTGCGACGTCGAGCGCGACGTCCGACGCGTCGAGTGGGGTGACGCGCACGTAGTGCCACCCCTCCTCCCAGTCGATCTTGTTCAGACGCTGCAGCGGGGCCCTGAACTCGGCTGTCGCCGTCTTTCCTTTGCCGCGGTAAGCGATCCGTCCGATCGGTCCGCCGTTCTCAGAGACGATTTCCACCCGGAAGCGTTCGAGCCCGTCCACCTTGCGGGGGTCCGGCTGCACGGAGAACCGTGCCGTCACCTGGCGTACGCCCTTCTCGCCGGCGAGAAGGTAGGGCTGCCCCACCATGGCCTCCAACGCCGGATGGGCGCGCAGATCCTCGGGGTTGTCTCCGGCGGCCGGCAGTCCGAGCTCTTGCACTTCGATGGAAACGGTGGCGCGCCGTCGCTCGTCGATGTGCCAGTTACCGAAGGACAGTCCCCAGTTCTCCCGCTCGACGACGATACGGCGGGTCCAGGCCACCGGATCTTCCAGTCCGCAGCGGGTCGCAAAGCCGGCGAGCCGGGCAGCGAAGTCCGCATCGCTGAGTCCAAGGTCTAGGACGCGCTGACGTTCAGATCGCGTCGATCCGGTCAGCTTGTCGACCAGCCCGCGGTTCCGCTCTACGCGTTCCCTGACGAGGGTAGGGTCGGCGAACAGGTCGAAGTCGGGCACCAGCCCGAAGTGGAAGACGGCGGCGCCAGCGACCTGCTCACGGTACGCGTTGGCCTGAAGTGTCAGCAGGTACATCGCGACAGCACGGTCACCCATGCGACGGTCCGAGCCGTCCCGGAGCGCGGCGAGCAGCTCGTCCACGCCTTGGCGCAGTCGGTCCGGCACCTGGTCGAGAAGGTGCTCTGCCAGCTGCCCGTATGCATCGCCCAGCGGCACCTCTTCGAACGTCGCGATCCCGAAGGAGTCTTCGGCGCTCACGCGCATCCCCGGCGGCACGAAGACCAGCAGAGGACCTGGGAGGACTTCGTCCTCCGTTCGGTTGCGGAGCTCGACCAGCTTGGTGCTGGTCACAGTGACGTCATGGAACGGCAGGTCAGGGGCCAGGTCGTTGGCAGTGCCGAGGACACAGACTGTGGCGTCGGGGCCGAGCGCTCCCCGAAGCCGGCGCACAAGCGGCGCAGCGAGTTCGGCCTCCACCTCGGTGATCCGCATGCAGTGCCCAGCGGTCCGCTCACCGACGAGCTTGGCCAGCCGGGGAACGAGGACGCCTTCGAGGGCCTCGCGGAGATCTTTGGGGGTGATCTCTGCCAGTCCGATTGTGCTCATCGGGCCGTCACTCCCATCTTCTCCACTGTGCCAATGGCGTACCGGGGAGTGATGGTCTGCGTCAGATAGGCGTCCGACATATCCTGGTAGTAGCCGATCTCGCGAAGCCGGTTAAGGAATGCCGCCGAGTTGGCGCGCAGTGCTGCCTGGTCGTCGAGGTGTGCGCCTGAGAAACCGTCGGAGTCGGGCAGCTGGTCGATGTACAGCCCGTAGCGATCCCGCAAGAGGGCGAGGAACTCATCCACACGCATCGGCGATGTCTGCAGATCACCGGACGAGTTGTTGCCCTCCCGGAGCAGCGACACCTGAAGGAGCACTTCTAGTAGCCGCGCATCCAGCACGAAGCGGCGGGCGGAGTTCTCGCCACCGCTGCGACCGCCACGCGGCTGGGCGAGCAGGGCGCCGGGCCGGTGCTTGAGCAGCATCGAGTCGAGGCAGTCGACGAAGTAGCGGCGGTAGTAGCGCCCCTTGTAGTGCATCAGCATCTCGACGTACTCGTCGAAGGGGTCAAGATCAAGCTGGGTGATCTGCTTCAGCTCCGCGGGAGTGTCCTCTTCCTCGTCGCGCACCCGGTTGGTCCGCTGCAGGAAGAAGGCGTCGCGATCCTTGCGGTACGACTTGCCGAGCAGCCGCAGAACTTCCTCCGGGGTGAAGTAGTTCCTCCCGCGGGGCCGACTGAGTTTGTCTGTCTTGACGGCAAGGTGCTCGGCGAAGTCGTCCAGCTTCTTCACCTGGTAGGTCGCCTGCACGAAGCGGGGAATCCGCCGGTACCAGATCTCCGCACTGCGTTCGGCCAGCACGGCGGCCGGGGTGCCCGGTGTTCCTTCGACGTCGAGGAAGAGCCGCACCCTGTACGGACAGCGGTCCGCGGCGTCCTCCCCAGCGTGTCCTTTGCGGCAAGACGCGGGGGCCGCGCCCGCCTCGACGACGGCGGGCAGCAGCTTCATCATGCGCAGGTGGTAGAGGGACAGATGGAAGGCGAAGAGGATTTTCAGATAGTCCACGAGCACGGTGCGCGGCATGTGGTCCTGGTGGTACAGCAACCGCATGACGTCCTGGCACAGCTGCCGCGCTGGCTGAGCGCACAGCGGCGGGTAGGGCGTGCGGGGTTTGCTGGTGTCCGGCCGGTCCTGCATCTGGTTTCCGGCCTTCTCCACCAGGTGGAGCAGAGCCTGCGTCTCCACGTCGGTGCCCGGGCCGGGAGTGATCGCCCCGGTGGCCCGGTCCACGTCGGAGAAGAAGAACTCACGCAGGCCCGCCAGGGCGCCCGGGTCCTCGGCGAGCATCTCGTACAGCTGCTCGTCGGCCCCGTACGGGCGAGACTTTCGGCTATTGCGGAAGCGGTAGGTGAATCCGTGCAGAGGCCGGGGGCTCGCCACCGCCTCGGTTGCCTTGCCCCGGTTGACAAGATCCAGGAGATGGGTGGCCGTCCAGCGGGTGGTGGTCTCCCGGTCGAAGCCGTCAAACACCTCGGGATGTTGCAGGAACAGCTTGACGAACACGTCGACCTCGAGGGTCTTAGCCCGGCTGATCTTGCTGGGCAGTCCCTGGTGCCAAAGCCGTGCCAGGAGCGCGGTGAGGACACGGTCCATGTCCAGCGCCTTATAGTCGATCCGGCTGATGCCGGGATGGTGGAAGGTGCCCAGGGACCCGGTCAGCGCCATGTTGTCTCCTCCACCCGGTCGGCGCCCTCGGCGAGCGACTCATCTTCGCCGTCCGGCTGCCGTGCCGTCAGCTCTTCCATGTGCAGTACGGAGTCCTCGGTGCGGTGGATGCGACGCAGGTCGTGTCCGTGTGTCGTTAGCAGCACTTCCTGATACGGGACGGCGGCCAGCCTGTTCTTGAACACGGCAAGGGCGAGCTGCTGTCCTTGGAGGTCGGCGACAGACGGCCGGTAGCCACGCTCGAACCGCTGCAGAAGCTCGAACAGGTCGAGCCGGATGTCCAACTCGGCTGTCCCGCCCTGGCTGCCGGCCGGGTCGCGGTAGCTGAGGCGCAACGAGGTGCGCCCGGACTCGATGTATGTCGAGTCCGGGGCTTCTCCGGGTTCGAGGCGGAACCCTGCGGAAGGGAATCGGCGGAAGCTGCGGACGGTTCCGCCCTGCACGTCCCGCACCTTCAGCGCGAGGGCGTCACCGATCCGCTCGGGGACAACCAGTCCTTCGCCGCGGTTGAGCGCACGCAGGATGCCGTCCCGCTCCTCTGCAAGGGAGCTCCGGGCCGAGAGCAGGTCCATGAAGCGCAGCACCGAGGGGAACGGCAGCATCCGCTCTGCGCGCTCCTCGTCGTGGAGCTCGAAGTAGAGCAGACGGCGGGCCGCGTCCACGTAGCGGCGGTGCGCCGCCGCCTGGGAGGTGCGGGCGGCAGCCGACCGGCCCAGCTGCTGGAACTGCTGGTCCAGCAGTGTGCGGCCGTGGTCGCTGCGGCCGTCGACCGTGACCAGTGCACGGTCCTCGAGAAGTCCCGCATAGTCGAGCCGCCGGTCCAGCTGTGGCTGAGGAACCGACGCCACATCGGCCTCCCGCAACAGGGAGAGCAGCCGGTCTCGTTCCCGTGGAGTCCCGTCGGCTGCGGGCGGAGTGCCAAGGTGCGCGGAGAAGTAGAAGCTGTCCAGAATCTCCCGGGCGTCGCCAGCCGCATACAGCTGGTGGATCTCGGCGCAGTCACGGCCCGAGGTGAGGGTGAAGGCGAGGGCCGACCTCAGGTCCCGGAGGGTGATGTGCAGCTTGCCACGTAGCTGGGTCAGTTCGTAGACCCGCCTCAGCCGCCGCTTGACCTGTGGGCCGGCTGCGGGGTGCTGGAAGGTTTGGGCGTTGTGCCGTGCGTAACAGGTCGCGGCGAGGTCACAGCTCTCGCAGTCCTCCCAGAACCGGTTCTGCGTCATCCGGTCGAGCATGCGCTCAAGCAACGACTCGCCGTCTTGGGGCATCCCATCCGTGTCGAGGGGACGGGCCGCCACGTCACGCGCGTTGAGATTGACCACGGCGGCGGCCTGTCCGGTTGGCCGACCCGCCAAGCCCAGGTTGACGAGCTTGGCAAGGTGTGGAAAGCGGTCGTGGTGATGGCTAAGGAAATCGACCAGACGCCCCTCGTTGATGGCGATCAGCCTGGTCTCGCCTTGAATCGGCCACGCCGAGTCGTCGGCACCGGTGAACGGCGCGAAGAACTCTTCCAAGACCTCGTCGCCGCTGGTCTCGCCTTCGTCCTGGCTTCCGTCGTGGTTGGTGCGGAAGCGGTGACCATCCAGGGTGAAGTCGGTGCCGTTGGGCCGCCGCGGCCCGAACGTGGCCCCGAGATCGCGGGCCTGCCGTTCGAAGCTCTCCAGAAACGCGGTCTTGCCGTCGCCCGCGTTGCCGGTGACCACGACGAGCGCGTGCCGACCTTCGCGGAGTGCCGGTACGAGCTCACGGTCCAGGGCCGTCTCGACATACACGGACATGCTGTGCGGGTCGAGTCCGCGAGTGCCTCGGTTACTGCGGCGGCTCTGGCTGTACAGCGTCTGGAGGTGCGCGACGAAGGGATTGCTGTTCGGCTCAGACCGCAGAGACTCGTCACCGCTGCTGGTGGCCGGCGGAGCGGGCGCCACTTCGGAGCGCGCGGGCAGTGGCGGCGGTACGGGCGCGATGCGCGCGGATTCCAGGGCCTCCAGTGCGCGCAGCAGCTCTTCAGCTGTGGTGAACCGCTCGCCACGGTAGGGGGAAATGGCCCGCAGCATAATCTCAACTAGGCCCGGTGAGAGGTCTCCGAAGCCGCTGTAGGCGGTGCGCGGATCGACCGGGCGCACCCCGGGCGGCGGATACTCGACGCCTTCCCACGGATACTGTCCACCGGTCAGCGCCTCGTACAGGGTGACGCCGAGCCCGAACAAGTCGCGGTCGGTGTATCCGGTGCCGTCAGCAGGGACCTGGTCCAGATCGGGCGGGGTGTAGCGCGGACTGGTGTAAGTGTGCCCTTCGGAGGAGTCCGAGGTCTTGGATATCCCGAAGTCGATCAGCTTGACCCCGTCGTCGGTCCAGAGCAGGTTGCTCGGCTTGACGTCGCAGTGCCATACCCCGAGTTCGTGGATGTGCCGCAGCCCGCGGGCCGTGTCGATCGCGAGCCGCAGCACGTCCGCCGCGCCCATCCGCCCGCCGCGGACCACCTCGGCGACGTCCTTGCCGTCAATGAACTCGAAGACCAGGTAGGGGTATTCGTCGGGAGGCAGCAGCCTGTCCGCGTCCACCATCGACACCACGTTGCGATGCGGCGCGTGTTGGAGTCGCTGCAGCACGTCTGCTTCACGGCGCAGCCGCTCCAGGACGGAGTCCCGGTCACGAAGGACCAGCTTCACCGCGCGGTCAACGCTCCTGATGGTGTCGTACACCCGGTAGGCCACGCCGAACGATCCGGGGCGGCCCAGCCGGTGCCGCACCAGGTACTTCGTTCCCAGCTGGAAGTCGGCGGGCAGGTCCTTGAAAAACTCAGGACCGCGCGGTCCATCCACGCCCGCCGCAGAGGCGGACTGGGGCGCTGCGGAGGAGCCGATGCGCTTGGACGGCATGTTTCGCGCGCCCATAGCGAGATCGAGTCGCCGCAGCGCCTCGAGCGCCGTCGGCCGATCCGTCGGGTCCGTCGCGCAGAGCTTCTGGAGCCAATGGGCAAGCTCGACCCGGACACCGGCACCCTCCAGGCCGCTGACCGGGAGCTGCCCAGCCACGCTTACCTGCTCCGTGGCCGAAGTGAAGGGGAGCTCGCCGGTGAGAAGCTGGTAGCCGATGACGCCAACCGCATAGATGTCCGACTTCATGCCCATCGCGGCGGGGTCCGCATGACATTCGGGCGCCAGATAGGACCGGTCGGCAACCTGGTGGGCTTCCTGCATCACCGTGTGGACGCGCCGCTGCGCGGTCTTCGCGTACTCGAAGCCGGTCAGCATCGCCCGGCCGTCCTGCGCGATCAGGATGGTCGACGGATTCAGCTCTCGGTGCGCGATACGCCGTTGGTGGGCATGGGCGAGGCCCATCAAGACATGCCGGATGATCCGCAGTTTCGCGTCGGCGGTTAGCGGATCCTCGGACCCGGTCAGATGCAGCTTCAGAGCGTGGCCGGGTACATCGTCGAAGACGGTGACGAAGACGTCCTTGTCCTCGTCCGCGAAGAAGTCCCGCACCCCGACGATGTTCGGGTGCGAAGGCAGCTTGCCCAGCGCCTCGTAGGCGATGCCTATCCGCTTTTGCTGCAGCAGCCGATCGGCCTCCGGAGCGTACGGATCGGCCTTGCGAACGGAGAGCCGGACCGTGCCCGACCCCTGCACGGCCAGCGCATTCTTCGCCCGGTACTCGCTGTGGATGTCGGCACCGTCATCGGGTGCCGTCTCGCTGAGCCGCTCGATGACCTCCCAGCTGCCGAATCGCAGCGGCCCAGACGGCGGTCGGGAGGACCCCTGGACCGTACGCACGATCAGCTCGTGATGCGCCGCGATGTCCGTGTCGAACCGCCCCGAGACCGTGGGGACACGGGTCACATCAGCAAGCCGTCCGATCAGGTCGGGCAGCGTGACGGTGTCCCTGGCATCCTGCTGTCGCGGCGTGCGATCGATGAGCAGGGCATCCCGCGCAGTCAGCACCACAAGCGCGTCGGTGTAGAGCCGGGACAACGGCCGATGGGCCGTCTCCAGGATCGTCTTGAGCTGCTTGGCGTGCCCGCGCAATTTCGGCAGCGGGCTCCGGAACGGGGCCCGTCTCGCCGGATGCCACCGGTTGCCAGCGACCTCAATACGGCCGCGGGTGCCCTTGACGTCGATGACGAACACGGCATGTCCGGTGACGACGACCAGGTCGACCTCGAACAGCTCGTTCCGGTACGGGATTTCAACAGAGTGCAGGACCGTCCAGTCGTCGGGGGCATGATCACGCAAGTGCGCGATCACCCTCCGCTCGGCATCGTTGACGGCCTCCCCAACAGCAACGATCCTGGCACCCATCAGCCGGCGGCCTCCTCAATGGCAGCGGTGAGCAGCGCGAGCGCCTTGTCTTCGAGGACGTCAGCGCGGTCGCGGCACTGGTAGGCATAGCGGACGGTCTGGGCGATGCGGGCGCGGTCGGCAGGGGGCGCGAGCGGGACCGGGATCTCGGCGCGTAGGCCCTCGTGAATGTCCTGCTGCTTGCCGCCTGTGCTCAGAGAGCGCAGGAGACGGAAAGCCACCTCGGAGCGGAAGAAAGCGAAGAGATAGGCGCCGGGGATCTCTGGGTCGCCACTAACGACACGCAGGAAGTGCTCAGAGTAGGCATACTGCAGCCAAGAACCCGTCACCAAGATCGGGCGGCAGTAGACCTCATTTTCACCCAACGTGCCTTGCGCTGCGACAAGGATCGTCTCATCCCTCGCGAAAACCTCCGCAGGCGTCGTCGACGCCCTTAGCCACCGACCCTCGGGCCGAAGCCAGAACGCCTGCCGCTGCCCGACGAGCTGGACGCCGTGCTCAGGGTCACTATCGGTCCTTTTGAACCGAATCCCTCGACTCAGCTGACCGCTGGAGCAGATATCCCCGAGCTTCGCACCCGGCACGGAGTCCAGTCGCTCTACCAATCGCCGCGCCCTGGGCGCGAAATTCAATGCCCGCAGCGAGATCGGCCCCACGCTCGAAACCTCGAACCCAAGGTCTCGCTCCTGGTGCCAGCGAATGTCGTTCAGCTCGGACAATCCGACGCTGCTGAAGAAATCCTTCGTTGCAGCGACAAGACCCGCTTGGTACCTCGCCCGCAGCCACGCGCTGCGTTCCACCATCTGGTGAATGCGCTCCTCCAGCCCCTCATCGAACCGAGGTACGGGAAGCCCAGCGATGTGGTGCGGCTCGATGTGCTTCACGGCCGACCCGTAGACCGATCCGCGGACGAGTGACTCCCCGAACCGGCTGAGTAGGAAGGCGTAAAGATACCCGGACTTGATCTTCTCCGGGTTGGGTTCAACCTTGAGTGTGTCCTGCGAGGACCAGCAGTCGCCCATGTCCGGGCGGACGTAGGCCCTCCTGCCGGCGTTGAAGCCTGAGCATGAGATCAAGGTCATCCCGGGCTTGACCTGAAGGTAGGACAGGGCCGCCGACGTGGCGTCGGACTTCCGTAGCCGGGGCAGCCCCGTGAGGTCAGCCGCCATCATGTCCTTCGTGCCGAGGAACGGCACGCTGTGCTCAGGGTCGGTGAGATAGACCCGGCGAAACATGGGTCCATTGAAGATGCCCCCATTGTGGCCAGAGGTCACACTCGCCAGCGGCACCGTGTCCGGCAGGCGCTCGAGCATCTTCTTCGCTTCCAGCGAGCCCGCGATGTATGGCGATGCGTCGAGCCGGAGCCCCTGGTCCGCCAGCCAGTCGGACATCACCGGGTTGGAAAGGCTGGCGACCTTCACGTGCCCGCCTCCGTGCCCCTGCGCGGGTCCACGCCCGGCACCGGGTGTTTGGCCCGGAACTCCCGGTATTTCTCCGCGATCACCGGCAGGTCGTTGTCGATGACCGGCTGGCTACGCTTCAGCGGCCGGGTCACCACCTTGCCCCGGATACGGAGCCGCTCCATGTCGACCTTCGTCTCCACCACGATGTCCCCATTGGGCTTGCGCTTGTAGAGGTCGTTCCCCCGGCGGTCGAACCCGACCGTCTCGGCGACCGCCATGAAGACCGGGTACGGCTTCTCCGTTCCAATCCTGTGGTTGCGCACCTCCCGGTCGGTCTTCCGCTTCAGGAAGAGAAGTGTGGTGAGGATGTTGACGTTCGCGTCGACGATGAAGGTCTCCACCGGCAGTTCGATGCTCGCGAGCACCCAGCAGTGCTCCAGGATGTACCGGCGGATCGCCTCGTCGGTCGGCCCGGGATTCGACAGGATGCCGTTGGGCAGGACGATGCCGATACGGCCACCGGGCTTGACCCACTCGATGGCGCGCTGGATGAACAACTGTTCGGGCGCCATGCTTGCCGGTGTACTGATCCCGCTGGCCTCGACCTTGCCGGTCTCCTTGTTCCGCGCCCACGACTTGGCGATGCCGTCGCGGAACGCCCCAAGGACCGACTCGTCGCTGACGGGGATGTCGGCGCCGAACGGGGGATTGGTGAGAAGTACGTCCACAGCCTCGCCGAGCGGAATTTGCTTCTTCGCCAGCTCGACGTCAGGCAGATGCCCTCGGGGGAAGGCCAAGGAGTCCATGTGGAAAACATTCCCGGTGGTCTCCGCGAGCGTCATGATGTTCATGGTGGTCGCCCGGACCAAGAACCGGTCGAAGTCCGCGCCGAACAGGTGCTTTTCCGCGTACGCTTTCAACCGATCCCGGAAGCGTTCGCGCTGCTCGTCGGTGTCGGGGAAGCCGAAGGTCCCTTCCTGTTTCTGCCAGGTGTGATGCAGGTGGTTAAGCGTCGCCTGGAGGAAGCCGCCGGTACCGCAGGTCGGGTCGAGGACGGTTTCGTCCTCCTGGGGATTGAGGATCTCGACCATCAGGTTGACCGCGCCGCGCGGGGTGAAGTACTGCCCCCGGTCACCGCGCAGGTTAATGCCGACGAGCTCCTGGTAGGCGATGCCCTTGGCATCGACGTCCGTGCCGCTCAGGTCGTAGGGCGCAAGCTCGCTGACGATGAAGGCGAGGGCTCCGTCGGACAGAGTGATCTCGTCGGTGGGCTTGAAGACATCTTTGTACTCGCGCTTGACGTCCTCGAACAGTTCCTTGACCCGGGCGCTGATGGCTGCACGGCCCGCCGGGTCAAACATCTCCTTTAGGCCCGTACGGAACCTTCCGTGGGCGGTTCCCCGGCTGACCCGCTCGTCGTACATCTTCGCGAACAGGAGGTAGAGGAACTGCCAGAAGGCGGCATCCTTCGGCATGCCCTCGTTGCCATGGATGTAGTTGTGGCAACGTCGGAAGGTCGTCTTGAGCATCTCCGGCTCAGCTCGCCGAAGCCGCTGATGAGAAGCCACGGTCCGGCTGCCTCTAGTCCCCTCGGCGACCTCCCAGTCGCTCCGGTCCTCGAAAGTCGCCCCAAAGTCGCCGATCACCTTCTTGAGGAAGAAGAAGTCGACCCCGTCCGTCCACATGCCGTCCGCGCATTCGGGACGGTCTTCGTTGCCCATCAGCTCCTGCAGCTCGGCAAGATCCTTCTCCGCCTGCCGCGGCTCGCGAAGCTTGACCACGTTCTTGCCGCGCTTCGGCTCAGGCTTGCAGATCACCACGCGGCGTAGGTTCGCTGTGGTGTGCTGGGCGCCGGACTCGAAGATCGCGATGTCGGCCTTCTTCGTCCGCTTACGGGGAGCCCCTTCTTCACTGACCGTGACCGAGAAATCGCGCGACATGTCATGAGGGTCGATGCCGTGCTCGTGTACCAGTGCACGAACGATCCTCTGTCGGACCTTCTCCTTCGGGGTCTCCTTGATCGCCTCACCGGTGATGTAGTCGACGACCTGGCCCTCTTCCAGGGCGGTGACCCTGGGCTGAGTGTCCTCCGCCGCTGGATCGATGCCATCCCCGAGCTGCGGCGGGATGTCCAGGTCCAAGGTCAGTTCCTCCATCAGCGTGCTGCTTCTTCCCTGTGCTCGGTGGTGCTGGCGGTGCTTGTGGGACCTGACTGGTCCGCACCCATCGCAACCCGCAGCCTGCGATTCTACGACCGCAGCGGTATCCTCCGCGGCGCTTCCCGCTAGGCTGCGGGCTCTCTGCCATGCGGTGCGGCGCGAGCCTACAGCGGACCACTGACAATGCCCCCTATGTCCGCCCTGGACAGCAGGCCCACCGCGCTCCGGGAGCTACGTCGCTCGGGCGGGCAGTCACCGTCCGCCCCAGGGTCAGCCGCCGGCCGACTCGTCCCCCGTGTCCAGCCCTTCCTCCAGGCGCACGGCCAGCGCCAGTTCATCGAGTGACCCCTCGCCGGGCACGAACCACCGGAGGGTGCCCTGCACCGAGGAGCTCACCCCTGAGGCGAGACGACGCATCTCCCGCGCGAGGCCGCTGGGCGAGTACCACTCCTCGTCCGCATGCCATTGCAGTGGGTAGCGACCACCGTCGTTACTCCAGGTCGCGCGTGAACGCTTCGGGTCCTCCGCCAGCCACTCTGTCATGTCGCGGCGCTCGGGCTTGCTGTACGGCCGGTACTCGAGGACCGTGCCGTCCGGAATACGCCCCTTGGCAATCAGGGTGGTAACGGCGTTGACCTGACGTCCGCGAGTCTCGACCTCCGTGACCTGGTAATTGTCTTCCAGAGCTGGCGCGTTGCGACCGGAATCCAGGCCGCGCAGGGCTGCCCGTACGACCCGCTCGATCCGCTCGGTGTTCCGAACTGCGGCGATGATGTGGCTGGTCTTGCCGTACTCCTCGTCGATGGCGGTCAGCGACCAGGCGAGGGTGTCCCGTACCAGGTCGGGGACCTTCGCAAGCTCTGCAGCCCAGTCGTATTCCGGGTCCTCGATTGAGCGGGTGTTCAGACGGCGGAAGACGATGTGGGTGACCAGGAGGTCTCCATAGAAGGCGGCTGCATCGGCGCGCCAGAGCAGTCCGTCCCGCAGTGCTTGAAGATGGGTGCGGACCTCGCGGAGAAGCTGGACGCAGCGCCAGACGCGGAATGCGTTCGGAGCTGGCCCGAAGATCTCTTGGTACGTCTCGTCCTCCCACAGGCCGGCGAGGTTCTGATCGCGCTTGGCCACGGCAGCGAGTTGGGCGTTCGGGCTCGTGGCGGCCAGAGCCTCAGCGGCCTCCGCCATCGAGCAACCGTGCTCCGGCTCCGGAGTCGTCTCACCCCGCTTGATCACGTAGCTGAGGTGCAGCAGGAGGGCGAAGTCGTCGCGAAGCTGGACCTGTCCACTGTCGAGGGACTTGAAGTCGCGTTCCTCGATCGGGTTCTGCGTATTCGTGGTCGTGGTCACATGATCGCCGAAACCGGGAGGGCAGTCCTCCAGGGAGATCAGACGCACCATCACCCGTCCGTACTGCGCGGTGTCGGGGTCGGCGGTGTACGCCCGGTGGATGGCACTCACCGTCTGGGCACCGTTGACCACGCTGGCCCCAGTGAGCTGGAAGTCCCCGACCTTGCCGGGCACCGCCTTGCCAACCGGCTTGATCGTCTCGCAGAGCATGGTGATGCCGTTGCTGAAGTACCAGAAGTGCTCCGGCTGCTCAAGCAGCGTGTTCCTGATCTTGATGTTGACGTCGGTCAGATCCAGGGAGTCACGGATGTTCCGCGCGAAGAGGCCGCGCCGGTGCTCGCCGTAGAGGTCCGCGAGGTCGGGAACGGTCATGGTGCCATACAGGGCCTTGTACGGAGTCGACTCCTGCACGAAGCCGTCCAATCGGACCTTGGCGTCGATCCTCGGCGCCGCGGCGTCGCCGAGGATGGCACGGTGGAAGTCACGAAGGTCGAGGATCTTGTACTCGACCATCTCCTCGACCTGGTTCAGCTCCGCGACCTTCTCCTCCAGGAGCTCGCGGACGTCCTCGTTGATCGGAGCGGTCCGCATTAGCGCGAGGACGAGTGTGATCTTGGGCGTCCCGAGCTCATATGCCCGCTCAATGTCGGGGACGAATGGCTGAAACCGGCTGTTGAACTTCGTGAAGTGGCGGTCAAGCATCAAGTTCAGGCCCTGGATCATCTTGTGAACCTCGGCCTCGCCGAATCCGCCCTTGCCCTGGTCGCTCCACTTGGCCTGCACCAGGCAGATTCGCGGCTGGGCGGACCTGAGCTCCACGGCGATGGAGTCCAGTCCGCGGTCGTCCTGACCGTCGAAGACACTGAGTGCCGCGGCACGGTCACTACACGGGTGCTCGATCTGCACGGCGAGTGCGGCTAACCCACGACTAAGGAAAGCTTGATGGCGTTTCTCGTCGGAAAACCGTGCTTGGTCCGTAATGTCGATTAGGCCGGTGAAGCGCTCTTCGATCGCCTTACGGACGTACCCGACGTGCAGTTTGCTCATGCCCCCACTCCCGTCAATGCTCCTGGCCATCGAGACTCTATCGGGCGAAGAACCTTGGTGTTCCTCGTGCTTCACGCCTTGACCAAGTAGATGATCCCCACCCAAATCGGCAAGATTAGGTATTAGCTGACATACCTGGGCCCATGCGCAACAGGGCAGCTCGCACCAGCGCTCGGTACGGCGGCATCATCCACAGATACAGGTAGGGCTCACGAGGCTCGCGCCCCAGGGCCTCACACGGCAGGGGGCGACCAACGCCGGATCGGCACCCGCGGCGCTCCCCGCGCTGAGGGGGAGCAGGCGTTTCCCAAGCGGGCAAGTCATTCGCTTGTTGGGGCCTGGGTGATTCCAATTGCGGC
Organism: Streptomyces zingiberis; assembly: GCF_012034935.1. GTDB lineage: Bacteria > Actinomycetota > Actinomycetes > Streptomycetales > Streptomycetaceae > Streptomyces > Streptomyces zingiberis. Next base: position 52,687 of record NZ_JAATEN010000024.1, read on the forward strand.
GGTGATATCACCTCAGGAATAGGGAGTCAGGCCGCCTGTGGTCCATGGTGGTCGTCCGCCACCTGCTGGGCTGCTGTCGTCCGTGCTACCGCAAGGAGGCCGGCGGCTACCGCACGGCCGAGCGGGGGACCCTGCGCGGGCACCAGTTCAACAAGGTCGAACTGTTCCAGTTCACCCACCCCAGCGCTTCGGACGCCGTGCACGGAGAACTCCTCGGCAAAGCCGAGGCGTTGGTGCAGGAGCTGGACCTGCACTATCGGATCACACGGCTTGCGGCCGGGGACACGAGCGCGGCCATGGCCAAGACCTACGACGTCGAGGTATGGCTGCCGAGCGTCAGCGCGTACGTCGAGGTCAGCTCGGTGTCGAACGCCCGCGACTACCAGGCGAGGCGCGGCAACATCCGCTACCGGCCCCGGCAGGGCAAGTCGGCGTACGTGCACACGTTGAACGCCTCGGACCTGGCCACCAGCCGTCTGGTGCCCGCGCTGCTGGAACAGCACCAGCAGGCGGACGGCACCGTGGCGTTCCCGGACGTCCTGCGGAAGTGGATCCCGAGCGGTGTCCTGGCAGCACCCGTGCCGGCCTGACGCTGAGCGGGCTGCGCGTCGAGCACCGAACGGATGTCCCGCGGGTCAGAATGCCCAGCCACGCCGGTCGGCCAGCCACCGCAGGGTGACCTCTCCGCACCACGTCTGATGCTGACGAATGTGCGGGGACCACTCTGCTGGGGGCTGTCCGCCGGAGGTCAGGAAGAAACCCGAGAGTGTGGCCAGCGCCGCATCGAGTTGTTCGTCGGCGACTCCACGGGCTGTGGGGTGCTGGATGAAGAGGGACGTGGCATCGTGGCCGTCGGCGTAGGCAGTGGCCAGGAGGAGGACCAGATCGAACCAGCTCGCCCCCAGGCATGGCCAGTTCCAGTCGCAGATCCACGCGGCGCCATAAGTGTCGATCAGCACGTTGTCCTGGCGCAGGTCGTGGTGAAGGACGGCATTTCCAGCGACGGCCTCCCGCCAACCGCTCTCCAGGCTGGCCAGCACGTCTAGGAGGTCGAGTGGCATCCATGAGGGGAGGACGTTCGTGGGCGTCGCGCCACCGGCGAGGTCGCACCAGTCAGCGAAGTCACCATCTGCACCCACTGGCTTGAGACCAGTGTGCTGGAGTCGTGCAGGTGGGGTGGCGAGCGCTTCCGCAGTGATCGTGTAGGCGTCGAGGGTGGCCGTGAGCTCGTCAGGTTTCCATGGCGTGGTGGGCAAACGGCCGCCGTCGACAGCATCGATGCCGAGGACGACCCATCCGTCCTGCTCCTCAATCCACTGCAGGCGTGGCGCCGGAATCGGTGCAGGGAGCGCCTGGTTGATCAACGCTTCCCGGCGGTAGCAGTCGGCGACCACCGCATTGTCCGAGCTGTTGACCGCTTTGATGAACTGAGGCCCGGACGTGCCACGGAGCACTGCGGCGAAGCCGCTGGTGAATCCGCTCCCCGTGCTTGGCTCGGCCTGTACCTCGCCTCCGAGGCGGTTTGCGATGAGTTGGCGAATGTCCTGGGGGAGGTCCTGCCAGTGTGGGCGTACCGCCGTGGAGTCGTACCGGAGGCGGGGGGTGATTATGTGGGGCATGCCGTCAGGATGAGGGAACCGTATACTCCAGCGCCACGCAGTTGTCGCGTGGACGAGTCCCGGTCCATGCGCTCACTGAGCCGCGTAAGGGGTCTGGCCCTCATCCTGATGATCATCGGTGCGCCGCACCCGCTCGCGAATCGGCCGACTGGCACGATCACGCGCTGCGGGCGGAATGAGGCTTGGCCCAACCGGTGGCGGCCACCACCTCCCGCGCGATGTCCACGACAGGTCGTCCGTCCGTCACCACCCGCACGGTATCTGCGGCGGCCCGCAGGTCCAGGGGCCGCGCCTTGCGGACGCTCCCTTCCAGCTCCTTCTCCAGCAAGATCACACCCTGCTCAGGAATCTCGCTGTCCTCTCGGGGGCCCGCGTCGCTATCCTCCGTGGCAACGCGATGACGGAGACGAGTAGCCCGGGATCACGCGAGCCGAGAGAGCTGCCAGCAGCTGGGAAGGCAGCCTCGCGCCCCGTGGTGAAGACCCTCCCGAGTGCGGGGAGGAACGGCCCGCCGGCCCAATGCCCCGCCGACTGGCCCCGTAACCGGCCACGAAAGAGGCCGCCGCCGTCGAGTGGCGGTGAAGGCGCGGTGGAACCGCGAGTCCCCTTCTCGCCCGCGCCCCCAAGGGATCACCATGACGCCCTGGAGGGCTGCGATGATCCACACGACCAATCGTGTACTGGTATCCGACCTGCACGAGCACGTGGACCGGACCGTGTCCGTGTCGGGCTGGGTACACACACTCCGTCTGCTGAGCAAAGTGCAGTTCCTCGTCGTACGCGACCACACCGGCTGATGCAGGTCACTCACCAGCGAGGCGGCGCAGGCGACGAGATCGAGGCCGCCCTGCAGCAGCTCACCCCGGAGTCCGCGGTGCGGATCACCGGCCGCGTCGCCGACAACCCGATCGTGAAGCTCCACGGCCTGGAGATCATCCCGGAGCGGGTCGACGTCCTGAACCGGGCAGAGACACCGCTGCCCATCGACGAGGGCACCGGCCTTGAACACCGCCTGGACTGGCGATTCCTGGACGTACGGCGCCGCCCCGGCCGCGCAGCTGCTGTTCGCCGTGCAGACCACGCTCGAGCAGGGCATGCGCGAGTACGCCTACGGGCAGGGCTGCACCGAGATGCACACGCCGAAGCTGATGGGCACCGCCTCGGAGTCCGGGGCCGAGGTGTTCGAGCTCGGCTACTTCGGCCGCTCCGCCTACCTGGCGCAGTCGCCACAGTTCTTCAAGCAGATGGCGATCGCGGCCGGCGTCGACAGGGTCTTCGAGATCGGACCGGTCTTCCGCGCCGAGCCGTCCTTCACCTCGCGGCACGCCACCGAGTTCACCGGAGTGGACGTGGAGCTAGCGTGGATCGACGGGGTCGAGGATGTCATGACGTTCGAGGAGCGGATGCTCGCGCACGCCATCGCCCAGGTCGCCGACGCATACGGGGAGGCGATCCGGGAGACGCTCGGCGTCGAGGTGACAGTGCCGGCAACGCCCTTTCCACGGCTCACGATGGCTGAGGCTCAGGAGATCCTGCGGGAGAAGGGCTGGGACCCGCAGGGCGTGAAGGAGGACCTTGCCCCCGAGGGCGAGCGCGGTATCGGCGCGCATCTCAGGGAGCACACCGGCCATGAATGGGTGTTCGTCACCCACTACCCGACGAGTGTCCGGCCCTTCTACCACATGCGGCCGACGGACAACCCGGCTGTGACGCTCAGCTTCGACCTGCTGTGGCAGGGACTGGAGGTCACGACCGGCGCGCAGCGTGAGCATCGCTACGACGTGGTGAAGCAGGCTGCGGAGAAGGGCCTGAGGCATGAACCGATGCAGGACTACCTCAACGTCTTCCGGTACGGCTGCCCGCCCCACAGTGGCCTGGGCCTGGGGCTGAGTCGGGTGCTGATGGTGTTGCTCGGGCTTGACTCGATTCGCGAGGCCACGTTCCTGTTCCGCGGCCCGAGCAGGCTGACTCCGTAGCGGCCGAAAGACCGGGGTGTAATCAACGGTTTGTCGCTTCACGGCAGTTCAGTGTGAGGCTGACGTCGTCAAGGGGACCCGATAGCCTGCATTGAGCGATCTCTGAGGGGCGAGATTCATCCTGGCTGAGATTGGTCAGAACTTGGGGGCGAGGATGGGCGCAACAAGAACGGTGGCCGTCTACTCTCTCGGCGGCACCATCGCCATGACCACCGATCCGGCGACCGGCAGCGTCGTCCCGGCCCTCTCCGCCCACGACCTCCTCGCGGCCGTGCCCGGCCTGGATGGCCACGGAATCGATCTGCGCGTGCACGACTTCCGCCGTGTGCCCGGTGCCTCGCTGACCTTCGACGACCTCACCGAACTTGGCGCGGCGGTCGACAAGACCCTCGCCGGCGGCGACGTCGACGGTGTCGTGATCACGCAGGGGACCGACACCATCGAGGAGACCGCGTTCTTCCTTGACCTTCATCACGGCCACGAGCAGCCGATCATCGTCACTGGCGCCATGCGCAATCCCACCATGGCCGGTCCCGACGGACCCGCCAACCTGTACGCGGCCGTCCTCGCCGCATCCGACCCGCAGCTGCGTGGCGCCGGTGCCCTGGTCGTCCTGAACGACGAGATCCACGCGGCACGCCACGTCCGCAAGTCCCACACCACCAGCCCCTCCGCCTTCACGTCACCCGGCGCAGGGCCCATCGGCCGGATCGCCGAGGACCAGGTACGGCTGACCGCTGCGCTTCCCCACCGCTATGGCCCCTTGACACGGCCGCGAAGCCGTGAGGTGCGTGTGGGCCTGTATACGGTCAGTCTCGGCGACGATGGGGAGCTGCTCGCGGCATGGGACGGCCGATGTGATGGGCTCGTCGTCGCTGCTTTCGGTGTCGGCCACGTTCCTCAGCGACTCGTCGAGAGCCTGGAACGGCTCGCCGCGCGGGTCCCCGTGGTCCTCTCATCGCGCATCGGGAAGGGCCCTGTCCTGACGAGGACGTACGGTTTTCCTGGATCCGAGAAGGATCTGATCAGCCGTGGGCTCATCCCAGCTGGCGATCTTGGCCCCTACCAAGCACGCCTCCTACTCCATGGGCTGCTGGCACAAGACGCGGACCGCGAGACGATCACGGAGAAATTCTCCCTCTTCGCGCGCTGACCTGCGCACCTCAGCCCGTCCGACGGGACCCCAGAGACGTGCCAACGGTGCCGTTCCCGAGGATCGGGAGGACCGAGGAACAAGGGATCCAGCAGTTCGGCAGCCGACCTTTTAGGGATCACCACTGATCGGGTGACTCGATACTGACCAGGCCAAGTCCCAGTTCGTTGCGGCAGATGTGATGACTCGCCACCGCAGTCTGACGACAAGATCACGAGCAGAAGTGGAGCATCAGGAGACTGTCCGCAAAGGTGGGCCTGGAGCGGCAGCTACGGGGCGGAGCATCGGCCCCGTGATGTCGACGGGCGCGTTCAAGCCGTCCAGGAGCACGATGATCCGGTCGATGTTGGTGAGGCGTCGCTGCCCAGATTCCAGCATCGACAGAAAAGCCTGGCTCAGCCCCGTGAGGAGGGCCATGTCCTCCTGACGGAGGTGGCCGTACTCTCGCACGAGTTGGCACAGCCTGCCGAAGTCCTTGTGTAACAGGGCGTCCCTGACGTCCTGGCGAGCCCATACATGGGGTGGAACGGGGCGCGCAGGCTGTACGACTGTCCCACTCCGAGCGCAGCCGGAACAGATATCTTCCCTGTTGTACCGACTCAGGCGACATCGGCAGAGGCTGCAGAGCCGGGTGCGGCTGGTTGGCGTGGAGGTGCTTCTTGTGGCGCTCACGGGGATTCGCTCCGTGCCCGACGGCGTTGGGGCGGCATCAGACGAGCGTCGAGATGAGTAGTCATTGCCACCCATCGCATCCGCGCGTGCGTTCGGGTCGCTCTTGGATGCGTCGCCCCGGGTCGTTGCGCTGGGGAGCGCCGCGCTCAATCCCTGATCGGGCATCCGGTCCCTCCGTCAGCCGGTGATGCCCTCAGACTGGCGCCGGTCAGGACGAAGGGCCCGGACAGACTGTCCGGGTCCAATTCTTCTTGTTTCCGAGCTTTATTGATGGAACGTCAGGAGATTGCCCTGCTGGCCTCGTCGAGTACGGCTTCCCACGGGTACCGGCGCCCCGGCATCCCAGCCCGCGGCTCGGCGAGCGGCCATACCTCGTCTCCGTAGATCAACCGCACCCCTGAATCGTGAAGGGCTTGGATGTGCCCTTCCCATGCGGGGTGGCGAGCGTGCGCGGCGTTCACGCGGGGCCAGACGACTACCGGGAGGTCCAGTGTTCCGATGGCTTCGTTGACCTGTGTCAACGCCTGGTTGTCTGAGATCCCCAGGGCGAGCTTGGCGACGGTGTTGGCACTTGCCGGGGCCACGACGTAGCAGCCCACCGGGGGATGTGGCCGGGAGTCACCCGGCAGGCGTGATTCGGACCGTACGGGAAGGCCGGTCAGCCCTTCGAGCTGCGCCGTCTCCCCGCTCACGCGGAGCCACTGACCTGCAGTCGGTGTGAGCGTGACCGCAACCGTCCAGCCCCGTTCGAGCGCCGGGACCACGAGCCCTGTGCGGAGGTCCTCAATCCCGCCGGCGCTCGATCCGACGACGCCCAGCACCTTGCCCTGCATCGAAGTCACTGCACCGCCCTGCATCGTTGGGCCATGGCCAGCAGCTCGGACGAGTGGCTGCCGCCCGTGACCGGGGACTGCTTCCTCAGGTCGCGAAGGGTCTCGCGTACACGTGGATTGTTCCGCACGAGCTGGGGTGAGGTGCGTTCGGCCTCCCGCAGTTCCCTGAAGGACTCGTCGACGCGCCCCCTGAGGCAGAGGCCGCGGGCGTAGTCGATGCGATGAGACACGGCGCGTTCCGCCGGCATGTGGGAAACGTCGATGCCGCCATGCTCGACGACGTACGGGATGTTCTCCAGGTCAAGCTCGATCGACAGGCGGTGCAGCTCGACGTTCGTGGGACCGAAGCACGTCTGCCAGTGGTTCTCGTCGGAACCGAGCCGGTCGGCGAGCCGCTTCGCCTTCTCCAACAGGGAGTTGGCGGTGTGTCGATCCTGGTGCCGTGCAGCGGCCACAGCAGCCCGCAGATGAACCATGCCAAGCAGGCTCAAGGCGGCCGGGTCGTCCTCGCGAACCTGACTGGCGAGCCAGGCCGCGGCGGTATCGCCCAGTTCGAGGGCGTCCTCGTATCGCCCGTTGGCCAGCAGTGCATGCGTACCGGAGCGGGCGGCGGAGACGAGCGACAGCGGGTCCTCGGATTCGTCGGCGGCCCGCATGGCGCGCTCGGCCGCGAGCCACGACAAGTCGGACTCGCCCACCTTGGCGAGGGTGGTTGCCGCCAGGTGATGCGTGCGGGCCGAGACAGCGAGGCCGCATCGCCGCTGATCGCCAGGCGGAAGGTCTTCCAGATCCTGGGCCGTCCTCAGCAGACCGGGCAGGGCGGCAATGACGTCGCCAAGAAGGCCAGCCTGATAGTCATCCCAGCTGCGCTCGACGAAGACCTGCACCTGCTCCGGCCTCGGCAACTGCCGGTCCGCCGTGGGACCGAACAGCTGCTTGGAGAGCCGTCGAGGGCTCATCAGCGCATCGCGGACTGCTGGCACGTCGTCCATGTGCTTTTCCTCGTCCTCCAAGAGGACGGGCTGCCCCATCAAGTCGCCGAGCGGGACACGCAGTACGCGAGCGAGCTCAGCGAGCTTGTCGATTCTCGGAGGCTTTCGTACTCCTCGCTCAATCTTCGACAGCCAGTCGGTGCTGTGCCCGACGAGGCCGGCGAGGACGGGCTGCGTGTAGCCCCGGCGCTCGCGGTAGAACGAGATCCGCTCTCCTATGCTGAGGTGATCACCAAGACCACGCATGCGCGCTGCCTCCCCAACTTTGGTCCGTCATTCACGGTAGCGGCCGAGCAGACCGCGAGATCAGGCAGCGAGTCGGGCTGCGGTGCCATGTTCAACATCCGCTCTCGGGCCTGGAACAGCCCGGACACTTTGTCCGGCTACACCCACAAGTCCAGGAGGTGCCAGAGCTTTGCAGGTCCGCCTTCCCTGCCAACGCTCTATGCCCTGGGGATTACTTGCGTGGCGGTGCAACGCAATGGAAGTCGCCGATCCGCCGGATTATGAAGAAGTCTCCAGCGAACTCGTTGCGCACTCCACCCCACAGCAGCGCCTTGCCCTCAGTCAGAAGGCATCACAAGATCTTCGGTAGAGCTGAATACTGGGATCGTCCACAGTGACCCGAGCGCCCGTTGGAAATCGGTAGGCTGCCTGTATGCCTGATGCCTCCACACGCGTGCGTTTCGCCCCGTCTCCCACTGGAATGTTCCACGTTGGCGGGGCTCGGTCGGCTCTCTACAACTGGGCCGTCGCACGACAGTCGGGAGGCAAGTTCGTCCTGCGCATCGAGGACACCGACACGGCACGCAACAAACCCGAGTGGATCGAGGGCATCATCAGCGCGCTCGCGTCCATCGGGATCTCCAAGGACGATCCCACGTTCGAGGGCTCCTACTTCCAGTCGCACAACGCCGACCGTCACCGCGAGGCCGCCCAGGAGCTCTACGCAGAGGGCCGCGCGTACTACTGCGACTGCTCCCGTGAGCAGGTGCAGGAGCGGACCGGCTCGCAGCACCTCGGCTACGACGGTTTCTGCCGGGACCGGGGCCTGGAACACGTGGAGGGCCGGGCTCTGCGGTTCCGTACGCCCACGGAGGGCGAGACGGTCGTCGTGGATCTGATCCGAGGTGAGCCGTCCTTCCCGAACTCGGCGATCGAGGACTTCGTCATCGCCCGCGGCGACGGCTCTCCGGTCTTCCTGATCGCCAACGTCGTCGACGACCTCGACGAGGGCATCACCCTCGTCATCCGTGGTGACGAGCACCTGTCGAACACGCCCAAGCAGCAGTTGCTGTGGGAGGCGCTCGGCGCGAAGCCCCCGGTGTGGGCGCACCTGCCGGTGATCGTGAACGAGAAGCGGCAGAAGCTGTCCAAGCGTCGCGACAAGGTCGCTCTTGAGGACTACCTCGCCGAGGGTTACCTGCCGGAGGCGATGACCAACTACCTGATGCTGCTCGGCTGGGGCCCCGGCGACGATGCCGAGCTCCGCCCGTACGAGGAGCTGGAGCAGAAGTTCCGCGTCGAGGACGTGAATACCTCGCCGGCCTTCTTCGACATCAAGAAGCTGACCGCCTTCAACGGCGAGTACATCCGCGCCCTTCCGTTGGAGAAGTTCATCGAGGCATGCGAGCCGTGGCTGCGCGCCCCGTATGCCAACTGGGCGCCCGAGGACTTCGACCAGGCCGCCTGGGAGGCGATCGCCCCGCATGCCCAGACCCGCGTCGCCGTCCTGTCGGACATCACAGCGAACGTCGATTTCCTGTTCCTGAAGGAGCCGGTGGAGGACGAGGCGTCCTGGGCCAAAGCAATGAAAGGCGACCCGGCAGTCCTCCTGGCCACGGCCCGCGCCAATTTGGAGACGGCCGACTGGACCAGCCCCGAGTCCCTCAAGGAAGCGGTCCTGGCCGCCGGCGAGGAGCACGGCCTGAAGCTGGGCAAGGCCCAGGCCCCGGTGCGCGTCGCCGTCACGGGCCGCACGGTCGGTCTGCCTCTCTTCGAGTCCCTGGAGGTCCTCGGCAAGGACTGCACACTGTCCAGGATCGACGCGGCTCTAGCGAAGCTCGCCGGCTGACACTTCGCGATCAAGATCCCGTCGCCCGCGTGGGGAGGCGGGACCCGACGTCGCGAATTGTGGGCATGGACCGCAAGAGGAGGAGGGGCGGAGTGCGTTCGCCAACGCGCGGATTGTTCGGTTGTTGCCGCCGTGTGAATGACCGACCCGCTCTCAATGACATTGCGGCGGTGATATCACCTCAGCGATAGGGGGCAGGCCGCCGGTGGTCCATGGTGGTCGTCCGCCACCTGCTGGGCTGCTGACGGTTTCGTTGGATCACCTGTGGACGCACCCGGTGAAGTCGGCGAGCGATCCATTCACTTGTGGGAGATCGCGTTGACGCCATCGCTCCCGCCCCCGCGAGAGGTCACAGCCATGCCCCGCCAGTCCGGAGATTCGCCCTACGCGTTCACTGTTCCCCCCTCGGTGGAGGCGGTGCCAGCCGCACGAGACCGTGTTGTCCGCCGCGCGCAGCGACTCGGGCTGATCCTGGATGAGGAGCTGACTAACGACCTGCAGTTGCTGGCCGGAGAAGTAATCGCGAACTCGGTCACGCACACGCAGGCTGCGTGCGTGGTGTCCGTGCGGTATATCGGAGAGCGGCTGCGCGTAGAAGTCACCGACGCCGACCCCACCTTGGTACGCCCCTCCCAGGCCGACGTGATGGACGAAAACGGGCGTGGCCTGTTCCTCGTTGCCGCCTTGGCAACCGCGTGGGGCTCACAGCCTTGCGCGGTGGGGAAGAAGACATGGTTCGAACTGGCGGTCTCCGCTTCCGGGGTGGACACCGCAGACGTGGCCGCCTCACAGGCTGATGCTGCTGCAGAGGAGTCCCCGTCAATAACCGGTGCACAGTTACGAATCGAGCATCGAGCAGCCTGACCTCCCCCCAGGCCGACATCGCCGACAGACCGATCGGAGCCTTGCCGAAGGGGCCGCAGAGGTGGGTCCCAGGTGGCGTTCCAGCGAGCCCACCATCACACCGCGACTCCCCTGCTCGAAAGGCACGGCGACCAGCCCGACGCGCCTCGGTCCAGATGAGGGAGTCTCGACGAGGGCCAACGATTCAGCCGCCGCCGGCAGCGGGAACATAAAGATCACACGTGTGCGGGTGGGAGGTGCGCGCGTCAACCACGGGCACCATTGGCTTCCCCATCTCACGTGTGATCGGCCGGACCAACGTGGCAAATCTCGTGGTGGAGCCCTGCCCTCCGGCCACGGGGGGAGCCGAAGGGCAGGGCCGCTCATCAGCAGAACGGTCATGTGAGACCGAGTCCTGTTGGTGCTCTATTGCAGTTCGCCAATCAGCGAGGCAGCGAGTTCAGCCATGGTGTCGGTCAGCGGTGCCTTCCTTCCTGTCCGGCGGAAGGCGCGCTCGACGTTGGCGCAGAGTAGCAGGCGGGACAGCTTGCCGCTGCGAGTCGAAAGGACGTCGGAGAACAGGGTCTGTACTCGTTCTGCGAGCGCCGGCACGGTCAGGGAAGCGGACCACAGACAGGCCGCGTCCCATCCAACTGGGCCCATACCCCAGCTCTCCCAGTCGATGATCGACAGACCAGGGCCGCAGAGGTTGGCGTAGCCGAGATCTCCGTGGGCGCAGGCCCAGTCGGCGATCGTGGTGTCGATGTCCTTCCCGTAGACCTCGTGGATTCGCCGAGTGAGGTGGGCTTGGCCCATGGACACGCGGTCTGTGGAGTGTTCCGAGAGGTTGGCAAGCGCGATCCTCAGGTCCATCCACCACTGCTCCGGCAGTCCGGGATCCGAGGTGATGTCGCCTGTGGCGGAGAGAGCCCCGTCTTCTACGAGCGTCATCTCGTCCGCACGCCACACCACGCCGCGTGTCTGGTCGGTCCAGACGGCTGCTGCCAACCATTCGGGACGAGGAACGCCTTCGATGGCAGCTGCAGCCTCGTAGCCGGTCCAAGCCTGGGAGTCGATCTCCACCGTGCGTCGCCAGGCGAGCCGAACCCACGTGGCTTCGTCGGTTCGGAAGCCGGCGGTGCCGTTGTACTTGCTGAAGTGGCCATCCTCCCTCTTGAGCTGCCGTCCGAGCCGCCGCTCGACGTCATCGAGGACGTCATCGAGCGCAACGGTCGAGAGGTCATCCAAGGTGGCTTGCACTATCGTTCCTTCCTGGACAGGGCTCTTGCGCTCACGGTAGCCCTCTCACGCAACAGCGCCCGATACTCCGTCACCCTTTCGGTGCTGACCTCAAGTCGCGAGCCACAGACCGCTTCGGCGAGATGCTCGACGACGGAGGTGCCGACCGCGAGTCGGGTGACTTTGGGTATCGCGAACGCTGTGGCGACGCCTGCCTGCAGCGCTCCGCCCTGCTGGCCCGGGAGGAGAAACGTGGAGGTGTCCACGGTCTGCCATATCGAGTCGTCCGCTTTTCCCGCGAAGGGAGCCATGCCCCACAGCTCGGTGATCTCTGCACGGTCGACGAGCTCGTCCACTGCGTTGAGGATCGCGGCGGAGACCGTCAGGCCGGCGCGGACCATCACCACGTCGGGACGTGGGATGGCCCAGTGGGCTTCGAGGAGACGCCTCGGGTCCCAGGTAGAAAACCCCCAGTTCTTGCAGAGTCCCGCGTCGCGCATCTCCCGGAGCACGGTGCACGCGCAGGCGAAGCCCTCAACCGAGGACTCGGGGTTGTGCAGAAGCACCGTGTCCGGAGTGCGGCCGAGTTCCCTCGCCGACTGCTCGACCGCAGCGCGAAGCCGCGCCGGGTCGAAGTCGTGGCCGTCGGGGAAGTAGCCGACCTTCGTGGAGATGGTGAAGGCGGGGAGCAGGTCGCCGGCGATCGCCGCGAGGGTCCGGTGCGAGGCAAAGTGGTGGTAGTTGAACGCGGTGTCGAGGTCCGTGACACCCAGCTCCAGTGCGCCCTCTAGTAGGTGCCGGGTGTGACCAGTCCGGTATAGGCCGAGAGCGATTCGGCGGTCAGCGGTGCGCACAGCCCCTCCTGGATCAGGTGCTCGGCGAGCGTGTTGAGGTCTTCGTCGTTGTCGGAGAGGCGCACCGGGTGCCCGGACAGGAGGCTGCGGAGGCCGGGTTCTGCGCGGCCATGGAAGGTGAGGCGCTTGCCGCCGCCGACCACTTGGACCGTGTCGCCGGAGGGTGTGATGACCGGTTCGAACTCGGTGACGGCCGCGACGTATTCGAGCGGGCCGAACACCGGGATGTGGGGCATGTGCCGAGCGGGCGGGGTGTTCGCCCGTAGTTCGGCGAGGTACCGCTTGGGGTCGTACTCGCGGGCGAGGTCGGTCAGTTTCGCGGCGAGTACGGCGCCGTCGGCGGTGCCGTCGCTTCGCTCCAGGTCCATACGGAAGTCTTCGTCCGCGCGTGCGGCGTCGGACAGGAAGTTGGCCCAGGTCACGCCGGTGCGCTTGGTGAGGCCGAAGGTCACGTGGAGGGAGTGACCGTCGTCGCCGGAACCGATCCTCGTCGCGGTGTGCCAGAAGCCGCGGGGTATGTGCATGACGTCACCGGCCCGCATGGTGCCCTTCCAGAGCACCTCCTCCGACGGGGTCAGGTTGCGTTCGGCGTCCCTGTACATGGGTGCCGGCCGCGATGGGCCTCGGACTTCCCAGGACTTCTCGCCGGAGAGCTGGACGGCGATCACGTCGTGGTCGTCCCAGTGGAGATTGAAACCGTCCGTGTCGCCGACGGCCAGATAAGCGTTGGCGGATGTGAGCTCACCGGACCACCAGCCCAGAGCACGGCAGGCGACTTCCAGCGTCGGATCGAAGAAGTCGACGTGGTCCAGGACCACGGTTCCGCCGCCGTTGAGGATGCGACCGAGGGCCGCCATGTCGGCCTGGCTGACGGCCTGCCTGCGTCGGTTCACGTTGGTGGACAGGAAGAGTGAGGGGTGTACCTCGTCTCCCTCCGCGTAGCAGCGCAGCTGGGGGTTGGCGAGGTGGCGGTGCCGGATGGTTTCCAGCAGCCGGTTCGGGGTCATCAGGCGGGTAATCAGGTCCGGGTCGGCGAGGTGCCCGCGAGCGAACGCGGTGCCCACGGGCCCCGGCCCGCCCCAGCCGAGCGCCTTCTCGATACCAGTGACGAGCCGGTGCTCCATGGTGCCTCCTACTCCTTGGGAAGGTTCAGGTCGCGGTTGTCGCCGTCATCGCCCGCGCTGTTCTGCGAGCTGGTGATGTCGGACCGCTCCGCCTCGCTGCGGTCGTGGGCCACGGCGAGCTGCTCGACGGCGACCATCAGGCTGACGCTGGTCCCGCCGCCTTCCTTGGCCTTCGTGCCTTTCGTGGTCGTGGTCACTCGGCTCTCCTCTCATCGGGGCCGCTCAGCCAGCGAGTGGCCCAGGGATCCTGCGGCTGCGGGGGATGCAGCCGCTGAGCGGTGGTGCAATCTGGCGCTGGAGACGCCAGGAACCGCCCCCGGGTGTCCGAGGTGTTTCGGGTGGAGCGGGGGCGGTGCTTGTAGGCGGCACGATGCCTCGCGGTTATGCGGCGCTGAGGCGCCTGCACTGCCGGAACCATGTGTTCCTGGACGTCAGCCCGAACTTGTGGGCTGCTCATCCACTGGCCATAACCCTGCTTCCAGTGGGGCGACTTCGCACATCACAGTCGTGATATCACCCGGGTAATCCAGGGTCACCTGTTGCGCATCGCGGTGGATCGAGAAAGACATAGAGTACGACTGCTGAGGAAAAGGAACCCAAAACTCCCCCCTTCCAGAAGCCGCGTCGGCATGCATTGCATGTGGAAGAATTTTCAGAAAATTCCTCGCCTTACATATTCCTGCTCACCTAGCCACACCCATCAAGTCATCTCTACAATCGAAGCATGGGGCCAGTTAGTTCGACTGGCACCTCAAGACCGTTAAGCAACTCGACGATCTTGTCGATGTTGGTAAGTCTTCGCACCCCTGACTCCAGCATGGACAGGAAGGCTTGACTGAGGCCCGTAAGCTCCGCCATATCACTCTGTCGTAGAGAGCTTCCAATTCGCACAAGGTGACAGACTCGACCAAAGTCTCGGGCGTAGAGAGCTTCCCGGACGTCTTCCCGCTTCCAAACTTCTGGCGCCACGCGGGGCGGCGGCGAAGGGGTGGTAGGTACATGCCGCGAGCAAGCACTGCAGTACGGTTCACTGTTATATCGGCTCAGGGGGTGTCGACACCATCGACACCGACGTTCGCGCCCAGCGGCGTCAGTTCTTGACGAGGGCGAAATGCCGCCCTGCCGGGCCCCTGCCCCAACTGTCGCTACACCTAATGACGTCCGGAGTTCCTGGGAGCCCTCGTCAACTGCTAAGGCGAGCAGATAGCCATCACGAGCATCAGTCGACATGGGTCGCGCCGTCCCGCGAAGGGTAGTCAAACTCTGCCCATGTCGATACCCCAGCACCCAAAGATTTGTTCCACCGGTCGGCCAAGGCACCTATGAGCCTCCGCTGGAGATCTCGAACGGTACCCGAGACGTCCGTTATCGCCTGCCGAAATTCATGAATTCCATCATGCACCTCGATCCGTAAGCCACTTCCGATTCGCAGATACCGAGTCTCGATCTCGCCGATTTTCCGCAAATGGCCATGCCGTATCGCATTAGTCAAGATCTCCGAGAGCACGAGGACTGCTGGGTCCTCAATGCTTGAGAGGCCCCATTCGCCGAGCGCCTTGCGGAGTTCACGACGCGCAAGACCAACGCAGCGCGGATGGCGACTCCAGCGGAGCACCACCGCGTTACCACTGCAGTCGGACCCGACGCCATCGTCCGGCCGGTAGGTCATGGGCACTCCGATGCCTCCCCGTACGCGTGGCTTGGTCGCAACGACCGTAGAAGCCGACGGGGAGGCAGACCCGGAAAATTCTTCCGGGTCTGACCTTGAACCTCTTTGCAAGAGGCTCTACTTGATGGCGCCGAGCCGCACCGCCAGGTCTTGGACATCCCGGCGGCGGGAACGCTTGTGGAGACGACGCGCTAGGTCCCGGGCAAACTCGTGGGCCTTGATCTGCTCGGGAGCTGTCCGGTAGGCACGCTTGAGATGGTCTATCGCCTCATCGGTCCGCCCTGCCTCGGCGTACGCGCGGGCAACATCCAGTCGCGCCCGCCCTCGTCGTTCTATGGGTAGTCCTGTCGCTCTGACACTGGGTGCTACGTCCACGGCCAGTTGGACGTCCTCGAACTCCAGGGCGAGCGCCAGCCGGTGGATCTCTACGTTGCTGGGGCCGAAGGACGTCCACATCTCGTTGGAGTCGCCTCCAAGGAGGTGCGCTGCCTCGTCGGCCTTACCCATCATGTGATCTGCCAGCGCACGGTTCCTCATCCGAGCGGCTGCGACGGCCCCATTCAGGAACAGGGTCCCGTACAGCGAGAGGGAGGCCGGCGTGGAGCGCCACCAACCGCGCTCGAGGTCGTCGGCCGCGTCCAGTGTGACGCTCACGGCCTCTGCCGGCATGCTGGCGCCGAGTTGGACATGTGCGACACCTCGCCGCAGGGCGAGCATTGTGGCGGGGTCCCCGGACTCTGCGGCAGCCATGTCGCCTTGGTCTACAGCGGTCCAAGCCAGGTTCGTCTCGCCCAACTTGCGTAGAAGCACCGCTGCGACGTGGCAGGCCAATGCGAACAACCGTAGTGACTCGGCGTGTTCGGTGCTAGAAGTGCGCTCCTGTGTTGCCAGCCGGGCATCCGCCAGCAGCCCAGGCAGGCACGCTCCAAGGCGCGCGAACTGGCAATTCTGGTAGAGCCGCCAGGCTTCCTCGACAGCGAAGGAGAGACGTTCAAGGCGCACGGTTTCACGGTCGTCGTACAGCGAGCCCGCCAGTCGTCGTGACTGCATGAGTGCGATTCGAATCGCCGGAATGCTGGCCGCGTGCGGCCCGCGGTCGTCCAAGAGTGTTGGCGTGCCCTGAAGATCCTCAACGTGCACTCGCAGAGCGTGCGCCAGGTCTGCGAGCATCTTCACGTTGTTCACCGGGATGCGTTCGGACTCCACCCGGTACACCCAGTCCTCAGAGCGTCCCAGAAGATCGCCGAGCTGCCGTTGGCTCAGGCCCCGGCGTTTCCGGTAGAACCGGACTCGCTTGCCGAACGGAAGATGGTCGGTCATGCCCCGCATTGGCGCGCTCCCCTCACCCTGCTCGATCGAGTGTCACACAGTGTGAGCGCGTAGGACAGGAGAGCCATCGCCTGAAGACGTCTGTGATCCGGAACGTAGGCTGGTGCCCATCGAGGGTGCGGCTGATCTCCGTGTGATGCCCGGAGACGGGGCTGTACGTTTTCAGCGGCGGGGCGCAGTCGTTGGCGAACATTGGAGGGCGAGGGTAAGTGATCTCAACGCAGGCATGGGCGGATGCTCGGCGGCTGTGGGACTTCCAGCAGATGCGCCACGAGCTGCGCCCTTGCTCCGTGGCGATCGGACTCGGGAGCCACGACCTGGGGGTGGCCGACACCACCGCAGACTTGTACCACCGTGGCATGGCGCCGCTCATTGTCTTCACCGGAGCGACGAGCCGTACCACGCGTGAGCGGATGCCCCGCGGTGAAGCCGAACACTACCGGGACCGCGCGGTGGAGCTGGGGGTTCCTGCGAGCGCCATCATCGTCGAGCCGAAGGCCAGGAACACAGGCGAGAACATCCGCTTCTCCCGCGCCCTGCTCGAAGAACAGCGTGTTCCCGTCTCGTCGGTCCTATTGGTCAGCAAGCCGTACGAGGAGCGACGGGCCTACGCAACGGCGCGAAAGCTCTGGCCGGATGTCGAGTGGGTGAGCGCCTCCACGCCTATGACGCTCTCCGAGTACGTCGACTCGATCCAGGACGCGCGTCTCGTCATCGACATGTTGGTGGGGGCCCAGCAGCGTCTCATGGTGTACCCAAGGCAAGGGTTCATGATCGAGCAAGAGATTCCTGACGAGGTAGCGGCGGCTTTCGAACGGTTGCGTAGCGAGGGCTTCACGAGTCGGCTCGTGCCGGAAGAGGCGGAACGGGCCTGAGCGCCGGTCCACCCCCTCTGAGACCGCGTCCTATGTGGCGAGCTTCGCGCATCGCGTCGGTTGTATCGCTTAGGTGATCCAGCGGCCTTGAGAGGCATCGAATCGGGAGACCATCAGAAAGCGGGCTGGCGCTCAGGCGCGCACACTTTGCCCAGAGCGCCGGTCCGTGCAGGCGATAGCCGTTGCATCTCAAATGGCCGGATCACTGCATCACTCCAGTGATATCACTCGTGAAATGTGCGGTTCGCCGCCGCAGTCACCAGTCTTACGGAATGCGTCCGGAACCCGTGCTAGTACGGCGGGCGCGGACGGCACTCTCATAAGCGCCCACGAACGAGGGCGCAACTCGCCGCCCATCGTGGAGTGCGGGCCGACCGAGCATGGCTCCGCATCCCACGGCGGCCTCCGACGGAGGTGACACCGTGCTGGGCCAGGGGACCACGTTTGGCGAGAGCCAAACGATGACCTTGATGACCACCACCGGGCAGTCCACACAGACGCCCTCGTTGCACAGCACTCCCGCATCTGCGCTTTGCTGCCGACCTGACGGTCTGCCACCTTGTGTGCGCCCGTTTCACAAACGGGCTGAGCCCGGGCGTCATCGCCGACACAGTCATGGTCACAACCGAACTGATCGTCAACGCCTCTGCGGCTATGGGGCATCCGTGCCGTGAAGTTCGGCGTCTGGTCGGCTGACGCAGATGGTGTCGACCAGGTAGAGGGCCCGGCCGGCAGCAGGCCGAGGATGTCGGACGACGAACAGATGGAGACCGGCCGGGACGGATTCTGGTCGCAGAGCTCACCCACGAGCGGCCGGACACCGTTCCCCGAGGGGACAGAGTCGTCTAAGGGCTGATCAGCACGGCCCCCGATTCGTTCGCGAAGACCAGCCGGTGCCGAACCTGGCTGGGCCCGCCACACCCTGATCGCACCATGAGCGGGCACAGCTATGCCAAGTTTCATCCGAATTGCGAGAAAGAGGTGTTATGGATACCTCCACAAGGAGGCAGGATTTAGCGGGGCGAGCGCCTTTCCGCCGAGCCGTCGTCACCGGAGGTTGCGGATTCGTCGGCTCCCACCTGTGCGATCTGCTACTCGACAGCGGTGTCGACGTGGTGTGCGTTGACAACCTTCTTACGGGCTCAGCGGACAACATCGTGCATCGGCAGACGGATGGCCGTTTCGAGCTGCTGGTTCACGATGTCACCCATCCGCTCTCGATACAGGGCGCTGTTGACCTAGTACTGCATCTCGCTTCGCCGGCCTCCCCACAGGACTACATGCGCCTGCCGATCGAGACCCTCCAGGTCGGCTCGTTGGGAACGCTCAACATGCTGGAACTGGCCCGGCGCAAGAAGGCCCGCTTCATACTCGCCTCCACCTCTGAGGTGTACGGCGACCCGCTTGAACATCCGCAGCGCGAGTCGTACTGGGGCAATGTCAATCCGGTCGGGCCGCGCAGCGTGTACGACGAGGCGAAGCGGTTCGCCGAGGCGGCGACCATCGCCTACCGCACCGAGCATGGCGTCGACGCCGCGATCGTGCGGATCTTCAACACGTTCGGGCCGCGGATGCGTGCCGAGGACGGGCGGGCGGTACCGACCTTCATCCGCCAGGCGTTGGCGGGCGAACCGCTGACCGTCACCGGCGACGGCTCGCAGACACGTTCGCTGTGCTACGTGGACGACACCGTCCGTGGCATCCTCGCCGTCGCCGCAGGTCATCACGCCGGCCCTCTGAACCTGGGCAACGCCGCCGAGACCACGGTCCTGGAGCTTGCACATCTGGTCCGCGAACTGTGCGGATCCTCGTCTCCGATCAAGTTCGTTGACCGCCCGGTCGACGACCCGGGCCGTCGCAGGCCCGACCTCGCCTTGGTCTGGGAGAAGTGCGGCTGGAAGCCGGAGACCGACCTTCGCAAGGGCCTCAGCACCACCATCGACTGGTTCGCCAACCAGCTCACCCCCACCGCAGCGAGGGAACGATGACCCAGCATCCACCGCGCCCGACCGGCGCCTTAGCGTCGCCACTCGGCGAGGAGCCGCTCCGAGACTTTCATACGGACGGCTACACCGCTCTTCCCCAGCAGGTTACTGGGGTGGCGCTTGAAGCACTCCGCATCGAGGCTGCCAACCTGATCCGGCGCTTCACCCATGACGGCTTCCGGTCGCCCGACTACTGGTACTTCACACCCGCCGGCACCGATACACCCGTCCTCTACCGGATCCACAACCTGCAGGACCAGGGCGCACCGGAATCGGCACGCTTCTACACCGACGGAAGTCCCCTGCACCTTCTGGCCGCCGCCATCCTTGGCGGCCCCGTCCGCGCCACCGCCTGCGCCATGATCGTCAAGCTGCCCGAGGTGGCCGCCCCCGTGCCCTGGCACCGCGACCGGACCGATGTGCCGCCCCACACCGTGTGCAACCTGAGCGTCTTCCTCGACGACTCCGACCCGGGCAACGGATGCCTGGAATTCGTCCCCGGCTCGCACTTCCAGCCCGACGGCGAGGACGCCGAAGCGCTCCAGGCGCAGGGCCCTGTCCGCGCGGTCTCGCTCGCAGCGGGTGACGTAGCCGTCCACGACGTACGCATCGCCCATGCCTCGCGCTGCAACACCTCCCCGCGCATCCGGCGCAGCATCGTTGTCGAGTTCGCCCTCGCAGACCTGGAGCTGCCGTGATCGGCCCCCACTCCGCCGGACAGGCGCCGCTCGTGCGGGTAGCGACGATTACGGTTGGCACCAACGAGCGCCGCTGGCTGGAGCCCTGCTTAGCCTCACTCCTGGAGAGCGACATCCCCGGGATCGACCTGGCGGTCTGGTATGTCGACAACAACTCCCACGACGGCAGCACCGCCTTCGTGAAGGACCGCTTCCCGCAGGTGCGGATCATCCAGAACGAAGGGAACGTCGGCTTCGCCCGCGCCAACAACATCGGCATGCGTGCGGCGCTCGACGACGGCGCCGACTACGTCTTCCTCGTCAACCCGGACACCCAGACTCCGAAGTCCCTGCTGCGCGACCTGACCGAGTTCATGGAGACCTGGACCGACTACGGCGTGGTCGGCCCCATGCAGTACGAGTACGACGAGTCGAGCAGCATCGCCCTCGACGCGTACAACGACTGGTCAAAGACCGCTCTGCGCTGGGGCGAGCAGCACGCCTTCGCCAGTGACTGGCCGAACCACCCATCACCCGCCGGCCCGCCCGAGGGGCGAGCCCCGAACACCCTGGAACACGCGTACGTCCAGGGGGCGGCCTTCTTCGTCCGCGCCGCGCTGCTACGCACCGTCGGACTCTTCGACGAGGTCTTTCATACGTACTACGAGGAGACCGACCTGTGTCGTCGCGCCCGCTGGGCCGGCTGGCGCGTCGCCCTCCTGCTCAACCTCGGGATACAGCACTACGGCGGCGGTGGAACCACGGGTAGCAGTTACCGGCGCGTCCAGATGCGCCGCAACCGCTACTACTACCTCCTCACCGACATCGAATGGCACCCACTGCCCATGCTGCGGCTGGCGACCCGGTGGCTGAAGGACGATCTGCGCGGGCATGGCGTGGGCGGAGTCACCACCTGGTGGCGCGGGACGTGGGAGACCGCCGAGGCCGTGCGCTGGCTCATGCGCCGCGCACCATTGATGCGGGCCCGCCGCCGCGCCCACCGCCAGCTCGGCCGACGGACGGACAGTCACAGTCGTCCGCAGGCGAGGAGCGCACGATGACCACACCCCGGATTCTGTTTGCTGGCGTCTTCCACTGGAACGCGGGCTCCAGCCACATGATCGCCGAGTACTCCCAGGTCGCTGCAACGGCGGGATGCGAAGTCGGCGTCTCCAGTCAACTGTCGCGCCTGGACGGCACGGTGAACGGCCACCTGCCGCTCGTGGACGACCTCACCTGGGCGACCCACCTCGTCCTCGTCTTCGAGAGCAGGCAGTTCCTCTCGGCCCAGCAGCGTGAACTCTGCGAGGCCGTGCCGCGGCAGCGGCGGATCGTCGTCGATCCCGACGGCCACTGGGGTCCGTACGTCACCGCCGGCGTGGACGACAACGCGGGTGCGGACACCGTCGAGTCCTGGCACAAGCTGTATGCCGACCTCAGCGATCTGGTCCTGCAACCGCGCATGAACGAACGTCTTCCCGACGGAGCCGAGTTCTTCAGCTACTTCGGTATGCCGGACATCCATCGGCTCGCCAGCGACCTCCCGCACCCGCAAGCACTCCCGTACGAGCTGCAGTACGTCGGCGCGAACTGGTGGCGCTGGAGCGAGATGACCAGCCTCATCCGGGCCGCAGCCGCAGCCCGGCCGCCGATCCGGCGCATCCGCGTGTGCGGACGCTGGTGGACCGGCGACCCGCACCCCGACCACCTGACCGCCACCGCCAACGTGTCCGGCTGGATGCAGGATCACCGTGTCGAGGTGGCACCACCCGTTCCGTTCGGACAGGTGATCTCCACCATGTCCCAGGCGGCGATCACGCCGGTGCTGGCCCGTCCGCTGCTCGCGCGGATGGAACTCCTGACCCCTCGCATGTTCGAGACCCTGGCTTCGGGCAGCATCCCCGCGCTCTGGCCGGACCTGGGCTACCTGTCCGCACTCTACGGCGACGACACGGAGCTGTTCCTGCTCGACGACGATCCCGCCGAGAGCCTCGCCCGAATGATCCGCGAGCCGATCCGGTACCGCGAGCGGCTGGCGACCATCCAGCGCCGAGTACACGAACGCTTCAACTACCGCGCAGTTCTGGCCGAACTCATCCGGTTCACCCGATGAGCCCTGAAAGGTGTGCTGTGCCCAACGTCCTGATCACCGGCATCACCAGCTGTGAGAGCCGCGGCGTCGAGGCCCTTGCCCGCTCCATCATCGAGCAGCTGAACACCGAAGGCAGCAAAGGAGGCAACAACGTCACCGTCCTCACCCAGACCCCGGTGCTCGACGCGGAAGCCCTCGCCCCCACCGGCACCCGTTGCGTGGCCGATCCGTTCGTCGTCTCCCGTTCCTGGCAGCAGATGCGCCCCCAGGAGAGCCCTGCCGAACTGGCCGCACGCCGCGAGCAGCTCCTCGCCGAAACCGATCTGGTCATCGCCACCGGTGGCGACCTGCACACCTCGGACTACGGGGTCTCCACGCCGTACCTTCGTGCCCTCACCGCCGCGCAACAGCGGGACATCCCGACGGTCATGATCGGCCAGTCCGTCGGACCCTTCGACGACCCGGCCGATGCCGCGGCGTGGCTCACGGTCGCCGCCCGGTGCCATCTCCTCACCGTCAGGGAGAGCGTCTCCCTCGGCTATCTCGTGGGCAAGCTCGGCCTTCCCGAGCACCGTGTGCGGCTGTCCTCCGACCCCGCCTTCCTGCTGCCGGCAGCCACCGGCGAGCGGATTTCGGCCGTGCTCGGACCGCTGGGGCTCGCCCCTGAAGACCCCTACCTCTGCCTCGCTCCCAGTCAGGGCATCACCCGCTTCAGCACCCTGGAGGATTCCCAGCACGCGGCAGCGCTGACTCGACTGGCCACCTCCCTCGTCCGCACCCGGAAGATGCCGGTCGTCCTCGTCCCGCACTGCCACGACTCCCGCCCACACAACGACGACCGCATCCTCGCCGCCCGCATCGCCGAAGCTGCCGGCATGCCCGAGGTCATGGCGCTGCCGGGCACACTGACAGCCTCCGACTACAAGGGCGTGCTGTCACAGGCCGAACTCGTCATGTCCGAGCGCCTGCACGCCGCGATCGGCGCACTGTCCGGCGGCACCCCGGCCATCGCGATCGGCCACTCTCACAAGTTCAACGGGGTGCTCGCCGAAACCTACGGCGACACGGTCGACGTCGACGGCATCCACGCGGACGTCCGCACTTTCGCCCAGGACGCCACCGTCATCGACCGGCTCGTCAACGACACCGACGCGACCGTACTGCGCACCACCCTGCGGCAGCGGCTTCCGCTGATCACGGACCGCGCCCGCAGCGACTTCGCTCAGATCAGCAAGCTCCTCGGAGCCTGAACCACCAGTCGCACAGGGCGGGCGCCTGCCCGCACGGCATCTCGCACCACCCGCTGCGGCCCGCTCCGGGGCAGCAGCGGGACCCCACTCAAGCCATGGGAGACACGACATGCCCACGCATCTGGTGACCGGCGGCGCCGGTTTCATCGGGTCCCACCTCGCCGCGTCCTTGATCGAGCGCGGCGACGACGTCGTCGTCCTGGACAACCTCGACGGCGGCAAGACCGAGAACGTACCCGACGGCGCGACCCTCCTCGTCGGCTCGGTTGCCGACCAGGCAACGGTCGCCGAACTCTTCGCCTCTTACCGCTTCGACGGTGTCTACCACTTGGCCGCCTTCGCCGCCGAAGGCATCAGCCACGCCGTCAAACACCACAACTACTCCGTCAACCTGCTCGGCAGCATCAACCTGATCAACGCCTCACTCGCCGCCAAGGTCAGGTTCTTCGGCTTCGCCTCGTCGGTCGCCGTGTACGGTCACGGACACGTCCCCATGCGCGAGGACGAGCGCCCCGTCCCCGCCGATAGCTACGGCAACGCGAAGCTCGCCGTCGAGCGCGAACTCGCCGTCACCATGAAGCTGCAGGGCCTGCCGTACTTCGCCCTGCGCATGCACAACGTCTACGGCGAGCGGCAGAACATGGGCGACCCGTACCGCAACGCCGTCGCCATCTTCCTCAACCAGATCATGCGCGGCGAGCCGATCAGTGTGTACGGAGACGGCAGCCAGATCCGCGCCTTCACCTACGCCCCGGACATCGTCGGCACCTTCCTCGCCGCGGCCGACCAGCCGGCCGCCTGGGGCCAAGTCCTCAATGTCGGTTCCTCGCATACCAGCACCGTGCTGGACATGGCGCTCGCCGTGCGCACCGCCATGGGCGTACCCGACCACCAGATCAAGCACTTGGCAGCCCGCGCCGAGGTCCACGCCGCGTACACCGACAACGGCCTCGCCCGTAGGACGCTCGGCGACTGGGCCGACACCCCGCTCGCCGAAGGTCTGCGACGCACCGCGGCCTGGGCCCGTAAGCACGGCCCCGTAGAACCCGTGACCTCCCTCAGCATCGAGAACGACACCGAGGACAAGCCCGAGTGGTTCACCTGGGCCGCCGGACGGGCGGTCACGTCATGACGGGCCACACCCTGGCCATCGACGTCGGCGGCATCCTCTACTACGACGAGCCCTTCGACCTCGCCTGGCTCCAGGGCGTCTGGGAACTCACGCACGCGGACGATCCAACCCTCACCATGAAAGCCTTCCTCCAGGCGATGCGGGACTTCTACCAGGACCGCACGCCCGGATCACCGCCTCCCAGCCTCTTCCCACCCAACGGCACGAAAAGCTGGCAGAGCGTCCGCGAACACTGGACCTCGCTCGTCCAGCCCATTCCTGGAGCCGTCGACGCGCTCGGCCAACTTGCCGGGGAGTACGACGTGTGCATCGTCGCCAACCAGCCCCCGGAATGCCTCGCTGCCCTGTGTGCCATCGGCGTCGAGGACCAGGTCCAGCTCGTCGCCCTCGACTCCCTCGTCGGCTACGCCAAACCCGACCCCCGCCTCTTAAAGTGGGCCTTGGAGCGGCTGAGCTGGAAGCCGGAACACACCATGGTCGTCGGCGACCGGACCGACCACGACGCTGCTCCGGCCCTAGCTCTCGGCTGCTCCGCAGCGATCGTCAACGTCGACAGCGGATGGAACGCTCCTGCTGGAGTCGGTCCCGAGATCGTGACCGCCTACCGCGAGCTGAAAGCCCATCGTGACCACACAACCGAGGGAGGCGCGAGGCACTGCGCCGTCGCTGCCTTCGGAGACCTGGCCGATGTTCTCCGGGCAATCGGCCGCGATGAGAGCTGCCCACGGCCGAGCCAGGAGGTGCGCCTGTGACTCCCGGCGCCCACCTGCCCCTCACCATCGCCATCTGCAGCAACCGCCCTGATCTCCTGCCGGGAGCCGTCGCTCGTACCGCCGCGGCGATCGGCCCCCGAGACCGCCTGCTGATCATCGCGGATATGCCCGCCATCCACCTTCCCGCACTACCCTCGCGCTCCTCGCTGCCTCTCTCACGCATCCGCGTCATCTGCAATGAGGGAAACCAGGGACTCGCCTACAGCCGCAACAAGGCCATGAAGGAGGCCACGACACGGCACCTCGTCTTCCTCGACGACGACATAGTCCCCACCGTCGAGGCGCTGACGCAGATACGGGCCGCGCTGACCGCCGGTGCGCATGTCACCGGGACGAGGATCAGCGCCCATCTTCAGGGGCACCACTGTCCGTGGTTCCTCACCTCTGGCCAGCTGCACTACCTCGGATCCCATGTTCCTGCCCGGCCGGCGTCGATCTGGGGCGGCAGCTTCGCCATCGACTCCGAGCAGGCCCGCTTGCTCGGAGTCGGCTTCGACGAACGCCTCGGCCGGATCGGCGGCTCCCTCAACTCGGCCGAGGACACCACCTTCGTACGGGAGATGACCGCGCGCGGCGCCACCGCGACGGTCTTGCATGACGCCGAGGTCCAACACCTCATCCCCGCTCACCGGCTGACCCTGTCCTACTTGCTGCGCCGCGCCTTCTGGCAGGGGCGCAGTGAAGCACGGCGCAACGATGCGCGGCGAGGCATCGGGAAGGAATGGAACCGTAACTGGTCGGGGGACGGCCCCCGTCCAGTGCGAGCTGCCCTCGCTGTGCTCTACACCGCGAGCGTCCTCCTCGGAGTCCTCCGGGAGGCCATGGCCCAGAGCCCGACCGGCGCCGCCAATGTCGAGACCAAGGGTGACCGATGAAGGTGGCCATGGTCATTCCGCCGTATCGGTACGGGGCCGACCCCAGTCAGTGGATCACTGTGCCGCCCCAGGGCTACGGCGGTATCCAGTGGGTCGTAGCCACGCTCATGGACGGACTGCTGGAGGCCGGGTGCCAGATCCTGCTTCTCGGAGCCCCTGGAAGCCCCGTCCAGGCGGGAGTCACGGTGTCCGCCGCGGTTGAGACAGCCGAGATCCACGCCGCCATCGAGGCGTTCGCCCCGGACATCGTCCACGACCACTCAAACGCTGCCGCGCTTCCACCGGACGTGCTAAGGCCAACCGTGAGCACGCACCACCTCAACGGCGTGCCGGAGCGTCAGATCAACGGCATCTACCTCTCCTGCGCACAACGCACCGCCGCGGGGTCCGTGTCCGCCCCGGTGATCCGGCTACCGGTCAATCCCTCGCGATATCCATTCCAGGAGGCGAAGGACGACTACCTGCTCTTCTTGGGTCGGGTCTCCGCACACAAGGGCGTACGCGAGGCGGCGGCATTCGCACGCGCCGCCGGCCTGCCGCTGACCGTTGCCGGACCAGCCTGGGAGAAGGACTACCTGGACGCCTTGCTGGCCGACTTCCCGCACACCGTCCGCTACGTAGGCGAAGTCGGCGGCGGCACCCGTACCCGACTCATCGCACGCGCCCGGGCACAACTCGTGCTGTCTCAGCCCTGGGGCGGCCCGTTCGGCGGACGATGGATCGAGCCCGGCGCCACCGTGGTCTCGGAGGCCGCAGCCAGCGGCACCCCGGTGATAGCCAGCGACAACGGTTGCCTGCCTGAGATCGTCCCCGGCGTCGGCACGGTACTACCGGTCGGGCAGAACATCACCCTCGGAGACGCGAAGCGGGTGCTGGCATCGCTGCCCACGGCCCAGGCCGTGCGCGAAACAGCGGTCGACCGATGGGGCCACCACACCATCGCGCGCCAGTACCTCGCGGTCTACAAGAGAGCGGTCAGCGGCAAGGTCTGGACGTGACCTCGGCAGATCACGCCGAGCGCTGCCTCGCGAGACGCTGACGGCGCGCCTCGTAGAGAACGACGGAGGCGGCGTTCGACGCGTTCAGGGAGCTGGCCGAGCCCGTCATCGGAATGCTGATCACGTGGTCGCAGAGCTCACGCCAGGCCGCACTGAGGCCCGCGGTCTCATTGCCGATCAGCAGCAGGACCGGCTGGGTCAGGTCGAATTCCGAGACTTCGGCGTCACCGTTCTCGTCCGTGCCGACTACGGCCACCGGCCGCCCCTGAGTGCGCACCTTCTCCAGCCACTCCATGACCTCGTGGTGCGACTGGCTGCGCACCACGGGCACGGCGAAGAACGACCCCGTGGAGGCACGCACCGACTTGGGGTCGTACGGATCCGCAGCGTGTCCGGTCACGATGAGCCCGTCGGCACCGAACGCGTCGGCCGACCGCACGATGCTTCCGATGTTGCCGGGCTGCGTCGGCCGGTCGAAGACAAGACCGAGAAAGTCGTCGTGGACCTTGATCCGCGACAGACTGTCCGGCGCCATCTCGACCACCGCTAGGACCTCCGCAGCCCCGTCGGCCTTCTCGCTGAGCTCGGCGAGCAGCTGCGGTGCCATCGCTACGCGCTCGGCACCGATGCCGCGAAGTAGATCCTCAGCCCATCGGGAGAGCGGGCGGCTGGCGTCGTAGAGCAGGGAACGAATGGTCCAGCCGTGCTCCACGGCCATCGTGATCGGACGTACGCCCTGGACCAGGAACTCCTTGGCACGCCCTCGCTTGGTGCGGTTGTTGAGCAGCGTCTGCAGCTGCTGGAAACGGGCATTGCGGGTCGTGATCCGCTGCACTGCTACCCGTCCTCCAAGCCAAAGATGAACATTTGCTAGCCCGGCCGTCCCTCGGTGAACCACGACACCGGGCAACCAGCAGGTTACACGCCCCGCAGAGGTGACCATGTGTGCCCGACTCGTTACACCATGGGCTCGGTCGCGATGTGCGCGGAGGTGAGGGCCGGCCAGTTTTCGAAAGGGGGCCGCTCGCGCCCAGGCGATGTGGTCGAACTCCTTCGGCGGAGCGCTGCGCCTCTCGAACCGGAGAACGGCCCGAAACCGTAGGAGTGGCGATCAAGCTGCGCTCCACTGGGCCTGACCGTCTTCGTTCCTGAGCGTTTCAATGCGGTAGCCAAGCTGCTTGCCAGCCGCTTCGTCGCCACGGTCCGCACGCCGAATGAAGGAACCGAGTGTGTGTAGGTCACGGATTCCGCAGAGGACCCGAAGGCCAGGCCACTCCCTGATGTCATAGCCGTACCGAAGGCTGAATTCGTCCAGTTCCTCAGTGCTACGACCGAAGCGGATGCCTTGGAATGTGTTCGCCAGGTCGATCTCGCGTGGACCGAATGATGCCTCGTCCCAGTCACCGAGCCTCACCTCTTGGCCGTCCCACAACGTGTTGCCTGGATACGCGTCGGCGTGGAGATGACCGTACCCGAGAGGAAATTCCAGATCCCTGTAGGACTCCAGGAGCTCACCTCGGCGTGCGGTGAGCCATTCACGCTGAGATGACGTCAGGTAGGTGCTGGCGTCCAGCGCAACCTTGAGAGAGGCGAGTGGCTCGTACTCCGGCAGCTCGAGAGGTGGGGACGGCAGATCATGCAGGGATCGCAGCAGGCTCCCCAGGTGCCCGGCCGGCGGGGTGCTCGATGCTGGCTGCGGGTAGTGCCGCCAGAACGTGATGACGTACGAGCTCTCCGCTACTGGCTGTGAGACATCCGCTGGTTCTGTCGCGGGGAAGCCGCGCGCGAGGAGCCAGCGTGTCAGAGAAACGGCAGTTTCGAGGCGCTGCCGCTGCGGAGCTGAGCTCACCCGGACCACGATGCCTTCATCCGGCAGCAGGAACACCGAGGTGGCGTGGTTATGAAGCGGAGTGAGAGACCGGCCGTCCAATCCTGAAAGCCGGCAGGCAGCGCGGGCGGCGGACTCGGGAGAGACCGTCGTTGTCATGAGGTGAGGGCCTTCGCTCGGGTGTCGATCGCCTGATAGCCGCGTGTCGCGTCTGCAAGCTCGCGGGCAATCCGGCTGCGGGCGAGCCGCGGGTCTTCTAGAAGCCTAGCCACTCCCTGCATAGCGTCGCCGATCTGCCGGATCCGCCTGTCCTCGGGGAGTTCGAGGATGGGCTGGAGCTGCTCGCCAGCTCCCTCGATCTCCCCTGCGGCTATGCGTGCGGTGACGATGTCGAGCCGCGCCAGGGCCTCATCACCGTACGACCGTTGTTCCCTCGGACCACCCTCATACAGTTCGATCGCTGCGGTAGCGTGCTTCTCGGCCTCGTGGTGGTCACCGAGCAGCGCGTAGGTTCCGCCGATGTAGTACTCCTGCTTGGCCTCTGGGAACGTGAGCAGCCCGCCGAATCGGGTGAGGCCGTCTGCGGCTGTTCGTTGATCGCGGGCACGCTGCAGTTCTTCGAGCGCGGCCAGTGCTGTGCTGCGGTCGCCGATGCGTGCGGCAGCCCTGGCTTCGATCGCGGCCGTCCTGATCCGCGTCTCGCCGCTGGGTGCCAGTCCGGTCGCTTGCTTTGTGTAGTCGAGGGCTGTGCGCTGGTGAGTCGACCATTCGGCGATCAGTGCCGCTGTTCCCTTCACCCAAGCACGCAGATCGGTGTGGCCGGCGTGCTCTGCGAATGTCCATGCCGTCTGGAGTTGGGCCACTGCAGAATCCTGGTCACCAAGGTTCTGTGAGGCGTGTGCGAGGAGCAGGCAACTGGTGCCGCCGAGGAGGAACAATTCGCAGGTCTGGCGCGGCGGCTGATGGCCACTCAGCAACGAGAAGATCTGATCTCTCGTGGACAGGAGATCCCTGAAGAGGGGATATAGCGGAGCGTGGACGTAGTCGGTCGCGATTCTCGCGATCCTGGACTCCAGTTCCTCGAGTTCCACATCACTCACGTTGCTCTTGGTGATTTCCTCGGTGAACTGCAGCGATTCTGCGGCAGCCTGTGCCGCCAGGTCGTGTAGGCCGACCGTGCGTCCTGTGCTCACAGGATCAATCTTGTGAGCAACTCGTCCTGGCGGCGAAGGCGTCGCCGACGTGGAATGCGCGTCGTGTTCACGGAACGGAGGGGGAAGCAGGGCGTGAGGTGTTTCAATGCCGCTCAGGAACTTGGCGACCTTGTCCAGGTTCGTTAAGCGACGGGTTCCCGCTTCCAGCATTGACAGGAAGCCTTGGCTCAGCCCGGTCATGTGAGCCATGTCGTCTTGACGTAGCCTCGCCCGTGTGCGGATGAGGCGACTTGCCCGGCCAAAGTCCCATGCAGCAATCGCGGTTTGGACTTCGACATCGTGCCAGACAGCGTCTGGCACGCGAGGCCCAGCGTGGACATCGAATCGCCTGTCGCGTGCACACGCTGCACATCGGTCGTCTTGGTTGTATTGGCTCAGCCGACATCCGCAGTCCGCGCACACTCGAGCGTGCTTCCGCATCGCACCCCCGTTTCTCGTCCGCGCGCGACAGCGTATGTCGGGGCACTCAAATGCTCCTATCACTCGTGTGATACGGGCAGCTGAGACGTACCGCCGGCGAGTCGCTGTCACTCGTGGTTGACGGTGACGGCGGTGATCACGCTCAGGAGCTGAGAGACGTCTTCAAGGCTGTCGAGTACCACCTCGGCTCCCGCCGACGCTAGTTGGCTGGAGGTGGTCTTGCCGGACG
Source organism: Streptomyces zingiberis (assembly GCF_012034935.1). Classification (GTDB taxonomy): domain Bacteria; phylum Actinomycetota; class Actinomycetes; order Streptomycetales; family Streptomycetaceae; genus Streptomyces; species Streptomyces zingiberis. The sequence continues at coordinate 83,412 of NZ_JAATEN010000024.1, forward strand.
CGATTCCGATTACCGGTGCGCCGCCTGCAAGACCAGTACGGACGTCCTCGAGGGAGTCCCCGATGATGACGGTGTTGGAGCGGGCAAAGGCCGCCCCATGCTTTGCCTGAGCGCGTTTCTGGGCGACGGCGACGAGCGCCGGACGGTGCGCATCGTCAGAGGAGTATCCGCCGATCTCCGTGTCGAGGAACCCATCGAGGTGGAACGCTTCGAGCTTCAACAGTGCGTTGGGCCGGAGATTCCCTGTAACAACCGTCGGTACGAGGTTCGCCTGTGCGTGCACCGCTTTCAGGGCAGGCACGGCACCGGGCATGAGGACTCCTTGCTCACGTAGGTCCTGCGCATGTGCCGCGAGACGCCGTGGCAGGAGCTCCACCATGCGAGGGAGCAACTCAGGGACTTCCAGTTCCGGGACGCCGTTGTCGAGAAGCAGGGACCGGATCGCGAGGGGCATGGTTACGCCAGTACCCCGGGCCGGTAGCTGCTCCGCAGGGCGCCCGACGACCTCGGCGAAGGTCTCGCGGTAGACCTGACGGTCGATGTCGCCGACGTACAGCAGAGTGCGGTCGATGTCCCACAATACGAGGACCCGCTGGGTCTCGCTCAATTTCGGCCTCCTGCTCCCGTCACGGTGGCGGCTCGTTCCAGTACCTCCTGAGCGTACGGGGTGTGGATCACCGGTTGGAGCCGGCGGAGCATGGCCTGGACATGATCGTTCAGGCGAGCAGACTCGAGCTGTTCGGCGAGATCGAGGGCTTCGTGCGCCGCGGCGCATCCAGCTTCGAGATCCGCTTGGTCGATGTGGGCGGTAGCAGCACGGGAGAGGAACAGGGCCTTGGTGCGGTGGTCGGTCGGGTTGAGAGCTTGACGCGCCTTGGTGAAGCTCGAGACAGCGTTGCCTGGGTCGCCCAAATCGAGGTAACAGCTGCCGGCCTGTCCATGAATCTCGCCCTCGTTGATCCAGTACAGCCACTGAGGATCGCGTTCTGAGCGCCCTTTTGCGCAGAGTTCGGCTGCTCTTCCGAGTGCGGCGAGGGCCGCTTGTCGCTCGCCGAGTTTCGCGTGTCCGCGTGCCTGTCGGGTCAGCAGCATGGCTTCGAGCGCGGGAGTGCCGAGCTTCTTGACCTTCTCACGTGCCCGGTGTGCTGCGGTGACAGCGTGGTGCGGCGCTCCGGTGGAATAGCCGTGGATTGCGATGTAGGACAACGCGCCGGCACCGAGTCGGGCATCTCCCGATGCCTTGGCAGCACGGAGCCCGGCGTACAGATACCCCAGCGTCCGGTCACGCTGGCCGGAGTCGAAGACGAACCAGCCAGTCTGCGTAGCAGTGTCGGCGATGACGGCTGCGAGCTGCCGTCCCGTCGTTTCGTCGTACGACGTGTGTTCCACGAGGTGCGTGAGAAACCGCAAGTGCTTGTCACCCAGCGCTGTGAGGGTTCCGCTGCCGTCGCTTGCATCCATGCTCCGAAGGCTGTCCGTCGTGCGCTGGAGCCCATCGAGCAGACTGTGCGAGAGGCGGCTTCCCCCGGCCGCGCGACGTAGGGGCTCGGCCTCGGCTATGTCCCACTGGTTCACGAAGGCGGTCAGCGCTATGCCGCTTGCGGTGAGGAACTGCCGACGGTCCATCGTGCTGCCTCCTACCGCAGAGTCCAGTGCTGCCACCATACGGGCTGCGGTCCAGGGCAGGGTCGGGTCCGCGTCGCCAGCGAACGGGTCCGAGATTGGTTGCGGCACGTTTGCCCTGGCCTGAGGGACGGGGAGCGGGACGAGTTCGGTGGGCACGCCCAGGCCCGTCAGGAACTCGACGATCTTGTCGATGTTGGTGAGGCGCCGACTGCCCGCCTCCAGCATGGACAGGAATGCCTGACTCAGACCGGTGAGCTGAGCCATGTCCCCTTGCCGGAGCGAACCGCGCAGTCGGATCAGGCGACTGGCCTGGCCGAAGTCCCATGCGGCGAGCGCAGTATGGACATCCGGGTCGGACCAAACATAGTCCGGCACGATAGGGGTGTGTTGTTGGAGGACGCGGGATCGAGCACAGGCGAAGCACAGCGTGTCGGTGTTGTAGCTGCTCAGTTGGCCACCGCACCGGTCACAGCTCCGCATCGGCTGCTGATGCACGTCATGCCTCCCCACAAGTGAGCCCGCGCAACCCCAACTACTCCTGGTGAGCTGGAATCACACAAGTGATATCACCTGCGGAATGTGTGCGCGGGACGTTTTGCCGCCAGTGTTGGGAGCCCCGGAGCGCGGCGCGCAGAGCGGGCCGAAAACTGATCATCGGCCCATCTGCTCGTCGCGCTAACGCGAACCAGTCGCTGATCCCTCAACGGAGTCCACTTTGTCCTCCGCACCACGAACAAGGTTGGCCTGCGGCCTGATCCTCTCCCCGCAGGGCACATTTCATGTGCCTCATTGGGCGGGAGCACCGGGCCACTGGATGGTGCACAGTGGCCGTTAGCATCTCCGCCGTTGTGCTCCTGGGCATCCTCGTCTTCATCTTCGTCAAGAAGAGCGGCCTGAATGCGGCGCATGCCATCGTGTGCAGTCTGTTCGGATTCTTCCTTGCGAGCACGTCGATGGCTCCGAGCATCAACCGGTTCGTTACCGGCATTGCAGACATGATCGGTCAGATTCGCTTTTAGGGCGACTCGTGTCATAGCCGGGCGCCCCATCCCGCCGAGTTGGTTGACGCCCCTACATTTTGCGGCCATTCCCCACAATTCCCCTGAGGCCCCCCTGATGGCAATCACGCTCAACCGGAGACGCACCTCGCATCCTGCTGCCCGCCCTCAGACGAGCAGCCCCGTCCAGCCTTCGGGGCGTGGCCAATCCCGATCCGAGGGCCCGTGATGCGTCTTGTGTATCACCCAGCGGGTCATGACGACGACCTGCGTGTGGCCTTGGAGGAGTTGGAGGCGGGCCGCTGGCGAACTACCAGGAAGCTGCTTCTGGACACTGGCACGCACTGGGCGCTGCGGACGTCGCGCACTCAGGTGCTGGCCGTGGCGGCAGCTCGGTCGGATGTGGTCGGCGTGTGGCTCCACGAGGAGCCTGGCTGCTACGACGCGCAGGTGATGAGTGCTCGCGTATCAGTCGAGCGGGCGCTGCGTGCGCACCGTCAACGGCATCCGGGGACATTGGAGTTGGAGTTCAAAGCGCGGCGCGAGGTGTTGCTCGCGGCTCGTCGCGTGCCGCAGGATCCGGTGCCGTGGGTGTGCCTCATGGCGTTGGCGCAGATTGACACCCGCCAGCTGCGTCATGAGCACCGTGCGGTGCCCGCCGAGCCGATGCTGCCGAGCGGTCCGTGGGGGTTGCTGTACGAGGTCAACCAGCGTGATCCGTACAACCGCGAGGCTTATCACCGCGTGCTGCAGTTCATGCTCGCACTCGACGGACTGCAGGCCGCGTCCCTGGCCAGCATCTTCGACTTCGGGCGATGGGTGGCGTCGCAGCGGCCCGTTGGGTCGCCGTTGTTGCTGCTGCCGGCGTACGCCCAGGTCGAGCAGCGGCGACGGTCGCAGGCTGACCCTTTGTGGCGGCGCCAGTGGGCGCAAGAGTCGACGCTCGACTACACGCTGAATGCCTTCTACGACTGGTTCCGCAAGGCGCCCGCTCGGGAGCGATCGGTGGCCGATCTGAACCTTCTCGCCTACGCGTTGTGGGCGGGCCACCAGTATGTGGAAGCCGCCGAGGTCTTCGAGGCGATGGGCCCATACGCGGCTCGCGAGCCGTGGGCCTCGGTGCATGACGGGGCTCCAGGGCCGGACCCCGGTACGGCTCTGCTCCTGAGAGCGCGTACAGAGTCACTTTCCTTCGCCCGCACACATAGACCCCGCACCAGGCCCCATCCGTGACATGGGACTTGGCATGGACCTGCTCACATTCTCTTCACCCTGGACCTTGGAGGTTGCCCATGTCTCGCTTGAGCCCTGGCCATCGCGCAACAGCCCGGAAGCCCGACGACGCGTACTTGCGGGAGCTCGGCTACGAGCCGGTGCTGACCCGGCGTATGGGACCGTTCGGGAACTTCGCGATCAGCTTCTCCGTCATCAGCGTCTTGTCCGGCTGCATGACCCTGTATGGGTTCGGTCTGAACACCGGCGGTCCGTCCGTGATGCTGTGGGGCTGGATCGTCGTGGGTGCCATGGTGATGTTCATCGGCGCCGGGCTGGCCGAGGTGACGTCCGCCTATCCGACCTCCGGGGCCTTGTACTACCAGGCGGAACAGCTCGGTGGCAGGAAGTGGGGCTGGTACACGGGCTGGCTCAACCTGTTGGGCCTGCTCGGCGCGATCGCCGGCATCGACTACGGGGCCGCGCTGTTCACGGGCGCGTTCCTGAACCTGCAGTGGGGCTTCGAGCCGACGCCCGGCAAGATCATGGTGATCTTCCTGTGCATCCTCGCCCTGCACCTCACACTGAACCTGTTCGGGGTCCGGCTGGTCAGCATCCTCAACAGCATCAGCGTCTGGTGGCACCTGGCCGGCGTCACTGTGATCGTCGGCGCGCTGGCGATCGTGCCCTCGCACCACCAGTCCACCGACTTTGTGTTCGGCGAGTTCGTCAACAACACCGGTTGGTCCAGCCCCTTGTACGTGGCGGTGCTCGGCCTGCTGTTGGCCCAGTACACGTTCTGCGGCTACGACGCCTCCGCGCACTTGTCGGAGGAGACCACGGACGCCCAGGTGTCCGCGTCCCGCGGGATCATCCACGCGATCGGCTGGTCCTGGCTGGCCGGATTCGTACTGCTGGCCGGCCTCACGTTCGCGATCCAGGACTACGCAGGCACCGTCGGCACGGCAACGGGGGTGCCGCCAGCGCAGATCTTCCTCGACGCTTTGGGCGTGGCCGGGGCGAAGGCACTGCTCCTGGTCGTGATCGTCGCCCAGCTGTGCTGCGGCAACGCCGAGACCGCCGCGGCCAGCCGCATGGTGTTCGCGTTCTCGCGTGACGGTGCGCTGCCGGGCTCGCAACTGTGGCGACAGGTGGACCGCCGTACGGGTACTCCGCGCAAGGCCGTGCTGCTGTCAGTGGTGTGCGCCGCGTTGCTGGCCCTGCCGAGCCTGTACAGCCCGGTCGCCTACGCGGCGATCACCAGCATCAACGTCGTCGGCATCACCCCGGCGTACGCGATCCCGATCTTCCTGCGGGTCAAGAACCGGCATCGGTTCAGGCCCGGCCCGTGGAACCTGGGCAGTTGGGGCGTGACCGTGGGCACGATCGCGGTCATCTGGGTGGCGTTCGTGACCGTCCTGTTCTGTCTGCCGCAGACCCGCCCCGACGGTGGCGCCCTCGTCACGGTCGACACGTTCAACTACGCCCCGGTGGCTCTACTGGTCGTGCTCGCGCTGGCGTGGGGGTGGTGGCACAAGCAGGGCAGCACGTACGAGGTGCCGGCCCAGAACTTCGACCGCTCGGGGAGCACGTACGCGGACGAGGTCGTGTGATGACGGGGACCATAACGGACAACGGCACGCCGGCACGCCACGTCTCTTCCTCCGCTGCTCCGGGCAGGCGCTCCGAGAAGGCGGTTTCTCCGGCCGATCTGCGCAATATGGTCAAGGCGGGCACGATCGACACGGTGTTGCTCGCGCTGCCCGACCTGCAGGGGCGGCTGAAGGGGAAGCGGTACGACGCGGGCCATTTCCTCAAGCGCGTCATACACAACGGCGCGGAGATGTGCGCGTACACCTTGGCGACCGATGTTGAGATGAGCCCGGCTGATGGCTTCGAGCTGACCTCGTGGGACAGCGGCTATCAGGACCTGACGGTTCGGCCGGATCTGGCGAGTGTGCGCGTGGTGCCGTGGATGCCGCGTACCGCCGTGGTGCTCGGCCACGCCGTGCACGAGTGTGGCACGCCCATCGGGGTCGCGCCCCGCCAGATCCTGCACCGGCAACTGGCCCGACTCGCCCGGCATGGCCTGCACCCCCAGGCCGGTATCGAAACCGAGTTCGTCCTCTACCAGGGCGCCTACGCCGAGGCCGAACAGACCGGGTATCACGGGCTGCGGCCGGTGACGACGCAGAACCTGGACTACGCCCTCGACCATGATCCGGTCTCCGACCGGTTCTTCCGCCGCCTGCAACGGGCACTCGCCGGCGCCGGCATGCCCATCGAGGCAATCAAGACCGAGGCGGGCCCCGGTCAGGTCGAGGTGACCTTCCCGTACGGACCGGCGCTGACCGCCTGCGACCAGCACCTGCTCTTCAAGCACGCCGTCCGCACGCTGGGCTCGCGCGCCGGGCTGACCCCCACCTTCATGGCCGCCCCCGAGACGGGCCGGGCCAACGGCCTGCACCTGCATGTGTCGCTGTGGTCGAAGTCCATCAGCCAATTCCACGCCCACGATAACGACCACGAACTGTCCCCGACGGGGCGGCACGCGATCGCGGGTCTCCTGGCCGGCCTGCCGGACCTCGGCCCGTTCTACGCGCCGAACGTCAACTCCTACAAGCGGTTCACACCCGGCTCCTTCGCGCCGACCGTGATGAGTTGGGGCCGCGACAACCGCACCTGTGCCGTCCGCGTCGTCGGCCGCGGGGAGGGGCTTCATCTGGAGATCCGGGTGCCCGGAGCGGATGCCAACCCGTATCTGGCCCTGTCCGCCGTGCTAGCGGCCATCGATCACGGTATCGAGCAGCAGCTGCCCCTCGGCACCGAGGAAACCGGCAACGCCTACCGCGGAAGCGGAACACTCGTGCCGCCCACCCTCGCCGACGCCTTGGTCGCCTTCCAGGCAAGCACCCTGGCCCAGAACGCGTTCGGCACCGAGGTCGTCGAGCACTACGCCCGTCTCGCCCGCCTGGAACTCGACCACCACGAGCGCCTGGTCACCGACGCCGAACGGCAGCGGTGGCTGGCCCGCGCCTGACGACCACGCCCATCGAGAAGGAAAGGATCCAAGGCTCCCGTGAGTGCACGACCGGCGCGCCCAGCCGCCACGCCCCTCGATCTCACCCCCGCACAGGTTCGGATTGTTCAGAAGGTCGCGGAGGGTAAGAGCACCGGTGCGATCGCATCCGACCTGACGATCACTGCCGGAACGATCAACGTGCAGATGAAGCACTGCGGTCAGAAGCTCGGGGTCAGCGGCCGGGCGGCCGTCGTCCACGCCTGCTACGTCACGGGGCAGCTCAAACGCCCCGAGAAGGTCGCCTTCCCGGCGACCTTCTCGGAGGCCGAGATTGAGACGTGGCAGATGATTGCCGCCGGTGCGGCCTCGAAGGACTACGCCGACCGGGCCCGCATCAGCCGCGGCGAAGCCCTGAAGCGGATCAAGGCGCTCCGAGAGCGCGTCCGGGCGGACAACGACCCGCACCTGGTGACGCTCGGCTGGACGTACGAGGTCCTCGACGAGTCCCTCGTGGAGATGCTCTCCGGAACGGTCCTCCGTGCCCCGGCTCAGCTATGACCAGCTCACGCCGCATTGTCAGTGCCCTCTGGCACACTCCCCACCCGCACGCAAGTACTCAGAGCACCCAGTCCCTCACAATGCGCGATTCGGCTGGGTGGCTTGGTCAACGGAAGGGCACACCAGACGTGACCGATATGCCCAGTGCACTCCACCAGCTGGTGGAATCGGTGACCGACACATACACCGTCATTGCCGAGCACCCCCGGCCCGGCAACAACAGGCCGTCCCTCTGGGAGATCGACGGGCTCTACGGCGCGCGGTGGTTCGCCAAACAGCACGCAGGCCCGAAGCTGCACCGGCGCGAGGTCGACACGTACCGGAAGTGGACGGTCTGCCTGGGCGCCGACCGCGCGCCCGAACTGATCGCTGCCGACACACAGACGCGCTCCGTCCTGGTCACCGCAGTGCCCGGACGAAGCCTGGACACACTGCGACTGCCAGCCGAGCAGGAGCGCAAGGCGTACGAGCAGGCCGGTGAACTCCTGGCCCGGCATCACACCGCAGCAACGGACGCGCCAGCCACGGACGCGGCCGAAGAGACCTGGGACGCGACCGCTGCAAAGCTGCTGGATGGTGCCGCGTCCTACGTACCGGAACACGACATCGCGATGGTGCGGGCGCTAGCCATGGAAGCTCCGCCGCGTCTGCCGCACGTGGCAGCACACGGCGACTACATGCCCAAGAACTGGATGTGGGACGACACCGAGCAACGGCTTCGGATCATCGACTTCGAGCGGGCCGAACTCCAGCCCGCTGCCCGCCGGGACTTCAGCCGCCTGCGCTACCGGGTCCTGCTACAACGCCTTGACCTCATTGCCGCCTTTCACCACGGGTACGGCCGCCAGCTCACCGACGACGAACTGGCGGCATGCCGGGCCTACGGGGCTTTGGACGCCCTCGACTCGCTGTCCTGGGGGATCCAGCACCGCGACATCGGGCTCGTCGACGAAGCCCACACCATGCTGGAGAACCTGCGCCGAGAGAACGGTACGCGTATGTGGGGCGGGTGGGGTGCGTGAACGCCTTTGCCGGAACCTCCTCCTATTACCGGCGCTTCCGCCCCGGCATCCCAGCTGATCTCGCTGCACTTCTCGCCCATGAAACGCCCGCGGGCTCTCCGCGGCGCCTGCTCGATGTCGGCACCGGTCCAGGGCTCGTTGCCCTTGCGCTCGCGCCGTACTTCGACGACGTGATCGCTGTCGATTCCGACCCGACGATGTGCGCCGAGGCCGATGCCGTACTCCGTCCCGCGCTCTCAGCTGGTCACCGTTTGCAGATTGGGCACGCGCTCGCAGAGGACTTCGAACCGCCGGCGGGATGGCAGCCGCACCTCGTGACGTGTGGCCGTGTCTTTCACTGGCTCGACCAACGCCACTTCCTCAACCGCCTGGCCGAGTACGTCGCGCCCGGCAGTGTGCTGGCGGTGTTCAGCGACCGCAGTCTGTGGACCGCCGCCAGCGCCTGGCAGCAGGCCGTCCGCGCCGTCGTCCAGGAATTCCTCGGCGAGCAGCGGCGCGCAGGGGACGGCATCTTCGGTCCGGACGGGCCGCCGTATGAGGAGGTGCTGCGCGCTTCCGCCTTCTGCGATGTCACCACCGCGGCCATCCCCGTGCGCCGCGAGTGGAGCATCGACGAGGTCATCGGCTACCTGTACTCGACGTCGTTCGCGGCCCCGCACCTGTTCGGCCACCGCCGCGAGGCATTCGAGGCTGCCGTCGCCGACGCCCTTACGCCTTTCCTCGACAGCGGGTTCCTCGTGGAGGACAACGCGTTCACTGTCCTCACCGCACGGCGGCCCTCCTCCAGAGGCCGGTGAGGGGGATGAGCGATGCGGACTGGAACGCGTCCGTGGCAGCTGACGTACTGGAGGAGCGGTACGGGCTGGTTGCGCTCGTGGTTGAGCCCGTGCCCATGGGCACGGACACGATCAACCGGCGGGTCCTGACCGAGGACGGACTACGGCTGTTCGTCAAGGAGTACCGGTCCAGTGCGGACGTGGAGGCGGCTCGCACCGCCTGGGACATGTCGGAGTACTGCCGGGCCGCGGGCCTTCCCATCCCGCGTGTCTGGGACGACAAGGATGGCAACCTGGTCACAATCGCGGAGGGAAGCGCGTGGGCCGTGGTTGACGAGGCGCCCGGCCGTGTGACCACCTCGGCGATGACGGTGCCGCTCGCTGAAAGTATCGGCGCGGTGATGGGGCGAATGCACCGCGTTCTGGCTGCCTACCCGCTGCCGAAGCACGTGCAACAGTCCCGCTGGCGGACCGGCAGGGTCGAGGACGCAGTCGCCAAGTGCGACACCGTGATGGCCACGGCGCTGCGGCAGGAGCACGAGGGCCATGAGCAGCTCCGGGCCGACCTCGATCAGCGGCGGAAGGACCTGAAGAACCACGTGCCCCGGTTGCGCAAGCACTTGCCGGGCACGTTGGTGGAGCAGGCGCTGCACGCTGACCTCTCCCGCACCAACTTGATCGTCCTCGCTGATGTCGTCACCGGTGTCATCGACTTCCGGGGCGCAACCGGCATGCCGGCCTGGGAGCTGGGCCGGGCCGCGTTCGATCCGCGCACCGTGGCCACCAGCCCGGAATGGGACGCCTGCGCACTGGCCATGGTGGGCGCCTACCACGCAGAGAACCCCAGCCTCCCTCTCGAGGAAATCCGAGCCTGCGCCCGGATCGCATTGCTGTACATGCTGTTCAGCTTCTACGGCGCCACGACTGCCGAATACGGGCTTCCGCCCGAAGCGGAAGCCGACCTGAAGCGGCACTGGAACGAGCGGCAGACCGCCATCCGCCGCTTGCTGAACAGCCTTTCCGACCTCGATGACGGGTTCGCCAGCCTCCCCACGGGCGGAGGCCGCTCGTGACAAACCCACCGCGCATCGGCCCACAGGTCAACCCTCTCGGACCTCACCCACTGCGGGATGACGCCAATCGCTCGACGAACGTTCCCCACCTGCCGCCCACAGGGGAACCCCGACTCCATCCGCTTTCCGACATCCAGTTCGGCGTGACCCACCTTGCCCTCGAACTCGTCGAGCGCGGCCACCGCACCCCGCCCGCCTCTACCAGCTCGCCCGCTCCTGACCCTCACGCCACCAACCGCCGAAGGAGACAGCCCGTTGGCCTACACCGAACAAAAGGAATGGGACGAGCACTACGCCGGAGGGCAGGGCTTCCGGCAGCTCGGGGAGAGTGAGCAGAGGCTGCTGGCCGAGCATGTTCCCGCCCCCGCCGAAGACGGCCGCGCTCTCGACCTCGGCTGCGGTCTGGGGGACCTGGCCGCCTACCTGGCGTCGCTGGGCTACACGGTCGACGCGGTGGACTGGTCCGAGAGCGCCCTCGCCCGCGCCCGCGACCAGGGGTCCGGAGTGCAGTGGCTGAGCCTTGACATCGAACAAGGCGACCTCGAGCCGCTCCGCGAGGGCGGCTACGACCTGATCACGCTCCGGCTGATGTATGCGTTCCTAGGCGACCGCACCCGCGTCATGCACGAACTCGGCTGCCAGCTGCGCGAGGGTGGCGCGATCGTCGTCATCACCCCGCTCGCCGCGAACACTCCCGCAGACAGGCAGGACATCGCCCTGGACGAGAAGGAGATCAGCCTGCTGGCCAGCGGGTGGGAACGGATCCAGCGATTCGATGCGGACGGGTTGGCCGTGCTCATCCTGCGCGGCCCACGCCAGGAACACGCCAAACCTGTAGAGAAGGAACGGCCCACCACGCATGCGGTGACCGGTGCCTGCGCGGTGGTCACCGACGGCAACGGCCGAGTCCTGCTGGGCCGCACCAGCAACATGTGGGAGCTGCCCGGCGGACGCACCGACGCCTCGGAACCGTTCGAGGAGGCAGCGGTGAGGCAACTGGCCGAGGAGACCGGCCTGATCGCCGACCGGGCTGACGCCCACGTGCTGACGATGCTCTGGGACGATAGCCACGGCGTCCCCCGCCTGACCGCCGTGGTCCGCCTCACCGCCTTCTCCGGCACCCTCACCTGCCGTGAGCTCACCAAGTTCTCACGGTGGGAGTGGCACCCTCTGCACCTCCTGGCCCACCTCGATCGGATCTTCGCCCCGTCGGCTCACGCACTCAACGTGGTCTGGCCCGGCGTCATCCCCGGCCTGTCACCCGTCCACGACTACCCGCACGCCACCAGCCAGCTGCCCGTGCCCGGCGAGTCGGCCGAAGCCATCCGGCTGCGCCAGAAGATGGCCGAGACGGTCATCGCCGGCGGATGGGCCCCGTCCGAGCCGGTCCAGCAGGCGCTGCGCACGGTGCCCCGCCACCGCTTCGTCCCGGAGAAGGACCTCAAGACCGCATACGACGGCACCGACCGGGCCGTCATCACCCGCCGCGACGAGACCGGGCAGGCGACCAGTTCGGTGTCCGCAGCCTGGCTCCAGGCTGACATGATCGAGAGCCTTTGCCTGAAGCCGGGGGCGAGCGTGTTCGAGGCGGGCTCCGGCGGCTACAACGCCGAACTGATCGCCCACGTCACCGGCCCCACGGGACGGGTCGTGAGCGGCGACATCGACCCGTACGTCGTGCGCCGGACCCACCGGTTCCTCGCAGAAGTCGGCAGCGGACGTGTCACCGTCTTCCACGGCGACGCGGCCCTCGGCGCACCCCCCAGTCTCGTGCCCCGGGGCGGATTCGACGGAAGCATGATCACGTACAACGTGTGGGATATCGCCTCGGCCTGGCGAGAGCAGCTTGCCGAGGGCGGGCGCCTGGTCCTGCCGCTCGAGATCCACGGCTACACCAGGGCCATCACCTTCGAGCGTCGCGGTGCTGTTTTGCACGCCCGGAAGTTCACGCACTGCGGATTCGTCCGCGCCCAGGGCGAGCATGCCCACAGCACCCCAGTCCTCGACCTCCTCGGTGGTGAACTGCAGCTCCGTTTTGAGGACGGCGACGCTGGCCCCACGGAGGGGGTGGAGGAGGCGTTGCGCGGGCAGCGGCACGAGGTCGCCACGGGGGTGACCATGGACAGCGGCTTCTACTTCGGCTCACTTCAGCTCTACGCGGCCACGACCGTGCCTGGCTTCTGTCGGTTGGCCGTCCTCCAGGAGCCGAGGGCCGGGGTCACTCAGATCACGAAGGGCAGGGACGCGCCGGCGATCCTCGGCGACGCCTCGCTGGCCTACCTCATCCATGTCCCGACCCGGCACGGAGACAGCCCGGCCGAGAGGGAGTGGGAGTGGGTCGTCCACGGCTTCGGCGAGCGGGGCACGCAGCTCGCCGAGCAGCTGGTGGAGACGGTGAGGGCCTGGGACCGTTACGTGCGCAGCGACGACGGCACGGGAGGCGACCCGATTCTGACTGTCCATCCGGCCGGCACGTCCGACCGTTTGCTGCCCGCCGGGGACGTCTTGGACAAGCGTGACTGCCGCTTGGTGTTCCAGTGGCCGGGCCGTAACGCACTTGCCCCGGCCCCCGTTGAGGGCACCGAAGAAGTCGCCGCGACAGTGGAGGAGGCAGGGTCCTCTGGCTGAAGGGGGCCGTTCGGCGGCGGGAAGTGCGCCCTTGTCTCGATGACCACTCGCTCGGAGTCCGGGGCCGGAGTCCGCCCCTCGACTTCCGTAGCTAGTTACTCGACCACTGTCCGTGTCCAGGCGCACTACGGCCGTACTGTCCAGCATCGCCGACGCCAGGCGCCGATGGCATGAGACAGTCAGCCGCGTGCCCGGAACACGTCTCGCCTGGCGCCGCACCAGCGTTCGTCAGCGCATCGCGCTGAATACAACAGCGGCGGCCAGCCCTCCAAGCAGGGCGCCGACAACCGTCTGGGCGGGAGTATGGTCGCGGAGCGCGACGCGGGACCAGCCGATTGCCGCGATGCCGAGTACCAGCGGTGCCATGCTCGCGCCGTAGGCGAGGAGCAGGATCACGACCACTCCGCCGGCAACGGCAGTGTGGACCGAGACCTTCCACCAGACGGTCACCATCATGGTTGTGATGAGGCCGACGAGCATGGCGACGACCAGGGCGAAGACCTCGCGGGGTGCCTGGAGCGCGACGAGCAGCGAGATGCCGATCAGTACCGACGCCATCGTGGCGAGGAGAGGCACGGCGCGCTGCTCACGGACTCGCACGTGTTTGTCGGTCCAGTGGCCGCGCTTCACCCCGAGCATGATGACGGCGAACGGAATGCCACCGCAGAACAGGGCAGCCAGTAGGCCCCAGCCGAGCCCTGTGACGCTGCTCGTGCTGTGCCAGCCGATGATCAGCAGTATCGCAACGACGAGGTTGGCCGGCGCGAGGGTGTCGGTGATGAGGCGGGCCATGCGGGACTCGGTCACTGTGTCGTCTCCAGCGTTCGGGCGTGGTCGAGCTTGGCGGCGAATGCACGGGTGAGGTCGGAGTCGTAGGCCCTGGCAAGTTGTTTGAGCGCGTGGATCTCGCTGGGCAGATCTCGGCCGCCGCTGGCGGGGGGAAGCGGCTCGCCGGACGAGGGCTCGTTGTGCTGCCGGGCTTGTTGGGCGCCGATGATCCAGCAGGCTTCGCCTGCGATGTCGGCTTGGGCACCGATGAGGCCGGAGGCCGCGACGTGGGCGCGGGCCCGGTCGCGCAGCGCGCTGGGGGCGTGTTCGCTGAGGGTTAGCACGGCGTCTCGGATCTCGATGGTGCGGCGGTACAGCCGGTCGTGAACGTGACGGGGCCGGAGAATCTCGGAGGCCCATCGCCTGGGCGGGTCGAGACGAACGTCGGGTACGGCGTCCGTGAGGCTGAGCCAGAGCGGGTACAGCTGCAGCAGGTCGCGGTATTCACGGCTCCAGCGGCGCAGTCGGCCGGCGGCGGGCAGCGTGCTACCGATCACGATGAAGAGCAGCGCGCTGAAGAGCAACAGACCGCTGATCGCTTCAGTCGTGCCGGCCGAAAGGGGGCTCTGCCCCAGAAAACGCAGCACCACGGCGGCCACGCGGTGCATGGCGTAGACCATGCCGATGGTCGTTCCGATGCCCGTGAGGCGCAGGCCACGGCCGAGGAGGCCGGTGCCGGGCTGCCGGCCCCAGCGCCAGCACAGCCGGGAGGCGCTGAACAGCGCCGCCCCGAGGTACGCCGTCCACACCCCTCCATAGGCAGCGATGCGCCAGTCGGTGGCGTACTCGGTCAGCAGATCGACCGCTTCGTGCGGCTGCGGAGTGGCCATGAACAGCACCGTGATGATGGCTGCCGCAGTGGTCGGGACCACTAGGTGGAGGCGGGAGGACTTAAGGCCGGCTGCCTTCTCCTCGGCCATGTTGTGGACGAAGGTCAGCACTGAGTGCGCCGCGACGATGCCGCTGAGGTGCTTGCCGAGAGAGCTCAAGTTGTTGACGCCGAGTGCAGCGTCCATGGGGGCGGCGATGGAGGACAGCCTGAGCGTCATGGCGACAGCCAGGGCGAGGAAGGCGCTCCACAAGACGCGTTTGCTCGGCTTACGCCATGCGGCCGGGGTGCGCCACGCGGTGACCAGCCACAGCAGGACCGCACAAAGCGTGTCGATCATTCCAGGGCACTCTTACGAGTCGCTGAGCGCGTCGCCCAGGCGCCGCAGGACACTGCTGCGGGGCGTCTTGCTGGTCCGGGAGGTGGCGGCTTTGCCTGCGATCAGCCCTGCGAGACGCTCGGCGTCCCGTTCGTCCTCGGTGCCATAGCTGGTCCTAGTGAGGAGACTGACCACAGTGTCTGGGTCGATGTCGGGGAACAAACCGCCGCCGTCTGTCTGGACGCCGTCGAGGATCGAGCGGTGGCCCAGGAGCATGTGACCGATCTCGTGCAGGATGATGTGGTCTTGGTGCAGCGGGCTTGTCGCCGCCTCGTGGAAGATGTGGTCGGCCTTCTCGGTGGCGATCCATACTCCGCAGGGGGCATCGCTGCCGGAGATGCCGGGGACACTGTGCAGGTGGAGCGGGCGACCGCGCTGCGCCGCGATTCGGTCACAGAAAACCTGCACGTCAAATGGGTCCGGGATGTCGATCGAGGCGAGCACGTCCCCGATGTCCGGGCGGTCTTGACGTCCGTCGCCCGGCTGCTCTCTTCGACTACGCAAGGGCAACTCGGCTCCGCAGGTAGCGCTGTACGTGTCCGCGGCAGATGCGGCGCCGGAACCCAACATTCCGGCACAGGAACGATACGGCAAGCCACAAGGAAATATGCCAGCAGCATGCTCAAATTGAGCTCAACGCAATAATGATCAAGAAATCCGCCTGATTCGGCATCACTTGATCAAGGCTGAATTGCGCGGCAATCCGGGAGCACTCCGCCGCGAACCACGCAGGCAGATTCCCCGTAGTGACCTGCACCACTTCTTCCGTCGGGCCGCACCCTCACACCCCGGGTCACGTCCCGTTCACTCGCTGGATGCTTCACCGTCAGCTAGCCCTTCCAGCTGGCGGGCCCGCTCGATGAATCCCTTGATCGTCTTTAGGGTCTCCACCGACAGGCCGGAGGCCCTGGTGGCGACCTCGACCACATCGTTGTTCCGCATGGTCTCGATCAGTTCCAGCTGGGCAGCGATCCGCTCAGAGGACTCGTCATTGAAGAAGTAGGCGGGAGCGACACCGAAGAAGCCGGCAAGGGCCTCCAGGTGCTTCATGGTGGGATTGTCCTTCTTGCCCTTCCGAAGGGTCCAGATGTAGCTCGCCGAGATGGTGGGGCCCCCCGCCTCTTGGATGGCTTGCGCCACCTCTTCGTAGGTGTACTCACCGCGGTTCTTCGGGTGGACCGTCCTGAAGAGGTGGTCGAGCTTCTCCGCGAGGGTGCGCTGCTTCGCCGGCGCTCCTTCGCTCATACGGGCCCATCCTTCGGTGACTCACAGGGGCTCTTCGACTGGCGTGAACGATACACCGCCAGGCGCAACGATTCCATTCTTGCCAGTTGACGTGATCCATCTTCACTGGTCTATTGTCATCGCAGCTGCATCGACTGGTGCGAATGCGCAGGCAGCGCTTTCGACGCTCCGACGGGAGGGGGACGCCGTGTTCCGTCAAGGTGATGACGGAGAAGGACTCGCACCGTCCCCTGCTGCGGGCAACGGTCCGCCCCGCTTCCCGCCAGGCGCGCGACTTCTACAGGGTTTAAGAACCAAGTCTGGATCTTGACACAGAGTCGTGCGTATGTTCGTCGTCCCCTGGGCAGCCCGCCCGGCACGACGAACACAAGGAGCAACCGGCATGCGCGCACTCCGGGCCTCGTAGGCCCGCATACAGCGACGGCGCCCGAGAGCGGCAACTCCCGGACGCCGAACGCTTCACGGCACAAACCGCCCCGGCAAGGGCGGATATCGCCACCATCACCACGCTGATCCCTTCCACGGGGCGTCTCAGCGTGGCAACACCAAAGGAGAGTGTTACATGCGCTCTGCCCTGCGCAAAAGGCCCGACGGCCTGGCCTGCGCGGCAGCCGCCCCCTTTCCCGCGCCCGCCCGCCTCGGGCGTGAGCGCACCCGTGCCACCGCGCCGGCGTACACCTCCCTCCTGTCGGCCGGGAGCGGCCGATGAGCAGCGACGCCCGCGAGTGGGTGTGGGAGCACAGCTCCAGCCGGGGAACCTCTCGCCTGGTCTTGCTGTCGATCGCCGACCGGGTGCCCGACGAGCAGTGCGCCGCCTGGGCATCCCTCTCCAGCCTGATCGAGCGTACGAACGCCAGCCGTACCGCGGTACGCGACGCCCTCGACAAGCTCATCACCAGCGGCGAGCTGGAGCAGCGCGACGACCTCCAGGGCCCGCAACGGACCACGGTCTACCGCCTGCCCCTCGCCGCCGCGTTCCTGGCCAGGGTCAAGGCCGACGAGGAGAAGGACCCGGCCGCGGAGATCCCCCAAGCACCGGAGGCGCACCCGGTGCCCGAGCTGAGGATCGAGGAGCTTCGGCCGTACGGAATCTGGCCCAAGAACGGTACGGATTCCGGCCCCTCACGCCGGAATGCGACCGGTACGGATTCCGGCCCCTCACGTCGAAATCCGACCCCCCGACGTGCCGGATTCCGACCCTCGGAGGGAACGGATTCCGACCCCCAGAACCGTAGTGAACCGAAGGTGAACCGTAATGGCAGCAGTAGTGCTGCCGTCACCTCAGCCAGCGCATGGCAGGTCGACCCAGCCACCCACGCCTGGGCCCGCCAGCAAGGTCACCTCGCCCGCCTCGGGGAGGACGGCCTGCGCTCCGCCGACGCGAAGTGGCGCGCCCACCGTGCGGCCTGGAAGCCCCGGCCGGCAGGCGCCTGGGCTGCCGACTGGCGTGCCTGGGTCGCCCGAGAGCACGCCCCAGGCCGCCCGAACCTCTACGCCCTGCCCGGAAAGGATCCGGCCCTGGCAGCCGGCATGACCCGCGCAGAGGCGCACACCGCCGCCCTCCTCGCTGCCCTCGACGAGCCGACCGGAACGGAGTAGCCATGGACCGTCGCGAAATCGCCGCCCTGCTGGCGTACATCGGCCGACTCGACCCCCGCACCATCCGCACCGACCAGGGTGAGGCCCGCGACCAGCTCGCTCAGTGGCACGAGCTGCTTGGCGACGTGCCGATGGCCACGCCGCACGGCTGGGACGCCCGCGTCGCCGCCCGCCAGCACATCCGGCTCTCGCCGTACCAGATCCTGCCCGCGGACATCGCCCGCCCGTGGGAGAGCTACCGGCGTGACCGCCTTCAGCGTCACACCGATCCCACCCCCACCGCCGACCCGGACGACCAGGCAGCATGGACCGCCGAGTTGGTCCGCACGCGGCACGCCGTTGCCTCCGGAGCCGCAGCACCCACGACGTACCGGCAGATCGCCAGCGGCCGGGGCGACCCGGGCCTCGAAGGGCACCTCAAGGCGATCGGCCGGTACATACCGGATGCCGTCCGCGCCGAACTCGCCCCCTACCGGCCAGCCCGCGCGGCCCGCGAGGCCGCTGTCGCCCAGGGGCAGCCGGACTTCCTCAGCGTCCGCTGCGAGTGGTGCCACGCGCAGGTCGGCGAGCCGTGCCGCCGTCGGCGCATCGGCCCCGACGGCGGTGCACGCGGTACCGCGCCCCGCGCAACCCCGCACCCCGGACGCGTCGACCTCGCCGCAGCGCGGGTCCAGCAGCCCGCGATGGCCTGACCGGCACACCCTCGGTGCACCCCGCCCGGCGCACCACCGCACACCACCGTCCTGTCCGGCTGCGGCGCCCGCCCTGCGCCGCGGCCGACGCCTGACGCCGCGTCCGCCCACCGTCGGAGTTGACCGGCCGACGCGCCAGCACATCGGAGACAGACTTGCGCACCATCACCACCCACAACGCGCCGGCCACCGGCCTACGCGGCATCGGCGACACCAGCTGGCAGCCGCATGGCGTGTGCCACGGCATGGACCCCGAGGACGCCGACGCAACCTTCTTCCCGCTGCCCCGGGACCATGAAGCCATCGCCGAGGCCAAGGAGCTGTGCGCCCAGTGCCCGGTCAAGCGGGACTGCCTCAACTTCGCCCTCGAGAACGTGCTGAAGGAGGGCATCTGGGGCGGGCTCACCGAGGCCGAACGCCGCCCATGGCACGACGGGCTGCCCCAGCGCCTCGACTACAGCCGGGTGATCGCGTTCTTCAACGGCCGTGACGTGCACCTCACCGCCAAGGAGCAGAAGGTCGTCGTCGATCACGCCTATGCCCGGGGCTGGCGTGCCGACCGGCTCGCGGTCGCCCTGCAGATCAGCCACAAGCACGCCCGCGACCTGCTCACCCAGGCCGCCCACAAGGTCTTCCACCGGGACCTCACCCTGGGCGTGCCCCCGAGGAAGAAGAAGCGGAAGCAGTCGAAGCCGTCCACGAGCAAGCCCCCGACCGGCCAGCACGCCAAGGAACAGCCGGTGTCCCGCCCGGTGAAGTCGACCTCCGCGCACGCCCCTCTCGGAAAGGCAGCATGACCCACCTCTCCCTGTCCTTCGGTGCCGCCCCGGACCTGTCCGTGCTCCTCGCGGTCGGCATCCCCGTCGCCGCCCTGACCCTGGCCCTGACCGGCTGGGCGATCCTCCGTCGGGGAGCCGGCCTGCAGAAGAAACGTTCCGGGAGCGCCGCAGTCACGGTCGCCGCCCTCGCCGCGCTCGGATGCACCATCTACAGCGCGGACACGAGCTGGCGGTTCGCCGCCGACTACCTCGACATGGCCGGCACCGCCGAGCGGGCCGGCATGTTCGCCGCCGCCGAGCTGGCGCTGTTCGCGACCGCGCTAATGGCGCGGCAGAACCTGGCCATCCAAGGGGCACCGGGCATGCCGGGCACCCTGGTCTGGGTCATCACCGGAGTGCAGGTGATCCCCGCCTACGCCGAGAGCGGCCTCGTGGGCGGCACCGTCCGCGCCTTCGTCGGCCCGATCCTGGCGGCCGTGCTGTGGCACCTCGCCATGGGCATCGAACTGCGCCAGCGCACCCCGGGCGCCGCCTCCCGCGGACTGATCGCCACCCTCGGGCGGGAAGCACGCGAACGTCTGCTCTCCCGCCTGGGCATCGCCGCACGCGACCGCGACGCCGCACAGATCACCCGCGACCGCGCCACTGCCCGTGCCGTCACCCTCGCCGCCCGCCTCGCCGAACGCACTCCCAAGCAGCAACAAGGCCGAGGCGGTCGACGGCTTACGCGGCGGCTCTCGAAGGCGATCGGCCGGGCCTCGGTCGGGACGGACCCTGCCCAGCGCGCCCAGCTGCTCGGCCAGCTCGCGGCCCGTCGGCACGCACTCGCCCTCGCCACCATGCCCCTGCCCTCCCCCTGGTCCCCGCACTCCGACGGAGCAAGTCTGGTCCCCGAAACGATCGGCGGGACCGCCGCGCTGAAGGCCGCGGTCCCCAGCGACGGTCCCCGTCCCCACGCCAACCCGGCCGGGGACCGGACCGCACAAGAGAGGGGACCGGTCCCCGGGACCGACCCGGCACCCGGCGGTAGCACGGTCCCAACATCCGGGGACCGTGAGGCGGGGACCGCGAGCACACAAGCTGGGACCGAAGCGTCTGAGCCGGGGACCGACAGGTCCCTAGGCAGCAACGAGGGGACCGGCCAACAGTCGCACGAAGTGCCTGCTCAAACCCCCGCGGGCCAGGGGCCGAGCGGCGCCGAGTCGGGGACCGACCCCACCGGGGACCGGGGACCAACCGACACCGACACGGGGACCGACCCCACCGGGGACCGGGAACCGACCGACACC
>NZ_JAATEN010000025.1 GCF_012034935.1 Streptomyces zingiberis
GGGCGGTCCCGGGGCGCGGGGTGTACCCCCGCCCCTTCCAGGGCGCGCCGTGCCCGCGCCGGTACCGCACCGCCGAGCCGACCGTCCACACCAGATACAGGGCGGCCGTGGCCGGGAGCAGCAGCGACGCCCGCGAGGGCTGCCCGTAGTAGCGCAGCACCGGCAGGTACGACACCGCCATCAGCGCCCACGCCAGCGCCCCGGCCCCGGCCACCCAGTGGCTGCCCACCACCGGGCCGGCCACCAGCGCCGCCGGCGGCACCGCGTAGAGCAGCAGCAGCCCCGCCACCGCGCCGAGCAGCAGCAGCGGGTTCCGCCGCAGCTGCGGGTAGGCGCTGCGCTCGACCATGGCCCGCACGTCCCGCAGGCGCGGGTACGCGCGGACACTGCGCACCCGGTCCCCCAGGCCCAGCCAGAGCGTGCCGCCGCTGTCCCGGACGGCTTTCGCCAGCGCCACGTCGTCGATCACCGCGCCCCGGACCGACTCCGGGTAACCGGCCCGCCGCGCGGCCGCGTCCCGCAGCAGCGCACAGCCGCCGGCCGCCGCCGCGGTCCGCGCGGCGGGCCGGTTGACCCGGCGGAAGGGGTAGAGCTGGGCGAAGAAGTAGACGAACGCCGGGACGGTCAGCCGCTCCCAGGTGGTCGCCACCCGCAGCCGCGCCAGCAGCGAGACCAGGTCGGGCCCGTCCCGGTGCGCCGCGCGCACCAGCTCCCGCAGGCTGTCCCGGCGGTGGACGATGTCGGCGTCCGTGAGCAGCAGATACTCCAGCTCCGGCATCCGGGAGCGGGCCAGCGCCACCCCGTGCCGCACCGCCCACAGCTTCCCCGTCCAGCCGGGCTCGGGTTCCCCGGGGGAGGTGACCGTCAGCGGCAGCCCGGACCGGCCCACCCGGGGCGGGGGGTGGTCGGCCAGGGAGCGGGCCAGGTCCCCGGTGCCGTCGGTGGAGCCGTCGTCCACGAGGAAGACCTCGGCCGGCCCGGGGTAGTCCAGCGCGAGGAGCGAGCCGAGACAGTCCGGCAGCACGTCCGCCTCGTCCCGCGCGGGGACGACGACGGCTACCGCGGGCCACCGCGCCGGGTCCCGCCGGTCCGGCAGCCGTACGTCGGTCCGCCAGTAGAACCCCCGGCCCAGCAGCAGCCAGAGCCAGGCGGCCAGGGAGACGGCGGAGAGCGCGGTGCACGCGGTGAGGGGGGTGAGGGGGATCACCCGGCGCAGTCTGCCGGAGACCCCGGGCGCCGGCGGTGACCCGCTCCGCGTTTCCCGCGTGGGTCATCCGTGTGCCCACCCGGGCCGCCGGAGCGGGCCGGGAGGCCCCGCGCGGCCGGGCCACCGTGCGGCGGCGGGCCGGGCGGGCCCGGCGGGGCGGCACACCCCATCGCATAAGGTTGCCGGGTGAAGATCGCGCTTCTGGACTCCGGTATCGGGCTGCTGGCGGCGGCCTCCGCCGTACGCGCGCTCCGTCCCGACGCGGCGCTGGTGCTCTCCAGCGACCCCGACGGGATGCCCTGGGGCCCGCGCACCCCCGAGGACGTCAGTGCCCGCGCGCTGGCCTGCGCACGCGCCGCGGTGGCCCACCGGCCGGACGCCCTGATCGTCGCCTGCAACACCGCCTCCGTGCACGCGCTGCCCGCGCTCCGCGCCGAGCTGGAGCCGGGCCTGCCCGTGATCGGCACCGTCCCGGCTATCAAGCCCGCCGCGGCGGGCGGCGGGCCGGTCGCCATCTGGGCCACCCCCGCCACCACCGGCAGCCCGTACCAGCGGCGCCTGATCCGCGAGTTCGCCGGCGGGGTCGAGGTCACGGAGGTGCCCTGTCCCGGGCTGGCGGACGCGGTGGAGCGCGCCGACGAGGCGGAGACTGCGGCGGCGGTGGCCGCCGCCGCCGCGCTCACCCCGCCCGGGGTGCGGGCCGTCGTCCTCGGCTGTACCCACTACGAACTGGTGGCCGACCGTATCCGGGACGCCGTCCGCCCCCCGGGCGGCGCGCCCCTCGTGCTGCACGGCTCCGCCGAGGCCGTCGCCGCCCAGGCCCTGCGCCGCGCGGGGGCCCGTCCCGCCCCGGCGGCGGCGCCTTCCGGGGAGCTGAGCGTGGTGGCGAGCGGCCGGGAGAGCGCCCTGCCGCCGGCCGCGCTCGCCTACGCCGAGGGCCGTTCGCTGACCGCCGCGAGCCCGGCCCGCGGCTGACGGGACACCCTTCCGGCGGTGATCCGCGCCTCCCGGCGCCCGCTCCCGGGCCCCCTCCCGGCCCTCCGCTCCCGGCCCCGTCCGCCGGGCGCGCCCGTGTCCGCCCCGGGCGGCCGGTTCCGCGGAGGGGGCCGGGAGCCGGACACCCAGGGCTTCCGGCGGCGGGGTGGCGCGCGCCACCCCGCCGCCGTCACGGGGGGAGCCGGGGCCCCCGGGCGGCGCGGTCGCGGGGCGAGGCGGTATGCGGCCCTTCCCGGCGCCGGCACTAGGCTCGGCCCATGCCGATCCCCGACTTCATCCGCGCCCTGCGCGCCACCGCCGGCCAGCAGTTGCTCTTCCTCCCCGGCGTCAGCGCCATCGTGTTCGACGAGGACTCGCGGCGGGTGCTGCTCGTGCGGCGCGCGGACACCGGGCGCTGGTCGATCATCGGAGGCATCATCGAGCCGGGGGAGCAGCCCGCGCTGACGGCGGTCCGCGAGGTCTACGAGGAGACGGCCGTGCGCTGCGTGCCCGAGCGGCTGGTGCTGGTGCAGACGCTGGAGCCGGTGCGCTACCCCAACGGCGACCTGTGCCAGTTCGTGGACATCTCCTTCCGCTGCCGTGCCACCGGCGGTGAGGCGCGGGTCAACGACGACGAGTCGCTGGAGGTCGGCTGGTTCCCGGTGGACGCCCTGCCGGACCTGGAGGACTTCGCCGCCGCCCGGGTGGGGCAGGCCCTCGCGGAGGGGCCCGCGTGGTTCGCCCCCATGACCGACGTCTGAAGTATGGGCTGGGACCACATCGGTGGGCGCGACCCGGGCTGCCTAGGGTGCCGGGCATGACCGTGCCCCCTTCCGTGCCCGCCGCCCCGGCCGCCGCGCCCGCCGCGGCCCCGCTCACCGTCGCCCTCGACCTCTCCGGCCGCACCGCCCTCGTCACCGGCGCCGCCGGCGGTATCGGCCGCGCCTGCGCGCTGCGCCTGGCGGCGGCCGGGGCCACGGTGAGAGCCGTGGACCGGGACGGTGACGGGCTCGCGGAGCTCGGCGCCCGCGCGGACGGGCTGCCCGGTGAGGTGCACCCCTGCGAGCTGGACCTCACCGACCTCGACGCCGCCGAGCGCGCCGCCGCCGGCACCGACGTCCTGGTCAACAACGCCGGGCTGCAACTGGTGCGGCCCATCGAGGAGTTTCCGCCGGACGTCTTCTCCACGGTGCTCACCGTGATGCTGGAGGCGCCCTTCCGGCTGATCCGCGGCGCCCTGCCGCACATGTACGGCCGCGGCTGGGGCCGGGTCGTCAACATCTCCTCGGTGCACGGGCTGCGCGCCTCCGCCTACAAGTCCGCGTATGTGGCGGCCAAACACGGGCTGGAGGGGCTCTCCAAGGTGACCGCCCTGGAGGGGGCCGAGCACGGGGTCACCTCCAACTGCGTCAGCCCCGGCTACGTCCGCACCCCCCTGGTGGAGAAGCAGATCGCCGACCAGGCCGCGGCGCACGGCATCCCCGCCGAGCGGGTCGTCACCGAGGTGCTGCTGGCCGGGACCGCGCTCAAGCGGCTCGTGGAGCCGGAGGAGGTCGCGGAGGCGGTGGCCTATCTGTGCGCGCCGCAGGCGTCGTTCGTCACCGGCGCCTCCCTGCCGCTCGACGGCGGATGGACGGCGCACTGACCGGCCCCGGGCCGGCCGGCGCGGGCCCCGGCGCCGGCCGGCCCGGCTCCCCGGAGCCCGCCGCCCGGCGGCCCCCGCTCCCGGCTGGCGCGCGGGGCCTGCCGCCGGGTATGCCTGGGGCCATGCCCCGACCCGAGACGGGCCGGCCCGTCCCGGCCGGCCCCGCCGAGACCCCTTACCTGGAGCTGCTCTCCCGCGGCGCCGCCGCCGACGAGTACGAGCGGCCGCTGCTGCGCGCCCGGGCGGACGGGGCCGGGCCGGCGGAACTGGCCGCGCTGGACCGCGCCAAGCTGCTCGCGCTCCGCGTCCGGGCCGAGCTGGACGGGCGGCGCCGCCGCGAGGCGGAGCTGTCGGCGCTGTTCGAGACGGCGCACGAGATGGCCGGGCTGCGCGACCTGGACGCCGTCCTCCAGGCCATCGTCCAGCGCGCCCGTTCGCTGCTGGGCACCGAGTGCGCCTACATGACGCTCAACGACCCGGAGGCCGGCGACACGTACATGCGGGTCACCGACGGCTCGGTCTCCGCCCGTTTCCAGCAGCTCCGGCTCGGCATGGGGGAGGGGCTGGGAGGCCTGGTGGCCCAGACCGCCCGGCCGTACGTGACGGAGAGCTACTTCGAGGACCCGCGGTTCGAGCACACCCAGACCATCGACTCCGGCGTGCGCGACGAGGGCCTGGTCGCGATCCTCGGCGTACCGCTGATGATCGGCAGCAGCGTCATCGGGGTGCTGTTCGCCGCGGACCGGCGCGCCCGGGTGTTCGAACGCGAGCAGATCGCGCTGCTCGCGTCCTTCGCGGCACACGCCGCCGTCGCCATCGACTCGGCGAACCTGCTCTCCGAGACCCGCTCCGCGCTGGCCGGCCTGGAGGCCGCGCACGCCGTCATCCGGGACCGCAGTGGGGTCATCGAACGCGCCTCCGAGGTGCACGACCGCCTCACCGAACTGGTGCTGCGCGGCGGCGGGGTACGGGACGTGGCGGACGCGGTGGCCGAGGTGCTCTCCGGCTCCGTGGAGTTCACCGAGGCGGCCCCGGTGCCCGGGGGCGCCGTCGAGCGCTCCCGGACGGCCGGCCGCGCGGTACGGGACGGGACGGACTGGGTGGCCGCCGTCGCCGCGGGCGGTGAACTGCTGGGCGCCCTCGTGCTCCGCGGCCACCCCGGGCTCGACCCCGTCGACCAGCGCACCCTGGAACGCGCCGCGATGGTCACCTCGCTGCTGCTGCTCGCCCGGCGCTCCGCGGGCGAGGCCGAGCAGCGGGTGCGCGGCGAGCTCCTGGACGACCTGCTCGACGCGCCGGACCGCGACCCCCGCCTGCTGCGCGAACGGGCCGCCCGGCTCACCGCCGACCTCGACGCCCCGCACGTGGTGCTCGCCGCCCGGGTCGCCGGCGGGGCCGCGGAGGGTCTCCCCGCGGGCCCGGCGGGCCCCGCCGCCCGGGGCCGGTCCGTCCCCGCCGGTGACGCGCCCGCGGGCGGTGCGCTCGCCGACCGGCAGCGCCTGTGGTCGGCCGCCTCCCACCTCGCCGCCACCCGGCACGGCCTCGCCGCCGCGCGGGACGGCGGCACGGTCCTGCTGCTGCCCGCGACGGGGGAGGAGAGCGCCGCCGAGACCGCGCGGCAGGCCGCCCGGCAGCTCGGCGCCGCCGTCCGGGGAGCCGTCACCGTCGGCGCCTCCGCGCCCGTACCGGCGCCCGCCGCCCGCCCGGGCGCCGTCGCCGCCGCGTACGCCGAGGCCCGCCGCTGCCTGGAGGCGCTGCTGCTGCTGGGGAGGGCCGGGCAGGGGGCCGCCACCGAGGACTTCGGCTTCCTGGGGCTGCTGCTGGCGGACTCGCGGGACGTCGCCTCCTTCGTCCGCCGCACCATCGGGCCGGTCACCGACTACGACGCCCGGCGCGGTACCGAACTGGTGCGCACCCTGGAGGCGTACTTCGCCTGCGGGATGAGCCCGGCCCGCACCAAGGACGAACTCCACGTCCACGTGAACACCGTCGCGCAGCGGCTGGAGCGGATCGCCCGGCTCCTGGGCGAGGACTGGCAGTCGCCGGCCCGGGCCCTGGAGGTGCAGCTCGCCTTGCGGCTGAACCGGCTCTCCGCGGCCGTCGGGCCCTGAGCCCTCCGGCCCTTGAGCCCTGCGGGTCCCCGGGTGGCGCCGCGCGGGTGGCCGCCGCCGGACCCTGGCCTCCCGGCCGCCCTCGGCCCGAGCTTCCCGGTGTCTCCCGCCCCTCAGGCTCCGGGTGCCTCCGGCCGCCGGCCCCGCGCACGGGGGCGCGGCCCCGGGGCGCCCTCCCGGCTCCACCCGGGCACCGGCGGCGGGTCCGGCACGGCGGAGGGCGCCCACCTCGGGTGGGCGCCCTCCGTTCGTCCCCTGCTCCGCTCCCGCTCAGACCGTGCGGCCGGCCGGTTCCGGGCCGGTGTCCGCGGTGCCGGGCTCCGCCGGCCCGGCGGGGCCGTCCGGGTCCAGCTCGGTCAGGTCGCTGTTGCGCGTCTCCCGGGCCACGCCGACCGCCAGCAGCGTCAGCAGCACCGCCGCGATCACGTAGAGGGCGATCGGCGTGGAGCTGCCGAAGTCGGCCAGGAGCGCCGTGGCGATCAGCGGCGCCGGGGCGCCCGCCAGCACCGAGGAGAACTGGGCTCCGATGGAGGCGCCGGAGTACCGCATCCGCGTCGCGAACAGCTCGGCGAAGAACGCCGCCTGCGGGGCGTACATGGCGCCGTGGAAGATCAGGCCCACCGTGACGGCGAGCAGCAGGTTCCCGAAGGTGCCGGTGTCGATCAGGGCGAAGAACGGGAACGCCCAGAGCCCCACGCCCGCCGCGCCGAGCAGGTAGACCGGGCGCCGGCCGATCCGGTCGGAGAGCGCTCCCCAGACGGGGATGGTCACGAAGTGGATCGCGGAGGCGATCAGCACGGCGTTGAGCGCCGTCTGCTGACTCAGATCCACCTGCTCCGTCGCGTAGACGAGGATGAAGGCGGTCACCACGTAGTAGCTGATGTTCTCGGCCATCCGGGCGCCCATGGCGATCAGGACGTCCCGCCAGTGGTGACGCAGGACGGCGACCAGCGGCATCCGCTCGGCGGCGGAGACCTCCGCGCCCTGCTCGGCCTGGGCGGCCTTGCGGGCCGCCGCCTGCTCCATGGCCTGCTTGAACACCGGCGACTCGTCCACCGCCAGCCGGACCCACAGCCCGATCACGACCAGCACGCCGGAGAGGAGGAAGGGCACCCGCCAGCCCCAGCTGAGGAAGGCGGCCTCGGAGAGGGTGGCGGTCAGCAGCGCCAGTACACCGGTGGCGATCAGCTGCCCGGCGGGCGCGCCCGTCTGCGGCCACGACGCCCAGAAGCCGCGCCGCCGGGCGTCCCCGTGTTCGGAGACCAGCAGCACCGCGCCGCCCCACTCGCCGCCCAGCGCGAACCCCTGTACCAGCCGTAGCGCGGTCAGCAGCAGCGGTGCGGCGACACCGATGGTGGCGTGGGTGGGCAGCAGGCCGATGGCGAAGGTCGCGCCGCCCATCAGCAGCAGGCTCAGCACCAGCAGCTTCTTGCGCCCGAGCCGGTCGCCGTAGTGGCCGAAGACCAGGGCGCCGATCGGGCGGGCCGCGAAGCCCACGGCGTAGGTGAGGAACGCCAGCAGGGTGCCGACCAGGGGTTCCGAGTCGGGGAAGAAGAGCTTGTTGAAGACGAGGGCCGCGGCGGCCCCGTAGAGGAAGAAGTCGTACCACTCGATGGTGGTGCCGATGAGGCTCGCGGCCACGACGCGCTTCAGGCTCGAGGGCGTCGGGGGAGGGGCTGCTGCGGAGGCCATGTGCACCACTTCCAGTGCTCGCTGGGGACGTTTCCTGTTCACGTGTCGGCACACCGTAGAAACACGCAGGTCAGGAACACATGTGGTGGGGCCACACACTTCGCCGGGGGAGCGTGCGCGCGGCCACCATGGAGCCGGTGGCCCGCCGGAGGGCCTCCCTCCGGCGGGACCCCGCGAGGCGGCAGGGGAGAGCTCCGGGGGCCGCCCGGTCCCTCATCGCCCGATACCGCCCGCGGTGTCCGGGCCGCCGGTTAGGCTGAGCCCATGCCGTCCGCCCGCCGTACCGCACGCCAGAGCGATCTGCTCCGGCGGCTGGTGGCGCTGGTGGCGGCGGAGGGTTTCGCCTCCTTCACCCTCGACGACCTCGCCGAACGGCTCCGCTGTTCCAAGACGACGCTGTACGCGCTGGCCGGCAGCAAGCAGGAACTGGTCCGGGAAGCGGTGAAGTACTACTTCCGGGCCGCGGCCGACGCCGTCGAGAAGGAGATCGCCGACACCGGCGAGCCCGCCGACCGCGTGGTGGTCTACCTCAAGGCCGTCTCCGAGCAGCTCCGGCCGCTCTCCCGGCGCTTCCTGGACGACATGGCCCAGTTCCCGCCCGCCCGCGAGGTCTACGAGGCCAACACCCGCCACGCCGCCGACCGGGTACGGCAGCTGATCACGGAAGGGGTGGCGGCGGGCGCCTTCCGCGACGTGCACGCGGCCTTCGTGGGCGAGGTCGTCGCCGCCGCGATGCAGGGCATCCAGCGGGGCGAGGTCACCGCGCGGACCGGGCTGTCCGACGCCGACGCCTACGCCGAGCTCGCCTCGCTGATCGTGCACGCCGTCTCCTCCTGAGCGGCTCCTGAGCGGCCGGGCCGCTCCCGGGGAGCCGGCTCTCCGGCCGGCACCCCGCGCCCACGCCCCGTGCCCCGATCTCCACGCCCCGTGCCCCGTCCCCACGGCCGCGGCCCCTGCCCGCCCGCGCCGCCCCGTCCGGCCACGGTTCCCGCCGTCCGGGGCTGGCCTCGCCGTACCAGAAACGATACTCTCGTATCGGTTGCAGTATCACTCATGGTGTCACTCGCAGTGTCACTCAAGGACGGGAACGGGACCCATGCCCGCTACGCGAACGCTCCCCACCGGGGAGGCCGCCGACCTGATCGGCCTCGTCCGTGAGCTCGCCGCGAAGGAACTCGCGCCGCGCGCCGACGAGTGGGAGGCCAACGAGAAGTTCCCGCGGGACGTCTTCCGCACCTTCGGCCGCGCCGGCCTGCTCGGCCTGGCCTACCCCGAGGAGTACGGCGGGGGCGGCCAGCCCTACGAGGTGTACCTGCAGGCGCTGGAGGAGATCGGCGCGGTGTGGAGCAGCGTCGGCGTCGGTGTGTCGGTCCACGCCCTGTCCTGCTTCGCCCTCGCCGCGTACGGCACCGACGAGCAGCGCGCCGAGTGGCTCCCGGGGATGCTCGGCGGCGAGACCCTCGGCGCCTACTGCCTCTCCGAGCCGCATGCCGGCTCCGACCCCGCGGCGATGCGGACCCGGGCCGTCCGCGACGGGGACGACTACCTCCTCAGCGGCGCCAAGGCGTGGACCACGCACGGGGGGTACGCCGACTTCTACACCGTCATGGCCCGCACCTCCGAGGACCGTGCCCACGGTGTCTCCTGCTTCCTCGTGCCCGCCGACACCCCCGGGCTCTCCGCGGACCCGCCGGAGCGGAAGATGGGCCTCACCGGCTCGGCCACCGCCACCATGCGGTTCGACGAGGTCCGCGTCCCCGCGAGCCGCCGCATCGGCGCCGAGGGGCAGGGGCTCCCGATCGCCCTCGCCGGGCTCGACGCGGGCCGGCTCGGCATCGCCGCCGTCGCCACCGGACTGGCCCAGGGCGCGCTCGACCACGCCCTGCGCTACGCCCAGCAGCGGGAGACCTTCGGCAAGCCGATCATCGAGCACCAGGGGCTGGCGTT
Organism: Streptomyces zingiberis; assembly: GCF_012034935.1. Classification (GTDB taxonomy): domain Bacteria; phylum Actinomycetota; class Actinomycetes; order Streptomycetales; family Streptomycetaceae; genus Streptomyces; species Streptomyces zingiberis. Next base: position 9,578 of record NZ_JAATEN010000025.1, read on the forward strand.
CGTCCTGGCCGACATGGCCGCCGCCGTCGACGCGGCGCGCGCCGTCACCCTCGCCGCCGCCCGCCGCAAGGACCAGGGGCTGCCGTTCGGCCGGGAGGCCGCGGTCGCCAAGATGGTGGCCACGGACAACGCCATGAAGGTCACCACCGACGCCGTGCAGGTGCTCGGCGGCTACGGCTACACCCGCGACTTCCCCGTGGAGCGCTACATGCGGGAGGCCAAGGTCATGCAGATCTTCGAGGGCACCAACCAGATCCAGCGCCTGGTGATCAGCCGGGCGCTGCAGAAGGACAACCGCGGGCGGATCACCGTAGCGAGCGAGGAGCAGTCACCGTAATGCGCATCGAGAACACCGCCGCCGTCGTCACCGGCGGCGCCTCCGGCCTGGGCGCCGCGACCGCCACCGCCCTGGCGGACCGGGGTGCGAAGGTCTTCGCCCTCGACCTCCCGGCGGCCGTGGACCGGGCCCAGGAGACCGCCGGCGTCACCTACCTGCCCTGCGACGTCACCGACGGGGACGAGGTGCGCTCGGCCGTGGCGGCGGCCTCCTCCGCCGGGGTGCCGCTGCGCACCGTCGTCAACTGCGCCGGCATCGGCCCGTCCATGCGGGTGCTGGGCCGCAAGGGCGTGCACGACCTGGACTTTTTCGCCAAGGTCGTCCAGGTCAACCTGGTGGGCTCCTTCACCGTCCTCGCCGTCGCCGCCGAGGCCATCGCGGCCACCGAGGCCGACGGGCAGGGACAGCGCGGGGTCGTGGTCAACACCGCGTCGATCGCCGCCTTCGACGGGCAGGTCGGCCAGGCCGCCTACGCCGCGTCCAAGGGCGGCATCGTCGGGCTGACCCTCCCCGCCGCCCGCGACCTGGCCCAGTACGGCATCCGGGTCTGCACCATCGCGCCGGGGATCGTCGAGACGCCGATGCTGGCCACCGTCTCCGAGGAGTTCCGCGCCGGACTCGCCGCCGGGGTGCCCTTCCCGCAGCGCCTGGGGCGGCCCGAGGAGTACGCGCAGCTCGCCCTGTCGATCATCGAGCACGACTACCTCAACGGCGAGACGATCCGCATGGACGGCGCGCTCCGGATGGCCCCGCGCTGAGGCACGCCGCACCGGCGCCCCACCCCGCGCCCCGTGTCCCCCGGCCGGCCGGGGGACACGGGGCGCCGCCGTCCCGCGGTCCGGAAACCGGATCTGCCGCGGATCGCGCCCGCCCCGACCCCGCTCCGGTGCCGTCCGGGACCTGACCCGGAACCGGTATCGGTGGCGCGGCCCCCGGAAGATGGGTGCGGGCCCCCATCGACCTCCGCACCGGAAAGGGACAGGCTGAGCGCAGGCGCGGCCCGCTCTTCCATCCATGAGCGCAAGCCGCGCCTGAGAAGTGACCGCGGCGGCCGACGGGAGGGACAGCCATGCCCGGACGAGGCGCGTGCCCGGTGCTCCTCCCGCCGTGGGCGACGAGACCGGCCGCACCCTCACCGGACGCCGTCCCCGCCCCCGCGCACCGGCCCGCCCCCGCGCACCGGCCCGCCGCCGCCCGGCCCGTGAGCCCGCCGGGCGGTCCCACGGCCGCCGCCTGACCGCCTGAGGTCCCGGCGGCCACTCCCCTGCCGGGGCCTCAGGTACCGTCACCGGATGCCCGGCCCCCGGTGTGCCGGGCGCCCGGGTCGGGGCGCCCCCGCCGCCCGGAGTGACCCGGACGCGGCGGAACGCGCGGGCAAGCGGGAAACCGGGCAACCGGAGCGGACGTTCACAGCACCCGGCAGGGCCGGCGGAACCCACGGCATCCATCGGAAAGGGAGGCGGCGCATGGCCCGGCCGTCGCGTGCCGCCTCCCGCGCCGCCGTCCCCCGTACCACTCCTCCGCGTACCGCCGGCCCGCGTGCCGCCACCCCGCGCACCGGCGCTCCCCGCGCCGCGGTCCGGCGGGCCCCCGCCCGCCGCCGGCCGGTGACGTGCCTCGCCCTCCTGCTGATGCTGCTGGCCCTCTGCGCGGGCACCCCGCAGGCGGCCACGCCCTTCCACGGTGCGCCCGGCACCGCCGGGCCGCCGTACGCGGCCGCCGCGGGCCCGGACGCGGGACCGTCCGCCGAGGACGGCCACCCGGCCTCCCGGCCCGCCCCGGTACGGGCCCAGCGCGACACCACCGGTGACCGCCCCGCGGCGCCCCTCCACGCGGCGGTCACCCCCCGCTGCCCGGCCACCACCCCGCCGCGCGCCGTACGGGCCGCTCCGCCGGGGCCACGCCCGGGGCCGCATCCGGCGGGCACGGAACGCCGGCGGGACCGGGCCCCGCCCGCCCCGGCAGCGAGCTGACCGGCGCCCCGCGCCGGCCGGCTCACCGAGCCGTCCCTCGTTCTCCCGGCCGCGGCGCCCTCCCGGGCTGCCCCGGCCTGCCTGCCGGAGGCCCGTGTGGCACCTTCCCGACCCCGATCCCGTTCCCGATGGGGTTCCCGTTCCCGTTCCCGCGCGCCGCGCGTCCGGGCGCTCCTCGCGCTCGCCGTCGTCGCCCTGTCGCTGTACATCGCCGCCACCGTCCCGGTCCGCCTCGGTCTGGACCTGCGGGGCGGTACCCAGATCGTGCTGGAGACCCGTTCCACCCCGGCCACCGAGGCCGGCGCCGAGGCCACCGACCGCACCGTGGAGGTGCTGCGCGGCCGGATCGACGCCCTCGGCGTCGCCGAACCCACCATCGCGCGCTCCGGGGACCACCGGATCGTCGTCGAACTGCCCGGGGTGCAGGACCCCGAACAGGCGGCCGGTGTCCTCGGCCGCACCGCCCAGCTCACCTTCCACGAGGTGCTGTCGGCCGGACGGAGCGCGGCGGAGGCGCGCGAGCCGGCGCCCGGCGAGGACGGGGCCACCGGCCCCGGGGAGGAGCCCGGGCGGGACGCGGGGGAGGAGCCCGGGCGGGACGCGGGGGAGGAGCCCGGGCGGGAAGCGGGGGAGGAGCCCGGGCGGGAAGCGGGGGAGGAGCGAGTCCTGCCCGACGAGGACGGCGGCTTCCTGCGGCTGGCCGCGCCCGCCCTCACCGGCGAGGACGTCCGGGACGCCGCCGCCCGGTTCGACGGGCAGAGCGGTGCCGGCTGGCTCGTCACCGTCGACTTCCGGGGGCAGGGGGACGACGGCTGGGCCCGGCTGACCGGCGAGGCCGCGTGCAGTCCGCCGGGGGACCCGTCCCGCCGGGTGGCCATCGTCCTCGACGACAAGGTCATCTCCTCACCGCAGGTCGACCCCTCGGTGCGCTGCGGCACCGGCATCCAGGGCGGCTCCACCCAGATCACCGGCTCCTTCGACGACGCCGCGGCCCAGGAACTGGCCCTGCTCGTCAAGGGCGGCGCGCTGCCCGTGCCGGTGGAGATCGTCGAACAGCGGACCGTCGGCCCCACGCTGGGTGCGGCGGCGGTGGAGGCCGGCGCCTGGGCCGCCGTCATCGGCACGGCGCTGACGGCGCTGTTCGTGATGGCCGTCTACCGGCTCATGGGGGTGCTGGCCACCCTCGCCCTGCTCTGCTACGGGGTCATCTCCTACGCGGCCCTGGCCGCCCTCGGCGCGACACTCACCCTGCCCGGCCTGGCCGGTTTCGTACTCGCCATCGGCATGGCCGTGGACGCCAACGTGCTGGTCTTCGAACGCGCCCGGGAGGAGTACGGGACCCGCCGGCGCCCCACGGCGCGCGCCTCCCTGGCCGCCGGGTTCCGCAACGCGCTCAGCGCCATCGCCGACTCCAACATCACCACCCTCATCGCGGCCGGGCTGCTCTTCCTCTTCGCCTCCGGGCCGGTGCGCGGCTTCGGCGTCACCCTGGCCATCGGGGTGCTGGCCTCCCTGTTCAGCGCCCTGGTCGTGACCCGGGTGCTCGCCGAGTTCGCCGCGGAACGCGGCGCCGTGCGGCGGCGTCCCCGGATCAGCGGCATCGACGGCCCGGGCGCCGTCCGGCAGCGGCTGCTCCGGTGGAACCCGCAGCTCATGCGGAGCCCGCGCCGCTGGCTCGCCCTCTCCGCCGCCGCCCTCGTCCTGGCCGGGTCCGGGATCGCCTTCCGGGGGCTGGACCTCGGCGTGGAGTTCACCGGCGGCCGTCTGATCGAGTACTCCACCGGGGTGGCGGTGGACCCCGAGCGGGCCCGGGACGCCCTGGCCGACGCCGGCTTCCCCCGCGCCGTGGTGCAGTCCTCCGGGGACGACCGGCTCACCGTACGGGTCGGTGACCTGTCCGAACCGGAGAAGAAACAGGTCACCGAGGCCGTGAGCAAGGCCGGGGAGGGGGCGGAGACGCTCCGCGACGAGCTGATCGGGCCCAGCCTCGGCAGCGAGCTGCGGCGCGGGGCCCTGATCGCGCTGGCCGCCGCCCTCGGTGCCCAGCTCGTCTATCTCGCCGTGCGCTTCCGGTGGCTCTTCGGTACGGCCACGATCATCGCCCTCGCCCATGACGTGGTGATCGTCGCCGGGGTCTTCGCCTGGCTGGGCAAGCCGATCGACGGGGTCTTCCTCGCCGCGCTGATGACGGTCATCGGCTACTCCGTCAACGACTCCGTCGTCGTCTTCGACCGTATCCGGGAGCTGGTGCGCCGCGACCGCGCGGCGCCCTTCGGGCAGCTCACCAACCTGGCGCTGCTGCAGACCCTGCCCCGCACCGTCAACACCGGGATGGGCGCGGCGTTCATCCTCACCGCCCTGGCGGTGCTCGGCGGTGACTCCCTCACCGACTTCGCCCTGGCCCTGCTCGTCGGACTGGCCGCCGGGACGTACTCCTCGGTGTTCACCGCCGCGCCGGTGGCGGTCCTCCTCCACCGGCGTGCCGGCCGGGGCGGCAGGCGTCCGGCGGAGAAGGAGGCGGCCCGGCCCGCGGCACGGACCGGCTGACGCGGCCGGGCCGGCGGCGCCCCGCCGGCCCGTACCGCCCGGTGGCGCTCCGTCCGTCCCCGGCCGTCCCCGTCGTGCCCGCCCGGTGCTCCCGTGGCGGGCACGACGGGGCCACGGGGCCTACGGGGCCACGGGGCCTACGGGGCCACGGGGCCTACGGGGCCACGGGGCCTACGGGGCCACGGGGCCTACGGGGCCACGGGGCCTACGGGGCCTACGGGGCCACGGGCTCAGGCGCCGCCGGAACCCGGCCGCCGGCGCGCCGTCAGGGCACCATGGGGGCTGCCGACCGCCCCTGCCATTCGGCGAGCAGCACGGTGGCGTCGTCGTCCAGCTTCCCCGCGTGGTGCTCCAGCACGGCGTGGATCAGGCGGCGCAGCGTCTCGTGCAGGGTGAGCCCCCGATCGGAGTGGTGCCGGAGCACGAAGTCCACGAACCGGTCCAGGCCGAACATCTCCCCGTGGCCGTCCCGGGCCTCGGTGACCCCGTCGGTGTAGAGCAGCAGCCGGTCCCCGGCGCCGAGCTGCTCCTCGCAGACCTGCGGTGGCAACCCGAGCCCCGCGCCCATCGGGCCGGACGGCGGGCAGGACAGCTGGTCGGTCCCGCCGCCGGCACGGAGGACCACCGGCTGCGGGTGGCCGCGGTTCACCCAGCTCAGCCGCCCGCTCTCCAGGTCGAGCCGCGCCATGAGCCCCGTGACGTACCGGCTGCGCCCGAACTGCTCGATCAGCGTTTCCTCCACCCGTTCCCCGGTCTCGGCGAGGGAGGCGCCCTGGCGGCGGGCGTTGCGGCAGGCGGCGACGGCGACATTGGCGGTGACCCCGGCGGCGGTGTCGTGCCCCACCGCGTCGAACACCGCGAGATGCAGCTCCGTGTCCGTCAGCGCGTAGTCGAAGGCGTCACCGCCCACCTCGTGGGCCGGTTCCAGCACCGCGCCGACCGTGGCGCCCTGCCCGGCGAAGGCGGACGGCGGGGTGAGCTGCCACTGCATCTCCGCGGCGACGTTCATCGGCTCGGTGCGGACCAGCCGGGCGTAGGAGTCACTGAACGCACGCTTGCTGAGCAGCAGCAGGGCCATCAGCGAGGCGAGGTGGCGGACGGCGTTCCCGGTGGGCCGGTCGTCCGCGGCGGCGTCCACGCGGAGCACCCCCAGGCGCTCCACGCCGTCGGTGACCGGCGCCCACCAGCGGAACGGCCGGTCCGTGGAGACCGGGCCGGCGTCCTCCGGCTCGGTGGCCGGTGTCACGCGCTGGTAGACGCGGCCCGGGAGGCTGCCGTCCACGGGCAGCTCCTGCCCGCCCCGGCCCGCGTCGGGCCCCCGGCCGGTCAGTTCCCGGAGCACGGTCTCGCGGAGGTCCGCCACGAAGAGTCTCGCGTCGCTCAGTCCCACGGCCGCGGCGTGTCCGGCGAGCAGGCCGGGGAGCTGCTCCAGGGCGGCGATGTGGCCCGCCTCCATCAGCGCGGTGACGGCCCTGTCCACCTGGGCGGTCTCGGTCACGGTCTCGGCCTCCTCGTGGGGGACGGCCCCGTGCCCGCCCTTGGCGTACGAGCGCTCCGGACCCGCCCCGCTGTTCGGCAGCGGCGAATTTTCCCCGCTTACCCCCGGTTCGTGCCCTCACCCGGACGGGTCCGGTGACGCCGCCGGCCGGCGGCGGGATCCCCGTGCGGAGAGCACCTCGCCGCCCTGTCCGCGATGTACGGAATGGGCGATGTAAAGGAAAAGCGGGAGATGTTGTGCCGGGAATCACAGAATCCCCGGCCTCCGCCGGCCCGTGGGAAAAGATCGTAAATGATCCTTTCTCGCATCCCCTTTCCGTGGGCGGGAATTGGGCGCGCGGAGCATTCCGGTCCATTCACCGTGCGGAAGAGATCCGGTGCATACCGTGCGCGCATTACCCCGGTGTACCCGCCAACGAATGCCAGTGGTAATGCGCGTTTCTTGTCTCCGCTCCGCCCTTGTGTTTACGTTTCCAACGCCTTCGCTCTCCTGGCGGAGGCTCCGCCGCCGGGGACGCCGAGTCCTACCGCCCGGACGGAGGAATCAGCAGCTCAACACGGTAGGAGTGGGGAAACCGACATCGCCGTGCGCCGTGCGCTCCTGCGCCGGCCCGGCTCGGGGTGAAGCCGATCACCGGAGAAACGCGCTCTTGCGTGCCGGAAATCGGCCGGGCAGCTCCGGCCCGAATCCGACAGCTAACCCCGCAGGCGGAGGAGAGGAAATACACCTATGTCCCGTGGCCGTCACCGCCGCACCCCCATATCGCATCTGATATCCCGTCACATCTCCCGAGTCTCCGTGGTTCTCGTGGCCGGCTCGGCCGGTGTCGCGGCTCCGCTGCTCTTCGCCGGCCAGGCCGCCGCGGCGCCCGCCCCGGCCCAGGCCGCGCAGGTCGCGCAGGCCGCGCCCGCTCAGCAGGCCGGGCAGGCCGGGCAGGACGCCGGCGCCTACACCGTCGTCCGGGGCGACACGCTGCACCGCATCGCCACCGACCACGAGGTCGAGGGCGGCTGGAAGGCGCTCTACGAGGCCAACCGCGCGACCGTCGGCGGCAACCCGCACCTGATCCTCCCCGGCCAGAAGCTGACCCTGGACCTGCGGGCGGAGGCCCCGGCGGCCCCGGAGGCCGGGAAGCCGCTCGCCGCCGAGAAGACCGCCGCCGAGGCCCCGGCCCCGGCCGCGGCGCAGGCCTACCCGGACAACCTGGACGGCTGGATCCGCGAGGCCCTCTCGATCATGCAGGCCAAGGGCATCCCGGGCAGCTACGAGGGCATCCACCGGAACATCATCCGGGAGTCCGGCGGGGACCCGAACGCCATCAACAACTGGGACATCAACGCCCAGAACGGCACCCCGTCCATCGGTCTGCTCCAGGTGATCAAGCCGACCTTCGACGCCTACCACGTCGAGGGCACCGCCAACAGCCAGTACGACCCGGTGGCCAACATCGTCGCCGCGTGCAACTACGCGGCCGACCGGTACGGCTCGATCGACAACGTCAACGGCCCGTACTGACCGGCTGACCGGCGCCGGCCGGCCGGGCCGGCCCGCACCGAGCGGCACCCGGGGCCGGGAGAGGGCAGCCTCTCCCGGCCCCGCGGCGCGTCCACGGGCAGTCCCGCCCGGCAGGAACATCCCTCCCGGGCGGCGGAGGTGCCCAGGGCGGAGGTGCCCAGGGATGAAGCAGCCGCCCGCCCGGGCCGCGGCCGCTCCTTCCGGGCGGAGCCCCCCGCGGGGCCCTGTCGAGACGCGGCCGCCCACGGGATATCTTGATGTCGAGCAATGTTGCAGACGTGGAGAGCGGAGCACCCGGTGACTGACTCGACCATCATCTACACACAGACCGACGAGGCCCCGGCCCTGGCGACGTATTCGTTCCTGCCGGTGGTCGAGGCGTACGCCTCGAAGGCCGGGGTCACTGTGGAGAGCCGTGACATCTCCCTGGCGGGCCGCATCATCGCCGTCTTCCCGGAGTACCTCACCGAGGAGCAGCGGATCGGCGACGCCCTCGCCGAGCTCGGGGAGAAGGCCAAGACCCCCGAGGCCAACATCATCAAGCTGCCGAACATCTCGGCCTCCATCCCGCAGCTGAAGGCCGCCGTCGCCGAACTGCGCGAGCAGGGCTACGCGCTGCCGGACTACCCGGACGACCCGAAGACCGACGAGGAGCGCGACATCCGCGCCCGCTACGACAAGGTCAAGGGCAGCGCCGTCAACCCGGTCCTCCGCGAGGGCAACTCCGACCGCCGCGCCCCCGCCTCGGTGAAGGGCTACGCCCGCAACAACCCGCACCGCATGGGCGCCTGGTCCGCCGACTCCAGGACCAACGTCGCGCACATGACGCAGGACGACTTCCGCTCCACCGAGAAGTCCGTGGTCCTCCCCGAGGACGGCTCCCTCCGCATCGAGCTGGCCGGGGACGACGGCTCCACCACCGTGCTCCGCGAGTCGGTGCCGGTGCTCGCGGGCGAGGTCGTGGACGCGGCTGTCCTGCGCGTCGCCCCGCTCCGCGAGTTCCTCGCCGCCCAGGTGGACCGTGCCAAGGCCGAGGACGTGCTCTTCTCCGTCCACCTCAAGGCGACGATGATGAAGGTCTCCGACCCGATCATCTTCGGACACGCGGTGCGCGCCTTCTTCCCGCGGACCTTCGCGGAGCACGGTGCGGCCCTCGCCGCCGCCGGCCTGAGCCCCAACGACGGACTCGGCGCCATTTACCAGGGCCTGGACGCCCTCCCCGAGGGCGCGAAGATCAAGGAGTCCTTCGAGGCCGAGCTGGGCCGCGGCCCGGCGCTGGCGATGGTCGACTCCGACCGGGGCATCTCCAACCTGCACGTGCCGAGCGACGTCATCATCGACGCCTCGATGCCGGCCATGATCCGCACCTCCGGCCACATGTGGGGCCCGGACGGCCAGGAGGCCGACACCCTCGCCGTCATCCCGGACAGCTCCTACGCCGGTGTCTACCAGGCCGTCATCGAGGACTGCCGCGCCAACGGCGCCTTCGACCCCGCCACCATGGGCTCGGTGCCCAACGTGGGCCTGATGGCGCAGAAGGCGGAGGAGTACGGCAGCCACGACAAGACCTTCGAGATCCCCGCCACCGGCACCGTCCGCGTCCTCGACGCCTCGGGCGCCGTGGTGCTGGAGCAGACCGTGGCCACCGGGGACATCTTCCGCGTGTGCCAGACCAAGGACGTGCCCGTCCGCGACTGGGTGCGGCTCGCCGTGGAGCGCGCCCGGGCCACCGGCGACCCGGCCGTCTTCTGGCTGGACGAGGCCCGCGCCCACGACCGCAACCTCATCGAGAAGGTCCGCGCCTACCTCGCCGAGCACGACACCGAGGGCCTGCGGATCGAGATCATGTCGCCGGTCGAGGCCACCGCCTTCTCGCTGGAGCGCATCCGCCGCGGCGAGGACACCATCTCCGTCACCGGCAACGTGCTCCGTGACTACCTGACCGACCTCTTCCCGATCCTGGAGCTGGGCACCAGCGCCAAGATGCTCTCGATCGTCCCGCTCATCAACGGCGGCGGCCTCTTCGAGACGGGTGCCGGCGGCTCCGCGCCCAAGCACGTCCAGCAGCTCGTGAAGGAGAACTACCTGCGCTGGGACAGTCTCGGCGAGTTCCTGGCGCTCTCGGTCAGCTTCGAGCACCTCGCCCGGACGGAGGGCAACCGCGGCGCCCAGGTGCTCGCCGACACCCTCGACCGGGCCACCGCCACCTTCCTGGAGGAGAACAAGTCTCCCAGCCGGAAGATCGGCGGAATCGACAACCGCGGCAGCCACTTCTACCTGGCGCTGTACTGGGCGCGTGAGCTGGCCGCCCAGACGGAGGACGCGGCGCTGGCCGAGACGTTCGCCCCGCTGGCCCGGACGCTGGGCGAGCAGGAGGAGACCATCGTCGCCGAACTGGCCGCCGTGCAGGGCTCCCCGGCGGACATCGGCGGGTACTACCGCCCGGACCCGGCGAAGGCCGCGGCCGTGATGCGCCCGTCGAAGACGTTCAACCAGGCGCTGGCCGACCTCTCCTGAGGCGGGGCACGACCTGACGGGCGGGGAGGGCCGCGGCGCCCTCCCCGCCCGCGCGTGTGCCCGGGGCGCGCCGCCTCCGGGCCCGCGCATCCGCCGCCGCGGTGGCCGGCGCCCGCTCCGCACCCCGCCCCGGAGGGCCCGCGCCCGTCCCGCCCCGGCCCTCCGTCACCGCCCGCCCGGTCCCGCGTCCCGCCCGCCGGACCGCGCGGGGACCGTGCGCCGGCCCCGTCCGGCGCGCGTTGTGTTAATTCCGTGATTACTGGGCCTTCTCCCGGCATTTTTCCCGCCGGAACCCCTCGTGCCGCCACCCTGTGTTTCGGCACGATGAACTCGCCGCTCAGGGTGCGGTCACCGGCCCCTCCGCCGGACGCACCCTCCGCACCGCCCACCGGGAGAGCGCTACCCCCGTGCGCCGGCTCTCCCGGTGCGGCCGGTCGGCACCCGGCCGGGAGACGCACCCGGCCCGCCCGGCCCCCCGTACCCCCGCGGGGGCCGGGCCCTCCGGGGCGGCACCGGCTTCACCCCACCGTGGCGCGTGACCGGCGCCGCGGCCGTGGCACGGGCACAGAGAGGACGGTAGGACCGATGCGCGAGGGTGCCGCAGGGACCGACGGCCGCCCGTCACCGCGCCCGGGCCGCTTCCGGACGGGAGCCCCGAGGTGACCAAATGGATCGTCAGTATTCCCACACTCCGCGAGGACCCGGGGGAACGGGTGCCGGGCGTACAGCTCTACGTCGTCGAGGCGTCCCATCCCCGGCTGGCGCGCAGGGCCGCCCTCGACCGCGCCGCCGGCGCGCCGGCCCTGCGCCACCGCAGGGGCGCCGCGCTCCAGGTGGAGAGACTCGTCATCGCCCGCTGGACCGGGCCCGATGACGGCGTATCCGCGCCGACTCCCGGTCTCACCGGCTGAGTTCGTCTACCGTGCCCGCATGCCCACGGTTCTGGTAGTCGAGGACGACGACCTCGTCCGTGACGTGCTCACCCGCTCGCTGACCGCGGCCGGGTACGACGTCACGGCGGTCGGCACGGCCATCGAGCTGATGCGCCGGATCGCGCCGCCCGTCCCCGACCTCGTCGTCCTCGACCTCGGCCTGCCCGACCTCGACGGCGGCCAGGTGCTGCGGATGCTGCGCGCCGTCAGCCGGGTCCCGGTGATCATCGCCACGGCGCGGAGCGACGAGTCGGAGATCGTGCGGCTGCTGCGCGACGGGGCCGACGACTACCTGGTGAAGCCGTTCTCCAGCGAGCAGCTCGCCGCCCGCGTCCACGCCGTGCTGCGCCGCTCCGGCCAGGCCCCGCCCGCCCGGTTACAGGTGGGCGGGCTGGTCCTGGACCTCCACTCGCGCTCCGTCACGCTGGACGGCGGGAGAGTCGAACTCAACCGGCGCGAGTTCGACCTGCTCGCCTACATGGCCCGGCGCGCGGGGGCCGTCGTCACCCGCCGCGAACTGCTGACCGAGGTCTGGCGCGGCAGCGACGTCTACGAACGCACCATCGACGTCCACCTCTTCTGGCTCCGCCGCAAGCTGGGGGAGAACGCCGCCGCGCCCCGCTACCTGCACACCGTCCGCGGTGTCGGGCTCCGGCTGGCGGCGCCGGAGCCCTGAGCACGGCCTGAGCACGGCCTGAGCACGGCCCGGAGGACGGCCCTGAGCAGACCTGAGAAGACCTGAGAAGACGGTCCCGAGAAGACGGGGGTGGCACGGGACATGACGCTACGAGGCTGGCACGCCCGGCTCTCGCTCGGCATCGCGCTGCTCACCGCCCTGGCCTTCGCGCTGCCGCTGGCCTATCTCGCGGACCGGCAGGCGGCGCACCGGGCCCACCAGCTCTCCGAGCGGCGGGCGGCGACCCTCGTCACCGTCCTCGGCGCGACCCGGCAGCCCGCCGAGGTACGCGCCGCGTGGCGCAGTTCGGGGGACGACGCCGCGTCCACCTGCGTGCGCCTCGACGGCGCCCCGGTGGGCCGCTGCCCCGCGCCCGCCGCGTACGCCGCGCGCGCCGCCGGCGAACGGCGGGCCATGCGGGTCCGGCCGCCCGGCCGGGAGGAGGTGCTGCTGCTGCCCGTCGCGCTGCCGGAGGGCGGCACGGCCGTGGTGGAGTCGGCGGTCCGTGAGGGGGAACGCACGGACGGGGTGCTCACCGCCTGGGCCGTGCTCGCCGCCGCCGTGGGCGCGCTGACCCTGGCCTCGGTGACCGGCGCCGACCGGATGGCCCGCCGCCTCAACCGTTCCGCCACCGACCTGGCGCGGGCCGCCACCTCGGTGGGCCAGGGCGACTTCGCGGTCCGGGTCGCCGCCGAGGGCCCCCGCGAGGTGCGCAGCGTGGCCCGGGCCTTCAACACCATGGCCGACCGCATCGACGAGCTGATCCGCTCCGAGCGCGAACTGCTCGCCGATCTCTCCCACCGGCTGCGCACGCCGCTCACCGCGCTCCGCCTGGAGGCCGACCTGCTGGCCGTCCCCGCCAACTCCCGGCTGCGGGCGGGGCTCGCCGCCCTCGACCGGGAGGTGACGAGCCTGATCAGCACCACGCGGAGCGGACCGGTCCGGGGCGGCGGCCCCGACGGGCCGCACAGCGACCTGCCGGCGGTGGTCGGCGACCGGATGGCGTTCTGGTCGGCGCTCGCCGAGGCCCAGGGCCGCGAGTGCCGGGTGCGGCTGGGCCGGGGCCCCCTCCCGGTGGACCTCCCCGCGGACGACCTGACGGCCGCCCTCGACGCCCTGCTGGGCAACGTCTTGCGGCACACACCGCCCGGCACCGGCTGCGGGGTGCAGGCCGGGCTGCTCTCCGGCGCCCCCCGCCTCGTCGTGGAGGACGCCGGGCCGGGCATCGACAGCCCGGCGCTGGCTGCGGTCCGCGGCGCCAGCCCGGGCGGTTCCAGCGGGCTCGGCCTGGACATCGCCGCCAAGGCGGCCGAGGCGGCGGGCGGGCGGCTGGTGGTGGACCGCAGCCCGTGGGGTGGGGCGCGGGTGACGATGGTCTTCGGCCCGGTGGAGGCCGGCGGCGGGGAACCATCGGCGGCCGGGGGCGGCGGCCGGTACGGGGGCCGCGGCCCCAGCCGGGACGGCGCCCGGGGCGGCGGCGGTCCGGGAGGCCGCGACGGGAAGGGGCCGCACTGACCCGGCCGCGGCCAGGCGGCGCCGGCGGGCGGGACGGGGGCGGGGGAGAGGCCGTCCGCGGACGGCGGTACGGGGGCCGGTAGCGGCACCCCGCCGGTGAGGCGGGGGCGCGGACCGGGAGCACGGCGCGCCGGCGGGCCGTCAGGTCTCGGCCTCCAGCGCGGAACGGGTCGCCGGTCCGTAGACCCCCTGCGGATCACTCACGATCTTGCGCAGGGCCTGGTAGTTCTGCACCGCTGCCTCGGTCGGCTGGTCGTAGGTTCCGGTGAGCTGCGCGGTCTGGATCCCGACCTGCCGTAATCGTTCCTGGAGGCGCAGCACTTCGTCTCCCGCGTCGCCCCGGCGCATCGTCGCGGCCGCCCCTTCGTCCCGCCCTTCGGACGGCGCGCCGGCCCCGGTGGTCGGGCCGGGCGTGCCCGCCGGCGGCGCGGACGAGGAGCTCGGCCGGATGCGGGGCGAGGTGCCCGACGGTCCGGCGGTCGGGGTGACGGCGGGCGGCCGGGCGGTGACCGTGGTGGTGGCGACGGGCGCCGGGCCCGTCCGGGCCTCGATGACGGGGGACCGGGGCGGCGCGAGCGGCTGGTCGAGCAGGCGGACCAGGACGAACGCCAGCACGGCCAGCACGGCCACGGCTCCGGCCGGCAACAGGCGGCCCCGCCACCGCGGGCGTGGGCCGTGCGCGTTCTTGTGCCGCCCAGCAGGCATGCTTCTCAGCCCTTCAGCCAGTTCTCCCCTGAGGCGGCATGGTCACGTGCCGCCCGCGCGCCGGGGAAACCCTTCCCCGCCCCGGCCTCCGCGCCCCCGCCCGGCCGGTGGAGTCGTTCGCGATTGTAGGGCCGCGGGCAGGGTTGCCCCGGGGATCGCGAACATTTCCGGAACGCGGACCGGTGGCCGCGGTGCTCGCCCGCGCGGCGCCCAGCCATGGCCCGGGGAGTCGGGCCGGTGACCGGAAGGGCGACCCGGGCGTGCTCCGGGCACGACGGAAGGACGGTCCTGGACCCCGCGCCCACGGGGGCTGACCTGGGGGCCGGGACGCGGACCCGGACCGGGCCGGTGTGACGCTCCGTCAATTCCGCACAGGGACCGAAAAAATTCCGGTAAGCGCTTGTTCCGATCCCCCTCGTGCGCTCCCGTCCACCGGGATCAATGACCGGTATCGCTCCCACCGGAACGGGCTGATCTGCGATGGGTTCACGTCTCCAAGGGCGCTGGGGCCGACTCCCGTTCCGGAAAAGTTCCGGTAATTCTTTTCCCCGGAGAGTCGGTTCCGGTCACGGTTGGCGCCGCTCGGTGACCGCTCCGCCCGGACCGGTGGCCGGGTCGCTGAGCTGCCGCGACGGCCCGTCCACGGGCCCCCGGTCCGTTCTCCGTACCGCCGTCCACCCCTGTGGCCAGCAAGTTTCCCGGATCGTGATGGGCCGGAACTGGATGGCGGCCCACCGGGGGCCAGATTTACCGTGCTTGTCACCGCCAGGCCGGTACTGGTTCACCGTATGGACACCCCCCACCCCACGTTAAGGACCCGCCATGGCACGAACCCTTCTGTTCGCGTGCGACATCGCCGCAGTGAGTCTCCTGGTGTTCGCCCTGTACTTCCCACGTCACCGGCGACGGGACCTGGTGGTGGCCTACCTGGGCGTGAACGTGGGGGTGCTGGCGGTGGCCGGCTCGCTGAGCGTCACCGGATCCGGGACCGGCCTCGGCCTCGGGCTCGCCCTCTTCGGCGTGCTGTCCATCATCCGGCTCCGCTCCACCGAACTGGACCAGCACGAGGTCGCCTATTACTTCTCCGCGCTCGCGCTCGGCGTGCTCGGCGCCATGCCCACCGACAACCTGTGGCGCTCGCTCGGCCTGATGGTCCTCATCCTGGTCGCCCTCGCCGTGGGTGACCACCCCCGGCTGCTGCGCAGCTACCGGCGGCAGCTGATGGTGCTCGACACCGCGCTGCCCGATCACACCGCGCTCGTCGCCCACCTGGAGACCACGCTCGGCGCCCGCGTGCACGCGGCCGTCGTCCAGCGGCTCGACCTGGTCAACGACACCACCGTCGTCGACGTGCGCTACCGCGTGCCCACCGGCCGTCCCGCCAAGGGCGAACCACCGGCGCCGCGCTCCGCCGCCACCTCCGCCACGCCGCTGACGGTGCGCTCGTGAGCCCCGCCCGGCGGCCGACCGCCCTCGACGCGCTGGACCCCATCGGGCTGGAGGAACTGCTGGACCGCGCCCTGCTCCAGACCCGGATCGACCGCAAGTACGTGCTGCCCGCCCACTCCCTGGAGGCCCTGGTGGCGTCACTGCCCGCCGGGACGCGCGTGCTGGAGATCGACGGCGACCGGCGCTTCGCGTACCGCTCGCTGTACTTCGACACCCCGGACCTGATCAGCTACCGGCTCGCCGCCCACCGGCGCAGACGCCGCTTCAAGGTGCGCACCCGCCTCTACGAGCAGTCCGGCGAGTGCTGGCTGGAGGTGAAGACCCGGGGCTCCCGCGCCTCCACCGTCAAACAGCGCCTGCGGTACGAGCGGGACGACTTCGCCACCCTGCTCCCCGGCCGCGCCTTCGTCGACGCGATCCTGGCCGGGAACGGCATCGACGGCGGCGCCCGGTTCGCCCTCGCCCCGGTGCTGACCACCCGCTACCGCCGCACCACGCTCTACCTCCCCGGCTCCGGCAGCCGCGTCACCCTGGACACCGAGCTGACCTGGCGGGACGGCGAACGGGAACTCAGCCTGCCCGGGGTGGCCGTGGTCGAGACCAAGACCGGCTCCACCGCGTCGGCGGTGGACCGCCTGCTGTGGCGGAGCGGCCGGCGTCCCGACCGGATCTCGAAGTACGCCACCGGCCTCGCCGCGCTCCGCCCCGGCCTGCCGGCCACCCCGTGGCGGCGGACCCTGCGCCGGAGCTTCGGCGGCGCGGACCCCACCCCCGGCACGGGCCGGCCGGCGATGCCCCTCCCCACCGCCTGCGCCGTCTGACCGCGGAGCGCGGGCGGTGGCGGCTCCCGCGCAGGCCACCGCCCCGCTCCGGGACACCGGCCGGCCGCGCCGTCACCGCGACGGCGCTCCTCGTCCGGCGCGCCCCGAGACGTACGCCCGTACGGCCCGGCGGCCGGTCCTCCCTGCCGCCGCCCGCTCCCACCCCCCACGATGCGAGGTGTTGCCCTGTGCACCGCAGAAGTCCGCACCGCCCAGGAACCGCAGGATGCCCAGGAACTCCAGGAGCCCGAGCGGCCCGGGCGGCCCGAGGCACAGGAGGACGGGGCGCGGTGGTGGCGCTCGCCGCGCTGTCCCTGCTGCTGACCGGCCTCTCGGGCCATGCCGCCGCCGCGGCCGCACCGGACACCGCCCGCTCCGCGTCCGCGCGGCCGGCCGCCTCCACCGTGTCCACCGGGGAGGCCGCCACCACGTCGACCGGGGAGGCCGCCACCTCCCCCGACGAGGCCCGCCCCGCGGACATCCGCGCGGGCGAGCGGTCGGCGGCCGATCTGACCGGGGACATCACCTTCTCGGTACCGAGCGGCACGTTCCGGGGCGAGGTGTCCGTCTCCCTGGGCACCTCCGTCGCCGGGGCGCAGATCCGTTACACCACCAACGGGCAGCTCCCGACGGCGAGTTCCCCGCTCTACGGCGGGACGGCGCTGCGGTTCACCGCCACCACGCAGCTCCGCGCCCAGGCCTTCGTGGACGGCGCGGCGAGCGGCGAGCCGGGCACCGCCCTCTACGTGGCCCGCACCGTCGACGCCAGCCACGACCTGCCCGTCCTGGTCATGGACGCCTACGGTGCGGGCAAACCCGGCCGGGACTACCGGGACGCCGCCGCGCTGCTGATGGAGCCACAGGGCGGGACCACCTCGCTGGGCGCGGCCCCCGCTGTGGCCACCCGTGCCGGCTTCCATCTGCGCGGGCAGTCCTCCGCCTCGTTCGAGAAGGCCCCGTACCGGCTGGAACTCCGCGACAACCAGGACGACGACGCCGACTACCCGATGGCGGGCATGCCGGCGGACTCCGACTGGGTGCTGCGCGGCCCCTTCCCGGACAAGACGCTCGTCCGCGACGCCTTCGCCTACACCCTGGGACAGGAACTGGGCCTGAGGACACCCCGCCACCGTTTCGTCGAGGTGTATCTCAACCTCGACGGCAACCCGCTGACGGCCGACGACTACCAGGGCGTCTACCTGCTCGACGAGAACATCAAGCGTTCCCCGGACCGGGTGGACATCGCCAAGCTCAAGAAGACCGACGTCACCGAGCCCGCCGTCACCGGCGGCTACATCATGAAGTTCGACGCCTTCGCCGCCGAGGAGCCGAAGGTGCCCTGCCCCGCCGGCACCCAGAACTGCTGGTCGGACCTGGAGGTCGTGGAACCGGACGATCTCGGGCCCGAGCAGCTGACCTGGCTCTCCCAGTACCTCCAGAAGTTCCACAACTCCCTGCGCGGCGCCAACCCCTCCGACCCGCAGAACGGGTACCCCGCGTACCTCGACGTGGACTCGGTGGTCAACATGGTCATCCTCAACGAGATGAGCCGCCAGGGCGACGCCTACATCCGCTCCACCTACTTCCACAAGGACCGCGGCGGCAAGCTCGTCGCCGGGCCGCTGTGGGACTACGACCTCGGCTTCAACGCGATCCCCGGCTCCAACTCGGTGCGTGGCTGGCAGTTCCAGCCGTTCTTCGGGTTCCCGCAGACCACCGACTGGTTCCTGCGGCTGATGCAGGACCCGTCGTTCAACCAGAAGGTCGTCACCCGCTGGCAGGAGCTGCGCCGCGGCGTCCTGTCCGACGCCCGGCTCCGCGACCGGGTGCAGCAGCTCGCGGCGCCGCTGACCAACGCCGCCCAGCGCAACTTCCAGCGGTGGCCCAACCTGAACACGCGGCAGGTCGGACCGTTCCAGACCCAGACCACGCAGACCTGGCAGCAGCAACTGACGCTCATGCAGGACTGGCTGGTCCAGCGGGCGGCCTGGATCGACTCCTCCGGCTGGCGGATCAGCGCCACCGCCGCGCCGGACTCCGCGGCGCAGGCGGTGCCGCTCCTGCCCCACCTGCGGCCGGAGAAGTCCGACCGCCCCCGCCGTTCGGCCCCCTGACCCCGCCCCTCACCCGCCCCTGCTTCCACACCGGCGCCCCGGCCCCGCGGCACACCACCGCGGGGCCGGGGCCGTGCCGGCCGGGGAGGGCGGAGGTCAGCAGGTGACGACCTTGCCGTAGGAGCCCTGGCTCCAGGTCCAGGTCCGGGCCTCGCCCGGCCGGTACGTCCAGCACTGGCCGTCCGGCCCCCAGTCGATGACCAGCTTGACGTGCATGGTCCGGCCGCAGTTGTTCCGGATGGTCACCTTCTTCGCCTGCTTGACGACATCCCGCGCGACGCAGGCGGGTGCCGTCCCCTGGGCGGACGCGGGGGAGAGCGGGGTGGAGGTCTGGGCCGCAGCGAGGGGGGCGGCGAGGGAGAGCAGCCCGGCCAGTGCCGCCGTGGCGGCGGCGGACGCGAACACGACACGCTGACGTGAGGACTTCATGACGATATGGGTCCCTTCCGGTCCTGTGGGTGTTTCGAGGACATCGGGATTGTCCATCCAGGTGCGGCATGAAGTAGTGGCTTTGAGAGGTCTTGCCATCAATTGCAGGAGTATTTCTCCCGGTTTGCCATCCCGTGTCATCACGTGACGCGGAGTTTTCGGTAACGCGCGGGCGTTGAGCGGAGGGCGTTGCCGGCCGGCGGCCCCTTCGCCGCGCCCGGGCCGGTTCCCTCTCCGGTCCGTCCGGCGCCGCCGCGCACGCGGCGCGGGGTGTGTCCCCCTCTCGCGCCCTCGCGTCGGCGCCGCGCCGGCCCTGTGCGCTGTCGTCCCTGTGTCCTGGTATTCCCACGAAAAGGGGGATTGGTCCGTGAGGTGGTCCTTCCCGCCCTCCGGCGTCCGACGATGGTCCGGCCCCGCCCGACACGAACGACACATCCTCGGGTGTCCGCCGGAGAAGCGGTGGCCGCGTGGGCGGAACGCCGGACGTTCCGCCCACGCGTTCCGGCACTACGGCGACCCGGACGAGAGAATGGGGAGAACCATGAGGGAAGCGCGACGCAAGGCCGGCCGGATCGCCGCGGTGGGCGCGGCGGTCGCCGTGCTCGGCTCGGTCACGGGTGCGGCGCACGCGGGCCCGGCGGACGGCCGTGAGGCGTCACTCCGCGAGCGCGCGGTGCAGAGCTGTCCGCAGGGCTATGTCTGCTTCTGGGCCGAGCCCGGATTCCGAGGGGTCATGCGGGTCTACAAGAATCCCCGCTTCCACGTCTGCGGCTGGGTCCCCCAGCACTACGCCAGGTCCGTGGTCAACCAGGACAACCAGACCTGGTCCTTCTACGGGGACGTCAACTGCACGGCGCACGTGGTGACGCTGGACCCGGGACAGGCCGCCGCCAACGTCGTGATCCGCACCTGGAAATGACCGGGCGCGGCTCCGGCCGGGGTCACCGTCCCCGGCCCCCGCCCGGCCGTGAAGGGACGTGATCTGCCCGCCGGGAACGGCCCGTCGCCCAGGGCGCGGCGCGGGGAGGAGGCCGTTCCCGGCGGCGCGTGGTGGGACGGGCGTGAGGTGCCCTCGCTTCCCGTGACGCGTCCCGCCGTCGCCGTTCACCGCGGCACCGTCCCGTCCGGTGCGCACCGTGCCTCCGGCCGCTCCGGCCGCTCCGGCCGCTCCGGCCGTCTCGGGCGCGGCGGGCACCGGTCGACGGGAGCGGACCCGCGGCCGTGCGCCCCGGCGGGGTCTCACCCCCCGGCCGGCGCCTGCCGGACCTCGACGGAGGTGGTGCGGGTGACCTGGTCGAACTCCGAGGTCCGCACGGTGACGGACATCGTCCACTCCCCGGCCAGCGGCAGTTGCAGGCTGTTCGTCGTCCAGTAACCGCCGGCGTCGGCCACCTCCGCGTCGATCGGGCCGACGTCCTCCTTCTCGTGGGTGAAGGTGATCCGCATCTCCGGAACACCGGTGAAACCGCCTCTGGCGTCCATGACGACGGCCTGGACGGTGTTGACGCCGACCCGCGCCGGGTCGACCGTGACATTGGCGACGAACCGTCCCTGCGCTGTCCCGAACGGCACGTCCACCACCGCGACCGCGGCGCCCTGGGCGGCCAGTTCGCGGCTGGTGTCGAGCACGGTGCGGGCCGGCGGTGTGCCCGTCAGCACGGTGGTCAGCGCCAGCACGGCGGCACCGACCGTGAGTTCGGCCAGTACGGAGCGGCGCAGCGGCGATACCGGGGGCCGGCCACCGCCCCGCCCGTCCCCGGCCCCGTCCCCGTCCCCGGCCCCGTCCTTCCTTTCGCCGCCGGGCTTGCCGCCGGCTTCCGGGGTGGCGGAGGAGACCGTCCCGCTGTCCGCGATGGACGGGACCCCAGCCCCGGACGATCGTGCCCCGGTACCGGCCGCCCCCGTCACGCACGCCACACTCGTCGCAGCTGCCGCGGGGACGGCCCCGGCCGGTTCCGGTACCCGAGCGCCCGCCCGGCCCGACACGGCCTCCCGCTCCGGCACGGCCGGGAGCCGGCTTCCCGTCTCGGACGCGGCCGATGCCGGGGCCTGTGCCGTGTCCCCGGCATCGTTCGCGCTGTCGCTGTCGCTGTCGCTGTCGCTGTCGCTGTCGCTGTCGCCGGCCCGGTCCGCCTCGCCCTTCCCCGCCGCGCGGTCCGGGGCGCGCAGGCCCGCGGTCAGGCATCGGGAGGCGGCGGCCGTGGCGAGCAGGAGGAGGACCACGGCCACCTTCGTCAGCAGCAGCTTCCCGTAGAAGGTGGTCGGCAGCAGATCCGCCGCCCCGACCTGGCGCCAGGACTGGTAGACCCCGGTGACGACCAGGACGACCACCGAGGTGAAGGCGACCGCCGAGAAACGGCCCGCCGCCTCGGCGCGCCTGCGCTCGTCCGGGCAGCCGGCCCGGCGGAGGACGGTGACGCACAGGGCGGCGAGGCCCCCCGCCCACACCGCCATGGCCACCAGGTGCAGCCCGGCCAGCACCATCGCGAGCGGTGCCTGCGGGCCGACGGAGGCGTGCTCCACCGTCACCCAGGTCGCCGCCAGGCCGGCGGTGACCACGGCCGCGCCGGCCGGCCCGGCCGCCCGGGACCAGCGGCGCCGCGGTACCCCACCGCCGTCCGTCGCGCCACCGCCGTCCTCCGCCGCGCCGCCGTCCGGCGGGGGGTCTCCCGCGCCCGCCCGCGCCCGGGAGGCCAGGAACGCCAGGCCACCGGCCGCCACGGCGAGCAGCAGCAGCCGGACGGCCAGCGCGGTGCCCGGCCGGCCGGCGACCGTCCCCGGCAGCGCGGAGAGGTCCAGGACCCGGCCGAGGCCCTCGCCCGTCTCGTACGGGCCGCGGAGCAGCAGCAGGGCGGCCGTGGAGACGGCCAGGACGCCCCAGCCGGTGACCACCAGCCGGCGCAGCGGCCGTTCCACCGGTCCGTGCCGCAGGCAGAGCAGCGCGAAGGCGACCCCGCCGACCAGCAGGGACAGCCCTCCGTAGGCGGCGAAGCGGAAGGCGCCGTACACCACTTGCGTGGTGGTGTTCCCGGAGTCGGCGGACTCCACCACCGCTGTGGTCCCCGAGGGTTTGCCGATCGAGAAGGTGAACGCCCCGGAGGCCGGGTGGCTGTCGGCGGACACCACATGCCAGGCCACCGTGTAGGTGCCCTCCCCGAGGCCGTCACGGAGGGCGATCCGGACGGTCGCCGCGTTCCCCCCGGCGTGATCCGCCGTCCCCTCACTCGCCTGGGTGTTGGTGGGGGAGATGACCCGCAGGGAGCGGTCGGTCAGGGTCACCTCCTCGGTGAAGGTGAGGGTGATGTGGCTCGGTGCCGTCGCGACCACCGTGTCCGCCGCCGGGTCCGAGGAGCGCAGGGAGGCGTGCGCGGCGGCCGTCCCCGCCCCGCCGAACAGTGCGGCGAGCACCGCGCCCACCACGACGAGCAGCGCCCACACGCGGCGCGCGCCGCCCCGCCATGGCCGCTGGGGGACCCTGCGTCCGGGGCCCCCGCCGCGCCGTTCCGCCGTCCGGGCGCCGCCGCGCTTCCGCCCCCTGAGGTCTCTGATCACGTCGTCCCTTCTCCCGGTCCCACACCGTCCGCCGCCACCCGGAGCCCGGGGCGCGCCGCCGCCAGGGAATACGCGGTTCCGCGCCGTGCTGCTCACCGTCCGCGGAAGTCGCCGGCCGCGGATTGAACGGACCGCCCGCCGCGGCCGTATGCCCCGGGTGCACCGACCCTCGTCCGGGAACCGCCCTCGTCCTGTTGTGAGCCTGTGATGGAACGACCACTGCCCGACCGGGCACCGGCATCCCCCGCCGGGCCCCGCCCGCCCCGTCCGCGCCATGTGCGCACGGGTGCGCTCGCCGCTCTCGTCACCACTGCCGCCGCCCTGCTGCTCGGCGGGTGCGGTGCGGAGGAGCCCGCCGGCCGGGCGGGTACCGCCGAGGGGCGGCCGGGCGCGCCGCCGAAGGCCCGCCCGGCCGATGTGCCGGAACTCGCCTCCGCCGTCGGGTGCGAGGCGGAGATCACCATCGACGTGGCCGACTACCGCCAGGGCACCTGCGACACCGGACGGGCCGAGTACGTCTTCGTCAGCTTCGAGAGCGACACCGGGAAACGCGCCTGGCTGGAGACGGCGCAGATGTACGGGGGCGTCTACCTGGTCGGCAACCGCTGGGTGCTCTCCGCCGACCCCCGGCCGGCCATGGAGCGCGCCCGGGAGCGGCTCGGCGGCACCATCGAGGAGACGGGCGCCCTCGGTGCCGAGCCGGCACCGTGAGGCCGACGGAGCGGGCCGGTCCGTGCCCGCGTCCGGCGGCCGGGCCGTGAACCGCTCCGTGACCGCCCTGCGCGCGGCGGTGTTCGCCCTCACCTCAGGTGTGCTCGCGGTGGCCGGGCACCACGCCGTGCTGGACGGGCCGGTGCCCTGGCCGCCGGTGGTGGCGGTGACCGCCGCGCAGTGCGCCGCGGTGTGGCCGCTGGCGCGCCGGCGGCGCTCCCTGCCCGTCGTGGTGACGGCCACCCTCGCCGCCCAGGCACTGCTGCACACGGTGCTCTACCTCGCCGTCGCCGCCCGTCCGGCGCACACCGGGCACGGCGGCGGCGCGGACGGAGCGGGCCCCGGCCCCGCCACGCACGCGGCGGATCCGGCGCATCTCGCGCACGCGGCACCGGCCGGCGAGGTGGCGCAGGCCGGCGGGCATGTCTCCGCCGCCATGACGGTGGCGCATCTGCTCGCGGCCCTCGTCGTGGCCTGGCTGTTCCACCACGCCGACGCGGCGGCGGCCGCCGCCGTCCGGGCCGCCCGCACGGGACGGCGCGCCGCCTGCCTCGCGCTCGCCCCCCTCCTCGCCCTCGCCCGGCTGCCCGGCCCGGCCCGTCGCCCGCGCCGCGAGCCGCGCCCGGCGCCACCGGCCCGCGCCGGCGGACCGCCGGTGACGGGGCGGGAGTTCCTGACGAGTGCCGTGGTGCGCCGGGGCCCACCGGAGCGGGACCGCGATCCAGGTCGTCGAGTCCCCGTGCCGGCCGCCCCACGGTGCGCCGGCCGCTCATCCGAGGAGTTCCGCCATGCCCGCTCAGAGATTCCCCCAGGGGTGCCCCCAGGGTTCCGTCCCGTCGTCCGCCCGGTCCCTCCCGCCGCGCCGGCCCCGCCCGCGCGTCCTGGGCCGTCTCGCCGCCGTCTCCGCGCTCGCCCTGGCGTTCGCCACCGTCCAGACCGCTCCGGCCGCCGCGCACGCGCATGTCACCGCCTCCGAACCACGGGCGCTGGCCGAGAAGGTGACGCTCACCTTCGAATCCGCGGCGGAGAACGACGCCGCCGGCTTCACCGAGGTGAGGGTGTCCCTCCCGGAGGGCATCGCGCCCGGTGACGTCGGACTGGGGAAGGCGCCCCGGGGATGGAAGCTGAAGCACACGAAGGACGGCTACGCCGTCGCCGGCCCCGAACTGCCGGTGGGCACCGATGCCGTGTACGAGGTCGAGGTCCGCCAGTTGCCGGACGCGGAGAAGCTGGCCTTCCGGACCGTGGAGACCTACGGGGACGGCGCGGTTTCCCGGTGGATCGAAACACCGGAGGACGGCGCGGAGTCGGAACAGCCGGCACCCGCCCTCGACCTCGAACCGGCCGCGCCCGGCGCGAAACCGCTCCGCCCCGCCTCCTCCGGAGCCGCCGCGGAGGAAACCCCCGCACCGGCGGATTCCGCGACCGGCGGGGAGACGGACGCGGGAGAGGCCGGCGAGGACGCCGGGAAGTCCTCCGACGGTGCCGAGAAGGCCGGGCGGGCCCAGCAGGAGGACGAGGGTTCCGCGGCCGGCCCGCTGCTGGCCGGGGTCGCCGTACTGCTCGCGCTGGGCGGCGGAGGGGCGTGGTGGCTGGCCCGTCGCCGCTCCGCGTCCTCCTCGTCGGGGAGCTGAGCGGCGGCCCCGGCCGGGAGGCGGGTTCGGGAGGCGGGTTCAGGAGGGGCGGCGCGGGCCCCGGCCGGTGGTTCTCCGCCTTCGGCCGGGGCCCGCGCAACCTTCGGCCGGGGCCCGCGCCACCAGGGCTCGTGCCGGGCCGCGCACCGTGGACGGGCCTCGGTGCGCCGCCCGGGGGCGGGCCGGGCCGCCCACCACGCCGGCCGGCGTCCGCCGGGTGGCTGTCCCGGTCCCGCCGGACCTGCGCGGTCTGCCGGCCCCCCGGTCCCCGGGGCGTGCGCTGCGGGCCGGAGCTCACGCCCCGAGCCCGTGCTGTGGTCCCCGGGGCCGGGGCCCCCGGGGACCGGAGGAAGGCCCGGGGCACCGGGGGCCGGAGGAAGGGCCGGCAGGTCCGGGTCGATCCCGGCCTTCGGCCTCCGCCCGACACCCATCGAGTGGCTCGGAGCCCACCGGGCTCGGGACCTACCGGGGTCGGAGTCCACCGGGCTCCGGGCCCACCGGGGTCAGCACCCCCAGCGCAGTCCCGCGGTCCGCACCGGCGCGTCCCACAGCCGCAGCAGTTCCTCGTCCGCGCGGCAGAGCGTCACCGAACAGCCCGCCATGTCCAGCGAGGTGACGTAGTTGCCGACCAGCGTGCGGGCCACCGTCACCCGGCGCTCCGCGAGCACCCGGGCGACCTCCCCGCCGAACCCGTAGAGCTCCAGCAGCGGGGTCGCGCCCATCCCGTTGACCAGCAGGAGCACCGGATCGCCAGCCGCGCCCAGGTCGGCCAGGACGGCGTCCACGGCGACCTCCGCGATCTGCGCGGCGGTCATCATCTCCCGCCGCTCCCGGCCCGGTTCGCCGTGGATGCCGATGCCCAGCTCCAGCTCGCCGGCCGGCAGGTCGAACGTCGGGCCGCCCTTGGCGGGGGTCGTGACCGCGCCGAGCGCCACCCCGAAGCTGCGGGACGCCTCGTTGACCTGGCGCGCCAGCGCCGCGACGCGCTCCAGCGGCGCGCCCTCCTCCGCGGCCGCCCCGGCGATCTTCTCCACGAAGAGAGTGGCCCCGGTGCCGCGCCGGCCGGCGGTGAAGGTACTGTCCGTGACCGCCACGTCGTCGTCGACCAGCACACTGACCGCCTGGATGCCCTCGTCCTCCGCGAGTTCGGCGGCCATCTCGAAGTTGAGCACATCACCGGTGTAGTTCTTCACGACGAACAGGACACCCGCGCCGCTGTCCACGGCCGAGGCCGCCCGCACCATCTGGTCCGGCACCGGGGAGGTGAACACCTCGCCGGGACAGGCCGCGTCGAGCATCCCCGGGCCGACGAACCCGCCGTGCAGCGGCTCGTGCCCCGACCCGCCGCCCGAGACGAGGGCCACCTTCCCCGCGACGGGCGCGTCCCGCCGCGCGATGACGCGGTTCGCCACGTCCACGGACAGCTCCGGGTGGGCGGCGGCCATGCCGCGCAGGGCGTCCGCGACCACGGTCTCCGGCGAGTTGATCAGCATCTTCACAGGCACTCCTGGGCAGTTGGCGCGCGGGCGGCGGCCTGCCGGGGGTCCGGCGGGCCGGTACGGAGCGCGGCCCCCGGGGCCGCCGCCGGCCCGGTCGCCCGCGGCGGTTTCCGGCCGGGGGCCGGTCCCGCCGGACACGGCCCGTGCCGCCCGCGGGGGACGGGCTCGGACGCGTCCAGTATCGGCCGGGTGGCGCCGCGGGTCACGGACCGGGCGGCGATGAATCCCCGGTGACCGGTGCGCGGGACCGCGCCCGCCGGCCGCGGCGCGCCGCGGCGCGGGGCCGGCGGCGGATGCTGGCGCTGCACGGCGGCGGCCGGGACGGTCTGGAGATCCACCCCAATCTGTGGGCGGGCATCGGCCTGGTGCGCGGTGGCGCGGGGACGGCGCTGGTCGGCAGCCACGAGGAGGTCGCCGACCGGATCACGGAGTACCACCGGCTGGGTATCGACGAGTTCGTGCTCTCCGGCTATCCGCACCTGGAGGAGGCCTACTGGTTCGGCGAGGGCGTGCTGCCCCGGCTCGCCGGACGCGGCCTGTGGTCGCACCCGTACCGCGCCGCCGCCCCGGAGCGCGCCGGCGCGCGGGCCTCCCTCGCGGGGGCGGGCGCCGCTCGCTGACCCGTCCGCGGGGCGTCCGCCCGCCGCGGGGGTGGTGACGGTGGCCGGAGCGGCGGGCCCGCCGCATCCGTCAACCCTACAATTCCTATCGATTTTGTAGGGAACCATTGACGGGCCGCTTCCGGGGTGACGAGGATGAGACGCCGGTCCCGCGCGAACACCCGTTCGGCGCGACGTCGTTCCGCCGACGCCGGCGCGGCCGCGCGCGACCGCCGCGGCGGGGCGTTCCCGGCCGCTTCCGGACCGACCGGCTCCCGGTGCGCCCGTGCGCGGACCGGGGTGAGGAGGATCCCTTGACGACGGCACCCACTCCCTCGCTCCGCCCCGCCACGCTCGTACCGCCGTACGGCGCGGGGGCCGGGGGCGGGCCGGGGAGAGCGCGCCTGACGGTCATCGAGCCCGCCGCGGGGGAACCGGCCGGCCACGACCACTGGCTCCAGGTCGCCCGTGAGGTGGCGGACGACCTCGCCACCGACGCGGCGTCCCGCGAGCGGGCCGGCCACGACCCCTCCGACGAGGTGGCCCGGTTCCGGGAAGCCGGCCTGCTGACCCTGCTGATCCCCTCCGGCCACGGCGGAGGAGGCGCCGGCTGGCCCACCGCCTGCGCCGTCGTCCGGGAGATCGCCGCCGCCGACGGGACGCTCGGCCTGCTCCTCGGCCGGCACTACGTGCTCTCCTGGAGCCCGCGGAGTCTCACCGGTCCCGGCCCCGCCGCGCGGATCGAACGGCGCTCCGCCGCCGGCCAGTGGTTCTGGGGCGGTGGGCTCGGTCTCCGCGAGACGCCGCCCGTGCTGGCCCCGGACGCGGACGGCCACGGCTGGCTGCTGGAGGGGCGTCAGGACCGGGTCGCCGGTGCCCGGGTCGCGGACCGGCTGGCCGTCGCCGCCGTCCGCCACGACACCGGCGAACCCCTGTTCGTCCTGGTGGACCCGGCCGGTCCGGGCGTGGTGGCAGGCCCGGGGGAGGAGACCTTCGGCCTGCGGCAGGCCGCCGCCGGCAGCGTGGAGTTCGCCGCCGTCCCCCTCGCCGGGGACGCCGTCCTGGGCTCGCTGTCGGCGGACGGGGGAGCCCTCCCGCCCTGCGCCGGGCTGACCGCTGCCACCGGGCACCTGGTCTCCGCGCAGACCTGCCTCGGCCTGGCCCAGGGAATGCTGGCCGAGGCCCGGGACCACGCCCGCTCCACCGCGGCGGCCTGGCCGGGCGGAGCGCCCGCCGACCCGCACACCCTCGCCGCCTACGGGGAGCTCTCCGTGTCCCTGCGGGCCGCCTCCGCCCTGGCCGCCGAGGCCGTGGCCGGATTGACCGGGGCCGCGGACCGTCCGGAGGACCTCACCGACGACGAGTGCGCCGAGGTCACCGTGGTGGCCGCGGCGGCCGAGTCGGCCGCCGTCCGGGCCGCCCAGGAGATCACCGCCCGGGCGCTGGACGTCGCCGGGGCGGGCTCCGCCGCCGCCCGCCACGGCCTCGACCGCTTCTGGCGCGACCTCCGCGCCCACACGCTCCACCAGCCGGCCGGACCCCGTCTTCAGGCTATGGGCGACCACTTCCTCCACGGGGCGTACCCCCCGCTGACGCTGCCCGCCTGAGCGGTGGCCGGCACCCCCGCACGGACCGGCGATCCGCGGCGGGTCCCGGCCGTCCGCGGTGCCGCCGGCCGGTCTCCCGCCCGCTCCTCCGGGCCGGCGTGGCGGATCCGCCGGACGGGCCGGAAGGGAAGACCTGCGTACCCTCGCCGGCCGGAGAACGGTCACGACCCGGGACGTTCCGCCGCATCCGGCTCCGGGAACGGCGGCACCCGTGGGACCGTGGGAGCGATCGAGGTGCGCCCCCGGCCGGCGGCCGGACACCGGGGAACCGCACGGCACCTGGGACGGCCGCTGGGGGCATGATGACCGGAACCACGACCGCCGACACGGACGCCGCGACCCGCGCACCGGGCCCTGCGGGGCACTGGCTGCTCGGTTCGCTGCCGGAGATACGGCGGGACCCGCTGGGCACCTTCGTGCGCGTCAGGGAGGAGTACGGGGACATCGTGCGGCTCACCGCCGGCCCGCCCGGCCTCCGGGCCGAGCGCCACTGCGTGTTCTCCCCCTCCGGGGCGCAGCAGGTACTGGCCTCGCGCTCCGCCGACTTCCGCAAGGACACCGCCGCCTACCACGAGATCGCCGCGGTCCTCGGCGACGGGCTGCTGACGAGCCAGGACGAGCAGTACCTCCGTCAGCGGCGCCTGGTGCAGCCGCTGTTCACGCGGCGGCGGGTGGACGGCTACGCGGACGGCCTCAACGAGGAGGCCGGGGCGGTGGTCCGGCGCTGGCGCGACACCCCGGACGGCGCCGTGGACCTCGCGGAGGAGATGTCCCGCTTCACGCTGCGCGCCGTCACCCGCATCCTCTTCGGCGCCGACATCGAGTCGGCGGTGGACGTGGTCCGCCGGAACTTCCCCGTCCTCGGCGGCCACATCGTCCGCCGCAGCTTCACCCCCGTGCGGCCGCCGCGCACCTGGCCCACGCCTGCCAACCGCTCGGCCGGCCGCGCCCGGGCGGCGCTCCACGCCCTCTGCGACCGGATCGTCGCCGAACGCCGGGCGGAGGACGCCCGGCGCGGCCCCGGTGACCCGGCCCCCGGGACCGATCTGCTGAGCCTGCTGACCCGGGCCGGGAACGACGACGACGGCACCCTCACCCCGGCCGAGATCCGTGACCAGGTGCTCGTCTTCCTGATCGCCGGCCACGAGACCACGGCCACGTCCCTCACCTTCGCCCTCCATCTGCTCGGACACCACCCCGAGGTGCAGGAACGGGCCCGTGAGGAGGTCGAGCGGGTCCTCGGGGACCGCCCGCCCACCGCCGCCGACCTCGACGCCCTGCCGTACCTCACCCAGGTGCTCAAGGAGTCGATGCGGCTCTACCCGGCGGCCCCCGTCTTCGGCCGCAACGCGGTGCGGGAGACGGTGATCGACGGTGTCACCATCCCCGCCGGGGGCGAGGCCCTCGTGGTCCCCTGGGCGATCCACCGCCATCCGGACCACTGGGAGGACCCCGAGCGTTTCGACCCGGACCGCTTCCTCCCGGAGCGGGAGCGGGACCGTCCCCGCTACGCGTGGCTGCCGTTCGGCGGCGGGCCCCGCGCCTGCATCGGGCAGCACTTCTCCATGCTGGAGTCCGTGCTGGCGCTCGCCGCCTTCCTGCGGGCGTTCACGATCGAGTCCCCGGCCGCCGGCATCACGCTGGGCGTGGGGGTCACGCTCCAGATCGGGTCCCCGGTCCGCGCCCGGCTGATCCCGCGCGCCACGGACTGAGCGGGCGGGCCGCACGCCCCCGGGGGAACACCCGGGGGCCGACCCTGTGCGGCGGGGCCGAGCCCTCGCCCCCGGACGGGCCCTCCGCCCGGAGCCGTCACCCGGGCCGGTGGATACCGCCGCCCGGCCGGGGGCCCGGCCCCGCGGGGTTCCGGGAGCCGCACGAGCCGGCCGCGGCGCGCGGTCACGGCCGGCCGCGACCGGCCCGGGGGAGGGGCCGGGACCGGGGCCGGGTGCGCCGCGGGCGCTCCCCCCGGGCAGCCCCTGCCGCCCTTGCGGCCCGGCAGGCTCCCGAGACGTCCCACCTCCGGCCGGCGCCCCGCGGCCCGTCGCCCACCGGGCGCCCACGCGGCCGGGGTCCGCTCCGGCTCACCACCCCGCGCACCCGCCCCCTCGGGGTCCGGCTCCACCGGCGCCCCGGCAGGGCCGGTTTCGCCGCCGCCGGGCCGGTTACCCGTCGGCCGGACGGGGGCACGTGCGGACGGGCGGGGCCGGGAGCAGGCGACGGGAGACACCATGAGTGACGCGTCACGGGCCAGTCACGCCGCGGCCGGGCCCGGCCGCGGCAGCGGGGAGAAGGCCAGGCGTGCGGCCGCCGGGGAGGCCGGGCGGACGGCGGACGACCGGGCCACCACCCCCACCTCCCCGGGAGCCCCGGGGAAGGCCCGGCCCGCCGGTGCCGCCGCCTGGGAACGGGCCCGCGACGCCGCCGGTACTCTGCGCGCCCACCCCCGGAGCGAGGCCCGTGACCTGCTCCGCCGCGGGCCGGCCGCCCTCCGTGACGGGATCGGCGGACTGGTGGGGAGGGCGGCCGGGGCTGGTCACCGCGCCGCAACGTCTCTCGGACGGCGGATCGCCACCGGCGACGGCCGCGGGGGCACCGGCGGAGCCGGGCCCGGTGACGCCCCGGCCACCGGCGAACTCCGTACCGCCGCCCAGCGGCGGCCCGGACTGCTGGCGGGAGCGGCGGCCTCGGCCGGGTTCGCGGCCGGTTCCGCCGCGGGGCTCGCCGCCGGACTCGCCGAGGCGGCCCGGGGAGCGCGGCGCCCCGCCACCGCACAGCCGGGCGCGGTGCTGGGCGCCGCGGCCGCGGCGGGCCTGGTGGCGCGACGGCTCGCACGGACCGCGGGCGTGGTGGGACACGGCGGCCCGGCGCCCGTCCCCGACAAGCCCGGCCCCGTCCCGACGTCACCGGGGGCCGGGCACCCCACCGGGCCGCCCGGGGAGTCCTCCCGCCCCTCGCACGCGCGCCCGTACGGGGACGGCGCGGGACCGCGGTAGCCCGTCCGCTCCGCGCGGGCCGGCCGTGGCCCTCGTGCCCGTGTCCCGAACCCGTCCGGTGCCGTGCACAGTTCACCCGCCGATCGGCATACTGGACTGCGCTCGGAGGCGGAGCGCAGGCATCGACGGGGGCGGCGAACGCGTGGAGGAACCGGAGACAGCTCAGGAGCCCGCGGAACCCGGGGTCCACACCCTGGTCGGCGGCCGGTACCGGCTGCTCGACCGGATCGGGCGCGGCGGCATGGGCGAGGTGTGGCGCGCCCTGGACGAGGCGCTCGGCCGCCAGGTCGCCGTCAAGTGCCTCCGGCCGCCCTCCCCGGGGCCCGACGAGAAGGCCGCCCGCGTGCTGCGCGAGCGCTTCCGGCGGGAGGCCCGGGTCGCCGCCTCCCTCCAGCACCGCGGCATCACCGTCGTCCACGACTTCGGTGAGGACCGCGGCACGCTCCACATCGTCATGGAACTGCTGGACGGCCGTCACCTCGGGCAGATCCTCCACGATCACGGCGAACCGCTGCCCCTGCCCGACCTGGTGGACATCACCGGGCAGATCGCGGCGGCCCTCGCCTACACCCACCGGCAGGGCGTGGTCCACCGCGACCTCAAACCCGCCAATCTCGTGCGGCTCGCCGACGGCACCGTGAAGATCTGCGACTTCGGCATCGCCCGCCTCACCCACGGACTGGACCAGGGCACCCGGCTCACCGGCGCGGGCGTCGCCATGGGCACCCCGCACTACATGCCGCCGGAACAGATCACCGGCGGCCCCGTGGACCACCGCGGCGACCTCTACTCCCTGGGCTGCGTGATCTACGAACTCGCCACCGGCAGGCCGCCGTTCGACCGGGACGACCCGTGGGCCGTCCTCGCCGGCCACCGGGAGACGCCGCCCCGGCCGCTGCGCGACCACCGCCCCGCGCTGTCCGGGCCGTTCGAGCAGCTGGTGCTCCACCTGCTGGCCAAGGACCCGGGGGACCGCCCGCGGGACGCCGCCGACCTGGGCGACCGGCTCGCCGCCGTCCACCGCTCCCACCCGTCCGCGGTGTCCGCCCCGCGGACCGGGAAGCACGAGCCGCGGCTGCCGCCCTGGACCCGCTCCATGACGGCCGGCTGGTCCGCGGGCGCCCTCACCCGCCCCGCGCCCTACGACGCCTCCGCCGGGCTCACCCGCCCCTGGGCCGGCGGCACCGGCACCTCCGGAGACCTGTCACCCTCCGCCCGGCCGCGGCCCCGGGCCCTCGCCGCGTCGGCCCGGCGCCACGCGGCCGGTCTCCACCTCGCCCGGCTGGGCCGCTGGGCGGAGGCCGCCGCCGAGCACCGGACCGCCGCCGCCGAGCGTGAGCGGGCCCTCGGCCCCGGCCACCCCGAGACCCTCGCCAGCCGCTACGAGGCCGCCACCGCGCTCCTCCGCGCCGGTCTCGCCGCCGCGGCCCTGGAGGAGTTCCGCCAGGTCGCCGACGTCCGGCAGCGGGCCCTCGGCCCCGACCACCCGGCGACCCTCCTCGCCCGCCAGGAGCAGGCCCACGCCCTGACCCGCCTCGGCCGTCACGCCGAGGCCCACCAGCTCTACGCCGGTCTCCTCGTCATCCGCGAGCGCGCCGACGGTCCCGGGCACGCGGACACCCTGCGCTGCCGTCACCAGCTCGCCGTCACCCTCGGGCGCCTGGGGCGCGCCGCCGACGCCTTCCGCGTCGCGTCCGAGACGGCCCACACCCGCGCCCGCACCCTGGGCCCCGAGCACCCGGACACCCTCGCCACCCGCTGTGAGGCCGCCCACGCCCTCGGGCAACTCGGCCGCTGGGCCGACGCGTTGCGCGCCTACCGGGAGATCGCCGACGCCCGCGCCCGGGTCCTCGGCCCGCTGCACGCCGACACCCTCGCCGCCCGCCACGAGACGGGCGCCGGCCTGCTGCGGCTGGGGCGCGGCGCCGAGGCGCTGGCGCACTTCCGCTCCCTGGTGTCGGACCGCGTCCGCGCCCGCGGCGCCGACGACCCGGGCACCCTGCGCGCCCGGCAGGGCGCCGTCACCGCCCTGGGACGGCTGGACCGCTGGGAGGAGGCGCTGGCGGAGGCGGAGGAGATCCGCGACCTGCGGGAGCGCGCCCTGGGCCCCGGCCACGCCGAGACCCTGGCCGCCCGCCGGGAGGTCGCCGTCTGCCTCGGCGCGCTCGGCCGCTGGGAGGAGGCCCGGGACGCGCACCGCGAGGTCACCCTGGACCGGGAGCGGACGCTCGGGCCCGCCCATCCGCTCACCCTGGCCAGCCGGGCGGACGAGGCGCACTGCCTGGAACGGCTCGGCCGCCCCGCGGAAGCCGCGGAGATCCACCGCCGGCTGGCCGGGTACCGCGCCGGCCCCGGGGACTGACGGGACCCCGGTACGGCGGACCGCCCCCGGGCGCGGTGGTTCCGCGCGGCCGGCCCCACGGAACCGCCCCGCCCCGGAGGGCCCCGCCTTGGACAGCCACGGTCCGCCGTCCCGGCGCCACCTCCCGGCCGTTCCGGACGGGGGAGCGGGGAACGCCCGCCTCCGGCCGGCACGGCCCCTCGCGGCGGGGCCGGCCGGACAGGCGCCGTTCCGGCCCGGCCTCGGGTGGCACTCGCTCCGGAACGGAGGACCCGGCGCCGTGGGGCGGGAAGTAAGGGCTGACGGCAGGGGTGAGCCCGGCGCAACGCGACGGTCCGCCACCCCGCCGGGGAGCCGGAATCCGGGCCCCGGCCGGTGCGGAACGGCCGCTACCGGGCGCCCGGTGGACGTGATAGCAAGATCTCCATGCGCACCCTCTCCGATGACTCCGGCGGCGTCCGGGGGACGGCCGCCTCCGCGCCCCCCTCCTCCCGCGCCTCCCGGGCCGGCGAGGGGGCCGGTGAGCGGCCGGGCGCCCAGGAGGGCACCGCCGGTTCCGGCGGCACTCACGACAGGCACGACAGGCACGACAGGCACGACAGGCATGACAGGCACGACAGGCATGACGTCGTGGTGGTCGGCGGCGGTCACAACGGGCTGGTCGCCGCCGCCTACCTGGCGCGGGCCGGCCGCCGCGTCCTGCTGCTGGAACGGCTGGGGACGGTCGGCGGCGCGGCCGTCTCCACCCGGCCCTTCACCGGCGCCGACGCCCGGCTGTCGCGCTACTCCTATCTCGTCAGTCTGCTGCCGCGGAAGATCGTCCGGGATCTGGGGCTGCGCTTCACGGTCCGCCGCCGTTCGGTCTCCTCGTACACGCCCGCCGTGCGGGGCGGCCGGCCCACCGGGCTGCTCGTCGGCGGCGGGGAGGCCCGCACCCGGGAATCCTTCGCCCGGCTCACCGGCTCCGACCGCGAGTTCGAGGCCTGGGGACGGTTCCAGGAGATGACGGGACGCCTGGCCGAGCGGGTCTTCCCCACCCTCACCGAACCGCTGCCCACCCGTGGCGAACTGCGGGCCCGCGTGGACGACGCCACCGCCTGGCGGGCCGTCTTCGAGGAACCGCTGGGCGTCACCATCGAGGAGACCTTCCACGACGACCTGGTGCGCGGGGTGGTCCTCACCGACGGTCTCATCGGCACCTTCGCCGACGCCCACGACTCCGGCCTGCTCCAGAACCGCTGCTTCCTCTACCACGTGGTCGGGGGCGGCACCGGCGACTGGAACGTCCCCGTCGGCGGCATGGGCGCCCTCACCTCGGCGCTCGCGGACGCGGCCCGCGCCGCCGGAGCCGAGATCCGCACCGGCCACACCGTGACCGGGCTGGAGACGGACGGCACCCACGCCGCGGTCACCTACCACCACGCGGGCGGGACGGGCACGGCCGAGGCCCGGCACGTCCTCGTCGGGGCGGCGCCCGAGGTGCTCGCCGGGCTGCTCGGGGAGGAACCACCCCCGCCGGAGCGCGCCGAAGGGTCCCAGCTCAAGGTCAACATGCTGCTGCGGCGGCTGCCCCGGCTGCGGGATCCGGAGGCCGACCCGCGCGAGGCGTTCGCCGGCACCTTCCACATCGCCGAGGGCTACGGGCAGCTCGCCGACGCCTACCGGCAGGCCGCGGCGGGCCGGCTCCCCGACGCGCCGCCCAGCGAGATCTACTGCCACACCCTCACCGACCCCTCGATCCTCGGACCGGAGCTCGCGGAGAGCGGCCACCACACCCTCACCCTCTTCGGGCTGCACACCCCGGCCCGCCTCTTCGAACGAGCCCCCGAGGGCGGGGCCCCGTCCCCGTCCGGTCCGTCCGGCCCCGGCGCCGTCCGGGACCGGCTGCTGCGCGCGACCCTGGAGCAGCTTGACGCCCATCTGGCCGAGCCCCTCGCGGACTGCCTGGCGACGGACGCGGAGGGCCGGCCGTGCCTGGAGGCGAAGTCCCCGCTCGACCTCGACCGCGAACTCGGCCTGCCCCGGGGCCACATCTTCCACCGCGACCTGGCGTTCCCGTACGCGACGGAGACCACCGGCCGCTGGGGCGTGGAGACGCGCCACGCCAACGTGCTGCTGTGCGGCGCGGGCGCCGTCCGCGGCGGCGGGGTGAGCGGTATCCCGGGCCACAACGCGGCGATGGCGGTCCTCGGCCGCTGACCCGCCGAACCGGCCCCGCCCGCCGAGCCTGCTTCCGCCCGTCGCGCGCCCGCCCTCCGTCCGTGGCGCCGCCTCTCCGGTCCGTCCGCCGTCCCTCCGTTCGGAGGTGGGGCGGACGGCGTGCGGCCCCGCCGGGTTGGCCGGGTCACGGGTGTCCGTACGCGTCCCGAGGCACGCCGGGCGACCGGGGAGCACGGCACAGCCGACCGGGCGGCAGCCGTGCTCCCGTGCGCCGTCGACGCCCCGTGGCGGCCGGGACCGGGATGTGCCGGATCCGCCCGGGAACGGCACGTCGCACGTCGCCCGCCCCTTCCGGCGCTCCCGGCCCGGCCGCGGCACCGGTGGACCGCCGCGCCGCTCCCCACCCGTCCGGGATCGTCCCGCCGGAAAGCGCGCCCCGTCCCGCGCGCCACCTCCGCACGGGCGCGCGGGGGGTACACGGTTGAAGGGGGCGGGGCCGTCCGTGCACCCCTCTGTGTGCGTGAACCCCCTATGGGCACTGCCGCCCGCGATGTCACGCCTCTTCACTGATAGTCACACCACGACGGCGGGGTCCCGCTCCGCCGGTGACCGAAGGGCAGGGCGATGAACTCGCGCAAGTTACGGGGCACGCCGACGCGGATGCCGGCGCACCCCTCTCTCCCGGAGCCCGGGGGCTCCCCGGGGGACGAAGGCCGCGCGGCCGAGAGATGCCGCCGGATCACGCTCGACGCGGGGGCCCCGTCCTCGGTCGGCACGGCCCGCCGGGCGGTCGCGGACGCCCTGCGGGAGTGGGGCCTGTCGCCCCTCGCCGAGGATGTGACGCTCTGCGTGTCGGAACTGGTCAGCAACGCCGTCGAGCACACGGCCCCGCGCGGCCGGACCGGCCGGGGGGCGGTCGCGGTCGCGCTGCGCGCCTGGCCCACGTGGCTGTTCCTGGAGGTCTCCGACGAGGACCCCCGGCCGCCCTCGCCCGCCACCGGCGTGGCCCTCGCCCATGACCTCTCCGCCGAACTGCCGGACTCCCCGCTGGCCGACCGCGGGCGCGGCCTGTTCATCGTCACCTGTCTCGCCGATGCGACGTGGTGGGCCCGGCGGGCCGAGGGCGGCAAGAGCGTGTTCTGCCGCTTCGACCTGGCCCGGGCGGCGGCGTGAACGACCGCCGCCCGCCCGCCGGCGAGGGCGCGCCGGGTCCCGCACGGTCCCGGCCGCCGCGGCGGCCACGCGCGTGGTGACGCGCCGCCGCGGGCCCCCGCCCGCCGCGGAGATCAGTCCACCGACCGGACCCAGCCCTCCGCCTCGACCCGGGCGGCGTCCGCGCGCCGGGAGTCGTCGAAGACGGTGCGCGGTCCGTCCGTGACCCGGATGCGGCCGACGTACACCCCACGGCCGACGTACCGTTCGTCCGTCACGCACCGCCAGCGCAGCCGCACCGGGGTGCCGTGCCCGTGCGGCAGGGTGGCCCGCGCCACGTGCCAGACCCGCCCCGACCAGCCGCCCACCGTGCCCTCCGGATGGTCCCGGGGCCCGTCGTCCCCGGGGCCCTCGGTGGTGAACGGCACCGGCCGCCAGCTCGCGCCGCCGTCCGTGGACGCCTCAACGGTGAGCTGGTCGAAGCCGGGCTCGGTGTCCCACCACAGGGAGAACGACAGCAGCGGCGCGGAGCCGGTGAGCGTCACCCCGGGGAGCGCCAGGGTGGTCGTCGCGGCGTTCTCCATGCCGGTGAACCAGGCGGTACGGCCACCGGGCGGGCGCACCGGCACGGCCCGCGCGAGCCGGGTGGCCGCCGCGACCCGGGGCGCGCTCCCGGACCGCCAGGTCCGCACCGGGTGGACGGAGTTGGAGAGCAGGACCAGGAAGGAGTCGGAGACGGGGTCGAGCACCAGGGAGGTGCCGGTGAAACCGGTGTGCCCCGCGCTGCGCGGCGTGGCCATCGCCCCCATGTACCAGTGCTGGTAGAGCTCGAAGCCCAGGCCGTGCGCGTCACCGGGGAAGTCCGTGGTGTAGTCGGTGAACATCAGGTCGACCGACGCGGGGGAGAGGATGCGGGCCGCGCCGTACGCGCCCCCGTTCAGCAGGGTGCGGCCCAGCACCGCCAGGTCCCAGGCGCAGGAGAACACGCCCGCGTGCCCGGCCACGCCACCGAGCGACCAGGCGTTCTCGTCGTGCACCTCGCCCCGCACCAGGCCCCGGTCCAGGCCGCTCCACGGCGGCCGGGCGTCCTCCGTGGCGGCGATCCGGGGGAGCCAGGAGCGCGGCGGGTTGTAGCGGGTGCGGCGCAGCCCCAGCGGGCCGGTGACGTCCCGGCGGAGCAGGGCGTCCAGCGGCCGGCCGGTGACCTCCTCCAGGACGAGCTGGAGGGAGATCAGATTGAGGTCGGAGTAGGCGTACGCGGTGCCCGCGGGCGTGACCAGCTCCTCCTCCCACAGCCGCCGCAGTTTGCCCTCCCGGGTGGGCTCCTCGTAGAGGGGGATCCACGGACGGAAACCGGAGGTGTGCGTGAGGAGCTGGCGTATCGTCACCGCGCCCTTGCCGCCGCCCGCGAACCGCGGCAGATAGGAGGCGACGGGGGCCTCCAGCTCCAGCGCGCCGAGCTCCATCTGCCGCACCGCCAGGATGGAGGTGAACAGCTTGGAGACGGACGCCAGGTCGAAGACGGTCCCGGCGGTCATCGGGATCCGTTCCTCGGGCGGGAGTTCGATCCCGGTGTCCGTCTCCTCGTCGTAGGCCGCATAGCGCAGCGCGTACCCGATGGGCTCGTGCAGCGCGACCGTCCCGCCGCGCCCCGCCAGCACCACGGCACCCGCGTACCAGGGGTGTTCGGGGGAGGGGCCCAGGAACGAGCGGGCGTCCTCCATCAGCCGGTCCAGATGCGGCGGCAGGAGCCCCGCGCGGCGCGCCGGGCCCCGGCGCAGCACCGTCGTCCGCCCGGCCCCTGCCCCGTCCGGCTCCCGCGCGGCCGCCCCGGCCGGCGCCGAGGCGAGGACGAGGGCCCCGCCGAGCGCCAGCGCGCCGCCCGCGAACCCGCGCCGGGAGACCTGCGTCGCCCGGGGATCCCCGGGGCCCGGGGAGGGGTGAGCGCGCCCCTCACCGTCCGTCATCTCTCCCCCGTCCGTCATGCCGCCGCCTCCTGAAGGAAAGGTCCGGACGTGCGCTCGACAGCTGAAACTTTCTTCCCGTCATCCTGGCACTGTCAAGCCTCGTGGCGCGCGGCGGCCGCGTTCCCGGCGGCCGCGTTCCCGGCAGCGGCGTGCGACGGCGCGGGGCGCCCTGCGCGTGTGCGCCCCCTCACCCGCATACTGGCGGTACGGTGCCGCCGGAACCGGGGCGCCGCCGTCACCGACACCGGAAAGAGGGGGCACGGCATGCCGCAACCCGAGGGCGCGGAACTCGAAGCGATCCGGGCACGCCGCGAGGAGCTGCGGAAGCGCTGGCTGCGCCCGGTGGGGGAGCGCCCGGCGACCACCGTCCGGGGCGTCCACCACGTGGCCTTCATCTGCCGCGACGTCGAGGAGACCATCCGTTTCCACCAGGAACTGCTGGGCTTCCCGCTGGTCGAGATCGTGGAGAACCGCGACTACCGCGGGTCCACCCACTTCTTCTTCGACATCGGCAACGGAAATCTGCTGGGCTTCTTCGACTTCCCCGGCCACGACCACCCGCCCGCCGCCGAGACCCTCGGCGGTGTGCAGCACCTGGCCCTCTCCGTCGGAGACGAGCAGTTCACCGCCGCCCGCGAGGCCCTCGACCGGGAGGGCGTGGAGTACCTCGGCCCCGACCGCGGCGTCGAGGAGAGCCTGTACTTCCGGGATCCCAACGGGGTGCCCGTCGAGCTCTACCGCGAACGCCTCGGCGTGTTCGACGGCAATCCGCTCACGGGCCCCGGCGCCGGCTGACCCGGCCCGCCACCCGTACGGGTCACCGGCGCCCGCGTCCCCCAGGGGCACGGGCGCCGGGCCCGTTCAGGCCTTCCGGCCCCGCCGGGACGTCAGGCCCCGGCCGCACCGCCCCGCACCGCCGCGGGGCGCGCCCGATGACGGGCCACCTCACGGGCCACCTCGCGGAAGCGGCAACCCGCCCCAGCGGTTCAGGCGTTCGAGCCCACCCGGCCGCCCCGGGACGCCGCCGGCCGCCCCGGCACCGGCGCGGCGGGCGCGGCGCTCCGGAACACGCTCGGGCTGACGCCCCGGACCCGTTTGAACGCCGCGCTGAAACCGAACGGGTCGGAGTACCCCACCGCGCGGGCGACCTCCGCGACCGTCGCGTCCTCCCGCTCGAGCAGCCGGTCCGCCGCCAGCGTCATGCGCCACCGGGTCAGATAGGCCAGCGGGGGTTCACCGACCAGCTCGGTGAACCGCTTCGCCAGCGTCGAACGCGACACCCCGGTACGCCCGGCCAGCGCGGCGACGGTCCACGGAGCCGCCGGATCGGCGTGCAGCAGGCGCAGCGCGTCGCCGACCACCGGGTCCCGCTGGGCGGCCCACCAGGCGGGGGGCTCGCCACCCGGCCGGTCGAACCATTCGCGCAGGGTGCAGACCAGCATCCAGTCCAGCAGCCGGTCGAGCACGGCCTGCTGTCCCGGCGCGTCGACGCCGACCTCGGCCGCGAGGTGGTCCAGCACGGCGTCGCCCGTGCCCCCGTCGTCCGCGCGCAGGACGACGGGGAGCGCGTCCAGCAGCCGCCGGCTGATCTCACCGCGCACGGGGTACGCGCCGACGATCAGGGTCGTCGCGCCGGGCGGCCCGGCTCCGTCCCCGCCGGGGCCGCCCTCGTCGTGCCAGCCGAGCCGGTGGCGGGTCCCGCCCTGCTCGGGCGTCGCGCAGCCCTCGCCGCACACGACCGGCTCGGCGCGGGTGCCCACCTCGTCGACGAAGGTGAACGTCCCCGGGCCGCGCACGACGACCGTCTCGCGGGCCCGCAGCGGCTCCGGCGGGTGGCCCTCGGGAACGATCCAGCCGGCCCCGGTGAGGACCGTGCACAGGGTCAGCGGCGCGCCGTCCACGAAGTGCAGGGCCCACGGCGGGGACAGCACCGAGCTGCCGAACAGCGAGCCGTGCGCCCGCACGCCACGGATCAGGTCACTGAAGACGTCCACCCCGCAGAGGATACGGCGAATACCGCACCCGGCGGACGAACGGACAGGCGATCCGGTGTATCACCTATGGGATCGTCCGAACCGGCCCGGTTGAATCGGTCCCATGGCCCACGACACCACTCTCGTCCTCGGCGCGACCGGCAAGACCGGCCGGCGGGTCGCCGCCCGGCTGCGGCTGCGCGGCACCCCGGTGCGGACCGCCTCCCGGTCGAGCCCGGCGCGCTTCGACTGGTCCGACCCCGGCGGCTGGGACGCGGTGCTGCGGGGCGTGGCCGCCGTGTACGTGGTACCCCCCACGGTGCCTGGCCCGGTGCACGAGTTCGTGGCGCGGGCCGCGGCCGCCGGGGTGCGGCGGCTGGTCCTGCTCTCCGGGCACGGCGCCGACTCCTGGGGCGACTCCCGGTTCGGGCTGGACATGCGCTCGGCCGAGGACGCCGTCCGCGGTTCGTCACTGGAGTGGACCGTCCTGCGGTCCTCGAACTTCGCCCAGAACTTCGACGAGGACGTCTTCCACGCCCCGCTGCTCGCCGGGGAACTGGCTCTCCCCGCCGGTGAGGTGCCCGAACCGTTCATCGACATCGAGGATGTCGCCGACGCCGCGGCCGCGGTGCTGACCGGGAGCGGGCACGCCGGCCGGATCTACGAGCTGACCGGCCCGCGGTCGATCACCTTCCCCGAGGCCGTCGAACTGATCTCCCGGGCGTCCGGGCGCCCGCTCGCCTACCGGCGGATCCCGCCCGCCGAGTACGCCGCGAACCTGGTCGAACAGGGTCTGGGCGAGGAAGACGCCGAACATGTCGCCGAGATGTTCGTGCTGATGGCGAGCGGCCTGCTCGCCGGGGCCACCGGCGACCTCGCCACCGTGCTGGGACGCGAACCCAGGACCTTCGAGGACTACGTCGTCCGCGCCGCGGCGGCGGGGGCCTGGGAGCGGTGACCACCGGCCTGCCCCGGCCCGTTCCGGCCAGCGGGGAACGGGCCGGCCGAAGCTCCGGCTCCTGTAGGAGGACCACCGGGCGGAGGGAGCCGGGGCGGAGAGACCACCCCGGCGCGGGCCGCCCCGGCTCACCACCGGCGAACGTTCCTTCCCGACCCGCGGGGTTCCCTCCGACGGGAGCCCACGGAATCCCACGGGAGCCACGGAATCCCAGGGCGTCCCAGGGCGTCCGACGACATCCGATTCTCCCCCTCACCGATACCGGAGGACACGATGAGCACCCGTCCCGGCACCGGCACCCGCACGGACCCCGAAACCGCCGTACTGACCCCCGACGACCTGGAGTTCCTCCGGCGCCCGCTGTACGGATTCCTGACGGTGGCCGCGGGCCCGGTCCCGCCACAGCCCCGGCCGGTGTGGTTCGAGGCGACCGCCGAGGGCACCATCCAGCTGTTCACCGGCCCGGACACGCTCAAGGTGCGGCGCCTGCGCCGCGACCCCCGCGCCTCGATCGTCGTCGCCTCCCCCGTGGGCGAACGTGAGCGCTGGCTGTCCGTCGCCGGCCGCACCACGGTGGAACCCGAGGGAGGGCAGGAGCTGTGCGCCCGCCTTTTCGCGCGCTACTGGGATCTCGGCGATCCGGCCCGCGCGGAGGAACTCTCCGGGATGCCGGCCGAGGACTGGGTCCGGGTGGTCATCCACCCGGAGACGGTGCGCCGGTTCCAGAACTGAGCCTCCTCGAGCGCCTGGTCACGTGCGCCGCCAGGCGGTGACGTCGGCGGAGGCGCTGAGGGCACACAGGTGAGCCCGTCGAAGTGCCGGGGTGCCGGGGCGTTGTCCGGACCCTGCGGGAGGTCGCTCCGTTCACACCGGAACCGGATCCCCACGGCGCCGCTCCGCAACAGACCGACGCGGGGCGCGCCGGGACGGCCACCCCGGCCACCCGGCCCGCCGCCGGGTCCGGACCGCCGGCCGTCTGGCTGTCATCGGAAAAGGGGGCCGCGGGTCACGCGCCGTCCGGCAGCGGGGCTGCCGGGTCGAGCAGGTCGGCGGCGCGGAGGTCGTGCCAGAAGGCGGCGGGGATCTCCTCGCGCAGGGCGCCGAGGTCCTCGGCGATACGGGAAGGGCGGGTGGCGCCGGGGATCGCGGCGGCGGTGGCCGGGTGGGCGAGCGCGAACTGGAGTGCGGCGGCCTTGACGGATACGCCGTGCCGCCCGGTCAGTTCGCGGATGCGCCGGACGGTCTCCAGGATGTGCGCCGGGGCCTCCTGGTACTCGAAGTGGGCGCCCCCGGCCAGGACGCCGGAGTTGTAGGGGCCGCCGACGACCATGTCGACACCCTGGTCCTGCGCCGCGGGCAGCAGCCGCTGAAGCGCCTGGCGGTGGTCCAGCAGGGTGTAACGGCCGGCCAGCAGGAACCCGTCGGGTCGCGGTTCGTCCAGGGCGAGGGTGAGCTCGACGGGCTCCACCCGGTTGACGCCCAGACCCCAGGCCTTGATCACGCCCTGGTCGCGCAGATCGTCCAGGACCCGGAAGGCACCGGTGCGGGCGGTCTCGAACTGGGCGAGCCAGCGGTCGCCGTGGAAGTCCTGGGCGATGTCGTGCACCCAGACGATGTCCAGCCGGTCGGTGCGCAGCCGCTCCAGGCTGTCCTCGATGGAGCGTTTGGTCGCGTCGGCGCTGTAGTCGTCGACCACCTTGTTGGGGTGGCCGTGTGCGAACAAGCCGCCCTTCTCGCCGAGTTCGCGGGCCGCCGGGTCCTCCTCCTCGTCGAGGACGACGCGGCCGACCTTCGTCGAGAGGAGGTAGGAGTCCCGGGGCCGCTGGGCCAGCAGTTCGCCGAGCCGGATCTCGGCCAGGCCCGCGCCGTAGAAGGGTGCGGTGTCGTAGTAGCGGATGCCCTGGTCCCAGGCGGCCCGGAGGGTCGCCTGCGCCTCGTCCTCGGGGATGGCGCGGAACATGTTGCCCATGGGGGCGGTGCCGAAGCCCAGCGGCCCGGGCAGCAGGTGAGTGAGGCTCATCAAGAGAACTCCCTTGGGTGCGTGGTAGATGGCGCGTGATGCGTGGCGCGGAGCTGCCCGGCCCTTCTTCGGGGGACCCCGTGCAGCCTTTTACTTGCAGACGACGGTAGTTGCACGCGCCGCCGCATGCAAAGGTGCGTCGCAGCCGCTGATGAGGCGGTGCCCCGCTGGGGCCGGGGGCCCGGGAATCGGGCGGCTGCCGGGCCGTTCAGGGCAGGATCGCGTCGACGTGGCCGCCGTCGACGCGCAGGGCGCCGCCGGTGGTCGCGGACGCGTAGGGCGAGGCGAGGTAGACGACCATGTGGGCGATCTCCTCGGGTTCGATGAGGCGCTGGATCAAGGAC
Organism: Streptomyces zingiberis; assembly: GCF_012034935.1. Taxonomy (GTDB): domain Bacteria; phylum Actinomycetota; class Actinomycetes; order Streptomycetales; family Streptomycetaceae; genus Streptomyces; species Streptomyces zingiberis. Next base: position 54,116 of record NZ_JAATEN010000025.1, read on the forward strand.
TGCGGGCGGTGCTTGATCATGAACTCACGCTGCGCCTCGTCCCAGGTCGACGCGTCGCCGACCAGCTCGCGAATGAAGTCCTCGACGCCGCCGGTGTGGGTCGGGCCGGCGATGACGGAGTTGACGGTCACCCCCGTACCGGCGGCCTCTTTGGCGAAGCCGCGGCTGACGGCGAGCAGCGAGGTCTTGGTCATGCCGTAGTGGATCATCTCGGCGGGGATGACCACGGCCGAGTCGCTGGCCAGGTTGAGGACGCGGCCCCAGCCCCGTTCCGTCATGCCGGGCAGATAGGCGCGGATGAGCCGGACGGCGGAGAGGACGTTCACCTCGAAGTAGCGGCGCCACTCGGCGTCATCGATCTCCAGCGGGGCGGCGGAGCCGAAGATGCCGAGGTTGTTGACCAGGATGTCGGGGGTGGGGACGGCCTCCACCACGGCTGCGGCGCCCTCCTCGGTCGCCAGATCGCCCACGGCCGCGAGGACGTCGTCGCTGCCGGAGTCGGCGCGTACCCGGTCCACCGCTTCCGTGACGCGCTCCGCGCTCCGGCCGTTGACGGCCACGCGGGCCCCTGCGCGGGCGAGGCCGACGGCGATGGCGTATCCGATGCCCTGGGTGGAGCCGGTGACCAGGGCGGTGCGGCCGGAAAGATCGATCTGCACGAGGGATTCCTCCTGTTGCGGGTGTGTCGCCGTACGGCGGTTCGCCGTCCGCGTGCGCCCGTCCCTGTGATGCGAGGGACGGGACGGGCGCACGGGGTGTTCGAGGGGCGGGTTGGGCCGGGAAGCGGTAGCTGGGAGTGGGCCGTTCAGAGGGTGTGGAGCGCGGTCCGGGCGAAGTCGTGGTCCTGCTCGGGGGCGCCGCCACCGAGCCCGGCGGCACCGATGGGCTGACCGTCGCGGTGGACGGGGACCCCGCCTGCGATGAGCTGCGGGGGCTTGCCCGGCGCGGGCGGTGAGTCCGGGGCATGAAGGTGCGTCCGCGCTTAACCAGCGGCAACAATAATTGCATACGCGGGATAATTGCAAGCGCGGATACAGTGAGCCACGTGATATGCCCGGCAGCCCCCTGCGGGCGCGGCGCCACCGTTCGCACGACCCGACCGAGGGAGCTGATCATGACCGCCACCGACCCGGCGATGACCGCACTGGCGCACCGCTGGTCGGCCCTCTCGCTGCTGCACGGCCGCATCGAGAGCCGCGTCGGACGCGTACTCCAGGCGGGGCACAAGCTGAGCGCGCGCGAGTACTCGCTGCTGGACGTGCTCAGCCGGCAGCACGACGGCGAGGGCGGCCACCTTCAGATGCGTCAGGTCGCCGACTCCGTCGTGCTCAGCCAGAGCGCCACCACACGGCTGGTGACCCGGCTGGAAGAGCGCGGGCTGCTCTCGCGCTATCTGTGTCCCACCGACCGCCGGGGTATCTACACCGATGTGACGGAGGCCGGCCTGCGCCTGCTGGACGAGGCACGCCCCACCCACAACACCGCTCTGAGCGAAGCCCTGGACGAGGCCGCCGGGGATCCCGCGCTCGCCCCCCTCGTCAAGGCCGTCCGTGAGCTGCCGGGCGCGATCCAGCCGGCATGAGCCGGTGCGCCCGGGCGACGGCGGTGATCCGGCCCGGGGGAGCGGGGGCGTGCCGGTGATCGTCTCCCGGTCCGCCCCTGTGGCCGGCGGGCTCGTCCCGCGCGGCCGTGGGGAAGCGGAGGCCCCACGGCCCCGCGTGTCCGCCCGCGCTGCCCCACGGCCCCGCTGTTCGCCCGCGCTCCGCGGGTCCGCTCGTTTCGCCCGGGAACGCCCGGGTACGCGGTGGACGCACCGCGAACATGTGACGTGAGAGGACGTGGAGAAACGTGAAGGTCGCTTTCCTCGTGGCCCCGGAAGGAGTCGAGCAGGTCGAGCTGACGGAGCCCTGGCAGGCGGTGAAGGACGCCGGCTGGACCCCGGAGCTGGTCTCCACCGACCCCGGCGAGATCCAGGGGTTCAACCACCTGGACAAGGCCGACACCTTCCCGGTGGACAAGACGCTCGCGGACGCCTCCGCCGGTGACTACATCGGACTGGTCCTGCCGGGCGGCGTCGCCAACCCCGACTTCCTGCGCATGAAGCCGGACGCCGTGGCGTTCACCAAGAGCTTCTTCGACGCGGGCAAGCCGGTGGCCGCGATCTGCCACGCGCCGTGGACCCTGGTCGAGGCCGACGTGCTCCGGGGCCGGAAGCTCACCTCCTGGCCCAGCCTGGAGACCGACATCCGCAACGCGGGCGGCACCTGGGTCGACGAGCAGCTCCAGATCTGCACCGAGGGCCCCAACACGCTGATCACCAGCCGTAAGCCGGACGACCTCAAGGCGTTCAACCAGGGGTTCGTCGACGAGTTCCGCAAGGCGGCCGGCTGACGGGCACGGCATCCTCTCCCGGCGAGCCCGGGTGCCCCTCCCCGCCGGTACCGCCGTGGATCGCGCGCCGGGTCACCACCACCGAGGTGACCCGGCGCCGTCGTGCCCGGGAGGCCCGCGCCGCCCGACCGGGCACGTGTTCCCGTGGGGCGGGCCCGGTCTCCGTCCGGTCCTCGCACTGTTCGAGCCCTGTCCGGCCGCGTATGGCGCGGCTAGGCTGACCGGGTGACGTGGACCGGGAGGAGCAAGGGCATGGCCGACACCCCCACACCCCGGGCGGGGTCCGGCCGGCCGAAGCCGCGGCCCGATCTCACGGATGCCACCTGGGAGTCCAGCAGTGAGGGCAGGGGCGATGTCCAGATCGCCTTCGTCGAGGGCTTCGTCGCCATGCGCGACCGCCGTGACACCGACGGGCCCGCGCTCGTCTTCACCCCGGGGGAGTGGCGGGCTTTCGTCCTCGGCGCCCGGGACGGCGAGTTCGACCTGGGCTGAGGGCCCGGAGACCCGGTGCTTCCGGCTGCGTGATTCCCGCCGGCCGGGCCGGCGGATCCGTTCTCCCCGTGACATCACCACCGGCGAACATCCGTCACTCGGCTTCCGCCGTCGCCGGCCGGCGCGTGGAGGGACGGTCCGCCGCCCGTCCGGCCCGCCCCCGCTCGGCGTGCGAGCGCGCCGCTCACACCAGCACCACGCACCCCCGCCGCTCCAGCACCGCCACCACGGGATCGCCCACGGCCACCCCGGTCCAGCGCAGGTCCAGCTTCTCCAGGGACGGCATCCGGCCGAGCCAGTCCGGCAGGACGCGTACCGGGTTGGCGCGCAGATCGAGATGGCGCAGGAGCGGCAGCGCGGCCATCGCGTCCGGCAGGGCCGCCACCTGGTTCTCCCGCAGCTCCAGATGGCGCAGTTCGGTGAGCGCGCCGAGGGAGGAGGGCAGGGCGGTCAGGCGGTTGCCGCCGAGCCACAGCTCGCGCAGGTCCCGCAGGGACCCGGTCGAGGCGGGCAGGGCCGTGAGCCGGCAGTCCCGCACCCGCAGCTCCACCAGGCCCCGCATCGCGCCCAGATCCCCCGGGAGCGCGACGAGCGGATTCTCGCCCACGTTGAGATAACGGAGCGCGGCCAGCCGGGTCAGGGAGCGCGGCAGCGCCGTCAGCCGGTTGGCGTGGAGGTAGAGGCAGCGGGTCAGGCCCGTCAGCTCCCCCAGTTCCTCGGGCAGCGCGGTGAGGGCGTTGTGGCCGAGGTCCAGCGTGTGCAGCCGCCGCAGCCGGCCGACGCGCGGGGAGAGCGACGTCAGCCCGTTCTCGGCGAGGATCAGCGCCCGAAGATCCGTGCGGTCCCACACCCCGGCGGGGACGGAACCCAGGTCGCGCCGCCACAGGTTGAGCGTGCCCGGCGGGGCCGGCCCGTCGTACGCGCCACCCGGGCGGGCGGGCAGACCCCGTGGGACGGCGGACGGCCAACGGGGGCTGCCGTCGGAGGGCGGGTCGGTCAGGGCCACGGCAACTCCTTCCCGCTGCCGCCGGTCCGGCGGCGGTGCACGGCGCGGGGGCAGGGCCGGGCCCGGTCGTCCCCTCGCCGGCGGCGGCCCGCGCCGACCGCCCGCGGCGCCGGACACGCCGGCGCCCGCCCCGGGGCCGTCGGTACCGGGGCGCGCTCCGGCCGCGCCGGTGATGGGTGCCAGGCGGGCGGCCGGCCCACCGGACCGAAGGAGGGCAGCTCGGCCGCGAACGTTTCCGCCCCGCAGAGGAGTTTCCGCATCGACGCGGTCACCGCATCCCCTCTCTGTACCGGACACCCCCGCTCGACACGGACCTTGGCACGAGTTCCCCGGGCGATCAACCGGCGCGGCGCCATGTCCGCCACCACGGACGGAACCGGTTCCGGGCTCGCTCGGAAAGCCTCTCGAACGCGTCCGGTTTCCGGGCGCGGGTATCCGCTCGACGGAGTGGGGTGGGGCGGTTCAGGGCCACGGGCCCGTGGCACAGGGGGTCGCGGGGAGGGCGCGAGTCCGGCGAGGTCCCGGCCCGGTGCCGGGCAGCGGTCCCGTCCCGCCGTCCCGGCCCGCGCCCCGGCCGGTGGGAACACCGTCCCCCGCGGCCCGGACGCCGCCAGGGCTGTGCTGCGGCCGTCCGATACCGCGCGGTCCGGGCGGCGGGCGGACCCCCGTGCGGGGGCGTGCCGTTCGGCGGCTCCGCGGAGGTCCTGCCGGGAGGCGCGCGCCGGTCGTACCCGCGACGGCGACGAGGGCGGCCCGGGCGCTCAGCCCCTCCGCCTCGCCCCTCCGCCGTGACGGCGCCGTTCCGGTGGCCGGGCGCGTGCGGGGACGGGACGGAGGCCCGTGCCGGGCGGGGGCGTGGCCCCGTACCATGGCCGCATGTCGTTCCTCCGCCGCCGCAGCGCAGCCACGCCCACCGGGCCGGATTTCGACGTCCTCGCGATGGATCCGGGTGACTGGCCCGGGAACCTGGGCGCCGGGCTGCTGCCCGCGCCGGACGGCACCTGCCAGGGCGTCTTCCTCCGTTATGACCTCTTCGGCGGCCGGGGCCCGGCCATGATCATCGGCAATCTGCCCGAGGGATCGCCCGCCCGCGAGACGGAGGATGACGTTCCGTTCGAGGTGGTCCAGCTTCTCGCCGCGCTCGGGGACGAGGAGCCGGTCACGGTCACGGAGACCGAGGACACCCCGGTCATGCTCGACGACAACCTTCTCATCGTGCGCCGTCTCAAGTTCTCCGAAAGCCGTGTCTCCTGCACCCAGTTCGACCGCAGCGACGGTGTGCTCGTCACCATCGCGAGCTGGGACCGGCCCATCACGGACGACCTCTACCGGTTGCTCAAGCCGCTGCCGGCGGACATGTTCCGGACCGACTGACACCTGCGGCGTCTCGGGGACAACGGCGCGCCTCCGCCCCCGCCGTCCGGCGGGGGCGGAAGCGTGTCCCACCGGACCCCGCACTCCTGGCCCGGATGCCACTCCCCGGGGCCTACGGGAGGATGCGTCCCCGGCCCTGTCCCTCTGGGATCATCCCGGCCGGAGCGCTCCGGCCGCGCCTCCCGCGCGTTTCCGTCCGCCGAAGGCGCGCGGGCCGTCAGCTCCCGCTGCCGCCGGTCGGCGGTGGTGACGTCCCGCGCCCCGCCGGCCGTCCGCGGAGGGCCTGCGGGGCGCGGGCCCTCCGTCACCGTCAGGACACCGACGGACGGAGTCCTGACGATCACGGCCGTCGACGCCGGGCCGGGAATCCCCGGCCCGGCGTCGACGGCGACGGAACATCTGAGACGCCGCGGGGCGCCACGCACGACCCCGGCGCCCTGGCCGGTCCGTCAACCCGGCCCCGCCGTACGGGACGCGCCGCACCCCCGGGCGGGCACGCCCCGTACGGCTCCCCTCAGCGGGTGTCCACCGCTGCGCGGACCGCCCGCCGGGCCATGCCGCAGTCGTCGTGAAGACGCCGCAGTAACAACCGCTGGGCCTCGCCGGTGGAGCCCCCGGCCACGGGCTGCACCGGTGGCGCCGGCTCCCGCATCACCCGCTGGACCGCCATTTCGTAGCGGCGGATCTCCCGGGTGAGCACCAGCATCAGATTGACCAGGAAGGCGTCGCGCGCGGCAGGCCCGGCCGCCTGCGCCAGCCGGCTGATCCGCCGGCGGGCGGCGGGTGTCTCCCCGAGGATCACCCAGAGGGTGGCCAGGTCGTACCCGGGCAGGTACCAGCCGGCACGGTCCCAGTCGAGCAGCACCGGCCCGGCCGGGGTGAGCAGGACGTTGGAGAGCAGCGCGTCACCGTGGCAGAACTGTCCCCGGTGCTGCCCGCCACCGGACTGTGCCAGGCCGCGCAGCAGCTTCCGCAGATCCGCGGTGTCCCGGTCGGTGAGCAACCCCAGTTCGTGGAACCGGTACAGCCGCTCCGCGTAGTCCAGCGGGACGCCGAACAGGCCCGGGGGCGGCCGCCACTGGTTGATCCGGCACACCGCCTGCACCGCCGCCTTGACGTCGGCGCGCGGCAGCGGATCCACCGGATGCCGCTGCAAGGCCGCTGCCCGGCCCGCCAGACGCTCTACCACCAGCGTGCAGTTGTCCGGGTCCGCCGCGACCAGCCGGGGCACCCGCACCGGCGGGCGGTGCCGGACGAACGCACGGTAGGCCGCTATCTCCCGGCGCGCCCGCTCCGTCCCGGCCGGGGAGTCGTCCAGCAGGCACTTGGCCACCGCCGTGGTACGCCCCGTGGTGCCGACCAGGAGCACGGAACGCCCGCTGCGGCGGAGCACCTGCACGGGGTGGAACTCCGGGCAGACGCGGTGCACGGCGGCGACGGCCGCGCGCAGTTGCGCGCCCTGCGGGCCGGACAGGTCGATTCTCCCGCTGACGGTCTGGCCGGCCCGGCCTGCCGCGCGCTGCTGCCGGCCGCCGCCCAGCGGGCCGGCCCCGGCCGGGTTGGCCCCGGCCCCGGGGTACGGCCGGCCGCCGGCCGACGGGAGATACGACAGGGGCGGGGCGGACACGGATGACGGCGCTGCGTACATGGGCGGTACGGATCCCTTCGTAGGCCGACGGGTTGCCTGGTGGTGCCGTGGTCTGGTGATGCGGTCGGTCGTGCGGCGCCGGGAACCCGGTGGCCCGGATGGTCCGGCGGAGCACGGGAACCCGGACGCGCCCGGGTGCGGAACGCCGTGGGTCCCCGTGAGCCGCCGTCCCGCCGGACGGCCGGACGGCTCGCGCCGCCCGCCCGGGCCGTTCCGCGTCCTGGGGAAAGGCCCGCCCGGGCCGTTCCGCGTCCTGGGGAAACGCGGTCCGGTCACCGGGACGGGGTGGCGCTGTTCCTACCGGACACCCGGAGGCGGGTGGCACACCACGTGGCGGACCCTGGCGAAGCCTGGCGAATAGTCCCGGGGCGCCTGACGCGCCGTTAGTGTCGGGGCAGCCGAGGAACCTGGGGGCTCGACGTGAGCAAGGAACCCAACGCCCGACTCGCGGACCTGTTCGGCCTCACCGGCTGGTCCAAGGGGGAACTCGCGAGGCTGGTCAACCGGCAGGCGGCGGCCACCGGCCACCCGCAGCTGGCGACCGACACCTCACGGGTCCGGCGGTGGATCGAGACCGGCGAGGTGCCGCGCGATCCCGTCCCGGAGGTACTGGCGACCCTGTTCACCGAGCGTCTCGGCCGTGTCGTGACCATCGAGGATCTCGGCCTCGGCCGGCGCGGGCGCGCGGGCAGGAAACAGGAGCCCGGCGACGGGCTCCCCTGGGCGTCCGGGCGGACCGCCGAGGTCCTCACCGAATTCACGGGAATGGACCTCATGCTCAACCGACGCGGCTTGGTGGGCGCGGGTGCCGCGCTCACCACAGGATCAACACTCGCCGTCGCACTCCGCGACTGGCTCCACACCGATGGACCCGGCCTTCCCCCCGGGGCGCCGCCCGGCCGCCCCGCGACGGCGGAGGCGGCCGGCTACGACCGGTTCGACGCCGCACCCGTGGGGGTGCAGGAGATCGAGGCGCTGGAGCGCTCCGTCGAGGTCTTCCGCGCCTGGGACGCCGCCCGCGGCGGCGGCCTGCGGCGCAAGGCCGTGGTGGGCCAGCTCAACGAGGTGGGCGGGATGCTCGCCTACCGCCACCCCGAACACCTCCAGCGCCGGCTGTGGGGTGTCGCGGCCAACCTCGCGGTGCTCGCCGGCTGGATGTCGCACGACGTGGGCCTGGAGCCCACCGCGCAGAAGTACTTCGTCATCGCCGCCCACGCGGCCCGTGAGGGCGGCGACCGGCCACGGGCGGGAGAGGCGCTCTCCCGGGCCGCCCGGCAGATGGTGCACCTCGGCAAGCCCGACGAGGCGCTGGACCTGATGAACCTGGCCCGTTCCGGCTCCGGGGAGGAGACCCTGCCCCGCACCCGGGCCATGCTCCACACCATCGAGGCGTGGGCGCAGGCGTCCATGGGCCGCGGCCAGGCCATGCGCCGCACGCTGGGCGAGGCGGAGGACCTCTTCGCCTCCGACCGGGGGGACGTACCTCCGCCGAGCTGGATGCAGATGTTCGACGAAGCGGATCTGCACGGGATGCAGGCGCTGGCCTACCGCACCCTGGCGGAACACGACCCCTCGGCCGCGGCCGTCGCGCAGCGCCACGCGAAGGAGGCGCTGCGCCTGCGGGGCAAGGGCAACGAGCGGTCGCAGATCTTCGACTACATCTCGCTGGCCTCGGCCTGCTTCATCGCGGACGATCCCGAACAGGCCGACCGCTACGCCCGCCTGGCCCTGGTGAGCATAGGTGAGACGTCCTCGCACCGCACCTGGGACCGGCTCCGCGCGATGTACCGGCTGACGGGGCAGCACGCGGGCCACGCGGGCATCGCGGATCTCCGTGCGGAGATCCGCGAAGCGCTTCCCGGGGCGCCCTCGGGCGCGCGTACCAAGGGGGCGGCGGCCGTGTGACGGACGGCCCCGCGCGCCGTCCGGCTCCCGGGGGTGGCCGCCGGTGAACCGATGCCCACGGCTCTCCCCGGGAGCGCCGGTGGCCGGAGGCTTCCGCGGGCCTACGGCGCCGGGTCGCCGTCCCCGACCCGGGCGACGAGCACGCAGGCGTCGTCCTCCCGCTCGGTGCCGCCGAACTCCTCCACGACGACGCGGACGCACTCCCGCGCGCTGCGCGCCGCGCAGAACCGGTGCGCCAGCCCCAGCAGCCGCCGGGCGCCGCCCGGCTCCCCGTCCGGGGAGCCGGTCAGCCCGGCGGCCCGGCGCGCGAGCCCGTCGGTGTGGAGGACGAGGACGTCCCCGGGAACCAGCGTCTCCCGGGCGGTGCCGTAGGCGGCCCCGGCGGTCGCCCCCAGGAGCACACCCTCCGGCCGCAGGAGGGGGCGGGCCGTCCCGCCGCGGAAGAGGAGCGGGGCGGGGTGCCCGGCCTGGGCCCACTCCAGGGAGCGGCTGCCGGGGTCGTAACGGCAGCACAGGGCGGAGCCGAGAGCCGGCTGGGCGGTGGTGTCCAGCAACTGGTTGAGATGTTCCATCAGTGGGCCCGGGGCCACCCCGGCCAGGGCCATGCCGCGCACCGCGCCGAGCAGCATCGCCATGGACGAGGTGGCGACGACGCCGTGCCCGGTGAGGTCGCCGACGCTCAGCAGCACCGCGCCGGAGGGCAGCGGCAGGGCGTCGTACCAGTCGCCGCCGACCAGGGCGCTGGTGGCGGAGGGCAGATAGTGGGCGGCGAGGTCCAGCGCGGTGCCCGCGGCGGGCATCAGCCGCAGGGCTTCGCGCCACGGGGGCAGCACCGCCTCCTGGAACTCCACGGCGATCCGGTGCTCGGCGCGCGCGATCCGGCGCTGGTACAGCAGCGCCTCGTGGGTCTCGCCCACCTCCCGCTCACTCCTGCGCAGCTCGGTCACGTCCCGCAGGACCGCCCACATGGCGGCGGTGCGGCCGTCGGCGCCGAGCACCGGGCGGCCCGTCACCTGCACGGCGCGCACCGCGCCGTCCGGGCGGAGCACCCGGATCTCACCGTCGATCGCCCGGCCGTCCACCAAGCAGTCCGTGACCATCGCGGTCAGCAGCGGCTGGTCCTCCTCCATCAGCCAGGAGGGGAGTTCGTCCAGGGAGAGGGGGCCGTCCTGCCGGGGGCGCCCGAAGATCTCGTACAGCTCGCCCGACCAGTCGACCTCGTCGGTCAGGAGGTTCCACTCGGCGCTGCCCACCAGGCCGGGCGGCGGAGCCGGCGGGCTCTCCGGCGGCGCGGCGGGCAGCGCCACCCACCGGGGGGCTTGGCCCTCCGGCACTGTGCCCCCGGGGGACGGGCCGGCCCGGAGCTGTTCCAACTGCCGTTCGAGGCTGGCCAGATGCTGTACCACGAGCGTGTAGAGAGCCCGCTGCCAGCGCGCACGGACGTCCTCGGAGCCGCTGCCGGTGTCGCTGCCGGTCTCCACCGTGTGCCGTACCGCGTCGACGTCACCGCGCAGGCGGCGGGCCCGTGAGATCAGTGCTTCGACCGTGCCGGATTCGGGGTGCCGGGCGGCCGAGGCGTCCGCGGACACGGGGGAGGGCATGAGGAACTCCGATGCAGGCGCGGCACGGACGGAACGGGGCTGCGGGGAGAGCCGGTTACGACTGTTGCACAGGGAGCGACAGGCCGTAAGGGATTTGGGCACACCCGATCCGGTGGTCCCGGCCAGGACGGGGCCTCCCGTCCCCTCCCGCGCCACGCGTACGGCGAGGCCCCGCGTCGCGCGGGGCGGGGGCACCGCCGCTCCGGGCAAGCCGGCCGAGCCGGCGGGCGTACGGGCGCCCGGCACGGTCTCCCCGGCCGGGCCGCTCGGACGACGCGGTGGCTCCCGGTCACGGGGCCGGGACCGCCGGCCGGCCTTCCCCGAGGCCGGGCGGGGGGACGGATCCACCCGGGCGGCAGCGGACCGCCGGGCGGCGCCCGGCCCGCGCACGGGCCCGTTCGCGGCGCCCCGGTCCCGCTCGGCGGAACCGCCCGCTCCGGGTAGGCTGCGGCGCTCGGGGCCGGGATCCCGCCTTCGGGGCGTGGAAGGCCGGGTCACCGGCAAGAATGCCGGTCAGCGGAATATCCCGTTGCCACCGAACCTCCCGCACCGGATGCTGACCTCATGTTCGATCCAGACATAGCGCCCAGCGGCACCCTGCTCGGCCTCCTCCAGCGAGGCCGCGGCGACGGGACCCTGCACGCCCTCGCGGCCCCCCGGGCCGAGGCGCTCGCCGCCCTGCACCACTGCGTGACGCGGGACCCGCGCCACGACTGGCAGCTGGAGAACCGCTCCCTCTACTACGCCCGGCTCCACCTGGCGCTCGACGGCGGTCTGCACACGATCGAACAGCACCTCTTCGCCCCGGACGACGCGGTCGACACCGCCGAGGAACGCACCGGGCTGGCCCTCTCCTTCCTCGGCCACCTCGCGGGCTACGGCCGTGCCGACGCGGTCCGCCTGCTCGCCCGTTACGCCGCTGCCGGGGCCAACTGGGCCTGGGCGCTGGACGAGTTGGCGCTCCGCGCGGAGGACAGGGTGCTGCGCTCCCTCGGCGCCCCCGTCCTCGCCCGTTTCCCCGCCGGGCCGGAGGGGGACGCGGCGCTGGCCGCCGCCGTCCGCGACGCCTACGAACCGCGCCCCTGGCGGCTGTGGGCCGAGGGCGCCGCCGGTCCCGCCGTCGCCGCCCGGGTCCGCGCCGGGGGTGAGCAGGGCTGCTTCGACCACTGGCAGCGGCAGCTCCGCCCGGCCGGGCCGAATCCCGGCTGGAGCGTCCCGGAGGTCCTCGCCTGGGTCCAGCGGTGCTTCGAGGACGACCCCGGGCACCCCCGCCACGAGGCTGCCGCCCGCTGCCTCGCGGCCGTGGCCGGCCCCGGGGACCGCCCCCTCCTCCTCGACGCCGCCCGCGGTGGTCCCGAGGCGGCCCGCTGCGCCGCCCTTCGCCACCTCGCCGACCGGCACTCCTCCTCCGACGGCGGCGCCGTCTTCGACCTGCTGGATCACGCCGCCTCCGACCCGTCCGGACTCGTCGCCGGGACGGCGCTCGCCGCCTTCGAACGGATGCGCGGTGCCCAGGCCCTGGACCATGCCCGTGCCTGGGCGCACCGCGACGACGCCCTGGGCACCGCCGCCGCCGGAATGCTCGCCTGCCGCGGCACCACCCGGGACACCGGCCCCGTCCTGGCCGCGCTCCGCCGGACCGTGCGGGCGGGGGGCACCGACGCCCCCGCCCTGTGGACGCTGGTCGACGGCGCGGGCCGGCTCCGGATCACCTGCGCCGCGCCCGTCCTGCGCCACGTCTACCGCGAGACCTCCTCCTCGCGGCTGCGCGGGCGGGCCGCCGCCGCGCTCGCCACCACCGACCCGGCCTTCGCCGCCGGTTTCGCCGTCGAGTGCCTCTGGGACTGCGAGGAAACGACCCGCGAACTGGCCGCCCGGCACGCCGCGATCGGGGACGCCCGCGTCGTGGAACAGCTGCGGCGGCTGGCGGCCGACCCGGCCGAGGAGGCCGAGGTGCAGACGGCGGTCCGCAGCCGCATCGGCCCCGGGCCGGGCGCCGTCCCCGGCGGGGTCTGAGCGCCGGGAACCGGCGGCGGGAACGCCCGCCGCCCCGCCGCCCCGCCGTCTGGACCCACCGGGGGCCCGGGTCAGCGCGCGGTGGGCACGAACCGCAGCGGCGTCCCGGGGCGGGCCTGCGCCGCCGCCCACAGCGCCTCCTCCGGGACGACGCCGATCACCGGGTAGCCGCCGGTGACCGGATGGTCGGCGAGGAAGACCACCGGGAGCCCGTCCGGCGGCACCTGCACCGCCCCGGACACCATGCCCTCGCTGGGCAGCTCGTCCTCCCGGGCCCGCCGCACCGCCGGGCCCGTGGTGCGCAGCGCGATCCGGTTGCTCGCCGGCGCCACCGTGTACCGGGCGCGGCCCAGCGCGCGCCGGGCGCCCGGCGCGAACCAGTCCTCGCGCGGTCCCGGCAGCAACGGCAGCAGCAGCTCGTCCGGCGGCCCCGGGCAGGGGGCCGCGTCCACCCGGGCCGGCGGCCCGGACGGGGCGCCGAGCGGAAACTCGTCCCCGGCGGTGAGGGGTGGCGGGCCGAGCCCGGAGAGCAGATCCCGCGAGCGGCTGCCGAGCACCGGCTCGGCGGCCACCCCGCCGGCGAAGGCGAGATACGAGCGGAGCCCGCGGACCGCGGGGCCCACCTCCAGGACGGCACCGGCGCGCAGCCGCAGCGGCGCGCCCCAGGGCGCGGGCCGGCCACCGGCGCGCACCGCGCACGGGGCTCCGGTGACGGCGGCGGTGACCGCCGTGAGGACCCGCACCGCGCAGCCGTCCGCCGTGGTCTCCAGCGTCGCGGCCGACGGCGGATTGCCGACCAGACGGTTCGCCAGCCGGTGCGCGGGGCCGTCCAGGGCCCCGGAGTGGGGGACCCCGAGCTGGGCGTGTCCACCGCGGCCGAGGTCCTGCACGGTGGTCAGCGCCCCGGGCCGCACCACCCGGAGGGCACCGGCCGGTCCCGCCCCCGGCCCGCCCGGGCCCCGTCCGCGGGCAGCCGGGACGCCGGCGGCGGGCGGCGCCCCGGTCCCCGGCCCGCCCGGGGCCGTCACGGGGCGCCCTCCCCGCCGCCGGGCCGGCCGGGCGCGTCCTCCGCCGCGGCCCCGGTCCCCCGGGCCCCGGCAGCAGTGACGAAGCGGACCCCGGTGCCCGGGACGAGCAGGGCCGCCGGTTCCCGGCCCGGGTCCCACAGCACCGCGTCCGTGGAGCCGACGAGCTGCCAGCCACCGGGGGAGGAGCGCGGGTACACCCCGGCGTAGCGGCCGGCGAGGGCCACGGAACCGGCCGGCACCGCCGTCCGCGGCGTCGGCCGGCGCGGCACGCGGTACCGCTCCGGGAGCCCCGTCAGATAACCGAAACCCGGGGCGAAGCCGCAGAACGCCACCCGGAAGCGGGCCCCGCCGACGATCTCCGCGACCTCCTCCGGCCGCACGCGCCAGGCCGCGGCCACCTCGGCCAGGTCCGGGCCGTCCCAGCGGACGGTGAGGCGGATCTCCCGGCCCGCGCCCCGGGGGGCCGGGGGAATCTCCCAGCGGGCCAAGTCGGCCGCGAGCGCCCGCGGTTCGGCGACCCCGTCGAGCAGCACCGTCCGCTCGGCGGGCACGATCTCGCGGACCGGGGGCAGCAGGCCCGCCGCCCGGCGCCGTTCCAGCTCGGCGTGGAGGGCGGCGGTCGCCTCCGGGCCGCCGGTCTCCACGAGCAGGGCGTGCCGCCCCACCGGGAGCGCCCTCACGCGAACGGCTCCGGCACCACACCGGCCGCGGTCAGCTCCGCGCGGATCCGCCGGGCGAGCGCGGCCGCCCCCGGGGTGTCCCCGTGCAGGCACAGGGAGCGGGCGCGGACCTCGATCTTCTCGCCCCCGGCGGCCACCACCCGCCGCTCCAGCGCCATCAGCAGGGAGCGCGCCACCACCTCCGCCCCGTCCTCGACGACGGCGCCCGGGCGGCCACGCGGCACCAGCGTGCCCTCCGCGGTGTAGGCGCGGTCGGCGAACGCCTCGGGGACGGCCGGCAGCCCGGCGGCCTCCGCCGCCCCGAGCAGACGCGAGCCGGGCAGGCCCAGCACCGGGAGCCGCCGCCCGCCCGAGGCCAGCAGGGTGCCCTCGACGACGGCGGCGGCCTGCTCCTCGTCACGCACCACGCGGTTGTAGAGCGCGCCGTGCGGTTTGACGTAGGCCACCCGCGAACCCGCGGCGCGCGCGAAGACCTCCAGCGCCCCGATCTGGTAGGCGATCTCGTCGGCGAGCTCGCGGGCGGGGACGTCCATGGCGCGGCGGCCGAAGCCCGCCAGGTCCCGGTAGGAGACCTGGGCGCCGATCCGCACCCCCCGGGCGGCGGCCAGCTCACACACCCGGCGCATCGTGGACGGGTCGCCGGCATGGAAGCCGCAGGCCACGTTGGCGCTGGTGACCACCGACAGCAGGGCCTCGTCGTCGGTGAGCGCCCAGCGGCCGAAGCCCTCGCCGAGGTCGGCGTTGAGATCCAGGGGCGGGCCGGCCCGGCCGGGGCCGCCCGCGGATGGTGCGGATGCCGTCATGTCGCCTCGCCTCTCCCCGGAGTGCCCGGAGTTCCGATGATGCCCGAGGCCGCGGCGGATCCCGCCGCCCTCGGGGTCCCCGCGGAGCCCATGGCGTCGAGGAGCAGCTGCCGGGACTCCGCGAGGGAGCCGTCGAGCTCCGTCTCGGCCGCCTGCAGCGCACCGCGTTCCAGCAGATCCGTCAAGCGCCGGTTGCGGACCGGGGAGGGCTGGTGGAGCCGGTGGGGACGGGGCAGCGCCAGCAGCGCGGGCCGCAGCTCGGCGAGGATCCGGCTGAGGTACTCGTCGATCCTGGGGCTGCCGGCGAGCCCGCCGAGCGCACGGTGGAAACGGAGGTCCGCGGTACCGGCCGCCCGCCAGTCCCCGGCGCGCGCCGCGGCCTCCCCGGCGGCCACCGCCTGGACCAGGGCGCGCAGCTGACGCGGACGGGCGCGCGGGGCGGCGCGCAGCCCGGCGCCCTCCAGGGCGCGCCGGACGGTGAAGATGTCCGCCACGTCGTCGTGGCCGAGCACCCGGACCCGCACTCCGCGATTCACCTCGTGCACCACCAGCCGGCCGTGCGCCAGCAGCCGGAACGCCTCGCGCAGGGTGTTGCGGGAGACGCCGAGGACGGCGCCGAGCGCCTCCTCCGACAGCCGCGTGCCCGGTGGCAGCGTCCCCTCCGCTATCCGGTCGCGCAGCACATCGGCGACGCGCTGCGCCGTGCCGCCGCGGCCCAGGCGGTCCCGGTCGGCGGCCAGGGCCGCGAAAGGGCCGGCGCCGTCGGCCGGCTCGTGCGGGTCGGTGCGGTCCACGATCCCCCCGTCGGTGAAGCGGTCCGCCGGCCGGGTGGTCCGCCGGCCGGCGGTCACGGCGCGGAGTGCGGAGCCGGGCAGCGGCGGCCGCACCCGGCCCGGCGGTCCGGACGGGCCGGGCGCCGGGACGGGAAGAGCTTGCCACCGGCCGCCGACAACCGGTGAGCCGGGGGCCGTCCGGCCGGCGGCGCCCGCGGCCCCGACGGGCCTGGAACGCCCCGATGATCCCGGTACGGCCCGGAACGCCCTCGGAAGACCCGTCCGTCCACGCCGTTTCGGGAGTTGTCGGACCGAGGACCTACGCTGTGCGTCGTGACTTCGCCCGTCTCCGCACCCGTTCCGCCGCAGCTCAACGGAGCTCTGCCCGGCGTGGCGGCCCGGCCGGCCCCCGGCCCGGCCGCCGACGAGGGGCTGGCCCGCCGGCTGCGCGCCCTGGCCTGCACCGCGCCGCTGCACGACCTGGACGCCCGCAAGGCGAACCTGGCCGGTGAGTACTCCGTCTACGCCATGGCGGAGACGGCGCTCGCGGCCATCGACCTGGTCACCCTGAACATGGACTTCGACACCGGGGCGGACCACGACGAGGTCGTCGCCCGGCTGCTGCCCCGGGTCGCCGCGCAGGCGCCCGGGCGGCCCGCCGCCGAGTACGAGCGGGTCGCCCGCTGGGTGCTGGAGAACCTCATCAACGTCGGCAGCGTGGACCGCGGATTCCGCGCGGTCTACGGCACCTTCGGCCCCGACGGCGCGTACGTCCGCCGCGACTACGACTTCAAGCTGATCGAGGAGGTCCCCGGCCCCGGCGGCGGCGTCTATCTGCGCACCACCGACGAGGCGGTCAACGTCCTCGTCGGCGCCCTCGACACCGATGTCACCAGCGCGCAGATCGCCGCCGAGGTGAAGCTGGAGGTGCTCATCAGCCGCGGCCGGCTCGCCGACGCCCAGCTCGCCGCCGAGCAGGCCCGCTACCGCACCGTGCAGTACGCCGAGACGCTCCGCCGCACCCTGGAGGCCACCCGCCGCGACGTCCGCGCCGTGGACTGGCTCCGGCAGGTGCCCGACCTCATCGACGAGGCGCTGGACCACGTCGCGGACCGCTACCGCCACGAGAACGCCATCCTCACCCACATCCGCCGCGCCCGTGACGAGGCGGAGGAGCCCGAGCACAAGCGGCGCGCGGCGGAGCTGGTCGACATCGTCAAGGACTGCGTGCGGCGCCACACCCAGCTCCAGTCCCGGCTGCTGGAGGCCGGCCCGATGTTCCGCGCCGAGCAGGACCGGCAGGCGTTCGCCACCCCCTCCGGCCGTACCGGACTCGATCTCCACGGCCAGCTCCTCGCGCCGCTGCTCCCGCTGCCGGTGGAGCGGGCACTGCCGGTCACCGACGCCTTCTTCGCCCGCGGCACGGGACTGCGCACCCCCGGCGCCGTCCGCCTCGGCGACCTCACGGACCTGCTGCTCACCCCGCCCGCCGAACGGGAGCACCTCGGCGCCGAGATGCCCGAGCCCGACCTGGTCGCCACGCCGGACGACAGCCGTTTCAGCGAGGAACAGCTCGCCCGCGCCACGGAGCTGCTGGACCTGCCGCCGGACGCCCCGCGCCGGCTCTCGGGGCTGCTCGCCGAGGCCCGCCGGCGCGACCCCGAGCTGCCGTATCTGGTGGCCCTGCTGGCCGTGCACGCCGCCAGCCCCGCGGTGGGCACGGCCTACCGCCAGGGCGAGCGGAGCCTGCTGTTCGCCGTGGACGACGGCACTCCGCTGGACGATCCCGAGTTCGGCGGGGCCGACCTCATCGTCGGGACCGCCCTGCTGGACGCGGCGGGCATGGCCGCCGACCGCAGCGAGGCCGCGTGACGCCCGCGGGGCGGCGGGCCGGGGGCCGGAGCGCCGCCCCGGCCGCCGCCGGCCCGCCCGGTCCCGGCCCCGCCGCCGTGCGCCGGGCCACCGGGCCGGATCCGGCCGCTGCTCCAACGGCCCGGACCGGTACGGCTGTCCGCACCGCTCGCACCGTCCCCACCGTCCCCCCACTCAAGGAAGCACAGCCGTGAACGACCACCTCGCGGGCGACGGCGCGGGGCACGCGCCCGCCGCCCCGGCCGGCTCCCCGCCTCCGGCGGAGCGTGCCGCCGCGGGACAGGCCGGAGCCGTCACCCCGGCCGACGCGGCGGACGCCGCACGTCTGGTGGCCTGCGGGCTCCAGCCCAAGCTGCTCCCCGCACGCGACACCGGTTACGCCGATCTGCTCCGCCGCCACCGCGACGACCCGCCGTTCGCCCGGCTCGCCGACGCGGTCGCCGCCGGCCTCGGGCTGGTCGTCCTGGAGGTGTCCGAGCGGGCGGGCATGGTGGTGACGGCCGCCGAGGACTCCGTCTTCGCCGTCCGCATGGGGGACTACGCCCGGCGCGCCTCCTCCGACACCACCGACCGCTTCCTGCACGGCCTGGCCCACCTCGCCGTCGCCGCCCTCGCCTTCCCCCGCCCCGAGGACCTGGCCGACGACGGCTACATCGGCCGGATCACCGTGCACGGCGTCGACGCCTTCGTCCGCCAGGCCTGCCGCCGGCTGGAGGAGCGCGCCGAGGAGCGCGGGGAGAACACCGACCCCGCCAGCGGTGCCCCCGGCCTGGAGGCCGCCTGGCGGGTGTGGTCCCGGCGCAGTGCCACGGGCGCCACCAAGGACGCCCGCCGGCTGTCCGGTTCGACCACCGGCATCGTCGGCAAGGCCGTCGCGTTCCTCACCGACTCCGGTTTCCTCCAGCGCACCGGGGACGACGGCGGCGGTTCCTACCGCACCACCCCCCGCTACCAGCTCCAGGTGAGGGACATGGCCGGCTCGGCGGCCCTCGCAGAACTGCTGGAACTCGGTGTCGTCACCGTGGGCGACGGCACCCCCAGCCTGCTGCCGCCCGACACGGGCGACGAACTCGTCGCCGACGCCGGGCTGCCCTTCCACTCCTGACCGCGGGCGGGCCGGCCGCCGGCGGCGCCGGCCCCGGTCCCCGCCCGTGAGCCATGACGGATCCAGTACCTGATTCCCGTCGATCCCCGATCCCCGATCTCCGATCCCCGAGTCCCACGAGAGTCCGCCGCCATGTACGAGCTGTCCCGGGTCCGCCTCTACTCCATCGGCCCCGCCGGCGCGCGCTACGCCGACACCGTGCTCGACCTGCGCGGGGTCGGGGCCCCCGTGGCCCACCCCGCGCCCGCCCAGGCGGACTTCTTCGAGGAGGAGCCCACCGGCCCCCCGCGCCGCCCGGCCCCGGCGGGCGTGCTCTTCCTGGAGAACGGCGGCGGCAAGTCCGTCCTCCTCAAGCTGATCTTCTCGGTGATGCTGCCCGGCCACCGCAACACCCTCGGCGGCGCCAGCTCCGGGGTGCTGCGCAAGTTCCTTCTCGCCGACGACTGCGGGCACGTGGCCCTGGAGTGGATGCACACCGTCACCGGCGAGACGGTGGTGGCCGGCAAGGTCAGCGAGTGGCGCGGGCGCCAGGTCTCCTCCGACCCGCGGAAGTTCGCCGAGGCCTGGTACTCCTTCCGGCCCGGCCCGGGCATGAGCCTGGACTCGCTCCCGGTCGCGGAGTCGGGCACCGTCCGTCCGCCCGCCGAGGGCGTCTCCGGGGCCCGCGGCCGGCGGCGCACCATGAAGGGGTTCCGCGACGCGCTGACCGAGGCCGGCAAGGCGTACCCGAACCTCGACGTCGTCTGGGAGGAGGTCCACGAGCGCTGGAACGAGCACCTCGGCGCCCTCGGCCTCGACCCCGAGCTCTTCCGCTACCAGCGGGAGATGAACGCCGACGAGGGCGAGGCCGCCGGTCTCTTCGCGGTCCGCGACGACTCCGACTTCGCCGATCTCCTGCTGCGCGCCGTCACCGACACCCGCGACACCGACGGCCTGGCCGACCTCGTGCACGGCTTCGCGCACAAGCTGGGAAGGCGCGCCGAACTCACCGCGGAACGGGACTTCACCGCCGGTTCGGTGGAGTTGCTCGGCCGGATCACCGACGCGTCGGCGGAGCGCGAACGCGCGCGCGAGGTGCACGCGGGCGCGGAGCGCCGCGCCCGCGTCCTCGTCCGCCGGCTGGCCGGCCGCGCCCGGGAGGAGCTCGGCCGCGCCGCGGAGCTGGCCGAGCGGACCGCCGCCGCCGAGAGTGAGGTCGCCGAGGCCGGGCACACCCGCGAGCGCGCCTCGCTGATCTCCGCCGAACTCGCCTACCGGCACGCCTCCCTGGCGCTCACCGCGGCCGAGAAGGCCGCGGCCGCGCAGAAGCGTGAGCTGGGCGACGCCCGTACGCTGCTCGCCGCCTGGCAGGCCGCCGAGGCCGTGCTGCGGCACCGGGCCGCCGCCGACCGGTCCGCCCGCGTCGCCGCCGCCATCCGGGAGGCCGAGCGGGACGCCGCTCCCGCCCTCGCGGCCCGCGCGACCGCCGCTGCCGAACTCGTCGGCGCCCTCGACGCAGCCGTCGAGGAGAGCGAGCGCGCCGCGGGCGAGGAGGAGGCCCGCTCCGCCGCCCTGCAGAGCGAGGGGGAGACGGCCCACCGCGGCGCGACGGAGGCGGCGACGGCGGCGCAGCGCGCCCGCAGCGAGGCCGAACATCTGCGCCAGCGGCTCGCCGAGGTCGAACAGGAGACGGCGGAGGCCGTCCGCGCCGGTCTGCTGGACGACACCGCGCGCGACGCCGACCCGGCGCGCGCCGCCCTCGCCGCCGACGAGGCCGTACGGACGGCCGTCGCCGCCGCCGCGGAGGCCCGGGACACCGCCGCCCGCGCCACCGACCGCGCCCGGGCGGCAGCCGCCGAGGAGACCCGCGCCGACCTGGCCGCGTCCCGCGCCGAGGACGCCGCCCGGGCCGCCGAGTCGGCCCTGGACGGCGAGTACCGCACGGCCGCCGCCCTGGCCGCCGAGGACCGCCTGGCCGAGCTGCTGGGCCTGCCCGGCACGGCTCCGGCCGTCACGGTGCCGGCCCCCCGGTCCGCTCCGTCCGGCGCTCCGCCGTCCGGTGCGTCCGGCGGGTCCGGGGCCGCCGGCGGGGAGCCCGTCCCCGGGGCGGGCTCCCCGCGGCAGGGGGACACCCCGCTGACCGCCGAGGAGCTGGACCGGTACGCGGAGACGCTGCGCGAACTGCTGGAGAGCGGCGTCGTCGCGGCGGAACGGCAGCTGTTCGACCTGCGTACGGCGGCCGCCGACGACGCCCGGATCCTGGCCGCGCTCGGTGACGGCGGTCTGCTCCCGCCCGGCCCGGACGTCCTGGCCGCGGTCGAGTACCTGGGCGAGCACGGCGTCCCCGCCCTGCCCGGCTGGCGCTACCTGGCCCAGGCCGTCGCCCCCGAGGACCACGCCCGCGTACTGGCGGCCCGCCCCGAGCTCGTCGACGGCGTCGTCGTCACCGACCCCGGGGCGCACGCCCGCGCCCGCGAGGTCCTCGCGGGCGCCGCCCTGCTGCCCCGGTCGGCGGTCGCCGTCGGCACCGCCGCCGCGCTGCTCGCCCCGACCCCGCCCGCCGGGGCGGACCCGGACGCGGCCGAGGGGGCCGTCTTCCTCGTCCCGCCCAACCCCGCCATGCACGACGAGCACGCGGCCGACGACGAGCGCCACGCCCGCCGGGCCCGCGCCGCCGCTCGTGACGCGGAGATCCGTGCCCTGTCGGCCCGGCTCGCCGCGGACCGCACGCTGGCCGCCCGCATCGCCTCCTGGCGCACCGGGTGCCCGCCCGGCCGGCTCGCCGAACTGGCGGAGACCGCCCGCGCCACGCGCGAGGCGGCCACCGCGGCCCGGGAGCGCCTGGACGGGGCCCGTACCGCCCGCGCGGAGACGGAGGAGGCCGCCGCGGCGGCCACGTCCGCGCGCGAGGCGGCGCAGGACACCGCGCAGCGCGCCCGCCGCACCGCGGACGCCCTCTCCGGACTCGCCTTCCGGCTGCGCGAACGCCCCCGCTGGCAGTCGCGGCTGCGGGAGACGGCCGAGGAGATCGCCGAGGCGGAGACCCGCGCGGCGGCCTCCTGGGAACGGGCGCGCGCCGCCGACGAGGACCGCCGCGCCACCCAGCGCGCCGCCGACGACGCGCGGCGCACCGCCCGCACCCTGCGAGCGGAGCGGGCGGGGATCGCCGGGGTCACCGAGGAACAGGCGCTGGAGGGCCGCCGCGCCGCCGGGGACCGCGGCGCCGCCCTGCCGGATCTGCGTGAGGCGTACCGCGCCGCGTCCCAGCTCTACGAGAAGGTCGGGGTCGGTGCGGACCTCCGCGCCGAACAGGCCCGCGCCGAGAGCGACGAGAGCGCCGCCCGGGCCGAACTGGACCGGCTGACCAACAAGGTCCGCACCCGCGCCGCGCAGCTCCTGGAGAGCCCCGACGGCGCCGACGGCCCCTCCCGCCAGGCGGCCGCCGCCCGGGCGGAGGCCCATGTGCAACTGCTGGAGTCGCGGGCCTCCGCCGCCAGCGAGCGGCTCGGCCGCTACCGCGGCGAGGCGGAACGGCTCGCTCCGCCGCCCGGCCCGGACGGAGCGCCGGGGGCGGCCTTCACCGAGCTGCCCGGGGAACGGGTCCCGGCCGACGCCGAACAGGCCCAGACCCTGCTGCGTGCCGCCTCCGCCGAACTGGCCGAACGGGAGGAGGCGCTGGAGACCGCCCGGGACGCCCACGCCGGGCTGCTCCGCGCCCACCGCGCCGCCGAGGACGCGGCGGGCGCCTTCGACGACACGGCCGCGCTCCTCCGCGACCTGCTGCGGGAACCGGAGCGGGCCGGAGAGCCCGCCGGCGCCGAGCCGGCCGGCCCCTATCCGGGCGGCCCGGAGGAGGCCCGGCGGGCGGTCGCGGAGGCGCGCCGCTCGCTGCGCGGCTGTGCCGCCGACCTCTCGGCGGCCGAGGCGGCGGTCCGCGAGGCGAGCGACATCCTCGTACGGCACGCCAACTCCGCCCGCTTCGAACAGGTGCACACCCCCGCCCGGCAGCAGATCCGGGAACTGCCCGCGGCGGCGCTGGCCGAGCACGCCGCCGCCTGGCGGGAGGCGTTCGAGCCGCGGCTGCGGGTGCTCACCGACGAGCTGCGGCAACTGGAGCGGAACCGCGACTCCATCGTGGACCGGCTGCGCGGCCTGGTGGAGACCTCCCTGGCCACCCTCCGCTCGGCGCAGCGGCTCTCCCGGCTCCCCGGCGGCCTGGGGGAGTGGTCCGGGCAGGAGTTCCTCCGCATCCGTTTCGAGGAGCCGGACGCCGCGACCCTCACCGAACGGCTGGGCGAGGTCATCGACGAGGCCACGCGGAGCGCGGTCCGCAAGAACTCCGACCTCCGCCGGGACGGCATGACGCTGCTGCTGCGCGGGGTCGCCGCGGCCCTCCGGCCGCGCGGCATCGCCGTGGAGATCCTCAAGCCCGACGCGGTCCTGCGCGCCGAGCGCGTCCCCGTGGGCCAGATGGGCGATGTCTTCTCCGGCGGCCAGCTGCTCACCGCGGCCATCGCCCTCTACTGCACCATGGCCGCGCTGCGCTCCAACGACCGCGGCCGGGACCGTCACCGCCACGCGGGCACGCTCTTCCTGGACAACCCGATCGGCCGGGCGAACGCCACCTATCTGCTGGAGCTCCAGCGGGCCGTGGCGGATGCCCTCGGCGTGCAGCTCCTCTACACCACCGGCCTGTTCGACACCACGGCGCTCGCGGAGTTCCCGCTGGTGATCCGGTTGCGGAACGACGCCGATCTGCGGGCCGGGCTGAAGTACATCCGGGTGGAGGAGCATCTGCGGCCCGGGCTGCCCCGGCCCGAGGTCGACGCGGCGGTGCACGGGGAGATCACCGCCACCCGGATGTACCGCCGCTCGCCCGGGGACGAGGGGGCCGGCACGGCCGGTCGCGGAGGCCACGAGCGGAAGAACGCCGACGGCGGTGACGACCGGGCCGGTGACGGACAGGGCGGCGCAGGCGGCTCCGCGGAGGGGCCCGCGGCTCCCTCCGGAGGGGAGCCGGCCAGGGAGCCCCGGCCGTCCGGCTGACCGCCCGGCCCGGCAGGGCACCCTTTCCGGGCCGGGGCGTTACCCCGGCGCCCTCACCGCCCTACGGCACCTGGGGCGGAGGGAAACCCGCACCGTGCCGGGTCCCCTCCGCCACGAGTGCGTGCGAACGCAGCCGGTCCGGCCCTGCCGTTCCCTCAGGCAGTTCCGTTTGGATCAGCTGGTCGTGGGTCAGGGTGCGCCGTTGAGACACCGTTGCCGGCCTCCGGCATGCGTTCTCACCGCCGGACAGGCCGGTGACGCACCTGCTTGCACCGACGCCATGGCCCGCTTGCGAGTTCCTCGCCGGAGGGGACGGCCCCGCACCAGGCCGGACATGGCGCTGGCCGACAAGGCGTACTCCTCCTCCCGCGCGATCCGCGGACACCTACGCAAACGCGGCACCCAGGCAGTGATCCCCGCCCCCGCCGACCAGCGCAGACACCGGTTGCGTCGGGGCAGCCGCGGCGGCGGGCCACCGGCCCTTCAACCGCGAGACCTGCAAACAGCGCAACACCGTCGAGCGGTGCGTCAACCACCCCAAGCAGTGGCGCGGCCTCGCCACCCGCTACGAGAAGACCGCCACCATCCACCTGGGCGGAATCCCCATCGCGGGCATCTTCCTCCGGTGGTCCGCCCGATGATCCAAACGAAACTGCCTGGCGCCGTACCGTCCTCCTGTGCCCTGTGCCCTGTGCCCTGTGACCGGCCGGCCGAACGTGACCCGAAGCCGGGCGCGGCGGTTCCGTCAGACGGAGGAGAGACGCCGGCCCGGCGCCCCCGAACGGGCCGCGCCGCGCGCCTTGCGGGTGGCGGCCCGCGCCGCCGCCCGTGCGGCCCGGCGGGCCCTCCGCCGCTCCCGGCGCAGCGCGCGGGCGGTGCTGCTGGGCAGGGAGACGACCCCGTGACGCTGGTTCCACACCTGACGGGTGATCCAGACGTCCAGCACGCTCCAGGTCGCGGCGATGGTGCCGGCGACGGTCGCGAGCACGGCCGGCAGCGCGGACCATACGGCGGCCATGGTGCAGAAGTACGCGATCATGGCCAGCACCAGGGTGAGGGAGACGATCAGCCCGGCGCGGACCGCGGCGCGGCGGACCGGCTCCGGCATGGGAGGCCGCAGGGCGGGCTCGACCGTCCAGAGGGAGCCCGGCTCGGGCTCGTCGAAGGAGGCCCCGGCCGGGATGACGTGATCCCGGGCCTCCTGGGAGCGGCGTGCGGCGCGATATGTCGGGCCGTGTGTGGGTGCTTTCATCAAACCTTCACTTTCCCCCCGCGGTCCCCGGACCGGGCCGGGCGGTTGGCGCCCGGCACCCGGTCGGCTGCCCGGCTTGCGGCGTTTCGAAAACGGAAGCGGTGGAGAAAATCACCTTCCGCCGCTCCGTCATGGATCACGACCGGAAAGGGGCAGAGGTTCCCGAGGTCATCGCTTTCCGGCCAACATGCCGCCGTTCGCCGGGTGTTGCCCCCTGTTCCCTCCACCGGAGCCGCCGGTGTGATGTCCTGGAATCAACGGACAACTCCGGGTCGCGGGTTCCCCGGTACCTCGGTGGATGCTCGGACGGGTCTTCGAGTTGTCCCCCTCGCAGTAGTAGGCTCACGCCGTTTGCAGAGGGGATACGGAACCGGACTTCCGGCGGTGAGCCGGTCTTGACGTGGGGGAGGCCATGCGCTTTCGCGGGAAGTCGATCCGCAGGAAGATCGTGGCGCTCCTGCTCGTCCCCCTCGCCTCCCTCATCTGCGTCTGGTCCCTCGCCACCGTCCTCTCCGGCAGCCAGGCCAAACAGCTGCTGGACATCAGCCCGCTCATCGAACGTGTCGGCATCCCCGCCGAGCAACTCGCCCAGGCCTTCCAGCAGGAGCGCCGGCAGGCCCTGGTCTACCTGGCCGATCCCCGAAGCTCCGACGGCCTCTCCCAGCTGCACACCACCGAGGGTGCCACGGACGAGGCGCTGACCCGCTTCCGGGACTCCCTGGCCGGGGAGGGCGTCGCCGAGAAGATCGCCTCCGACCCGGGCGCCCGGCAGCGGCTCGGCGCCCTGCTGGACGAGGTCGAGGGGATCGACTCCGTGCGGCGCAAGGCCGAGCAGGGCACCCTCGCCCCCCAGGACGCCTTCGCCGCCTACGGCGAACTGGTCGACCCCGCGCACGACCTGCTGCTGGCCCTGCACGCCTACGCCCTGGACGAACTCGAACTCGACCAGGAGGGACGCGCCTACATCGGCCTGATCCGTGCCCGCGAGGCGCTGGCACGCGAGGACTCCCTGCTGGCCGCGGCCCTCACCGCCGGCACCGTGTCCGCCGGCGACCTGCGCATGGTCGCCGACCGCGTCGCCGAACGGAAGCTCCTCTACGACCTCAACCTCCCCCTGGTCCCTTCGGAGGAGCGCGAACGTTACGAGAGATACTGGTCCGGTTCGGAGACCGCCCAGCTGCGCGCCACCGAGGAGAAGCTGATCGCCGCCGGGCCGGAGGGCCTGGACGACGTCAACCCCGAACGGTGGCAGGCGGCCGCGGAGAGTGCCCTGACCGACCTCGACCGGATGGGCGTGTCCGCCATCGGCCGTTACCAGGAGCGCGTCGAGCCCCTCGTCACCCGGGTGCTGCTGCAGGCCGCGGCGGTGGCAGTGCTCGGCTTCCTGCTGGTGATGGCCTCCCTCGCGGTCTCCTTCCGGATCGGCCGTGGCCTGATCCGTGACCTCGGCCGGCTGCGCCGTGACGCACACGAGATGTCCGGCGTGCGGCTGCCGGCCGTCATGCGCCGGCTGGCCGCGGGGGAGCAGATCGACGTCGAGACCGAGGCCCCCCGCCGCAGCTGGGGCCAGGACGAGATCGGCCAGGTCGGACAGGCGCTCAACACCCTGCAGCGGGCGGCCGTCGAGGCGGCCGTCAAACAGTCCGACATGCGCCGCGGCGTCTCCGAGGTCTTCGTCAACCTCGCCCGCCGCAGCCAGGTGCTGCTCCACCGGCAGCTCTCCCTGCTCGACACCATGGAGCGCCGTACGCAGGACGCGGACGAACTCGCCGACCTCTTCAAGCTCGACCACCTGACCACCCGGATGCGCCGTCACGCCGAGGGTCTGGTCATCCTCTCCGGCGCCGCCTCGGCCCGGCAGTGGCGCAAGCCCATCCAGCTCATGGACGTCGTCCGGGCGGCCGTCGCCGAGGTCGAGGACTATGAGCGGATCGAGGTCCGCCGCCTCCCGCGGCTCGCCGTCACCGGCCCCGCCGTCGCCGACCTCACCCATCTCATCGCCGAGCTCCTGGAGAACGCCACCGTCTTCTCACCCCCGCACACGGCCGTCCAGGTGCACGGTGAGCGGGTCGCCAACGGCTTCACCCTGGAGATCCACGACCGTGGTCTCGGCATGGCCCAGGAAGCGCTGCTCGAGGCCAACCTCCGGCTCGCGGAGACACCGGAGTTCGAGCTCTCCGACACCGACCGGCTCGGCCTCTTCGTCGTCAGCCGCCTCGCCCGGCGGCAGGGCGTCCGGGTCTCCCTGCAGCCCTCGCCGTACGGCGGCACCACGGCGGTCGTCTTCATCCCCGGATCGCTGCTCAGCGAGAAGGCGTCACCCGCCGGCTCCGGGCGGGACGAGGACACCGGAGGGCAGGCCGTCCGGGGCGGGAACGGCAAGGCCCGGCTGGCGGCGCTCGCGCAGGTTCCCGTGCAGCTGGACGGAGCGCCGCGGCGCGGTGTGCCGGCGCTCGACGGGCCGGTGGAACCGCCGGCCCCCGCCACGCCGGACGGCGGGGCGGGTCACGACGCGGGGGTGGCCCACCGCCCCCGCGGCCGGTCCGGCCCTGCCGGCACCACCACGGGAGCCGGCGCCCGGCCGGCCCCGTCCCCCGGCTCCCCGGTGGAGCAGCACCAGCAGGCCCGCGACGAGGAAGAGACCACCGGCGGGCGGGGCAGGCCGCTGTCGCTGCCCCGCCGCGGCACCCCGGTGCTCGTCTACGACCACGGGCGGAGCGTCGACGGCGGCCGCCGCACCCCGCCCGGCGAGCGCCCGGACCGGGACGACACCGGCGGGACGGCCACCGGCCCCGGCGGCCGCGGCACCCCGCACCCGCCGGGCCCGGCCGGACTGCCCAAGCGGGTACGCCAGGCCAGCCTCGCCCCCCAGCTCAAGGCGGACCCCGGCGACGGCCTCCCGCCGGAGCCGGAGCGCCGCCCGCACTCCCCGGATCCCGGGGACGACCGCGACGCCGAGGAGGTGCGGGCCAGGATGGCTTCCCTCCAGCGCGGCTGGCAGCGCGGCCGGCGGGTCTCCGGTGAAACCACCGGGGACGGCGGGCACACGGGGGGCACAGCACCAGGAACGACATATGAAGGGGACGGTCGATGACCTCACCGCAGGCCACGGGACGCAACGCCGCACGGGGTGGAGCCGGCGAGCTGAGCTGGCTGCTGGACGAGCTGGTGGAGCGCGTCGGCACCATCCGCAAGGCCCTGGTGCTGTCCCGTGACGGGCTGCCCACCGGAGCGTCGAAGGACCTGGGCCGGGAGGACGGCGAGCACCTCGCCGCCGTCGCCTCCGGCTTCCACAGCCTGGCGCGCGGCGTCGGCCGTCACTTCGAGGCGGGCAAGGTCCGGCAGACCATCGTCGAACTCGACGACGCCTTCCTTTTCGTCACCGCAGCGGGGGACGGCAGTTGTCTCGCCGTGCTCGCGGACGCCGACTCCGATGTCGGCCAGGTCGCCTATGAGATGACGCTGCTGGTCAAGCGCGTGGGCACGCACCTCGGCACCGCCCCGCGCGACGACCTGGCCGGCGGAGGGTGACGGGGGAGGCCATGAGCGGAGGCGCTCTGGGGGAAGGGCACTGGTACGACGACGAGGCCGGACCGGTCGTCCGGCCCTACGCGATGACCCGCGGCCGCACCCGCAGCCACGCGGAGGAGCGGCTCGACCTCATCGCCGTCGTCGTCGCCACCGACCGGATGGGGACCGACCTCCACTCCGGCCGGTCGGCCGTGGACCAGACCCTCTCCCCGGAGCACATCGAGATCGTCGAACGGTCCCGGGAGACCCCGCTGTCGGTGGCGGAACTCGCCGCCGACCTCGACCTGCCGGTGGGCGTGGTCCGCGTCCTCATCGGCGATCTCCTCGACGCCGGGCTCGTCGGCGTCTCCCGGCCGGTGCCGCCGGCCGAACTGCCGGACGAATCCATCCTGCGGGATGTGATCGCCGGCCTCCGCGCGCTCTGACGCGCTCGGGCCCGCCGCGCCCCGTTCGCCGCTCCCTCCCCACCCGCGGGGGAGCGGCGAACGGGGCACGGCCCCAGGGCGCCTGCGGCCGGTCAGTCGTGGGGCACCACGGCCACCGGCGCGGACGCGTGGTGCAGCACGGCGTGGGCCACCGAGCCGAGCCGCGGCCCCAGCGGCAGCGCCGCCCGTCTCCGGCCCACCGCGACCAGGCTCGCGCCCGCAGCGGCCCGGACCAGCTCCCGGCCCGCGCTGCCCAGCGGCACCGCCGGCACCACCTCCACCCCGGGATGGGCCGCCCGCCACGGCCCCAGCAGGTCGCCCAGCCTCTCCAGCCGTTCCCTCACCAGTTCGTCGTCGGTGGGTTCCAGGTTCATCCCGGCCGCCGTGCTCGGTTCGTAGCGCAGCGCGGGCACCGGCGCCCACGCGCTCACCACGCGCAGCGGAACACCGCGCCGTCCGGCCGCGCCGAACGCGAACTCCAGCAGCGCCTCGCTCGGGTGCCGCACGTCCCAGCCGAGCACCACCTCTCCCGACGGCGGGGCCTCCGGGGCGTTGCGGACCATCACCACCGGCCGCGCCGAACGCGCCGCGGTGGCCAGCCCGACGGAGCCGAGCAGGAAACCCGTCATCCCGGTCAGCCCACGCGACCCCAGGACCAGCAGCTCCGCTTCCTCGGCCGCCGCCACCAGGCCCTGCACCGGGTCCTGGTGGGTGAGGTGGCGGGTCGTGACGGTGAGTCCCGGGTGGTTCCCCTCCAGTCCTTCCCGGCTCTCCCGCAGCAGCCGCTCCTCCTGGTGCCGGTGGTACGGGCTGTCCGACAGCGGCGGCGGAGTGCGCGGCTGGACGCGGAGCAGCAGCAGCGGCAGCGCCCGGCGCGTGGCCTCCGCGGCGCCCCACGCGGCCGCGGCGAGGCTCTCCGGTGAGCCGTCCAGCCCGACCGTGACGGGGGTGACAGGAGCGTTCATGCCGGCGACCTCCAGAGGATCCACGGTGGATTCCGTGACCGGGCGGGACGAGGGCGGGGAGCCGCGCGGTGACCTCCGGACTCCTCCACCCCTCCGTTCTTTCCCGTGCCGCGGCCCGGGCCGGCCCCGCGGGCCCGTTCCGGACCGGGCGGGACCGGCCGGACCGGGGCGGCAGGCCCGGGTCGCGTGGCCGCCGGGCCCGGTTCCTCCGCAGGTCAGCGGGGTCGGTACCGCTGAGGTGGCGGCGTGCTGACGTGCCTCGCGAGGTGGGGGCGGAATTCCACCGTCCGGGGGCATCGGTCCCGCCGTCCGGCCCAGGTGCCCGGGGCCCGCCCGCGGACGCTCCGGATCCGGTTACCCGGCCGGGATCGGGGGACTCGTGGGACGGAACGGACATTCCGGCCCGCCGCGCGGCGGCCCGGAACAGCGCCGGCAGGGGACCGAAGGGGGGTTTCGGCGCGGCCCGTGCGGCGGGCCGGCCGCTCACCTCCGGAGGTGACGCATGAACAGCACGGTGACCGCCGCCCTGGACGACTCACCCGAGGCCGCGGCGGCCGGCGAGTGGGCGGCCGGCGAGGCGTGGCTGCGCGGCGTGGAACTGCGTCTGGTCCATGTCCGGCCGAAGGAGTCCAAGGCCCTCCAGGCCCCGTTCCGGGCCACCGGCACCCGGCACCCCACCGGGGCCCGGCACCGGTCGGCCGGAGGACTCCCCGAGGAGGTGGTCGCGGGACTCCGGGACCGCCACCCCGAGGTGAAGATCACCGCCGATGAGCTCACCGGGAGCCCGGCGGACATCTTGCAGGGCATCGCCCACACCGCCGATCTGCTGGTCCTGGGCTCCCGCGGGCTCGGCGGGGTGCGCGGCTTCCTCGTCGGTTCCGTCGCGCTGGCCACACTGGCGCACGCCACCCACCCGGCCGTCCTGGTACGCGCGGGGCCCGAGGAACCGGAGCGGGCGGAACCGCCCGGCCCCCGGGGCGAGGCCGGGGACGGGCGCCGGGCCACGGCGTCCGCGCGTGAGGGCCCCGGCGAGGTGGTCGTCGGGGTGGACCTCGCCCAGCCGTGCGACGAGGTGATCCGCTTCGCCTTCGAGGAGGCCCGCCGGCGTGGCGCCGTGCTCCGCGCCGTCCACGCCTACCGCCTGCCGCCGGCCGAGACCTGGGCGACCCCGCCGGCCGTGGGCGCCTACCCGCCGTTCGACATCGCCCCCGACGCGGGGGAGATCACCCGGTACGAGGCGAGCGCGCTCAGCGCCCTGCTGGGCCGCCGGCGCGCGGAGTTCCCGGGCGTGGAGGTGGCCGAGGAAGCGGAGGTCGGGTCCGCCGCCCACCACCTCCTCCAGGCGGCGGACGGCGCCTCGCTGGTGGTCCTCGGGCGGCGCATCCGCCGGGCGCCGCTCTCGCCCCGGATCGGTTCCGTGGCCCACGCCCTGCTCCACCACGCACGGGCCCCCGTAGCCGTCGTCCCGCACTCCTGAGGACCGCCGCCCCCCTGGTGCCCGGCGGGCCTCCCGGGCACCAGGGGGCCGCGGGCGGGACGCGGGTCCGGGAAACCGGGGATCCCCGTGCGCGTGCCGGCCCCGGAGTTCCGAATACCCCGAGTCCCGGAACTCCCGGATTCTCAGACCCCCGACAACCAGGAACAACGCGGCGCCCCCGGACGGCGCCCTCCGAGACGGAGGAGTCACCATGCGAGCCCTTGTCTTCCACGGCCCCGGCCGGTCCTCCTGGGACGAGGTCCCGGACCCAAGTATCCAGCAGGCCACCGACGCGATCGTGCGGGTCGACACCACCACCATCTGCGGAACCGACCTGCACATCCTCGCCGGGGACGTGCCGGAGGTCCGTCCCGGCACCGTCCTCGGCCACGAGGCCGTGGGTGAGGTCGTCGAGACGGGGGACGCCGTGGCCGGTGTGGCGCGCGGCGACCGCGTCCTGGTCTCCTGCGTCTCCGGCTGCGGCCGCTGCCGCTACTGCCGCGAGGGCGCCTACGGCCAGTGCCGGAACGGCGGCGGCTGGATCCTGGGTCACCTCGTGGACGGCGCGCAGGCCGAGTACGTGCGTGTCCCGTTCGCCGATCTCTCCCTGCACAAGCTGCCGGAGGACGTGCCCGCCGAGCAGGCGGTCCTCCTCGCCGACATCCTGCCCACCGCACACGAGGTGGGCGTCCTCAACGGCCGGGTGACCCCCGGTGACACGGTGGTCATCGTGGGTGCCGGGCCGATCGGCCTGGCGGCCGTCGTCACGGCGCGGCTGTACTCGCCCGGCCGGATCGTCGTGGTCGACCTGGCCCCCTCCCGCCTGGACGCCGCGAAGCGGCTCGGCGCCGACGACGTCCTCCAGGCCGACGAGGACGTCGAGAGCGCCGTCAGCGCCATGACGGACGGTCTGGGAGCCGACGTGGTGATGGAGGCCGTCGGCGTCCCGCAGAGCTTCGAGCGCTGCACCCGCCTGGTCCGCCCCGGCGGCCATGTCGCCAACATCGGGGTGCACGGAAAGCCGGCCACGCTCCACCTGGAAGACCTGTGGATCAAGAACCTGACGATCACCACCGGTCTGGTCGACACCGCCACCACCCCGGCGCTGCTGCGGATGCTGGCCGGCGGACGGCTCGCCGTCTCCGAGCTGATCACGCACTCCTTCGCGCTCGGCGCGATGGAGGAGGCGTACGACGTGTTCTCCCGCCCGGGGGAGACGGGGGCCCTGAAGGTCGCCGTCAACCGTGTCTGACGGTGGCGACGGCGCGCCCGGGCGGGTTCCGCGGGGAGGCGGTGACACGCCAGGTACTTGCCGGGACTACAGTCCATCGGGAACGATCCCTTGCCCCGGGGGAGTTGCCCGGCCGGCCGGGCGTGTTCCGGCCCGTCGCCCACGCCGCGACCCGGCCGGTGTCCCGCGGCCCGCGGCGGCGCACGGGAGCATTCGCGACTTGCGGCCCCTATGACACGGAGGAACAGATCGATGGTCTTCGGGCGCTCTGCACACCGACGCGCGGCCGCCGTCGAACCCGTGACGCTGAAGATCCTGGTGGCGGGCGGCTTCGGCGTCGGCAAGACGACCCTGGTCTCCACGGTGAGCGAGATCAAGCCGCTGCGCACCGAGGAGATGCTCACCGAGGTCGGACGGCCCGTGGACTCCCTCGACGGGGTCGAGAACAAGCGCACCACCACGGTCGCCATGGACTTCGGCCGGATCTCCCTCCGCGACGACCTGGTGCTGTACCTCTTCGGCACCCCCGGCCAGGACCGGTTCTGGTTCCTCTGGGACGAGCTGGCGCAGGGCGCCCTGGGCGCGGTCGTGCTGGCCGACACCCGCCGGCTCGGGGACAGTTTCTCCGCGGTGGACTACTTCGAGCGCCGCGGCATCCCCTTCGTCGTGGCGGTCAACTGCTTCGACGACGCCGACCGTTACGCGCCCGGGGTGGTCGCCGAGGCGCTCGACCTCGGGCCGGGCACCCCCGTGATCCTCTGCGACGTCCGGGAGCGGTCCTCGGCCAAGGAAGTGCTGGTCTCCGTCGTCGAGCACGCCCTGGCCACCGTCTCCGGCGAGCCGGAGCCGGCCTCCACCTGAACGCCGTCCCGGCGGGCGGCACCGGTGGGCTCCCCGGGTGTCACGGCCGGTGCGGCGGGCCGGCGAGCGCGCGCCGGTCCACGGGGAAGTCGAAGTAGTCCTCCGGGAAAGGCTCCGGCTGGTAGGTGAAGTGCCACCACTCCAGGGGGTAGTTGACGAAGCCCACCCGCTCCAGGCCCTCCTTCA
Source organism: Streptomyces zingiberis (assembly GCF_012034935.1). GTDB lineage: Bacteria > Actinomycetota > Actinomycetes > Streptomycetales > Streptomycetaceae > Streptomyces > Streptomyces zingiberis. The sequence goes on from NZ_JAATEN010000025.1 coordinate 87,763, forward strand.
GCAGCAGCCGGTTCCGGCGCTGCTCGCCGCCGATCCGCTCATCGAGGGTGTGGGAGAGACTGTCGAAGCAGTCGAACCCGGTCCCCATGTCCACGGAGTTGTCCGGGAAGCGTTCGTCCCGGGGCGCCGTGCACGGGACCAGCGGCTCTCCCGGCCGGTAGGGGCGCGCCGGGCGGGGCGGCAGCTTCACCAGGGTGAGATCCACCGTGGAGCCACGGCTGTGCCCGGACCGTTCGGCGATGTAACCGTCCTCGAACAGCCGGGACTTGTCCACATCCGGGTAGAACTCCCGCTTCATGCGCTGGTCGCCCGGGTCCGCGGCCCAGCGGACGAAGTGGTCGACCGCCCGCTGCGGCCGGTAGCAGTCGTAGACCTTGAGCGTGTGGCCGCGGGCCAGGAAGTGACGTTGCGCCGTCCGCAACGCCTCGGCGGCGGGCCGGGTCAGCAGGCACCGCGGCTCCCGGTAGCCGTCGACCGGGACACCCGTGAAGTTGTGCCGGGTGGTGTAGCGGATGTCGTGGAGGACGGTCGGGGCGACGGCGCGCAGGTCGGTGAAGTCCCGGGGAGCGCGCGGCTCACGGTTCTGGGCGGCCCGTTCGGTCCCCGCCGCCGCGGCCGGAGCCCCGGTCGCGAGCAGCAGCAGCAGAGCGGCGGCCACCGCGGGCCCGGGGCGCGGGCCCCCGCGCCGGGAGCCGGGACGAGGGCCGGGACGGGACCGCCGCCGGGAGCGCGGCGGTACGGCGCGGAGAGACACCAGAGGCATGCGTCTTCCCTACCGCAGCCGCGCCTGCCCGGAAACCCGTAAGCCTCCCGCACCGCTGGGGGTGAGGGCACCCCGCACCGTCGTCCGTCACCGGCCGGCCGGAGAACCGGACCTCGCCGCGTGGCCCGGCGCGTGGAGTCCCGCGCCGCTCCCGGGGCCCGCCGGTTCCGTCCGGCCCGTGTCCCGCGGCAGCGCCGCCCAGCTCCGCAGGACGCGCGCCGGGGAGCCGACCACGGCCCAGAAACACAGCGGTCCGCCGTCGAGCCGCAGTTCGCTGGTGCCGGGGCGGTCGTGTCCGGAGCCGGCGCCCTCCACGCCCTGCCTCAGCCGCATCCGGCCGCCTCCGGGGTTGTCGTGGCGGACCAGGTGCGCCCCCGCGGGGGCCACGACCAGTTGCACGGGCACGGCTGGGGGAAGCCGGCCGCCGCTGTGAGCCGTCGCCGGACCGCCGCCCAGCCGGTAGGTCCCGTCCCCCAGCCGGGGCCACGCCGCCCGGCCGGCCGGACCGTGGAACCGGGCGTCCGCCGCCACCTGGGACAGCACCGACCAGCGTGACCCACCGTCCGCCGGGTCCAGCGCGTCCCACCAGCGCGGCGGCAGGTCCCGCCGCAGCACCACGCCCCCCGGGGTGCGGAACTCCACGGCGCCGTACCGGGACACGGTCACGGTCACCCGCTCCGCCACCACCCGCCAGCCGCCGTCCGTGTCCGGCTCCAGCTCCGCCCGCGCGTCCGCCGCCGGCCGGCCGCCTTCCGGCGCCCCCACGGGCGGCGGGCCGGCGCCGTCCCAGGCGCAGCGGACCGCCCCGTCCACCGTCACCCGCACCAGCAGCGACGACCGCGCGAACCGCACCACTCCGCCGCCGGGCAGCGGCTCCGCGCCGAGGGCCGCGCCGGGCACCCGTGCCCGTTCCCGCCGCGCGGCCGATACCGCCGTCCTCCCCCGGCCACCGCGCCGGGCCCACCCCGGGGGCCACCACGCCCGCCGCACCGCGCCCACGGCCTCCACCCGCCCCACCGGGCCACGTCCGTCCATGCCGGTCAGCCTGGCAGCCGGCGGTCCCGCGCGGGGCGCTGTTCAACCGTCGTTCACCCGGCATTCGACGGGGGCGGGGGACCGTCACGCCGCCGGCTCGCCGGCCCGTCATCGCACCACCCGGCGGCCCCGGCGTGTGGGCGCGGCACACCATCCGGGGGTGCCCTGTGGCCGTCCCGCCCTGGTGTGGGGAGCGCGCGCATGGCATCGTCCTGCACAGCCGCCGCGCACCGCGCACGTCCCCGGCCACCATCCCGGGGGCCGGGCCGTGCCCGTGGCGGTGACGCACACGACGCGTGGACACAGCACGGGAGCCGCCATGACCGCCGCGCACAGCGCAGCACCGAGGACCGCAGCTGAGCCCGAGCAGCCCGAGCCGCTGTGGAGTCCCGGCCCCGGCCGCATCGAGGGCGCCGGGCTCACCCGCTTCCAGTCCTGGGCCGCCGGGCGTTTCGGCGCCCCCGACGCCGTCCCCGGCGATCCGGCCGCTTCCTACGCCGCCCTCCACCACTGGTCCGTCGCCGAGCTCGAGACCTTCTGGCAGGCGGTCGCCGAATGGTTCGACGTCCGGTTCACCACCCCGTACGAGCGGGTCCTCGCCGACCGGGCCATGCCCGGCGCCACCTGGTTCCCCGGCGCCACCCTCAACTACGCCGAGCACGCGCTGCGCACGGCGCTGGACCCGGCGCGCGCCGGTGAGCCCGCGCTGCTGCACGTCGACGAGAGCCATGAGCCCCGCCCCGTCAGCTGGGCCGAGCTCCGCCGCCAGGTCGGCTCGCTCGCCGCCGAGCTGCGGCGCCTGGGCGTCCGCCCCGGCGACCGCGTCAGCGGCTATCTCCCCAACGTCCCGCAGGCGGCGGTCGCCCTGCTGGCCACGGCCGCCGTCGGCGGCGTGTGGACCTCCTGCGCCCCCGACTTCGGGGCCCGCAGCGTCCTCGACCGCTTCCAGCAGGTCGAACCGGTCGTCCTCGTCACCGCCGACGGTTACCGCTACGGCGGCAAGACGCACGACCGTGCCGCGGTCGTCGCCGAACTCCGCGCCGAGCTGCCCACGCTCCGCGCCGTGGTGCACGTCCCGCTGCTCGGCACCCCCGCCCCCGAGGGCGCCCTGGAGTGGGAGGCCGTCACCTCCGGCGACGCCGAACCCGTCTACGAGCCGGTCCCCTTCGACCACCCGCTGTGGGTGCTGTACTCCTCCGGCACCACCGGCCTGCCCAAGGCCATCGTCCAGTCCCAGGGCGGCATCCTCGTCGAACATCTCAAGCAGCTCGGCCTCCACTGCGACCTCGGCCCCGGTGACCGTTTCTTCTGGTACACCTCCACCGGCTGGATGATGTGGAACTTCCTCGTCTCCGGCCTGCTCACCGGCACCACCGTGGTCCTCTACGACGGCAGCCCCGGCCACCCCTCCACCGGCGCCCAGTGGCGCGTCGCCGAACGCTCCGGCGCCACCTTCCACGGCACCTCCGCGGCCTACGTCATGGCCTGCCGCAAGGCCGGCGTCCGCCCTGGCCGGGACCACGACCTCTCCCGGGTGAAGTGCGTGGCCACCACCGGCTCACCTCTGCCGCCCGACGGCTTCCGCTGGATCCACGACGAGGTGGCCGAGGATCTGTGGATCGCCTCCGTCAGCGGCGGCACCGACGTCTGCAGCTGCTTCGCCGGTGCCGTGCCCACGCTTCCCGTCCACACCGGCGAACTGCAGGCCCCCTGCCTGGGCACCGATCTCCAGGCGTGGGACCCGCGGGGCGAGCCGGTCACCGACGAGGTCGGCGAGCTGGTCGTGACCAACCCGATGCCCTCCATGCCGGTCCGGTTCTGGAACGACCCCGACGGCACCCGCTACCGCGACAGCTATTTCGAGATGTTCCCCGGCACCTGGCGCCACGGTGACTGGATCACCGTCACCTCCCGCGGCTCCGTGATCATTCACGGCCGTTCCGACTCCACCCTCAACCGGCAGGGCGTCCGGATGGGGTCCGCCGACATCTACGAGGCGGTCGAACGCCTCCCCGAGATCCGCGAGTCCCTCGTCATCGGCGTCGAGCAACCCGACGGCGGCTACTGGATGCCGCTCTTCGTCCATCTCGCGGAGGGCGCCGTGCTCGACGACTCCCTCCGCGAGAAGATCCGGGTCGCCGTGCGCGAACACCTCTCACCGCGCCATGTCCCGGACGAGATCATCGAAGTTCCCGGCGTGCCGCACACCCTCACGGGGAAGCGCATCGAGGTCCCCGTCAAACGGCTGCTGCAAGGCGTCGACCTCGACAAGGCGGTCAACCCGGGCTCGGTGGACGACCTCGAACTCCTCCGGTTCTACGGACGTCTCGCCGGCCGGCGCGCCGAAACCGGCCCCTGACCCCTGATCCCCTCCGGGCACCGGATCTCCCCGGCTCTCTCGGGGGCCCCTCTCGCGGCCCCGACGGTCCCGGGAGGTCCCGTTGTCAGACCCCTCGGTTACGTTCGGTGAGCAATCCGGTTCCCGTGCGAACCGACCGTAACCGAGGGGGAGACATGGCCGCGTCCAGGAATCACCGCAAGCCCGCCGCCGGCAACCGCCACCCGTTGCTCTCCGAGGTGGGGAGCACCGTGGCCCTGCTGGCCGACGAGGAGGACTTCGCCGCGATGAGCGGCTACCCACCGTTCGCCACACTCGAAGGCCACCACGCCTATCTCCGGACGACGGAGGAACTGCTCCGGATCCTGGCCGCGAGGGACGGCCACACCACGATCGCCCTGTTCGACCCCGTCCGCTTCCACGCCCACTGCGAGGAACGCGGTCTCGACCCCGCCGACCCCCGCAGCCGCGCCCGGTACACGGCGGAGATCGCGTCGGCCGGAGCCACCGTCCCCTACGACGGCAAGCCGCTCCCTTTGCTGCTGCCCCTCCTGGTCGACGCGGCCGAGCGGCGCGCCGGACTGGAACTCGCCACCCTGCTGCTCGCCACCGCCGGTGACTGCCCGCGCTGCGGGGAGGACCTCGGCCGCACCGCCTGTGCCCGGGCCACCGCGGCCCTGACCGCGCTCGTCGGCGCCGCCGGCCCCGGCGCCCACCACCTGGTCTGCAGCGTGCCCGCCGGACCGGCCCCGCTCACGGCGGTCCTCCACGCCGGCGGGCCCGGCGGGGCAGCCGTCCCGGGCGGAGCGGAGGGGGCCGGGAGGGACGGGGACGGAGCACCACGGCCCGGTACGCCGGGCGGCTCCGAGGGGGACACCCTCCTGTTCTGTACGGTGCTCGCCGCGGGCCTCGCCACCGGCGTTCCCGGCGGCATCGTCCTGCGCACCCTGGTGCCCGGCGGCCGTGACCGGGTCCGTGGCTGGTCCCTGCGCGACGGCTGGCCGCGGCCGCTGACGGCGGCCGAGGTGTTCACGGCCTACTGCACCGACCCGGAGACCGGCGAACCCGTCCCTCCCGAGCCGGGCGTCGACCACCTTCCGGGGCTCCCCCTCCCCGAACCGGAGCCCTGCTGCCCACCGGACACCCCCTGAGCGGCGGGGGCGGTGGCCGCACTGCGCCACCGCCCCCTGGGACGCCGCTCGTCCTTCCCCCGGCCGGCACCGGCGCCGTGACCGGAGCGCCCGGTCCCGCCGGCCGCTCCGGGGGCAGGCGATCATTCGCCGGAGAGCACCACCTGCGCCGCGCGCCGGGCCTCTTCGGCGGTGTCGGCGGCCCGCGCCGCCGCGGCCGCCCGCTCGCACTGGGCGAGGGTGTGCTTGGCCAGCGTCGCCCGCACGTACGGCAGGGAGGCCGCCCCCATGGAGAGGCTCGTCACGCCCAGCCCCGTCAGCACACAGGCCAGCAGCGGGTCGGAGGCGGCCTCGCCGCACACGCCGCAGCTCTTCCCCTCCGCCTTCGCGGCCTCCGCCGAGAGGGCCACCAGGTCGAGCAGCGCGGGCTGCCAGGGGTCCTGCAACCGGGAGACGGCACCGACCTGCCGGTCCGCGGCGAAGGTGTACTGCGCCAGGTCGTTGGTGCCCAGCGAGAGGAACTCCACCTCCTGGAGGATCGACCGGGCGCGCAGGGCCGCCGAGGGGATCTCCACCATCGCGCCGAACTTCGCCCGAAGCCCGGACTCCCGGCAGGCGTCGGCGAACGCCTTGGCGTCGGTGCGGTCCGCCACCATCGGCGCCATCACCTCCAGGTACACCGGCAGCCCCTCAGCGGCCCGGGCCAGGGCCGCGAGCTGGGTTCGCAGCACCTCGGGGTGGTCGAGCAGGGTCCGCAGCCCCCGCACACCCAGTGCGGGGTTGGGCTCATCGGACGGAGTGAGGAACGCAAGCGGCTTGTCGGCACCCGCGTCCAGCACCCGCACCACGACCCGGCCCTCGGGGAACGCCTCAAGGACCGTCCGGTACGCCTCGGTCTGCTTCTCCTCGGAAGGCGCTTCGTCCCCGCCGTCCAGGAAGAGGAACTCCGTCCGGAAGAGACCGACCCCCTCGGCGCCGGCCGCGACGGCCGCCGCCACGTCCGCCGGGCCTCCGATGTTCGCCAGCAGCGGCACCTTGTGCCCGTCCGAGGTCGCGCCCGGCCCGGTCACGGCCGACAGTGCGGCCCGGCGCTCGGCCGCCGCCGACTCGATCTCCGACCGCCGCTCGGCGCTCGGGGACACCACGATCTCGCCCGTGCTGCCGTCCACGGCGACGACCGTCCCCTCGCCCAGGTCACACGCGCCGGGCAGAGCCACCACGGCCGGCACCCCGAGGGCCCGCGCCAGAATGGCGCTGTGGCTCGTCGGCCCGCCTTCCTCGGTGACGAATCCCAGCACCAGCGTGGGGTCGAGCAGGGCGGTGTCCGCGGGCGCCAGGTCCCGCGCGATCAGCACATACGGTTCGTCGCTGTCCGGCACCCCCGGCATCGGGACGCCCAGCAGCCGCGCCACCACCCGGTTGCGCACATCGTCCAGATCGGCCACCCGCCCGGCCAGGTACTCGCCCGCCCCGGCCAGCAGGGCCCGGTACGCGGCGAAGGCGTCGTACACGGCCCGTTCCGCCGTGCTGCCCACCGCGATCCGCCGGTTGACGTCCGCCATCAGCTCGGGATCCTGCGCCATGAGGGCCTGCGCCTCGAGCACCGCCTGGGCCTCGCCGCCGGCCAGTTTGCCCCGGGCCGTCAGATCGGCGGCGACCGCTTCCACCGCCTGCTGTGCCCTGGCCTGTTCGCGCGGCGCCTCCTCATGGGGGATCTGCTTGGCGGGCGGTTCCAGCACCGCCGTCCCCATGTGCCGTACCTCGCCGATCGCCACCCCGTGGCTCACCCCGACGCCTCGGAGTGTCGTCTCCGTTGTCTCCATTGCACCCGTCTCCGATCGGTGCGGCCGGTCTCCGCCGTATGCCGCGTGGATGTCATGTCGCCGTGCAACCGGGGCACGGCCCGCGCTCACGCCCAGGAGACGCTCACGTCCAGGAGAAGAGGAGGGCGCCCGTGGTGACGTCCCCCGACTCGGAGACATCGGAGAGGGAGTCCGCCGACGCTTCCAGCGCCACGACCGGGCACACGGGAGATTTGCCGGCCGACTCGACCTCGGCCGGGTTCCACCGCACCACGGGGTCGCCGCGGCGTACCGTGTCCCCCTTGGACACCAGCAGTTCGAACCCGGCCCCGTTCAGCTGCACGGTGTCGATACCCAGGTGCGTCAGCACCCCGTGGCCCTCCTCGTCCACCACCACGAAGGCGTGGGGGTGGAGGGAGACGACGACGCCGTCCACGGGCGCCACGGCGGCCGACGGTTCACGCACGGGGTCGACCGCGGTCCCGGGCCCCACCATCGCGTCGGAGAACACCGGATCGGGCACTGCCGCGAGTCCGATGGAGCGGCCGGTGACCGGAGACGTCACGGTGGTCATGAGTAGCCTCTCGAGCGGGATTTGATCAGCGCCGTTCCGCCTGGCGGCCTGGGCGCCTCGTGTCCAGAAGCGTAGATGATGGGCACACGGGTGCCGCCGCCGAACCGATTTGCTTCGCCGAGCGCGAGCGCTGTACTGTCGTACTCCTGCCCGCAACCGAGCGTCGGCGCAAGCAGCCGATCGGAAGCGGACAGCACTCTCCAACTCCTCGAAGTCATATCGCACTTCGGCCTTCTGCGTGCCCCCGGATGGTGGCCGGAAGGAACTGGAACGCCTGGTAGGGTTGGAAACACCGAA
>NZ_JAATEN010000026.1 GCF_012034935.1 Streptomyces zingiberis
CGATGGGCTGCCACCGCCCCCTAGGGGCTGTCGGCAACTCGGAGAACAGTAGGGATCTTCTCCGGGGGTGTCAACTCGCCACGGTGGGCGGCCACCGGGGTGGTCCGGCAGACGGCACGGCGCCACCCCGTTCATCGTTCGTGTCCGTGCCTGCGTCCGTGGGAACGACGGCGGGCCGCTGGTCCCGCGGCGCCGGCCGGCCGGTCACATGCCCACCGGCCGCGGTGGCGGTGCTCTCAGCCCGGCGGGCGGCAGCTGTCCGGGAGGGCGAACTCGCACCAGACGGCCTTGCCCCCGCCCGGTGTCCGGCGGGAGCCCCAGGCGGACGCGATGGTGGCGATGATCGAGATGCCCCGGCCCGATTCGTCCACCGGCTCGGCGCGGCGGCGGCGCGGCAGATGGTCGTCCCCGTCCGTCACCTCGACGATGAGGCGCCGGTCCGTACGGCGCAGCCGCAGGCGCATGGGGGGCGTGCCGTGCTGGAGCGAGTTGGCGACGAGTTCACTGGCGGCCATCACGCCGAGGTCGTGCAGATCGTCGGGGAAACGCCAGCTGGTGAGCACTCCGGAAGCGAAGGCCCGGGCGCGGGGGGCCGCTTCCACGCCGCCGAGAAGGTCGAGCGCCGCGTTGTGGAACAGCTCGGCGTCCGGCCCGGTGCGCATCGGATGCTGGAGGACGAGTACGGCGACGTCGTCGTCGTGGTCGGCGGTGACGCCGAGGGCGTGGATCAGCCGGTCGCAGACCGCGCGGGCGGGCCCGTCGGCCGAGGCGAGCGCTTGCTCGAGCGCAGCGATGCCGTGGTCGATGTCGGCGTCACGGCGTTCGACGAGTCCGTCGGTGTAGAGCACCGCGGTGGAGCCCGCTCCGAGTTCGAGCGAACCGGAGGTGTGCACCCAGCCCCCCGTGCCGAGGGGAGGGCCGGTGGGCTCGGCCGCGCGGCGCACGGTGCCGTCCGCGTCGCGGACGATGATCGGGAGGTGGCCGGCGGAGGAGTGGACCAGGCGGTTCTCGTTGGGATCGTGGACGGCGTAGAGGCAGGTGGCGATCTGGTTCGGGTCGATCTCGGCGGCGAGACCGTCGAGAAGCTGGAGGACCTCGTGCGGCGGCAGGTCGAGGCGGGCGTAGGCCCGCACGGCGGTGCGGAGCTGGCCCATCACGGCGGCGGCGCGGACGCCGCGGCCCATCACGTCCCCGATGACCAGGGCCGTCCGGCCCGCGCCGAGGGTGATCACGTCGTACCAGTCGCCGCCGACCGCCTCGTCGGTGCCGCCGGGCCGGTAGGTGGCGGCGACCCGCAGGTCGTCCGGCTGTTCGAGCTTCTGCGGGAGGAGACTGCGCTGCAGGGTGACGGCCGTTTCGCGCTGGCGGCGCTCGCTCGTCCGCAGCCGTTCGGCCGCCTCGACCTGGTCGGTGACGTCGGTGGCGAAGAGCATGACGCCCCTGCGGCGGGTGGACGCGGCGGGGGAGGCCGGGGCGTGCGGGAGCCGGGCGCCGTCACCGCCGACACCGCCACTGCGGCGGCCCACCCCGTCCACACCATCCTCACCGTCCACACCGTCAAGGCGGTGCAGGCCGTCGAGGCCGCCCACACCGTCGGCGCGGCCGAGGGTGGCGGGGGCGCGCCTTCCGTCGGGCGGCGCCCCTTCCACCGCGCCGGAACCGCCGTCCGTCGCGCCGGGGGAAGCGCCGTCGGCGAGGACACGCGGCTGGTCGGCGGGGAGGGCGCCGGTGGGGGATTCGCCGTCGGTGGCCGACAGTTCGACAGGGGTGCAGGTGAAGGTGTAGTGCCCCGCACCGGCGGGTCCGTGGGTACGGTGTGCCCGGACCGTCCGGGGGCGACCGCTGCGCAGCACCTGGTCCATCACCGGCAGGAGCCCGAGTTCGGAGAGTTCCGGCAGTGCGTCCCCGGCGGGGCCGCCGACGGGACGGTCACCGAAGACCGTCGTATACGCCCGGTTGACGTAGGCGATCCGGTGTTCGGGGCCGTGGACCACCGCCACGAGGCCCGGGACCTGGTCCAGGACGTCTCGGGCGAGCGAGTCCCGCGGGGGCGGCAGGCCCGGGACGCCCGGTCCGGCGCCGTCCGCGCGCGACGGTGGATCCGGCCGCTCCTTCCCGTCCTTCCCGTCCTTCCCGGCGGCCGGCGCGGCACCGTCGGGCGGGGTCTGCGGGCCCGGGCCGCGGCCGGACCGCACCGCGGCGCGTCGCTGTGTACCGGGGAGACGGGCGCTCCAGCGCGTGAAGTTCACTGAGATTTGCCTCGTGATGTCGCTTCGGGTCAGCGGACCGGCCGGGGTGTGCCGCTGCTTTCGTGGTTCGGTGGGACTCGGGGAAGGGCGGGGCCGCGCGGAGTCGGCGCTCGCGGTCCTCCCGGCGCGGGAGGCCGCGGTGCTCCTGGCGGGGAAGAGCCGGGCCCGGTTGGTCACCTGCCCAGTGTGACCGACCGGGATGACATCCGTCAGACGAGCCCACCGGCCGGTAAGTTCCAGGGGCCGCCGCCGCCCGGGTCATCAGCGGTCACGCAACTGGTCTGCCCCGGCCGCGAGTTCGAATTCGGCCCGTGGGTGCTCCAGCGAGCCGAGGGAGACGATCTCCCGTTTGAAGAGACCGGCGAGGGACCATTCGGCGATCACCCGGGCCTTGCGGTTGAAGGTCGGTACCCGGCTCAGGTGATAGACGCGGTGCATGAACCACGCCGGGTAACCCTTGATCTTCTTTCCGTACACCTGCGCGACGCCCTTGTGGAGTCCCAGCGAGGCGACCGAGCCCGCGTGCGCGTGCCGGTACTCCTCGGTCCGTCCGCCGCGCAGGTGCGCCACCAGGTTGTCGGCGAGCGTGCGGGCCTGGCGCACCGCGTGCTGGGCGTTGGGGGCGCAGAGCGCGCCGGGCGTGGTGGCGGTGCGGTCCGGCACGGCGGCGGCGTCCCCGGCCGCCCAGGCGTGCTCCGTGCCCTCGACCCGGAGGTCCGCGCCGCACCTCAGCCGCCCGCGCCCGTCCAGCGGCAGCCCCATGGCGGCGAGGACCGGGTGCGGCTTGACGCCGGCCGTCCACACCAGGGTCCGGGTGGGCAGCCGCGAACCGTCGCTGAGCACGGCGACCCGGTTCTCGCAGGAGGCGAGCCGGGTGCCCAGGCGCACGTCGATGGTGCGGCGGCGCAGTTCGCGGACGGCGTAGCCGCCCATCTCCTCGCCGACCTCGGGCAGGATGCGCTCGCCGGCGTCGACGAGGACCCACTTCATGTCCTCGGGTTCCACGTTGTGGTAATAGCGCAGGGCGTAGCGGGCCATGTCCTCCAGCTCGGCGATCGCCTCGACGCCCGCGTAGCCGCCGCCGACGACGACGAAGGTCAGCGCGGCGTCGCGGAGGGCGGGGTCCCGGGTGGAGGAGGCGATGTCGAGCTGTTCGAGGACGTGGTTGCGGAGCATGATGGCTTCCTCGACGGTCTTGAAGCCGATGCCGAACTCGGCGAGACCGGGGACCGGGAGGGTGCGGGAGACCGAGCCCGGGGCGAGGACCAGCTCGTCGTAACCGATCTCCACCGGCGGGCTGCCCTCCTCCGCGGTGGCGAGGGTGCGCACGGTCGCGCTGCGCGCGGCGTGGTCGAGGGCCGTGACCTCGCCGACGACGACCTGGCACCCGCGGAGCACGCGGCGCAGGGGCACGACGACGTGGCGGGGTGAGATCGAGCCCGCGGCGGCCTCCGGCAGGAAGGGCTGGTAGGTCATGTACGGCTCGGGATCGACCACGGTGACCAGCGCCTCGTCGCGTTTGAGCCTCCGCTTGAGCCGCAGCGCCGTGTACATCCCGACACAGCCGCCGCCGACCACGAGAATGCGCGCCGGTTCCGTCACAGAGGGTCTCCTCGCGATGTCGTTCGTCCGCGCCCGCTTCCCGGGAAGCACGGCACCCTCCCATGAGGCACCGGCGTCGGCCGTTTGTCCACAGGCCCCGCGAAATGTATGACTGCCACGCCGTGATCAACGGAAGGGCGTGTTCCGGTAGGTCGGGCACAAGGCACGCAGGTCAGCGTGGGGGTGTCCGTGGTGGGACGTTCCGGGCTCCGCTCCGGGCGGCAATCCGCTTCGGCCGGGGGGCGGTCTGTGCTGAACTGCCCTCTTCTTTCCGGGCCTGGGCTCAACTATGTTCGTATCCCGCCGGGGGAGCCAGACCGCCGCCCGGCGCCAAACGACGGGGAGTCTCCGGGGGGAGACGTCATCACCGGGGGAAAACATGCACAGGCAGAGCTCTCAATGGCCCGCCGCTGTCGCGACCGGCTCGGACGGCGGCTCACGGGTCGTCCCGGCCGCCACGGACGTCCTCGGAGCGGCCCGTTCGGCACCGCTGCGGGTCGACGCCCAGCGCAACCTGGAGCACGTGCTGCGCGCGGCGCGGGAAGTATTCGGGGAACTCGGTTACGGGGCCCCGATGGAGGACGTCGCCCGGCGGGCCCGGGTGGGCGTGGGGACGGTCTACCGCCGCTTCCCCAGCAAGGACGTACTGGTGCGCCGGATAGCCGAGGAGGAGACCGCGCGTCTCACGGAGCAGGCGCGGACGGCGCTGGGCCAGGAGGAGGAGCCCTGGTCGGCACTCTCCCGCTTCCTGCGCACCTCCGTCGCCTCCGGTGCCGGGAGGCTGCTGCCGCCGCAGATCCTCCGGGTGAGTGTCGGACCGGATGCCGAGGCGGACGGCGCGGGCACCGTGCGGGTGCCTCACCAGCGGCAGCCGGCGGGCGGGCAGGAACCGGGCCAGCCCGAGCTGCGGCTCGTCGAGCGGACTCCCCAGCCGGAGGACGACCCGGGGGTGGCCGCCCTGCTGGACGTCGTCGGGCAGTTGGTCGACCGGGCCCGCGCCGCCGGTGAGCTGCGCGGGGATGTCACGGTCGCCGATGTCCTGCTGGTCATAGCCACCGCGGCGCCCGCTCTTCCGGACGCGGCGCAGCAGCAGGCCGCGTCGGCACGGCTGCTGGACATCCTTCTCGAAGGGCTCCGCCCGCGGCAGACCGCATGAGGTGATCCGCGCGGCCTTCCGGGTCCTCACCGATGTTCCGGGGCCCGGGGGCCGTGCCGGGCGGCACGGTGCACCGATGATCGCGGGGAAGGCGCGTCCTCCTGTCCACCGGCGTCCTCGCGCTCCCTGGGCTGTGCGGGTGGTGCGGGGGCTGGTGCGCCGGAGCGCTGGGTCAGAGCTCGCGCGGGGATGCGGTCGCGAGTTCGCCCGGGGGCCGGCGGCCTCGGACGCGGTGACGGCCGTACGGGCCGTGTCCCGTGGCCGTGGTGCCGGGACCGGCCGGCCGGTGATCTCGGCGTGGTGCGAGGCGGTACGAGGCGGTCCCGCCGGAAGGAAGGGGCCTGGTCGACGGCAGCCCGGGTGCTCGGGGTGTCTGAGCTCCCAGGGGCGGGAGGGACTGCTGAGCGCTCCGCGGCGTCACGGGAGCAGTGGAATCCCCGCTCCAGCCACGAGTTCTGAGGTTCCGTCTGGGGCGTGACCCGGCCTTGTGGCACTCTTCTTCCGGGGATTCTTCCGGGATTTCGGGTGCGTCATCGCGTACGGGGGCTCCTGCCATGGCATCTGAGCAGTGGACGTCCGAACCGGACAGACAAGCGGCCGCCGATCCTGATCTGCTCCGGCGGACCACGGCCGGGGACGACCGCGCCTTCGAGGAGTTCTTCCGGCGTCATGCCGGTGCCGTACGCCACCATGCCCGTCGTTGCTGCCGGGACGCCGATTCCGCGGACGACCTGACGACCGCCGTCTTCACCCACGTACTGCGGGAGGTTCGCGCCGGGCGGTGTCCGGAGGCGCCACTGCGGGTGCATCTGCTCACGACGGTCCGGCGGATCGCCGCGGCCTGGGCATCCGCCGGCCAGGGAGATGGTCTGCGGCCCGGGTTCGCCCGCTTCGCCCAGCTCGCCGAAGGTGCGGCGCTCGTGGCGGACACGGCGGGCAGCGGGAACGGAGGCCGCGGATACGCGGCGGCGACCGGGGCAGCCGCCCGCTCCGGAGCGGGCGGCGGGGTACCGGAACCAGCGCCCGGGTGGGCCGCCTTCGCACTCAGGAGCATGCGGGCGGCGGAGCGTTCTTGCGTTGTCGAGGCGTACCGGAGCCTGCCGGCGCACCACCGGACCGTGCTCTGGCACACGGTGGCCGAGGGCGCGCCGCCGGCGGACGCCGCGCCACTGCTCGGGCTGAGCGCGGACGAGACGGCCGGACTGGCGCGCCGCGCCCGGGCGGATCTGACGGAGGCCTGGCTCCGGGCCCATGCCCGGGCCGCCGCAGCAAGAGGCGGGAACTGCGCCCGCTACTCCTCCCTCCGTGGGCCGGGAGCCGAACGGGCTCCGGCCGCCGGACCCGCCGGACCCGCCGGACCCGGCGGCTGGGGCGGCTGGGGCGGCTGGGGCGGCTGGGGCGGCTGGGGCGGCTGGGGCGGCTGGGGCGGCTGGGGCGGCTGGGGCGGCTGGGTGAGCCTCCCTGCGATCGCGGCCCGTCGTCATCCGCGGAACTGCGCCGCGTGCCGCGAGGCCGGCTCGGGGCCGGCTGGGGCCGTCGCCCGCTTGCGGGAGGAACTGCCGTCGGCGGTCCTCGGTCCCGGTTACGCGGGATCGTTCGGTGACCGGTGGACCGGGGAGGACGTACGGGCTCTGCCGCACCGCCGCCGACGGCGCGGAGCGGGGGTGGTCGCGGGGGCCGGGCGGCCGTTGCGGGCCGGGTTGGTCGCGGGGGTGGCCGCGGCCGTCGCCGCCGTGATGGTGACGGCCGGGAGGACCGGCCCGCCCGAGAGCGGGCCACAGGCCGGGCGTTCGGCCGTCGCCGTGGAGCCGCGGGCGTCGGCGTCCCTCCCCACGGCGGACGGCGGGCCGGTGCCGACGGCACCGTCCGCAAGCGGCGCCCCCGTCGCCGGTGCCCCGTGGGCGGCCGGACGGGGAGGTTCGAGGTGGGGGTGACCGTCCGCACCCGGTCCTCGGTCACGGTCGACCTCAACCGGGCGTGCAGGGCCTTCGAGGCACGGGTGGGCCTGGACGGCCTGCGTCCCGTACCGGGCGCGGCGCGCTTCTCCGTGCTCGGTGACAGCGCGCTGCTGTGGCGTTCACCCGTGCTGCGCGACGGGGACGCGGCCGTCCGGGTACGCGTCCCGCTGGTGGAACGCGCCACGCTGCGTCTCGTCGTCGAGCCCCGGGGGCTGAGCCCCGAAGCGCTCGCGGACTGGGCCGAGGCCCGCATCGACTGCCGTTGACCGGTGGCGCGGGCGCGCCCTGCGGGGCGCGCCCCGCAGGGCGCGCCCCGCAGGGTTTGGCCCCGGGCCTCGGCGGTCCGGCCGGCGGCAGGGGTGGCCCGGTCGCCGACGGCGTCCGGTGCGGCCCTTCCCGGCCCGGGCTTCCCCGCTCCGAGCCCACCCGTCACCCGTCACCCGTCACCCGTCACCCGTCACCCGTCACCCGTCACCCGTCAGAGCAACGGCCGGGAGGTGCCCGGGACTCCTGCGGACACCGCCCGCTGCCGCCGGGGTTCCGGGCCCGTCCAGCAACTCCCCCGGCGGGCGATCAGCCTGCGCAGCCAGAGTTCGGTGGAGACCAGCTCGGCCAGGCCGTCCAGCGGCACCGGCTCGCCCTCGGCGGCGGCGCGCAGCGCCTTGCGCACCACGCGCGCCTCGACGAGCCCCGCGTCGGCGAGCAGCGGTGCGTCGAAGAGTGCGACCAGCGCGTCGACGCCCGCCCGCAACCCGGCGCGTACCGCCGCCGCCTGGGAGGCCTGGGAGGGGGCGCCCCAGCCGGGCGGCAGGTCGCGGATGCCCGCGCCCGCCAGAACGGTGCGCAACACGGAAGCGCGCGCCCCCGGTTGGACGCGGAGCGCCTCGGGGAGCGCGCGGCAGGCACGGACGACCTGGTTGTCGAGGAAGGGCGCGTGCAGCCGCTGGTGTCTGATCTCCGCGGCCTGTTCGAGGACGCGGTGGTCCGCCGCGTGGCGGGCGAGGGCGGCGTTGGCGCGCCGCTGTCCGGGGCGTTCCACGGTGCCCGGCCGGGAGGCCGCGTCGTGCAGGCGCACCGAGACCTCGGCGAGCGCCTCCCCCGTCAGCCAGCGCGCGGCGGGCCCGGGCCGGCACCAGGTGAGCGCGGCCAGGGAGGCGTCGACGGCGCCCGCCTCGGCGGCCGGGACCGGGATGCCGCGGGCCGGTCCGCCGTAGCCGCCGGTGTCGGTGAAACGGCGTTCCAGGAGCATGCCCGCGACGTCGCGGACCCCTTCGTGGTACGGGGTGCGGGCGAGCCGGCGGGCCGCGCGGTAGACGGTGAGCGGTACGAAGAGTGACTGCGCGCTGGGCCCGTCGGCCCGGGCGAGCGCGGCCATCGGACGGAGCAGACGGCGCCGCTGGCGGTCGATCAGCAGGTCGGCGAGGCGGGCGGGGTGCGCGTCGAGCACCTGCCGGGCCCCGTGGCCGACGATGTGGTCGGCGCTGCCCGCGGCGAGCCGGCGGCGGTGCCGGGCGGCGGCGACGAGGGACGGCCCGGGCTCGTCGGTGAGGAAGACGGTGTCGAGCCCGGCATACGGGAGGGCCTCCTCGCCGGCCGCCACGACGACGTGGTGCAGCCGGGGGTTGGCGGCGACACTGCGGGCCCGCTCCAGTTCGGCCTCGTGTTCCCGGCCGCCGCCGGTGGCGAGGTCGTTGAAGGTGACGGCGAGGAGCCGCTCGCCGGCCCCGGTGCCGTGGTGGCCCAGGACGGTGCCGGGGTTGCCGGGGAGCCCGGCGGCGAGCAGGGCGAGGGTGGCGGAGGCGCTGCCGCCGGAGAGGTCGGCGCCTATGCCGGGGACGGGCGCGCCGCGGGCGGCTCGGCGCTCGGCGGGGCCCATGCCGGGCACGGGGCCCGGGTCGGCCGGTTCGGTCTCCGGGGCGTGCCGGGGGGCGGCGAGGCGGGTGCGCACGGCGTCGACGAGGGCGTCCCGCACCCCGTCGACGGCCTGCCGCGGGTCGAGTTGGGGGGCGGCGACGGCGAGGGAGGCGGTCGGTTCGTAGCCGGTGATCTCGCGTGCCCCGTCGCGGAGGATCAGGGCGTGGCCGGGCGGCACCCGTCTGACGCCGGCGTAGGGGGTGCCGTCGCCCAGGGCCTCCGGGGAGTCGGGGCAGGTCAGCAGCGCGGCGAGATGGCCGACGTCGAGTTGCGCCTCGACGAGGTCGGCGAGCGGCAGGGCGGCGGTGGCATAGGCGGTGCCGCCGCGCCAGGGGGTGTGGAAGACGGGCCGGGCGCCCGCCAGATCGCCGGTGACGGTGATCCGGCGGCCGACCTGGAGGACGGCGGTGTAGCCGCCGGGCCAGGCGGTGAGGTGGCGCAGCGCCCCGCCGCGGGCGGCGAACAGGCCGACACGCAGTTCCTCGTCGGTGGCGCCGCAGCAGCCGAGCACGGCGATGCGGGTGAACGGGTCGGCCTGGACGACGCGGATCTCGTCGGGCCGCCAGTCGCCCACCGCCCAGAGCGGATCGGGCCCTCCCCACAGCGGCTGGGAGCCGACGGGGTGGACATCGGCGTCACCGTTGACGCCGGCCGGGTCGCGCCTCACGCGGGACGCACCCGCGGCGGCGCTGCTCCACCCCACCAACCACCGCATCGCCGCCTCCCCAGACCGTGGCCAACCATGTCCCCGCGCCATGTCCCCGCGGTACCCACGTACGTAGTCATACGTGCACAGCGGTCACCCTGCACAGTAGTCCGAGGATGCCGCCGGTGGCCGGGCGACGCTCCGGAGGCCGCCGCGGCCCCGCCCGCCGGCGTGCTCCTCCGTACTCCGGCAGCCTCCGGCGCCCGCCGGCCTGCCGCGGGAAGGGCCGGTTCGCCGCGGGCCGGAGGGGCATGGGAGCGTCGCCGGTGGCCGCCCCTCGCCGGGGCCCGGGACCGGGCGGGCCCGGCACCGGACGGATGGGGCGGGGCGGGGTGAGGTGGGCCCGGCAGGGCGAAACGGCCAGGGGAACGGCGCCTCTCAGCGTGGGCAAGCTCACTCCTGAGGGGCGAAATTCAGCCAATTTCAAGGGGACTTGAGCGGCCCGGCCGGGTGACACCGTGCGCACGGCCCGGGAGAACGCGGCCGCCTCCCGGACCCCCCTCGCCCACGGAGGACGGGGGGTCCGGTACGCCGGACCGCCGGATCCGGCGCGGCGTGCGCCCGCCCACGCGCTCCGGAGCGAGGCGCTCCGGCCCCGGCCGCCACGGCGCGTCCGTCCGGCCACGGGGTGGCACGTTCCCACCGCGCGGTGGACCGCGGGCTTCCCGCCACCCCCGCGCCACGGCCACAATCGCGCCAACCGGAAGTTCGGCCCTTAACGGTCGGGAGGCATGGAACTACGCTGGGCTTACGAATGCCCCGTGCCCAGGCCGGGGCGGGCGTCGGTGTGTCGAGGGGTGGCTCATGTCCAGGGAGCAACGCGGGCCGAACGAGAAGCTCGGCACCGTACTCGCCCTCGCGGGCATCAGCAACGCCGGCCTGGCCCGCCGGGTCAACGACCTCGGCGCGCAGCGCGGCCTGACCCTCCGCTACGACAAGACGTCGGTGGCCAGGTGGGTCTCCAAGGGCATGGTCCCGCAGGGCGCCGCGCCCCACCTCATCGCCGCCGCCATCGGCAGCAAACTCGGCCGCCCCGTGCCGCTGCACGAGATAGGGCTCGCCGACGCCGACCCGGCCCCCGAGGTCGGACTCGCCTTCCCGCGCGCCGTCGGTGCCGCGGTGCGCTCGGCCACCGAGCTGTACCGGCTCGACCTCGCCGGACGCCGCGCGGGCAGTGGCGGCATCTGGCAGAGCCTCGCCGGGTCGTTCGCCGTCAGCGCCTACGCCACCCCCGCCTCGCGCTGGCTGATCACCCCGGCGGACAGCAACGCCGCCCGGGATCCCCAGGAGGCCGAGGCCACCTCCACCGACGGGTCACCGCCGCAGCGCGTGGGCCACAGCGACGTCACCAAGCTCCGCGAGGCCGCCGAGGACGCGCGCCGCTGGGACTCCAAGTACGGCGGCGGCGACTGGCGCTCGTCGATGGTCCCCGAGTGCCTGCGGGTGGACGCCGCGCCGTTGCTCCTCGGCTCCTACAGCGACGAGGTCGGGCGCTCCCTCTTCGGCGCCACGGCCGAACTGACGCGGCTGGCCGGGTGGATGGCCTTCGACACCGGGCAGCAGGAGGCGGCCCAGCGCTACTACATCCAGGCGCTGCGGCTGGCGCGGGCCGCGGCCGACGTGCCGCTCGGTGGTTACGTCCTCGCGTCCATGAGCCTCCAGGCCACCTACCGGGGCTTCGCCGACGAGGGCGTGGACCTCGCCCAGGCCGCGGTGGAACGCAACCGCGGCCTGGCCACCGCGCGCACGATGAGCTTCTTCCGCCTCGTCGAGGCGCGGGCGCACGCGAAGGCGGGCGACTCCCCGGCCGCCGGCGCGGCGCTGCGCTCGTCCGAGGGCTGGCTGGAGCGTTCACGCGCGGGCGATCAGGACCCGAGCTGGCTCGGCTTCTACTCGGAGGGGCGGTTCGCGGCGGACGCGGCGGAGTGCTACCGCGATCTCAAGGTGCCGCGGCAGGTGCGCCGCTTCACCGAGCAGGCCCTCTCCCACCCGACGGAGGAGTTCGTCCGCTCCCACGGGCTGCGGCTGGTCGTCGCCGCCGTCGCCGAACTGGAGTCCGGGAACCTGGACGCCGCCTGCGCCCAGGGCGCCCGGGCGGTGGAGGTGGCCGGGAAGATCTCCTCCGCGCGCACCAAGGAGTACGTCCGGGACCTGCTGCACCGGCTGGAGCCGTACGGGGACGAGCCGCGCGTGGCCGAACTGCGCGAGCGGGCCCGGCCGTTGCTGGTGACCCAGGCGTAGGGCGGGCGTACGGGCGGAGCGGCGGCTCCGCCCGGCGGGTGCGGCGTCCGGCCGGGCATCGCGCCGGGTCTCCGCCCCGGGCGGGACCTCCGGCTCCGGGCGGGGCCCGCGTTCCCGCGCGGCTCCGGTGGGCCCGGCGGTCGTGCCGGGGTGTCCCCCGTCCGGTTTCGCCCCCTCGCCGGCCCCGGACGGCGGGCGGTCGCCCCCTTGTTTCGGGGTTGTTGTCAGTGGGCCCGGGCATCATCTGAAGCGGCAGCGCCGAGCGGGGAGGTGGGGGCGGTGTCGTACGACTGTGACGTGGTGGTGATCGGCGGCGGGATCGTCGGTCTGTCGTCGGCGTATGCGATCACTCGTGAAGCGCCGGGTACCGATGTGCTGGTGCTGGAGAAGGAGCCGGGCCCGGCGCGTCATCAGACGGGCCGGAACAGCGGCGTGATCCACAGCGGGATCTACTATCCGCCGGGCTCGTTCAAGGCGCGCTTCGCGGTGCGGGGCGCGGAGGAGATGGTGCGCTTCTGCGCCGAGCAGGGGTTGGAGCACGAGGTCACGGGCAAGTTGATCGTCGCCACCGAGCGGGCGGAACTCCCCCGGCTGCACGCTCTGGTGCAGCGCGGCCGGGAGCACGGCATACCGGTGCGCGA
Organism: Streptomyces zingiberis; assembly: GCF_012034935.1. Taxonomy (GTDB): domain Bacteria; phylum Actinomycetota; class Actinomycetes; order Streptomycetales; family Streptomycetaceae; genus Streptomyces; species Streptomyces zingiberis. The sequence goes on from NZ_JAATEN010000026.1 coordinate 12,468, forward strand.
GCTGGGCCCCGCCCAGATCGCGGAGTACGAACCGGCGGTGCGCGGGCTGGCCGCCATCCGCGTCGGCACGACGGGCGTCTGCGACTTCGGGGCCGTCGCCCGCCGGCTGGCCGCGCTCGCGGCGGAGGGGGGCGCGCGCGTCCGCTACGGGACGGAGGTGCGGTCCGTCGGCCGGGACGCCCGCTCGGTGACGGTCCGGACGGCCGACGGCACGGTGGTCCGCGCCCGTGCCCTGGTGAACTGCGCGGGGCTGCACAGCGACCGGGTGGCGCGGCTGGCCGGTGACGACCCGGGCATGCGGATCATCCCCTTCCGGGGCGAGTACTTCACGCTGCGCCGTCCCGGCCTCGTCCGCGGGCTGGTCTACCCCGTGCCCGACCCGGCCTTCCCCTTCCTGGGCGTGCACCTCACCCGCGGTGTCGACGGGGAGGTGCACGTCGGGCCGAACGCCGTGCCCGCACCGGCGCGGGAGGGTTACACCGGGAGAGCGTTCCGCCCCACCGAGTTCGCGGAGACGCTGGCGTTCCCCGGCGCCTGGCGGCTGGCCCGCCGCCACTGGCGGTACGGGGCCGGCGAGCTGCGGCGGTCACTGTCCCGGCGCGCGTTCACGGCCGCGGTGCGGCGGATGCTGCCGGAGGTCTCCCCGGAGGACCTCGTCCCGGCACCGGCCGGGGTCCGGGCCCAGGCGGTGCTCCCGGACGGCTCGCTGGTGGACGACTTCCTCTTCGCCGAGGCGCCCCGCACCGTCCATGTGCTCAACGCTCCCTCACCCGCCGCGACGGCCTCCCTACCCATCGGACGTGAGGTGGCGCGCCGCGCACTGGCCGCCCTGGGGGCGATACAGGTCTGATCGGCGCGGGTCGGCGCCCGGGGGCGGCGGGCCGGGCGGGACCGCCCGCCCGGGGCGGCACACCGGATCCGAGCCGGCGCCGGAGCCGCCGCGGCGGCAGGGCGGGGAGCCGCGGGCCGGGGTACGGCCGGAGGCGGGGTGAGACCGGAGGCGGGGGTCAGGCCCCCGGGCTCGCGGACGGGCCCGGCGGCCGGGGCCGGGGTGGGCCGTAGAATCGGGGGCATTGTGTCCGAGTCCCACCAGCGCCCGTCCCCCTCCGCACCCGAGCGGCCTGCCGTCGCGCCCGTGCCCCCAGTGCCCCCCGCCCCCACCCCCGCCCCCACCTCCGCCGAGCCTGCGGCCGGATGTGCGGACGGGCCGGCGGGCGACCCGGTGGGCGGGATCGGTGCTCCCGCCGGGTCCACGGCTCGTCCCGGGCCGGCGTCCGGGAGCCGTTCCGGGCGGCGGCTGCTGTTCCCCGAGGGGCCGGCCGTGGATCCGGCCGGTTCGCACCACGAGCGCCGGATCCGGAGCTTCCGGCCCCGCCGCGGCCGGGTCACGGCCGGGCAGGGCGAGGCGCTGCGCCGGCTCTGGCCCACCTGGGGCCTGGACATCGACGGCCGCTCCGTGCTGGACCTCGACGCCTTCTTCGGCGGTCTGCCCGTGGTGCTGGAGATCGGCTTCGGGATGGGCGAGGCCACCGCCGAGATGGCCGCCACCGACCCCGGCACCGGCATTCTGGCCGCCGATGTGCACACCCCCGGCCAGGGCAATCTGCTGGCGCTCGCCGAGCGCGCGGGGCTGACGAACCTCCGGGTGGCCAACGGGGACGCGATCATCCTGCTCCGCGAGATGATCGAGCCCGGCGCCCTGGCGGGGCTGCGCGTCTACTTCCCCGATCCCTGGCCCAAGACGCGGCACCACAAGCGGCGGCTGATCCAGCCCGAGTTCGTGGAGCTGGCCGCCGCGCGGCTGGCGCCGGGCGCCCTGTTCCACTGCGCCACCGACTGGGAGCCGTACGCCGAGCAGATGCTCGAGGTGCTGTCGGCCTGCCCCGAGCTGGAGAACACGGCGGCCGGCGGGGGTTACGCGCCCCGGCCCGCCTTCCGGCCGATGACCAAGTTCGAGCGGGCGGGGATCGGCAAGGGCCACCGCGTCCACGACCTGCTCTTCCGCCGCCGCTGAGCGAAGAGGCTCCCCCCGGCGGCGGCGTTGGTTAGGGTCGGTGGATGCACCCGTCCCCGCCCCCACAGCAGCCGGGTCAACGGAGGCTCACCGTCCCCCAGTTCGAAGCCGCTCCGCCGTCCGCGCCTCCCGTGCCGTCCTCACCGCCCGGGCCGGCCGCGCCGCCGCCGGCACCGCCGGTGCCGCTCACGCCACCGTCGGGGCCGCCGTGGTCCTCCAGCTCTCCCCGGCCCGTACCGTCCCTGCCCCCCGTGCCGCCGTCCGTCCCGCCCCCCGCACCGTTCCCCGTACCGCCGCCCGGTGCCACGGCGGGGGACCACCGCCCGTCGCACCGGGCGCGCCCCCCGCTCCGGCAGCGCGGATGGGTGCGGGCCGGCGGGCCGATGACGCTGCTGGCGCTCTGCGGCCTGGTGATCCTCGCGCTGGTACGGCAGCAGACCGGCACCCAGGGGTTCGTGGTCGGTCTCTCGCTGGCCGTACTGCCCGTGCCGCTGCTGCTGGGGGCCTTCTGGTGGCTGGACCGTGTGGAGCCGGAACCGTGGCGGAACCTCGCCTTCGCGTTCGCGTGGGGCGCCTGTGCGGCGACGCTGGTGGCGATCCTGGCGAACGGCCTCGCGGTGCGCTGGATCGTCACCCGCGGGGAGATCTCCTCGGCGGGCGAGGCCGACACCTGGGGCGCCGCGGTCGTCGCACCGGTGGTGGAGGAGAGCGCCAAGGGCGCCGCGCTGCTCCTGCTGTTCGTCTTCCGCCGCCGCCACTTCGACGGGATCGTGGACGGGGTCGTCATCGCGGGGGTCACCGCGACGGGGTTCGCGTTCACCGAGAACGTCCTCTTCCTCGGCACCGCCTTCGGCGAGGACCAAGCCCTCGGGAACACCGGCCTGGAATCGGTCACGGTGCAGACCTTCTTCGTCCGCATCGTGCTGTCGCCGTTCGCGCATCCACTGTTCACCGCGCTGACGGGGATGGGTTTCGGGCTGGTGGCGCTGTTGTCCCCCGCCGCCCGGGCGGGCCGGGTGCTGCTGCCGCTGGCCGGACTGGCCACCGCCATGGGGCTGCACAGCGTGTGGAACGGCTCCACGAGTCTGGGCGGGAACGGGTTCCTCACCGTCTACGCGCTGTTCATGGTGCCGCTCTTCGTGATCATGACCACCGTGGTGGTCCGCTCCCGGGCCGCCGCGCTGAGAACCGTCCGGGAGCAGCTTCCCGCCTATGTGGCGGCCGGGTGGCTCGCGCCGGCCGAGCCCCACGCGCTGGGGTCGATGCGGACCCGGACGCGGGCGCGCCGACTCGCCCGCCGCGCGCACGGGTGGGAGGCCGGCCGCGAGGTGGCCGAGTACCAGACCTTCGCCACATCACTGGCCTTCCTGCGGCGCCGGGCCCATCGGGGCGCGCCGGACCGGGACTTCACCGCGCGGGAGCGGGAACTGCTGCACGAGTTGTGGCGGCGGAAGGCGCGGTCACAACCGGCCCTGCTCCAGGCCGCCGCGGCCGCGATGCCCTACGGCGCCCTGCCCCTGCCGGGGTGGGGGCCGCCGGGGGCCGGTGCTCCCCACCCGGCGGGCGGTGGTGGTCCGCACGCCCCGGGAGGCGGGAGCGGCCACCCGCCGGGGAGCGCCGGGGCGTACCCGCCGGGCGCCCGTTTCGGCCCGGGGGGCTTCGGGGCGTACGGGGCCGGGCCGGGAGGCGCGGGGGTGTACGGCCCCGGGCCCGCCCCGGCGTACGCGCCCGGGGCCGTCGGCCCGTACGGAATCGCCGGCGAGGGTCCCGGGCTGGCCAAGAGGGGCGCGCCGTACGCCTCCGGGGGCGCGGCGGGCACGGCGCCGTACGGGGCCTTCGGCGCGCGGCCGGGCCCAGTAAACCCGCCGGGCCCAGTCACCCCGCCGGGCCCGGCCGTCCCGCCGGGCCCGGGCACCGGTGTCCCGCCGTCTGTGCCTCCCGGCGCGCCGCCGTACCCGGGCGCCCCGCCCCCGCCCGCGCCTCAGGGCCCCCCGGCGTACGGTGCGGGCTCCGTCGACGGTGCGGGGCTCCCGCGGCCCGGCGCACCCCCCGGCCCGTCCGGCCGGACCGGGGCGGACGGTGGAGATCCCGGAGACCCCGGGCATCCCGGGCCGTGCCCGCCGGAGAGCGCCGGACCGCCGGGCCCCCGGCAGGGGGCTCCGCCGCCGTGCACCCCGTGAGGGGGGCCGCGCACTCTCCCCGGCACATCGCGGGTCGGTGACGCCGCCGCACCGGCCCCGCGCCACACCGCACCGCCGCCCCGGCCCTGGGCAGGAGAGCCGGGGCGGCGGCTGATCCGCGGCGACCGGCGCGGCGTGCGCGGCTGCGGCTGCGGCTGCGGCTGCGGCTGCGGCTGCGGCTGCGGCTGCGGCTGCGGCTGCGGCTGCGGAGACGGTACGCCCGGAGAGCCCGTCGCCGGAGCCGGCAGGTCCTCGGCGTCAGGTCCTCGCCGGGCCCGGGGCCGGTTCGGGCTCGGTGCGCTGGGAGAGCGGTGTGGCGATGTCCTCCAGCGAGCGCCGCTCGGCCGGGACGGCGAGGGCGGCGGCCACCAGGCCGGCCAGGGTCATGAGCACGGCGCCGATCTGGAAGGCCAGCACGGTGTCCCCGACCACGCCCGACTCGGTGAGCCGGGCGAAGACCAGCGGGCCGCTGATGCCGCCCGCCGCGGTGCCGATGGCGTAGAAGAAGGCGATCGACATGGCGCGGGTCTCCATCGGGAAGACCTCGCTGACGGTGAGATACGCCGAACTCGCCCCGGCCGAGGCGAAGAACAGCACCACGCACCAGCAGGCGGTGAGAGTGGTCGCGGTCAGATGGCCGCCGTCGAACAGCCAGGCGGTGACGAACAGCAGGATTCCGGAGAGGAGATAGGTGCCCGAGATCATGATCTTGCGGCCCAGCGTGTCGAAGAGCTTGCCGAGCAGCAGCGGGCCCAGGAAGTTGCCGAGCGCGATCACCGCGAAGAAGTAGCCGGTCGAGCCGGTGTCCACGTCGAAGAATTTCGTGAGGATCGCCCCGAAGCCGAAGGTGATGGCGTTGTAGAGGAACGCCTGGCCGACGAAGAGCGAGAAACCGAGGACCGCGCGGCGGCGATAGCGCGAGAAGACGGTGCGGGCGATCAATCCGAAGCCGATGCTCTTCCGCTGGTGGATCTCGATCTCACCGGCGTGCTCGGGGAGTTCGTCGAGGCCCTTCTCGGCCTTGATCTGCTCCTCCGCCTCGCCGACCAGCCGCTCCGCCTCCTCGCCGCGGCCGTGGATGAACAACCAGCGTGGGCTCTCCGGGACGTTCCGGCGGACCAGGAGGATCACCAGGCCGAGGACGACGCCGAGGGCGAAGGTCAGCCGCCAGCCGACGTCCTTGGGGAAGATGTCGGTGTCCAGCATGACGATGGAGAGCAGGGAACCGCCGACCGCGCCGAGCCAGAAGCTGCCGTTGATGATGAGGTCCACCCGGCCGCGGTACTTCGAGGGGATCAGTTCGTCGACGGCCGAGTTGATGGCCGCGTACTCACCGCCGATACCGAAGCCGGTGAGGAAGCGGAAGGCGAAGAACCACCAGCTGGAGAAGGAGACCGCGGTGAGGGCGGTGGCCGCCAGGTAGACGGCCAGGGTGAGGATGAACAGCTTCTTCCGGCCGAAGCGGTCGGTGAGGCGGCCGAAGAACAGCGCCCCCAGGCAGGCCCCCGCCACGTAGAGGGCGGCCGCGGTTCCCGTGACCTGGGCGGAGCTGATCGGCAGCCCGCTGCCCTCCTCCGAGAGGCGGCCGGCTATGTTCCCGACGACCGTCACCTCCAGGCCGTCGAGGATCCACACGGTGCCGAGACCGATGACGATGGTCCAGTGCCACCGCGACCACGGGAGCCGGTCCAGGCGGGCGGGCACGGCCGTGGCGACGGCCTCCCCTCCCGCTCCTCCCCCCACTGTTCGATCCGCCGTCATCCCCGTTCCTCCGTTCCGCTCCACGCCCGGGCGGTGCCCGGGGCCCATCCGTGGGTGCGAATGCCCCCCACGGCCCCGTTCACGCACTCGGCGGAACGGCGGGGGAGCGGGCCGGGACGCGGGGGACGGAGGAATCCGGGGGCGGACCCGGGGCCCGACCGGGCCCGCGGTCAGGAGAGGTTGAGCGGCGGGAGCGGACCGCCGGGGCTCGCGGGGATGACGGACCGGCGCGGTGCTGCCCGGACCGTACGGGGAGGCCGGGGAGCCAGGGGCCGCACGGAGATGCGGGGCACGGCCTGCACCGCTCCCGAACCCGGAGCCGTCGCCGGGGTTTGCCACGCCGGGACGGGGTCAGACGGAGTGCGGGACACGGGGTAAGAACTGGAGCCCGGGAGCGCGCATCACACGCGCCCCGGGCTCCGGCCGTTCTTCCCTCACCGGGGCGGCGGACAACGTTCCGAGGGCTCCCCGGGCCGGCGGCCCGACGCCCCGGCCGGGGTGCGGACGACGCCACGGGGGTCAACTTCCGCCTGCCTCCCGCGCCGTGGCCCCGGGGCCGGGCACCGCGGCGGCCCGTCCCGGGCACTCGCCCGGGGCAGGCCGGGGTCCGCCCGTCCGGGGTCCGCCCGTCCGGGGTCCGCGGTGGAGGGGACGGGCGGCTCGGCTCAGATGTTTCGGCTCAGATGTTCTTGCCGTGCTCGCGGAACCAGGCGGCCGGGTCGACCGGGTCCCCGCCACCGGGCCGGACCTCCAGATGCAGGTGCGGGCCGGTGGAGTTGCCGGTGGAGCCGACCCGCCCGATGGTCTCGCCCGTCGTGACCTTGCCGGAGGTGACGGTCATCGAGGACAGGTGGTTGTACCAGATCTCCGTGCCGTCATCGAGGGTGAGGATGATGCGGTAGCCGTAGCTGCCGGCCCATCCCGCCTCGGTGATCGTGCCGCCGTGCACCGCCTTGACCGGGGTGCCGGTGGGCGCGGCGAAGTCCTGACCGGTGTGGGTGCTGGACCACAGCGAGCCGGACGCGCCGAAGCTGGAGGTGATGGTGTAGCTGGAGAGCGGGAGGGCGTAGCTGGCGGCCAGTTCGGCCAGCCGCTTCTCCTCGGCCTTGCGCGCGGCCTCCTCGGCCGCCTTGCGCTCGGCCTCCTTCTCGGCCTTCTTCTTCTCGGCGTCGGCCTTGGCCTTCTTGGCGGAGGCGGCCTCCGCGGCCTTCGCACGGGCGGACTGCTCGGCGGCGAGCCGGTCGCTCTCCTCGGCGGCGGTCTGCTGCCGCTCGGCCTGGCGCATGATGCGGGCGCGCAGCGCCTCGCCGGCGTCGGTGCCACCGGCGGCCTCTTCGGCGGTCAGCCCCGCCTGAGTCAGCGGCGCCCGGTTGGCGAGTGCGGCGGCGTCGGAGCCGCCGACCAGGGTGTCGAGGCCGGGGACGTCCTGAACGGAGAGGTCGGGCAGCGAGAGGGGGGCCTGCGGGCTGTCCTTCGCGGTGGCCATGCCACCGGCGCCGACGGCGGCGATCACGCCCACGCCGAGTACCGCGCCGCTTCTGGCCATACCGCCGCCGCGCTGCTTGACCACCCGGTGCCGGCCCCGGACGGGGACGATGGATTCGGCGGTGGGATTCCACTCACCGGCCGGCTCGCCGTCGAAACGGGGGCCGGAGTCGGCCGGACCGGCCCAGGTGCCGGGGGCAGGGCTGCTGGACGCCACGGAGGCGCACTCCTTCCTTCCTTCTCGCCTACCGGGTTAGCTGACGGGTTCGGAGCAGGAAGGTCTCCTACGGTCCCCTCCTCATGGAGGGTTCCGATTCACCCCAAGGATTGGTTCCCCGGTTCCCTTGGTGCAGGTGGTGCTGGTTCCGCGCATGCGGGATTCGGCGATTGCGCGCACGGTGCCACCCTCGGTGGCGGCTGGGACGACCGCGCTGCGTTATCAAACGTTAATTGACGGGCACGGAGTATTCCAACCCGTCCCGGCTGATCTTTTGGTCAAGCCCCCTTGCACCAAACGGACATCGGAGTACGGAGCGGGGCGAGTCGCCGCCGCGCCGGGAAACCTCTTTCCGCTGATCGTGCGTCAGTCGTTATGGATCGGGCCGCTTCGGTCACGGAGTGTGACCGTCGGGGTCCTCGGAACCGTCCCTGATCGCCAGCAGCGCCATGTCGTCGTGGGCCCCGCCGCCGGTGTACCCGGTCACGTCCGCCACGAGGGCGTCGAGGAGGTGTTCCGGGCTCTCGAAGGTCCAGCCGCTCAGCCGCACCACGGGATCGTAGAAGTCGCCGGCCCGGTCACGGGCCTCCGTGACGCCGTCGGTGACGACCAGCAGGGTGTGGCCGGGCGGGAAGGGAAGCTCCTCCACCCGGTCCGGCTCGGCGGCCAGCCCCACCAGACCGAGCGGGAGCGCGGGCTCCACCGGGTCCAGGGTCCGTACGGTGGAGCCGTCCGGGGAGAGCAGCAGCGGTGCGGGGTGGCCGCGGTTGAGCAGCCGCACCACCCGGTTCGTCGCCGGGCCGGAGCCGGCGCGGTGCCCCGAGGCGACGCCCCCCGCCGAGCCCTCGACCCCCACCTCGTCCGGGACGGTGAAGGGGATCTCGGCGAGCAGTGCCGTGGCGAACCCCTCGTCCTGCTCCAGCCCTTCCCGCCGCTTCGCCTCCCGGCGGAGGGCCGACTCCAGCCGGTGCGCGATGCCGTTCAGCCCGGCCTCCTCCTCGGCCGCCTCGCGGAAGGCGCCGAGGAGGATCGCCACCGCGCCCACCGCGCCCATGCCCTTGCCCCGCACGTCCCCGACGAGAAGGCGCAGCCCGTGCGGGGTCGACTGGGCCGCGTAGAGGTCGCCGCCGATCCCCGCGTCCGCCTGCGCCGCCTCGTAGCGGGCGGCGACGCGCAGCCCGCCGATGCGGCCGGACGGGGTGGGCAGGACGGCTCGCTGCGCGGCCTCGGCGACGTTGCGGACCGAGGACAGCGCGCGGTGACCGTGGCGCACGACCCGGTTGACGTAGACCGAGGTCGCGGCGGCGGCGAGGACGGAGGCGACATCCAGATACCGGTGCAGCTCGCTCTCGGTCCCGCGCACGAGGTTGAAGAAGGCACCGGCCAGGACGGCGACCACCGCGGTCGCCACCGTGCCCGGTGCGGTGTAGACGGCGGCGGCCATCATCGGGGCGACCGCGAAGAACGCGGAGCCGGTCAGTTCCGGCGGGCCCAGCACGCCGAGGAGGATCCCCAGAACGAGCAGCACCCCGGGGACCCAGCAGGGCAGAGGGGCATGACGCAGCCGCGTCCGGCCCTCGGCGTCACCGCAGAGCTGTCCTGAGCGTCCTGCTCTTCGCTGTGCCACCTGGTGTCTCCTGCCCGGTCGTGGCGCCGCCCGGTGACGGCCCGGGACCGCGCCCTCCCCTCAGGCTGGTGCGCCCCGGGGTGCGGGGCGACTCCTCGGGCCCCGACCGGGCGACGGCGCGCGGCCGGCGGGGTGGGCGGGGTGGGCGGGGTGGGCGGGGCCGAGGCGGTCCGGGCAGCGTGGTTCGCCGTCCGCTTCCTGTAGCTTCGAAGGCATGAGGAGCACTTCGCACCGTCCCGTGCTCGGGCTGATACCGGCCCTGCTGGCCGTCCTGCTGATCGCCGCCGGGATGCTCGCCCCCGGGGCGCGCGCGGCGGACGGGCTCGGCACCGTGGCGGAATCCCTGCGCGAGGGCCCGGTCCATGTGGACCCGCGCGCCGCCGGCCGGCTCTCCGAAGCGGACGCCAAGGCGCTGACCGACACGATCGAGGAAGCGGGCAAGCCGGTGTTCGTCGCCGTGCTGCCGGAGGACCCGGCCTTCGACCCCGGCACCCTGCTCCAGGACCTGCGGACCCGGACCGGCGTCGCCGGGGTCTACGCGGTCGTCCTCGGCGACCGCTTCGACGCGGGCGCCGACCGCTCCGTGATGTCACGGAACGCGGTGGCCAATCTGACCGGCGCGGTCGAGCGGTCGCACGGCACGGACACCCCCGCGCTGCTGGACGACTTCGTCGGCCAGGCCGTCGGGCAGGCACGGGGGGAGGCGCCCGGCTCGTGGAGCGGCGGGGGCGGCGGGGGCGGCTCCGTCTCCGGGGTCGTCACCCTGGTCACCGTGGGCGCGCTGGTCCTGGCCGGGACGGCCGCGGGCCTCACCGTGTCCCGGCGCCGGCGGGTCCGGCGCGAGCAGCGCGAGCGAGCCGAGCTGGAGACGGTGCGGCCGCTGGTGGACGAGGACATCACCTCCTTCGGCGAGGAACTGGACCGGATCGGCTTCGACCCCAGCGCGCCGGAGACCGGCGACGCGATGCGCGAGGACTTCTCCCGGGCGCTGGACTCCTACGAGAACGCCAAGGCCTCGCTCGGCCGGGCACGGCGACCGGAGGACATCCGCCGGGTCACCGAGGCGCTGGAGGACGGCCGCTTCGCCCTGGCCACCCTGGAGGCCCGGCGCTCCGGCACCCCGCTGCCCGACCGCAGACCGCCGTGTTTCTTCGACCCCCGCCACGGCCCGTCCGTCGAGGACGCCGAGTGGCGGCCCGAGGGCGGCACACCCCGCTCCGTCCCGGTCTGCGCGGCGGACGCGGCACGGCTCGCGGACGGCCACGAGCCCATGGCCCGGACCGTCGAGACCGCCGACGGACGGCGCCCGTACTGGGAGGCCGGACCGGCCTACGGCCCCTGGGCCGGGGGTTACTTCGGCGGAGCGCTGCTGCCCGGTCTCCTGGCGGGCACCCTGCTCGGCAACATGGCCTTCGCCCCGTACGCCTACGGCGCCGGCGGCTTCGGCGGTGACGGCGGGGCCGGGCCCGAGGGAGGCGACGTCACCGGCTCGGACTTCGACGCCGGTGACTTCGGCGGCGACTTCGGCGGAGGCGGCGGCTTCGGGGGTGGTTTCGACGGAGGCGGCTTCGGCGGCGGAGGGGACTTCGGCGGGGGCGGCGGTTTCTGAGGGCGCTGTTCTCCCCTCCGGGAGTCCCGCTTTCCGAGGGATTCCTTCGGGACAGCCGGGACAGCCACGGTGATCCCCGTCGGCGCCACGCTCCGGCCACGCGTCAGTCGCCGAGGTGCCGCTCGGCGTAGACCTTCATGGCGTCCCGGACGAACTCCGCCGTGCCCTCGCCGTACCGGTCGTAGTGGACGGTGAAGCGCGGATCGGCCACATACATCTCGGCCAGCCCGGTGAAGTACTCCTTCGAAGGGGGCGTGCCCGCCTCGGACAGCCATGTGTAATGGCGCCGAGTGATCTCCTGGGCCTCTTCGCCGGACGGGGAGACGCCGGAGCCGGCCGCACGGCCGTAGTCACCCGCGATGTCCGCCTCGCGCCGCTGGAGCGTCTTCCGCTCCTCCTCCCCCAGCGAACGCCACCAGCGGTCCGCGCTGTCGTAGGCGTCGCGCCCCCAGCGCTCGACCACCTCCTCCTCGTAACGGGTGTGGTCGAAGCCGTCGAATATCTCCTCGGCCATCAGGTCCTCTCCTTCCTCCGTCTTGCGCAAGGTGGTCCGTACGGACTCGATCTGCCGCCCGATCCGGTCCCGCTCCTGCTCCAGCAGGCGCAGATGGGTGCGGAGCGCGGCGGACTCGTCACGCTGGCCGGCCAGCACCTCCGCGATGGCGGGCAGCCCGAGCCCCAGCTCCCGCAGGAGCAGAATCCGCTGCAACCGGATCAGCGCGGACCGGTCGTAGTAGCGGTAGCCGTTGTCACCGACCCGGCTGGGCGGCAGCAGGCCGATCTCCCCGTAGTGACGCAGCGTCCTGCTGGTGGTCCCCGCCTGACGCGCGACGTCCTGAATCGACCACTCCATCACGGATTCCCCCTTGCTGCCCGTATCACGAGCCATGACCACCTCCGGGCTCTCTCGCCCGGCAAGGACAACGTTAGAAGTTGACGTTACGTAAAGGTCAAGCCGGAAAAATCGCGGCCGTGGGGGAAGTGGGGAACCGGCGTACGGGCGGCTTTCCGGACCACCCTCGGCCCACGGAACGCGCGGGGCGCGGACCGCCCCTGCACGGGGGACGAGTCCGGCGGTCGGACGGACCCCCGCGGCCGGGACGAGGCCGGCCGTCCGGAGGGTGCGGCGGACAGCCTCCGGACATCCGGGGCGGCCGGGCGGCCGGGCGGCCTGGCAGGTGGGCAGCCGGGCAGCCGGGCAGCCGGGCAGCCGGGCAGCCGGGCAGCCGGCGGAACGACCGGGGGCAGGACCGGCGGTGGCCCCGGCGGTCGGCGGCACCGAGCGCGGCGACGGTGCCGAGCACGGCGGCGGCCCGCCGATACGTGCCCAGGCATCCGCCCACGGTCTCCCCCCGAGCCACCCGGCCTCAGACGGTCCTGGACATCACGCACCCCGGCTGCACTTCGCGCACCACCGTCACCAGGGCACCACCGCACCACCACATCACCGGCATGCCGCCGCCCGCTCCGTGCCCCCTTCCGGTGCCGGTGAGCCACGGAGTTCGTCCCAGTGAACCGTGCGGTCACACCACCGTTCCAGCAGCGTGCGGTCGTGGCCGACGGCCAGCAGGGCCGCGCCCGTGCCCCGGCGGTACCGCTCCACCGCCGCCACCAGCGCGGCCGTGGTGGACGCGTCCAGCATCGCCGTCATCTCGTCGCACACCAGCAGCCGGGGGCGCGGCGCGAGGGCGCGCGCGAGACAGGCACGCTGCAACTGCCCGTCGCTGACCTCGTGCGGTCGCCTCACCAGCAGGTCCGGGGTGAGGCCGACGGCCTCCACCAGTTCGGCCGTGCGCGCGGGGACCTCCGCCCCGCGTCCCGTGGCCCGCAGCGGTTCGGCGATCAGATCGGCGAGTGTCAGCCGGGGATCCGCGGCGAGCCGGGGCTGCTGGAAGACGACGCCGAAGCTCGTGCGCAGCGCGCGCGGTGCCCGGTGCCGCCAGCGCCGCACGGGCTCGCCGTCCAGCAGCAGGGTGCCGGAGACGGGGCGGTGCAGCAGGGCGACCACGCGGGCGAGGGTGGACTTGCCGCAGCCGCTGGGGCCGAGCAGGCCGACGGCCTCACCCGCGGCGACGGTCAGCGACACGTCCCGCACCACGGGCGCGTGGCGCTCGTGGCCGGCGGTGACGGAGCGGAGCTCAAGCATGGGCGTCCTCCGGGTCCGGCGTGGCCGGGACGGTCTCCGTCGCCATCCCGCCGGGGCCGGGACCGGGGCCGGGGCCGGGGAAGGGGTGATGGCAGGCGAGCCCGCCGGTGACCGGCGGAGGGGTGGCGCACAGCCCGGTCGCACGGTCGCACCGCGGGGCGAAGGCGCACCCGGCGGGGAGGTCGCCGAGTTCCGGTGGTGTGCCGGGGATGGGGACGAAATCCCGGTCGGGGAGGGCCCGCAGGAGCCCGCGGCTGTAGGGGTGGCGGGGTCCGGGGGTGCCGAAGAACGCGGTGGCGTCGGCGAGTTCGACGATCCGGCCCGCGTACATGACGGCGACCCGGTCGGCGATGCGTTCGGCCGCCGCCAGATCGTGGGTGATCATCAGCAGCGCCCGCCCGGACGGGCCGCCGGGGCCGCGCCGCCAGGCCGCCGCCTCGCGACCGCCGCCGCGGCCCGCGGCATCGCCGTCGCCGCCCTGTCCGGGGCCCCCGCCTCCGCGGGCGGCAGCGTGGCGCCGTCCGGCCCCGCCGTCCCGGCCTCCGCTGTCCGGCGCCGGTCCGGTTTCCGTCCCCGCCCCCGCCGCCGCCCCCGTCCCGGCCACATGGCGGCGGAGCTCGTCGACGGTCCGGTCCACCAGGTCCCGGTCGAGCCCCGTGGTCGGCTCGTCGGCGAGCAGCAGCGGCGCGTCCCCGACGAGCGCGAGGGCCGTGGCGGCGCGCTGCGCGAGGCCTCCGGAGAGCTGGTGGGGATGGCGATCGAGGTGGTCGGCCGGGAACGCGGCCCGCGCGGCGGCGGCCTCGGCGGCGGCCCGCAGCGCCGTACGGCCGCGCACGGCCGCCAGTTCGGCGACGGTCTCCTCCAGCTGGGAGCGGATGGTGCGGACCGGGGTGAGGTGCGCGGCCGGGCTCTGCGGGACGAGGCCCACCAGCCGGCCCCGGACCCGGCGCGCGAGGGTCCGCTCGTCGGCGGTGAGCAGGTCAAGGCCGGCGATCCGGGCGGAACCGGCGGTCTCCGCGTTGGCCGGCACCAGGCCCAGCAGGGCCGAGGCGAGGACGGACTTGCCACAGCCGCTCTCCCCGACCAGCACCAGGCACTCGCCCGCCGCCACGTCGAGGTTCACGTCCGTGACGGCGTCGACCCGGCGCCCCCGGGCCAGCCGGAAACGCACCGAGAGCCCGCGCACCGACAGTACGGTGCCCGGCCCGGCCGCCCCGGGTGCTGTGCCCTCGGCCGTCGCGGCGGCTCCCACGACGGGGGCAGGACCGCCGGGCTGCCCGGGCTGCCCCGGCCGGCCCGGCTGCCCGAGCTGCCCCGGCTGCCCCGACTGCCCGGAATATCCCGGCTGCCCGGATTTCCCGGTCCTCACTGACTTCCCGGTGCTCACAGCATCAGCTCCGATCGGCGGCGCGGGTTGATCCGCTCCCGCCAGGCCCCGGCAAGCCCGGCGACGGCGAGCGTGGGGACGACGAGGAAGAGGCCGGGGAAGAGCGCCGGCCACCAGTGCCCGGCGAGCAGGGGGCCCCGCGCGTCCTGGATCAGGTTGCCGAGGCTCGCCAGATGCGTGGGCAGCCCCAGTCCGAGGAAGGAGAGCGCCGACTCGTGCCACATGGCGTGCGGGACCATCAGCACCGCGGCCAGCGCGGCCTGCGGCAGGACCGCCGGCAGCAGATGCCGGAACAGGACCCGGGCCCGGGAGGCGCCGCCGCTGACGGCCGCGTCGACGTACGGGCGCGAGCGCAGGGAGAGCACCTCGGCGCGGACGATCCGCGCGGTGGAGAGCCAGTGCGTCACCGCGACCGAGAGGATCACCGGCCAGACGCCCGGCCGGAACATCGCCACGATGAAGATGCCGAGCAGCAGGTGCGGGACGGACGCGAGCGCGTCGACCACCCGCATCAGGCCGCGGTCCACCCAGCCGCCCAGCGCTCCGGCGACGGCGCCCACGGCGGTGCCGATCACCGTGGCCGCGAGCGCCGCCGTGACGCCGACGAGCAGCGAGACCCGCAGCCCGTAGACGCAGCGCAGCAGCAGATCCCGGCCGACGTCGTCGGTGCCGAACGGGTGTGCCGGCCCCGGCGGCCGCAGCGCGGCGGCGAGGTCGACGGCCTGCTGGTCGAGCTGGGCCAGTGGCGGCACCAGCAGGACGGCGAGGACGGTCACCGTCAGCACAGCGGCGGAGGTGCGGACGCGCAGGGCGCGCGAGCGGCGGCGCGAGCGGCGGCCGGCGCGCGACCACGGGGCCGGCCGGGCCGGGGCGCCGGACCCGGCCGTGCCACCGGCGGCCGAAACGGCCGCGGCACCGGCGGCGGAAACGTCGGCGGGAGGGGCAGCGGCACCGGCCGGGGTGGCGGCCGGGGAGCCCGGTACGGGATCGGCCGGCGTGGCAACCGGGGAGCCCGGCGCGGGATCGGCCGGGGAACCGGCCCGGGGGTCACATGTCATCGAGGTTCACCCTGGGATCGAACAGGCCGTACAGCAGATCGGCGAGGAGGTTGCCGACGAGGACGGCGGCGGTGGCCAGGGTGGTGAGGGCGGCGAGCAGCGGGAAGTCGACGGAGGTGGCGGCCCGTACGGTGGCCGCGGCGATGCCCGGCCAGCTGAAGACGGTCTCCACCAGCAGCGCGCCGGTGATCAGTTCGGGCACGCGGGAGCCGATCAGGGTCAGCACCGGCAGCAGCCCGGAGCGCAGGGCGTGGCCGAGCAGCACGGTGCGTTCGGCGAGGCCGCGGGCGCGGGCGCCGCGCACCGGGTCCTCCGCCAGCGCGTCGCCGACGCCCTGGCGTACGTAGAGGGCGAACCAGGGCAGCTGGGAGAGGGCCAGTACTCCGGCGGGCAGCGCCAGATGCCGGAGGGTTCCGGCGAGGGTGACCGCGTCGCTGCCGGTGTCGGTGAGCCCTCCGGCGGGCAGCGCGCCCCACTCCAGGGCGAACAGCCAGAGCGCGAGGAGGGCGATCCAGAAGACCGGCGCGGCCTCCAGGACGTAGGAGAGGGAGGTGACGGCGCGGTCGGTCATCGATCCGGGCCGGCGGGCCGCGAGCAGCCCCAGTACCGTGCCGGCCACCACGGCGGCGGCGAAGGCGACCGCGCACAGCAGCGCCGACCACACCAGCCGCTCCCCGATGACCTGCGCCACCGGCTGCCGCATCACCGGGGACCAGCCCAGGTCGCCGCCGAGCGCGGAGGTCAGCCAGTGCCACCAGCGCTGCGTGAACGGCCCCTCCACCCCGAGGTTGGCCGCCAGCCGGTCCAGGGTCTGCTGGTCGGCGCCGAGGGCGGCGGTGCCCGCGTACGCCTTCACGGGGTCGAACGGGGAGGCGGCGGCGATCGCGAAGACGCCGAAGGTGACGACGAGCAGCACGGGGGCGGCGAACAGCAGCCGCCGTCCCGTCAGCCGCGCCATCCCTCCCCAGGGCAGGGCGGCGGGTCTCACGACGTGGGCCGCCAGTCCTCGACGTTCCACCAGGGACCGCTGGCGAACCCGTGTTCGTGCGGCTCGACCTGGGTCGTCAGGCCGTCCCACCGGTCCGCGAGGACGTAGAGGTGGTCGATGTGGGTGAGGAAGGTGTAGCCGGGGTCGTCCTTCAGGGCGCGCTGCACGGTGTCGTAGGCGTCCTCGCGCTCGTCCCGGTCGCGGGTGCGGCGGCCGGTCTCCAGGGCCTCGTCCACCTCCGCGTTGTCGTAGCGGGCCATGTTGTTGAAGCCGTCGCCGGCGAGCGAGGAGTGCAGGAGCGTGAAGAGGGCGAAGTCGGGATCGCCGGCGGAGCCGAAGCCGGCGAGCACCGCGTCGTCCTTCATCCGGGGCTCGATGACCTCCCAGGTCGCGCTCTCCACCGTCACCGCGATGCCGGCCTCCTTGGCGTCGGAGGCGTAGGCGAGGGCGTGGTCCTGGCGGACCTTGTCCCCGGAGGGCGTGAGCAGGGTGAAGGCGGCCCGGCGGCCGTCCTTGACGCGGATGCCGTCCTTGCCGGGCTTCCAGCCGGCGCGGTCCAGGATCCGCTTCGCCCCGCCGAGGTCCCGCGGCCGTTCGGTGGAGCGGTCGAACCACGGGTCGCGGCGGGGCAGCGGGCCGTACGCCGGGTGCCCCGCGCCGTCCAGGATCGTCTCTACCATGGCCGCGCGGTCCACGGCGGCGTCGAGGGCGCGGCGGACGGCGCGGTCGCCGGTGACGGGGTTCCCGGTGGGGAGGGTGACGGCGCGGAAGTCGTAGGACTCCGCCTCGTGGGTCTTCCGGGCGCCGTCGCCGGCGAAGGTGGCGGCGAGGTCGGGCGGGAGGACGGCGCCGTCGAGGTCGCCGGAGCGCAGCCGGGTGGCGCGGACGTCGTCGTCGGCGACGATCGCCACGGTGACCTTCGCCACCTCCGGCTCCCCGCCCCAGTAGTCCGGGTTGGCGCGGAAGGTGACCTTCTCGCCCTTGGACCAGCCGGCCAGGGTGTACGGGCCGGTGCCGACGGGCTCGGTGTTGAACGAACCGGTGTTGGGGTCCTGCCCGCCGGCGGCGTGTTCGGGGACGATCGGCAGCACGGTGCGCGCGGCGAACGGGGCGTAGGGGTACTTCAGGGTGAAGACGACCGTGTGGTCGCCCTCGGCCCGCACGTCGTCGATCGCGTCCAGTTCGCTTCTGGACGGGTTGTTGGTCTTCTCGTCGAGGACCGTGCGGTAGGTGAAGACGACATCGGCGGCGGTGAACGGCTCGCCGTCGCTGAACTTCACGCCCTTGCGGAGGGTGAAGGTGTAGGTCAGGCCGTCCTCGGAGACCTCGGGGAGTTCCGTGGCGAGGGCGGGCCTGAGCTTCATGTCAGCGGCGCGGGCGAGCAGACCGTCGAAGAGCTTGGAGTTCCCGTCCTTGCCGTAGCCGAGCAGCGGGCTGAGGGTGTCCGGCTCGGAGGAGACCCCGATCACGACCGCGTCTGCGGAGCCGCCGTTCCCGCCCTCGCCCCCGCCCCCGGGCGCGGAACAGGCGGCGATCCCGGTGGCCAGTACTGCCGCGAGGGCGGCCCTGCGTATGCGTCCGGTCGTCATGCGGGCATTATTGCACCGGGGCTGTTGTTGCAAGAAGGTTGCGATTATCTCCCATTCCGGGTCCCGGGTCCTCGTCCGCCGTTCCCATCCCGCCGCAACGGCCCGGCCGCCGTACCCGTCCCGGCCGACGGGCCAGGGTCCACGCGGGAGTGCGGGGGCGGCTGCGCGGGGACGGCCGCGTGGCGCGGCCCGCGCCACGACGAGGTGCGGCGGGGTCAGGCGGTCGGCATGGTCCCCTGGATCAGCTCCCGGTGTGACTCCTGGAGCCCTTCCGGCAGTTCGTCCGCGGTGCACCACCGCGCCTCCAGCACCTCCAGCGGGTCGATCTCCAGCTCGCCGCCGACCACGGTCGCCTCGTACGCGACCTCCATCCGCAGTTCGAAACCGCTGCGCAGCCGGATGAGCGCGCCCACCTCGACCTCCAGGCCGGTCTCCTCGCGCACCTCGCGGACGACGGTGTCCCGGAAGTCCTCCCCGTTCCGGGCGCATCCGGTCGGCAGCCCCCACGGGCGACTCCCGGACCACAGCCGGTGGCGGAGCAGCAGGTAGCGCCCCGCGTCGTCCCGGACGACCCCGGTCACCCCGGCGGTGAACTTCGCGTGGGCGAGCCACACCACGCGCCGCTGGAGCGGGCCCCGGAGCGCGTGCCAGACCCGGCCGATCAGTCGGTTCATGTCGTCGTCCTGCCTCATCCCGGCCGGTGAACTCCGGAGCGGTCGTCCCCGGGCGGACACTCTCGCGGTTCCGCCCGCCGAGTGTCCAACTGCCCCCGCTCCAGCTGGTTATCCCCGGGCCGGGCCGGGCGGGCGCACGGGGCGGTACGCCCGGCCGGGTCCGCGCGGCGATGGCCTCCCAGGTCGCCCGGCCGGGGGTTCCGGCGCCGATCACGTGGCCGGGCGGCGGGCCGCGTCCACCCCCGAGCGGCGCGGACGGGCCACCGGCACCGGCGGCGGAGACCACCGGTTCCCCGCCCCGGGAAGAGGCGGGGAACCGGCACACCGTCAGCGGCCGATGACGCCCTCGATGAGGTCCGCCGCGCGCGAGGTGCCGCCCTCGGCGCGCGTCTCCGCGCGCAGTTCGGCGCAGCGCCGGGCCACCTCCGGGTCCGCCGCCAGCTCCACGAGCGTGGTCCGCAGCACCTCGGGGGTGGCGTCCGCCGTGTCGACGCGCCGGGCCACGCCCAGCTGCACGAGCCGGTCGGCGTTGGCGGGCTGTTCGGCGCCCTGCGGCACGGCGATCATCGGGGTGCCGGTGTGGAGGCCCTCGCTGCTGCCGCCCATCCCGGCATGGGTGACGAAGGCGTCGGCCTGCTCCAGGACGGCCAGTTGGGGCACCCAGCGGTGCACCTCCACAGAGGCCGGTATCGCGCCCAGCTCGTCCAGGTCGGTGTACTTCCCGATCTGGAGGACGACATGCCAGCCGGGCAGGTCACCGAAGGCCGCGAGGCACCGGCGGTAGAACTCCGGCTGCCGGGTGTAGGCCGAGCCCAGGGAGATCAGCAGCACCTTCTCCGCACCGGCCGGACGGGTCCAGCCGCCCTGGTCGGCGCGGGAACCGAGACACGGACCGACGAAGGTCACCACGTCGGGGTCGACCCGGTCCGCGCAGGGCTGCATGGCCCGCGGGATCAGCGCCAGGACACGCGGCGGCCGGCCGGAGAAGTCACCCACGTCCGTGGTGACCGCCCCGCACCCCCGCAGCCAGGCCGCGAACCGCGCGCGGAACGCGTCCGCGCCGGGCAGCCGCCAGAGCTCGGCGGCCACCTCCTCCTCGTAGCCCTTCCAGGCCACGAAGGTGGGCGAGAGCTGCACCAGGGGGCGGCCCTGCACCTCGGCGAGCGCACGGGCGGCGAACGAACCGATGTCGTAGAGGTAGACGTCGGCGGGGTCCGCGTCGTAGTGGGCGCGCAACTGCGGCAGCGCCTGGATCGAGTCGTCGAGGAAGACGCCCATGGCGCCGATCGGGTCCGCGGGCCAGTCGTTGTCGGAGGTCGGCAGGGTGGAGGTGTACGGCACGAGTTCGGCCCCCGCGGAGGTGACCAGCTCGGTCACGGACGGGTCGTTGGCGTAACTCACCCGGTGGCCGCGGGCCACCAGTTCGCGGATGACCTCCAGGCTTGGGAGGACATGGCTGACCGCGGGAATGCCGATCATCGCCACATGGGCGCGGGCACGGGAACGGGAGTTCATGGATCACTCATCTCAGGTCTACGGCGGCAGGGGCGGAGAACCCGGTGGGCCGGCACACGCCAGGCCGGGGCGCCCGGCGGCCAGGGGCCTCGGGGACGCCGCACCGGGATGCGGAAGCGGCCGGGGACACGGCCCCGGCGGCTCTCAGCCGTAGATCTGACGGAGTTCCATGGCGGGAGCGTAGAACGACGGGGCACCGGCGCACCACGGGTTTTCCACCGGCCGGCCACCACCGGCCGGCCACCACGGGCCGGTGGCCCGGCAGGAAGGCCTCCGACGCCGTAGTCATCGAACATCTGATGTCACCCCTGGAGACCGGGTCCGTCCCATGCCCACACCCGTACTACGCGCAGCCGGTCAACTTCGCCAGGAAGTCCGCGTTCGCGCGCACGTCATGCCCCAGGACCACGCAGTGGTGTGGCAGCGTGGCCAGGCGCCGGGCGACCTCCCGCCGCGCCGCGGGCGCCCCGCCGCCGTCCACCCGCGCCACGGCGAACACGTCCGGGTAGCGGTCCTCCGTCGCCCCGCTCAGGAAATCCCCCTCCCTCAGGGCCCGGCCGCGGTCCTCCACGGCCGGGACGGCCCCCTGCTCCACGCGCGGGTACACCAGCGCCGCGGCCTGCCCGCCCGTAGCCAGGGTGAGCCCGAACCACCGGGTGAACTGGTCCGGGAAGACCTGCGCCTTGAGCTCCTTCCCGCCCTCCCGGAGCGGTTTCATCCGGCCGGAGAGGAGCGCCTCGGTGACCCGGGCGTCCTGCGTGGGATGCAGCGCCTCCCCGCCCTCCAGCCTCACCCGGGCGATGTCGAACCAGCCGAGGGCGTCCAGGAGACCGAGGCCGAGCGCGGCGGCGGACGGCCACGGCAGGACGTCCACCCCGCCGCCCTCACGGGCCGCCCGGACGAACACCCGGTCATTCGCCAGCAGCCCGAGCCCGTACCGGTCGGCCAGGGCCAGGGCCGTCGTCGTCTTGCCCGCGCCCTTCTCCCCGAGAGTGAGGACGACCCGGCCGTCGTGAACAACGGCGGAGGCGTGCAGCACGGACCATCCGTCCCGCAGGAGGACTCCCCGGACCATCTCCCGGGCCAGCCGGGCGGCCGCCGTGGCGACGTCCTCCGTGCGGCACCCGATGATCTCCAGGGCCCCCGCGCCCGGATCCGACCGGTAGGCGAGCGCGCTCCCGGGCGTGAGTCCCTGGACCATCCCGGAAGGGTCATCAGTGGACAGGAGCATCTGCTCCCGCGCGTAATGGGTGCTGATGTGCGGGGCCCGCGTCACCTCCAGGGCCGCGGCGTCGTATGCCTCCCGGTCCACGCTCGCGGTGAGCAGCGGACCGGCCCGGACAGGCTCCGGTGCGACTCCGGCCGCGTTCCACCACGGCCCGATGTACCGAGCGGTCCAGTCGGTGACGGCCCCGTCCGGCGAGACCACGGTGACGGTGACCCCGGCGATCTCCAGGCGAACGGCGTGAGTGGTCATGAATTCCTCCCGGGCTGAAGCGAGTGGAACGGGATACCGCGCACGCCCAGGCAGACTGGCGCGCCCGGGTGCCACAGTGGGCCCGGCTGCCACCCGACGAGGAGCTGTCCCGTGAGGGACCGACACGCGGCGCCCCGCGCTCCGGCCGGGACCGGCACCAACGGCACCGCCTTGCCCGGTCCACCGGAGGGGTGGCTCCGGTCCACTGCCTCCGCCGCCCGTCCCGCTGTACCCGTACACCGTGGGCAACGGCGCGGCCCGTCCCGTACGCGAGGTCCGCGACAGGATCCGCGATCTGCTGTCGGCCTGAGAAGGAGAACGACGACCATGACCACCATCTCGGTGACCGGGCACATGGACCTGACCGAGGACAGCGTCCCTCTGGTCCGTACCGCCCTGGACGACCTGCTCAGGCACTACTCCGACGACGGTGAGCTCGTCGGCGTCTCCTGCATCGCCAAAGGTGCCGACTCCCTGTTCGCCGAGGCCGTCCTCGCCGCCGGGGGACGCCTGATCGTCGTCATCCCGTCCCGGGACTACCGTCAGAACAAGGTCAAGCCCGGCCACTCCCGGCTCTTCGACCGCCTCGTCGACGCCGCTGCCGACGTTCTGATCCTTCCCCACGAGGCCGCCGACCGGAAGGCGTACGAGGCCGCCAACACCGTCCTCATCGAACGCGCCGACCGACTCGTCGCCGTATGGGACGGCGAGCCCCCGGCCGGCAAGGGCGGCGGCACCGCCGACACCGTTCTCGAAGCCCGGGCGGCAGGCATCCCCGTGGACGTCGTGTGGCCGAACGGGGCCGCTCGCACGAGCCACGACGGACGCGGCCAGAGCACAGGGGCTCACGCACCACGCACACAGCGGCACGCGAACGAAGCGGCGCCCGGATCGGCCGAAGCCGGCCCGGGCGCCGCGTAGCAGGTGAGAGGCCGTTCCCCTCTCCCGCCACCGGTAGGCCGTGTGGGACTCGAACCCACAACCAATGGATTAAAAGTCCACTGCTCTGCCAATTGAGCTAACGGCCCTCGGTCGTGCACACCCGAGCATAGCCCTCCGCGTGCCACGGACCGATGGGGTATCCCCCCGTCCGTGCGACCGCGCGGGCCGGGGCGGCAGGGGCCGGCGGCCCGGGACGCGCGGCGGGCGGGCCCTACGGGGCCGTGCCGCCCCGGCGGGTCGCGCTGCCCGGGCGGTCTTCGCCCAACTGCCGCGGGGCCCGTACGCGTTGTGGCGTACGGGCCCCGGGCCATGCGGTTCACCGTCGGCAGTGGTGCGGTTCACCACCGCCGGTGGCGGTCAGCCGTTGCGCCGCCAGCGGGGCTTGTCGGCGCGGCGGTCGAAGGAGCGGCCGCCGGTGGCGCTGCCGCCGCGGTGCTCCTCGCGGCGGGCCGGGCGGTCGTCCCGGCCGAAGGGCCGGTCGTCGCGGCGGTCACGGTTGTGCGGGCGGTCGCCACCGCGGTGGCCACCGTCGCGCCGCTCGTGCGGGCGGCCGGAGCCGAAGCCCGGGCGGTCGTCACGGCGGTCCCGGCCGAAGCCGGACGGGCGCTCGTCGCGACGGTCACGGCCGAAACCCGAGGGGCGCTCGTCACGCCGGTCACGGCTGAACCCGGACGGGCGGTCGTCCCGGCGGAAGCCGGGGCGGTCGTCACGGCGGTCCCGGCCGAAGCCGGACGGGCGCTCGTCGCGACGGTCACGGCCGAAACCCGAGGGCCGCTCGTCCCGCCGGTCACGGCTGAACCCGGACGGGCGGTCGTCCCGGCGGAAGCCACCGCCGTGCGAGCCGGAGCCCTGCGAACCGGAGCCGAAGCGGTCGCCGCCGCGACGGTCGTCCCGGCGGTCGTCACGCCGGTCGCGGCCGAAGCCGGACGGACGGTCGTCGCGCCGGTCACGGCCGTGGCCGCCGCCGAAACCGCCCGGGCGGTCGTCACGCCGGTCACCGCGCTCACGGCGGTCCCCGCCGCGGCTGTCGCGGTGGTCGCCCGCGCCCGTGGCCTGCGCCGGCACGGACACCGCGGCCTCGGCGGCCTCCGCCGCGGCCTCGGCGACAGCGGCCTCCGCGACGGCCGCCACCGCGGCCTCCGGGTCCTCGCCCCGCTCGCGCGCGGCGCGGGCCACCAGCCGGTCGGCCTCCGAGCGCAGCTCGCTCGCGCGGCGCTGCGCCCGCTCCAGCTCCCGGGTGAGGTCCTGGACCTCGCGCTCGGCCTGCTTGGCGGAGTTGCCGGCCGACTCGGCCTGCACCTCGGTCAGCGAGCGCGCGCCCGTGATCCGGGCCAGGTCCTCGTCGAACACTCCGGCGCCGGCGACGTTGTGCCGCGCGGCGTCCACGCCCGCGTCCTCCATCAGGCGGAACATCTGCCGCCGCTGGTGCGGCAGGGCCAGCGAGACGACGGTGCCACTGCGGCCCGCCCGCGCGGTCCGGCCGGAGCGGTGCAGGTAGTCCTTGTGGTCGCCCGCCGGGTCCACGTTGAGGACCAGGTCGACGTCGTCCACGTGGATGCCGCGCGCGGCGACGTCCGTGGCCACCAGGCAGTTGACGTGGCCGTCCTTGAAGTCGGCGAGCGTGCGGGTGCGCGCGCCCTGCGTCATGCCGCCGTGCAGCGCGTCCGCGCGGACCCCGGCGTCGACGAGCTGCTCGGCGACGCGGTCGGCGCCCATCTGCGTCCGGACGAAGATGATCGTGCGGCCCTTTCGGGCGGCGATCGCGGCCGTGACCGGCGCCTTGTCCTTCGGCTTCACGATGAGGACGTGGTGGCTCATGGTCGACACGGCGCCCTGGGCCGCGTCCACCTCGTGCGTCACCGGGTCGACCAGGTAGCGCTTGACGAGGGAGTCGATCTCGTTCTCCAGCGTGGCCGAGAACAGCAGCCGCTGCCCGCCGGCCGGCACCAGGTCGAGGATCTCGGTGACCTCGGGCAGGAAGCCCATGTCGGCCATCTGGTCGGCCTCGTCGAGGACGGCGACCTCCACCTCGTCCAGCGAGGCGGCGCCGCGGTCGATGATGTCGCGCAGCCGGCCGGGGGTGGCGACGAGGATGTCGACACCGCGCTCCAGGGCGTAGATCTGGTTGCCCATCGAGGTACCGCCGCAGACGACCTTCATCTTGAGGCCGAGCACGTCGCCGTAGGGCTGGAGCGCGTCCGCCACCTGCATCGCGAGCTCACGGGTGGGGGTGAGGATCAGGCCGCGGGGGCGCTTGCGCGCCGTGGAACCGCCGGCCAGCCGGGTCAGCAGGGGCAGCCCGAAGGAGAGCGTCTTGCCGGAGCCGGTGCGGCCACGGCCGAGGATGTCCTTGCCGGCCAGGGCGTCGGGGATGGTGGCGGCCTGGATCGGGAACGGCACGGTGACGCCGTTCTGGGCCAGCTTGCGGACGATCGGCTCGGCGAGGCCGAGGTCGCCGAAGGTGACGCCGGGGGCGGCCTGCTCGGTGGTCTCGGCGGACTCGGTGGCCTGGGCGGCCTCGGTGGCCTTCGTGTCCTCGGTGGCCTCGGTGCGCTCGGTGGCCCGGGCGTCCTGGCCGTCCCGGGATTCGTCACGGGCGCCGCCCGCCGGGACGGTGGGGTCCGTAGTGACGGACGTGACGTCGCTCACGGGGGCGTCGGCCGTGGCCGCGGGCTCGGTCTCGCCGGGCATGACGGCAGGGTCAGTGGCAGAAATGGACATGCGAAATGCAAAACCTTCCGGAATCTCGGCACGCGCCCAGACTCCGTGTGTGCATACGCCCGCCTCTATGCGGTCAGCCACGGTTCGGTACAGGAACGCGCCTCGCGGCGCTTCCGCCACCTCGCGTGTCGAGGCGACGCCGTTGCGCCGGGCAAATGGGATCAAACGACCCGCCACTTTACGCATCCGTGACCCCGAAGCGCAAATCGCTTCGGCGGGAGGTCTCGGGGCGCTGTTGACAGCCGGCCGGGTGGACTGAGATTGCTCGTGTGAGATCGCGGCGTCTGCGCCGCGCTCCGTCCAGCGTACCGGACGCCCGCGGGGAGTCGCGGCCGGCCCGTACCGGAACCGGATCACAGGCCGCCGCGACCCCGGCCGGGCCAACCGGCGCCCGTGGAAAGCCGGTTGCGGAGGGAGACTGCTGCCTCGGGCACCTCGGTCACCTCGGGCACCTCGGCGCGCCGGCTCCGCCGGGTCAGCCCGACGGTGTGGCCCGCGACTCCGCCGGCGCGGCTCCCGGCTCCGGTTCCCGCCGCGGCTCCCGCCCGGATTCCCGCACGGTCGCGGACGAGGCGCCACCCGGGGCGGAGGAGGGGCCGGGCGGCTCACTCGTCGGCGCCGGCGGCGGGGTCGAGGGCTGGGGCTCCGGTTCCGGCGCCGGTGGTTCCGGATCGGGATCGGGACGGCTCGGTCCGCCGTCACCCCCCGGCCGGCGCGTGGGCCGCGGACCATCCCCGCCGCGGCCGTCTCCGCCCGTCTCCCGGCCGCCGCCGGTGTCCTCCCCCGGGTCCGCGCGCCCGGAGTCGCGCCGTCCTCCGCCGCCCTTGCCCGGGCGGGCGTCCCGGTCCCCGGGGCGCGCGCCCTTCTCCCGGTGGGCCCCCTTGCGGTCGCCCTCGCCGCGGCCCTTGCCGTCCTCGCCCTCCTCGCCCTCCGGCGCGCCCGCCGCACCGTCCGTGCCGTACGGCTGTTCGCCGTGGTCTCCGCCGCCGGGGCGCTCACCGGCGCCGGGATCGCGCTGTCCGGCCGAACCGGACGGTTCCGGCGGCTCGTTCCGGTCGCTGACGTTCATGCAGCCGGAGACCGCGGCCACCGCGAGGGCCACCGCCGCCACGCGCAACGGCCCGCGCGAACCGGCGGCCGTGCGGGCTGTCCCGGCGCCTGATCGCCCGCGGAGCGATCGTCCACCGGGAACGGGAAGGGGACCGGCCCCGCGCGCTCCGGTCACGGGCGCCCCCGGAGCGTCCGCCCGGAAACCCACGGCAGGGTCCGCCGAAGACACCCCGGGGGAGGGGGCAGGGCCGACGGAGGGGACGGGGCCGGCGGCGTCCGGTCCCTCACCCCCGGCGGCGCGGACACGCTCACCGGCAACCCCGGCGGCCCCACCGGTCCCGTCCGCCCAGGCGGCCCCGTCCCGCGAGCGGTCGCCGGGCGTGGGAGCGGCCCCGCCAGGCGTCCGGAGGGGTTCACCGGCCGGGGAGCGGCGGGACGGGTGCCGGGCAGGACGTACGGGGAGCGGGCACACGGGCGGGCACCTCCGGGTGCGGTAGGGGCGGACCGGACTGCTCAACTCCACCCGCGCCGCCCAGGACACGCCCCCGGAAACGGGACCCGCGGAAGTTCCGCCCGGACGCGCCCCCGGCGGGGGCGCGTCCGGGCGGAAAGCCCGGGCCCACCGGCCGCTCAGCCCACCAGCCGCTCCGCCGCCCACGAGGCCGACGCGAACGCTCCCAGCCCGGCCACCGTCGAGCCCAGGAGGTTGGCGGCGGCGAGCGCCCCGCGCCCCCGCTCCGCCAGCCGCAGCGTCTCGTAGGAGAACGTCGAGTAGGTGGTCAGCGCCCCGCACAGCCCCGTCCCGAGCAGCAGTCCCGTCCCGGCGGAGCCGGTGCCCGCCGCCGCGGCCCCGGTGATCAGCCCCAGTGCGAGGCTGCCCACCAGGTTGACGGTGACCGTGCCCCAGGGGAACTCGGTCTCATGGCGCGCCTGCACGGCCCGGTCGGTGAGATAGCGCAGCGGCGCGCCGACGGCGGCGCCGACCGCGACCAGCAGCCAGTTCATGGCCCGGCCCCCTTCCGCGGCGGCTGTGGTGGCTGGGGCCGGCGCCGTGGTGATGGCTGTGGCCGCTGGGGCCGCTGGGACCGCTCCGCCGACCCCGCCGGGCGTGACGGCGGGCCGCCCCCTCCCCCGCGGGTCCGGTGGCCGGCGCCACGGCCTCCGGCCCCGTCCCCGGCCGCACCTCCGCCGCCGTCTCCGCTCCCGTGTGCGCCGTCGTCTCCGCCGCCGGCCGGGGCCATCGCCCGGCGGGTCAGGGTGGCCGCCGCCCACACGGCGCCGAGCGCCGCCGCGGGCGTACCGGCGGCGCACCCGAGCGCCGTCCAGGTCTCGCCCCGTTCCAGCAGGCCGACGACGTCGGCGGCGTAGGTCGAGAAGGTGGTGAAACCGCCCAGCACACCGGTGCCGAGAAAGGGGCGGAGCAGCGGGCGCCGGTCCGCCCCGGGCCGCTCCGCGAGCAGCACCATCACCACGCCGATGAGCGCGCTGCCCGCCGCGTTGACGGCGAGCACCGGCCACGGACCCGCGTCCCGCGCCACCGGCCAGGCGAGCGTCAGCCCGTAGCGGGCGCAGCCGCCGAGCGCGCCGCCCACGGCGACCACGGCGAGCGTGCCGGCCAGCGCCCGGCCCGCGCCCTCGGCCCGCTGCGCGGGGACGTGCAGATCGACGTCGGGGTCGACGGGGCGCGGGTCCCCGGCCGATCCGTCACCGCTCCCCCGCGCGCCCGGGCCGCCACCACGGGCGCCGGAGCCGGGCGCACCGGACCCACCGGCCGCACCGCCGGCCGCACCGCCGGGCGCTCCGCCCGGCACGGTCCGCTCGTCCGGCGGCCGGGGGCCACCGGCTCCTGTGGCCCCTGTGGCCCCTGTGGAGTCTCCGGTTTCTCCGGCCCCTCCGGCCCCTCCGGCTTGTCCGGCTACGGGATCTCCCTCCGCCCCCCTCTCCCCGCCGTCACCGGGCGCCGGGCTCATCCGTAGCCCAGGGCGTGCAGCCGTTCGTCGTCGATGCCGAAGTGGTGGGCGATCTCGTGGACGACCGTGACCTCGGTCTCGGCGACGACCTCCTCCCGGCTGCCGCACATCCGGAGCGTCGGCCCCCGGTAGATGGTGATCCGGTCCGGCAGCACACCCGCGTACCACTCACCCCGTTCCGTGAGGGGCGTCCCCTCGTAGATCCCGAGCAGCTCCGGGTCCTCCGGCGGCGGCTCGTCCTCCACGAAGACCGCGACGTTGTCCATGAGCCGGGTCAGCTCGGGCGGGACCCGGTCCAGCGCCTCGGCGACCAGTTCCTCGAACTCCTCACGCGTCATCTCCAGCACCCGGCCATTCTGCGTCACCGGGGGACGCGAGCGGGAAGGCGACCGCAGGCCCGCCCCGGCGCATAGTGATCAACGGCCCCGGGCATACGCCCCCAATGGCACGCGCACCACTCAGCCGCCGCCTGCGCGGTCTCCTCCGGGGCCGGGGTGGCGGCTTCCGTTCGTCCCCGTCCTCCTCCGCGTCCTCGCCGGCCGGGTCCCCGCCGGGATCAGCGGGATCGCCGGGCTCGCGGACATCGGGACCCGTTCCGGCCGTCCGGTCCCTCGGCCACACCCCGAACCCGTACGTCCGTGCCGGCGGTCTCGTCGCGGTGGTGCTCATCGGGGCCTGGCTCGGCCTGCTGGTCGTCGGCAGCGTGCGGACGCCGGTGGGCCCCATGGACACGAAGATGGCGCTGCGGCCCTCGCTCACCGGCGGGACGAAGATCAACGTCTCCCCGCTGGGCGCGCTCGAACTCGACAGCCACCACGCGCCCGTCCGCCTGGACGTGGACGTCGACCAGCTCGACCCGGAGCGCTCCCAGGCGCTGGTGAACCACCCGGAGCGGATCGCGGGACTGCAGGACGAGATCGCCGCCGACGTGGCGTCCGGCACCGTCGAGCTGGGGGTGCGCTCGGTGGTGGCCGTCGTCTCCGGCGCCACGGTGCTCGGCCTGGCGGTGTACCGGCGCCCGCGGCGTGCCCTGGCGGCGGGCGGCCTGGCGTTCGCGCTGCTGGCCGCCTCGGGCGCCGCCGCGTACGCCACCTGGAATCCGAAGTCCGTCCTGGAGCCGAAGTTCTCCGGGCTGCTCAGCAGCGCGCCGAGCGTGGTCGGCAACGCGCGCTCCATCGTCAGCGACTTCGACGTCTACCAGCAGGAGCTGGCGCGGCTGGTCACCAACGTCACCAAGCTCTACGACGCGACGGCGAACCTGCCCGCGTACCAGCCGGACCCGAGCACCATGCGGGTGCTGCACGTCTCCGACATGCACCTCAACCCGGCTGCCTGGCACATCATCGAATCCCTGGTCGAGCAGTACGAGATCGATGTGATCATCGATTCGGGCGACACCATGGACCACGGCACGGCCGCCGAGAACAGCTACCTGGACCCCGTCGAGACCCTCGGCGCCCCCTACGTCTGGGTGCGCGGCAACCACGACTCCGCGCAGACGCAGGCGTCGCTGGAGGAGCGGGAGAACGTCCACGTGCTCGACGACGGTGACGCGGTGACCGTCGCCGGACTGCGCATCGCCGGCATCGGCGACCCGCAGTTCACCCCGGACCGCTCGGTGCAGGCCGCCGGTGACGACGCGGAGCGCGCCGCGGGCCGCCACCTCGCCCGCGCGATCGACGCGGAGCGGAAGAAGGGCACGGCCGTGGACATCGCGGTGGCCCACAACCCGGTCGCCGCCCGCGAGACGGACGGCACGGTCCCCCTGGTGCTGGCCGGCCACACCCACAACCGCAAGACGTACGAGCTGGACGGCGGCACCCGGCTGATGGTCCAGGGCTCCACGGGCGGCGACGGCCTGCGCGCGGTGGAGGGCGACGAGCCGGCGGACGTCCAGGCGTCGATCCTCTACCTCGACCGGGACGAGCGGACCCTCCAGGCCTGGGACGAGATCACCCTCGGCGGGCTGGGCCTGTCGACGGCCGAGGTCAGCCGGCGCCTCCCGGACGAGAACACCCCGGGCGGGGAGCCCTCGCCCGCCCCGTCCGGCTCGCCGTCCCCCTCGTCCTCACCGTCCTCACCGTCCCCGCCCGGGTCGTCCGGGTCCCGCTCCCCGACGCCCTCGGCGACCGCCCCGGACGGGTGACGGACGGCGGGGCGGCACGGGGACGGCACGGGGGCGGGACGGCACGGGACGGGCCGGGCGGGGGCGGGCGCGCTCCCGGCTCCCACCCCCGCCCGGGCCCCCGGAACCGTTTTGGCGATCGCTCCCCCCATCCCATATGCTTCTCACGTCCCCGACGGCGCCGGAAGGCGCTCCAGGCGGGCCATTCAGCCCTCATCGTCTAGTGGCCCAGGACGCCGCCCTTTCAAGGCGGTAGCACGGGTTCGAATCCCGTTGGGGGCACGCGTCACCCTGTGCGAGACTGGAGTACGACACCAGCGCTCGCACGGAGCTGGGTCCTGTGGAGCAGTTTGGAGTGCTCGCCACCCTGTCAAGGTGGAGGCCGCGGGTTCAAATCCCGTCAGGACCGCTGCAGCCGCAAGGCTGCGTGGCTGGGTAGCTCAGTTGGTACGAGCGTCCGCCTGAAAAGCGGAAGGTCGCCGGTTCGACCCCGGCCCCAGCCACCGCCGCCCACCAGGGCAAACGCCCCCGCCGAGATCATCGGCGGGGGCCTTTTTGTCGCTTTCTGACGGCAGTATGACGGCAGTGGCTCTCTCAGCCCGTCCCGAACAGGTCGCTCAGCTGCGTCAATGCCTTCCGCTTCTCCTCCGGAGAGGCGTGGGCGTAGATCCCCAGCGTGACCTGAAGATCGCTGTGCCCGGCGATCTCCCGGACGATGTGGGGCGCCACCCCGAGATCGAGCAGAAGCGACACGAACGAGTGGCGCAGATCGTGGAAGCGGTAGCCCTCCAGCCCGGTCCGCTTCTGGAGGGCGTACCAGTGGCGGTTGAGGTTGCGCGGGTCCACGGGCGAGCCGACGGCCGTCGTGAAGACATGACCGGAGTCCATCCACTCGCCACCACACTCCGCCCGCTCCTGCCGCTGCTGCTCGCACCGGGCCCGCAGGGCGTCTCTGACAAAGGAAGGCAGGGGGATGGTCCGGCGCGAGTGCCGCGTCTTGGGCTCCGCCGACACCAGCTCTCCGTTGATCCGCTGGAGCGAGCGAGTCACCGCGAGTTCTCCTCGGTCCAGGTCCACCACGTCCCACCGCAGGCCGAGGAGTTCCCCCTTACGGAGCCCGAGGGTCACGGCCAGGAGGTACAGCGCGTACAGCCGGTCGCCCCGCACCGTCGCCAGCAGTTCGCGGGCCGCCACCGTGTCGAGCCCTTTGCCACGCGCGTAGGAAGGCCCCTCCACCTGGACCAGCTTGGCAACGTTGCGTGACACAAGTTCCTCCCGCACGGCACTCTGAAGGGCGTTGCGCAATACGGCGTGGACGAGCTGGACCATGCGAGCTGACAAGTGCCGGCCACAGCACCGGTCCCGCGAACAGCACTGCTCCGCCTCGGGCCGCCGGACGTCGAGCTGCCGAGCACAGCAGAGACACAGATCCCGCAGCCGGGCCAGCATCGCCTGGACGTCCCGGGGCGCCAGTCGTTCGAGCCGCTTGCCGCCGAGCAGCGGCACCAGGTAGAGGCGTACCGCCGATTCGTAGGCGAGCAGGGTTTTCGGCCGCCGCCGGGGGGCCACGACATGTTCGATCCAGTACGTCAGATAGTCCCCGACCGTCCACGCCTTGTCGGCCACGGGGATTCCGCGATGCGCCTGTTCCAGCATCCGCACGAGCTTGGCGTGGGCTTCGGCGCGCGTACGCCCGTAGTGGCGTTTGCGCTTGAAGGTGCCCGCTGAGGTCGGGACGTACGCTGCCGCTTCCCAACGCCCGTCTTTCCGGCGAGTAATCGTTCCTTCACCGTTCAGCCGATTGCGGCGGCTCATATCCACTCCTCCCCGTTCCCGTGTTCGTCGAGTTCCGCGAGTGCTTCGCGCGCGGTCTCCCGGTTCTCGCGGATGTCCCGGGCGATGGAGGCCGCGAGCCAGGACTCGCCCGGGGAGTGGCCGTGCCCGGCATAGGTCCAGTGGGCGAGAACGAGCGCGGAGCCGTCCGGGCCGCCGAGGTCTTCGGGCAGGCCCGAGGCGCGGCGCTCCTGACGGGCGCGGAAGTCGGCGCGGACCTGGCGCCGCTCGCCGAAGGTCGAGGAATAGCGGCGGGACTTGGTCAGGAAGTGGCCACGGAAGCCGAGCATGTGTGCCCAGGCCCACAGCTTGCGGTCGGGATACGTCTCGTCCAGGGCATGACAGGCTTCGATCAGCCGCCGCGTGTGCGCGGGCAGGCCGGGCCGCTTGTCGAGTTCGGAGAGTTCCCCGATCCGCCGGTCCACGGTGCCGGTGGACTCGGCCGCCTTGGTCGCGTACTTGGCCACGTAGGCGGCCACGGCCTGCTCGGTCAGCTCCTGCCCGTCGGTACCGATGGCCCGGACGTCCACCTGTTCACCCCAGCGGAGCACCCGCGCCGGAACGTCTCCGGAGCCCGTCACGGCCAGGGCGACCCGGGATGCGGCGGCCCGGATCGCGTCGCCCAGAAGACCGGTGGAGGCCCAGGGCGGCGGGGTGGAGTCCGGGCCGTCGGGACCGTCCAGGCGCACGATGGCGTGGAAGTGGATGGCCCCGCGCTTCTGGAACTCCGCGACCTTCCCGAAGGCGATCCGGCAGACGTCCCGCAGCGCGCGCTGGGAGGTCCCGGCGCGGGCGGCCACCTCGCGGCGCAGATAGGTGGTGAAGCGGCGCCACAGCTCCCCGGCGTGGTTGTTCCAGAGCACCGCCCCGGCGTAGTCGTACCGCGTGGGATCGAGCGCGGTTCCGAGCCCCGGATCGTCCTCGGCGTGCGCGGAGCCGCACCGGCAGCGCCCGGACTCGGGGCGGTTGTGCACCGGGCCGAACGAGGGCGCGGTCAGCGTGACGAAGACCCCGGGGTGAACCCGCACCCGGTCCGGGACGCCCATCCTCGTGTCTCCGGTCAGTCCGGCGCGTATCAGGTGGTAGGCGTCCCCGGCGTACGTCCAGGCACACGACGGGCAGCGCGAGGCCCGCCGGTTGCCGCAGGCCACCCGGAGCCGCCCGCCGGGCTCCGCCTCGGTGGAGTAGGTGTGTAGCACCTCCCCACTCCGGGCGTCACGGGTGACGGTCGCGCCGGAAAGATGTATCGGGTCCGAACAGCCCCCGGTACGGCGTATCTGCTCCTGCCAGCGTTCGAAGCCCGGCGCCGAGGCGACACGGAGCAGATCGGCCAGGGTCAGGGGATCGGTCCCCACGGACGCGGCGGCACCGGCCACGGCTTCGGGGGCGACGGGGAAGGCGGTCACCGCTCCTCCGCCGCATCCTCGACGATCTCGACCTTCAGCATCTTCGAGCCCCGGCAGATGGGACAGAAGATCCGGAATCCGGTGGTGTCGTAACCGCTGCCGCCGCAGTCGGGGCACTCCAGCCACTCGGTACGGTCGTACTCCCAGCGGCAGGCTTGCGGAGCGTCGCAGTGCGACAGGCCGCACACAGCGCAGCACCGGGCAGCCGTACGGACGATCCTCGGAGCAGGGGGCCGACCGGTCACCCGGTGGGGGTGCACGAGTGAGACGGGCATGATGGAACTCCCTTGAGAGAGGGGTGGGGCGGCGCATCTGCTTGGCGGTAGGGGCGCCGCCCCTCAACTGGCTTGAGCCACTAGTGGCTTGAGCCAGTTGACCATGGAGGGTCACACGCGGTCAACCTTCTGGCTTAAGCCAGCGCTACGATGCTGGGCATGACGACGCCCGGAACTCCCTCCCAGCCGCCTCCGAGCAGGCGCATCGCCGAGGCCCTGCGCGCGGAGATCGAATCCGGTCAGCTCTCACCCGGGGACAAGCTCATGTCGGAACGGGCGCTGGCCGAGCGCTACGGGACCGCACGGAACACCGCCCGCGAGGCCATCCGGATCCTGGCCGAACAAGGCTTGGTGACCGCGAAGCACGGCCGCGGGGTCTTCGTCCGCGAACCACAGCGGCTCTTCCGGTTCGGCAGCGACCGCTACTCCTCGAAGAACCGTGAGACGGGGCTGACGCCCTTCCGGCTGGAGGCGCGGCGACAGGGCAAGACGGCCAGGATCGAGGTCGTCAGCATCGAGGTGGAGACTCCGCCGAAGGACATTGCGGAGCGCCTGCACGTGCCGGCCGACGAGGCCAGCGTCGTCCACCGGGAGAACCACTACTTCGCCGATGACGAGCCGGTCCAGATCGTCTCCACCTACCTCCGGTGGGACGAGGCCGAGGGGACACTGCTCATGCAACCCAAGTCGGGACCGCACGGCATCTACGGGCGGCTGGAGGAGCTGGGACACGTTATGCGCCGGGTACGGGACGAGATCAGCGCGCGGATGCCGACGCCGCACGAAGCCGCCGTTCTGGATCTCCTGCCGGGCGTCCCCGTCCTGGAGGTCCTGCACACGAGCCTGGACCAGGACGGCACCCCGTTCGAGGTCTCCCGGTACGTCCACCGCGCGGACCAGACCGGATTGCTGTACGAACTGCCCGTCGAGTAGCCGAGTAGCCAGGAGCACGACCATGGGAAGCCCGCGAATCCGTCCCCTCGAAGAGACCGACCTGCCCGGCGCGGCGGCGGCCTTGGTGGAGGTCCACGCGACGGACGGGTATCCCGTCGAGGGAGTGGAGCAGCCGGAAGCGTGGCTGTGGTCGGACGACGTACTGGCGTCCTGGGTCGCCATAACCGACGGCGGCCAAGTCGTCGGGCACGTGGCGGTGATGAGCCCCAAGGGCGAGGACGCCGCATCCCTCTGGACCGAGCAGAGCGGCGACAGCATCGAGAACGTGGCGGTACTCGCACGGCTCTTCGTCCTCAAGAGCGCCAGGGAACGCGCGCTGGGCGAGGAGCTGGCACGGACGGCCATGGCCCACGCACAGTCCCGAGGGCTCCGCCTGGTGCTCGACGTCATGACGAAGGACGTGGCCGCGATACGCCTCTACGAGCGCTTGGGCTGGCGCAAGATCGGTGAGACCGCGCACCACTACGGAGACGGGCAGCAGACCAGCGCGCTTTGCTACGTCGCACCGGAGCGGTAGCGCGTTACAAGATTCTCTACATCATCAAGTCACCCGGCTCCGCTCCGCTCCGCCGGGCGCGCGGCCGGCGGACGGCCGCGCCCGCTCCTGCCTCCGTCCCGCTCAGCGCCGCCGCCCGCAGGCCGCGCGCCCGCAGCGTGAGGGCCGAGTGGCGCAGGTGAGCATCAGAGGCGAACGGCTACGACGATGCCTCCGGCGGGGGCGCTCAGGCTCCGGGATGGCGGCGGCTCCGATGGCGAGTGCCGCGACGTCGTAGTGCGCGAGGGAGCTCCCATCCCGTCTGCCTTCGACCCAGGACAAGCCGAGCAGCCTTGGCCCCTGGTGTCCAGGTCGTTC
Organism: Streptomyces zingiberis; assembly: GCF_012034935.1. Taxonomy (GTDB): domain Bacteria; phylum Actinomycetota; class Actinomycetes; order Streptomycetales; family Streptomycetaceae; genus Streptomyces; species Streptomyces zingiberis. Next base: position 48,324 of record NZ_JAATEN010000026.1, read on the forward strand.
GTACAGTGGCGCGCTCCACCTGGACACCAGGGGCCAAGCCCGCTCCACTGCGTGTGGGTCGAAGGCAGACGGGATGGGAGCTTGAGGGCAGGTCCAGGGCCATGGCAGAAGACCCCGGCTGACGGCAGTATGACGGCAACGGGGGCGGACGATCACGGTCAACAGCGGTCAGTCACGGGGTGTTCAACCTGGGCGTTCGTGGGCCGGAGCGTGATCCACCACGCATGATCAACTCGCCTGAAAAGCGGAAGGTCGCCGGTTCGACCCCGGCCCCAGCCACCACCGCCCACCAGGGCAAACGCCCCCGCCGAGATCCTCGGCGGGGGTTTCTCGTACCGGTGGGACCACCAGTTGCGCCAGCGAGTCGGGGAGTCGTCACCTCGTGGGCGCCCCCTTCATGGCCATGAGGACCTCCCCGCGTTCTTCGTGGCGGGTGGCGACGCCCTGGGACCCCTCAAGTGGTTGGCGCCCGCCCACCAGCGTTACGCTCCCGCGGCGATCTCGGCCGAAGCCGGGCAAGGAGCAACGGACGGCAGCGGCCGCCCGTGGTCAGTGGAACTTGCCGGTGAACGGTCCCAGACCTTCACGGCCTCAGGCCATGCGAGCCGCCAGTTCATCGAGACTGAGGAAGTACCGAGCGTGGGTGCGCAGCAGATCAGAACGACTCCTGGCGCTCAGGACAACCACTTCAACGTTCGCATGATCGCGATACTGTTTCTCGGCCTCGAATCGGGCAGCCAAGGCATCTCGCCGGTGCACGTACTGCCGCTCGCGCAACAGGCGACCAGCCGAGCGGTCGTACACGACGAGAACGTTGGTCATGGTTCCACGCTACCAACATCGCTCCGTTGCGAGACAGGCGTCATGTGCGTCATCTCCTCACGGAGATGCGCCAGGCTCTCCCGAACCGAGTCCCACAGTTCCCGCACCCGGTCATCCTGTCGCGCCCCGGAGACCGCAGCCTCTTCCAAAGCGTTGATCAGGTCACTCAACGCTACTGCGCTCTCCGTCATGGCCACGTGGTACCGGTAGGAGGCCTCGTAGATCTCCATGAGAGCGGCGTTCCTCGCCGTCTCACCCTCTGCCAAGCCCCTGGCCGGTTCCCACCAGTGCGCGGGGGCCTCTCCGTATCTGATACCTCGACCGATCAGATCCGCCAGCTTCTCGAACATGTCAGCCCACTCATGCTGCCATCGCGTTCTGACCTGGATCTCGACAGGGATACCGTCCAGGAAGACGATCACATGGACGGCCCGGTAGCCCTGACTTGGCTGCGACCGGCGATCCATGACCTTCGGCTCACGCTCGGCCGAAGCGAAGGCCTCGACGATCAACCGGACCGCCTCGTCTTGAGCCGTCCTGGTGCCGTCCAGCACGATCCGCATGCCTGCCAGGTCCTGCATGCTCTTCAGCCAGGAACCGCCGTGCCTCGCCAGCTTCTCCAAGATCGTTCCAGTGTTCTTGACACGACTTGTGGGATCGAATCCCAGGTCACGCACGATCTCCAAAGCAGACGCCAGGGTGTCGTCATAGGCGATCAGTAGATCGCTGAGCGCCGCGAGATCCTCATCGCTCGGCTCGTTCGCCTTGACCAAACGCTCACCGAGCCGGATGACCTGCGATTTACTGAAGGGCAATGCCATACCGGACGTTTTAGCACCGATCACACCCGGTGAGAGGTCACTTCAGCCAACAGCATCGGATGCCCTCCGCCCCAAGCATCTTCAGGCGAGCGGAAGACCGGCGGTCCCCCATGTCTGCCCCATCAGAGAGCGATTCGCGGGAAAGAGCGCGGAACACCGGTGAAATCCCCGGGATTTCCGGGCCCCCACGCACGCACGATCATTCGAGCCGCCGCCCTCCCAGCGCACGGAGGTAATGCCACCCCTTTTCCTCGCGGGAAGCCGCACCGGCGTCCTGCACGTCAACGCCAGAACGTGCCGAGGAGGGAGATACCTCCTCTCCGGCCGCGGAAGCAGCACGGGGCCCGCTCCGGAGGGGGAAGTAGTGGCCTGCCGGCCCGGCCGGGAGCCCTTCGGCGGGCCGGGACCGGGCCGGCAGGCTGGTGGAGTGGCCACGCGGCGGCGTTACGGAACCTGCGGCGCCCCTGCCTCCGCCTCCGCTTCCGCCTGGCTCGTGGTGAAGGTGGTGAAGCGGACGGTCAGCCCTTCGCGTTCCGGGGAACAGCAGAACGGGCCGGCCGTCGCGGGGGCGTCCGGGGCCAGGGGCACCAGCCGGAACATCCGCCAGGGGCCGTCCGCGCGGCGGGCCCGCAGGGTCAGCGCGTCACCCGCGCGGGCGGCGCGGATGGTGACCGGAGCCCCGGCCCAGTCGGGCACCGGCGACTGCGACCAGTCGGAGAACTCGCGGGTGACGACGGCACTCAGGTGAGGCGCGCCGTCGGTGTACTCGATGCCTGCCTTGACCCAGTTCTCGGCGTCGACGCGGATCATCAGTCCCGCCTGGTCGTAGAGGTCGGTGAAGTCCGCCTCGAAGGTCACCTCGACCATGCCGCCCTGGGGAAAGGGTGTCAGCAGGGCGTGCCCGTCGTCGCGGATGTAGCCGTAGCTCGTGCGGCGCCAGAAGTCGGTGCCGTCGGCCGTCGTGACGACCAGCGCGCCGGTGTCGTCCGTGGTGGCCCGGGGCGGGCGGTTCAGCCACTGTGCGGTCTCCCACGCGGGTCCGGTCTGCTGCTGCACGACATCGCTCACCGTTTCTCCTTGTCCTTCGGCCGCCCCGCCGGGGCCATCCTGCCGGACGGGGCGACGGGCCGGGGGCGATTCGGGACGGCCGCGGCGGGCTCCGGGGCCCGCGACCGGCCCCCGGACGGGGTCCCGCCGTCCCCTGGGCCGCGCGTCCCCTGCCCCGGCCGCCTGACCCGGCCACGCGCACCCCGGCCGGGCCCGCCCGCCCCCGGCGGGGTCCCGCGCCCCCGCCGGGGCTCACGCCGCTCCCCGGGCCGGAAACCCGGGGCCAGGCGGCCCCCGGCGGCCTCCGGGGAGGCCCCGCGGGGTAACTCGCTCGCCAGGGGTTTCCCCGAGGTGCGATCCTGGGGTCGGTATGTCTACTTCCACTCCCCCCGCCCCCGCCGACTTCACCGACCTCCGGGACCGGCTCTCCGGGCTGATGCTCCGCGACGAGCAGCGCCTCGGCCGGCGGCTGGACGGTGCCCGGCGCATCCGCAAGCCCGAGGCGCGGCAGGCGGTGCTGGACGAGATCGCCGCCGATCTGGAGCGGGCCGAGGCCCGGGTCGCCCGGCGCCGCGCCGCCGTACCGGCGATCACGTATCCCGAGGCGCTGCCGGTCAGCCGGAAGAAGGACGACATCCTGGCGGCGATCCGCGACCACCAGGTGGTGATCGTCGCGGGTGAGACCGGATCCGGGAAGACCACGCAGATTCCCAAGATCTGCCTGGAGCTGGGGCGCGGCGTCCGGGGCCTCATCGGGCACACCCAGCCGCGCCGTATCGCCGCCCGTACGGTGGCCGAGCGGGTGGCCGAGGAGCTGAACACGCCGCTGGGCGAGGCGGTGGGCTGGAAGGTCCGCTTCACCGACCAGGTGGGCCCGGACACCAGCGTCAAACTGATGACGGACGGCATCCTGCTGGCCGAGATCCAGACGGACCGCGAGCTGCGCCAGTACGACACCCTGATCATCGACGAGGCCCACGAGCGCAGCCTCAACATCGACTTCATCCTGGGTTATCTCGCCCAGCTCCTGCCGAAACGCCCGGACCTCAAGGTGGTCATCACCTCGGCGACCATCGACCCGGAGCGCTTCGCACGCCACTTCGCCCCGCGCGTCGCGGGAGCGGCAACGGCTGCCGCCACGGGAGCGGGAACGGCCGCGGGCCGGACGGCGGGCGCCACCGCGGTCCCGGCGAAGGGCACGGCTTCCGCAGACGGCGGGCCCGTCCCGGCGGGCGGGGACGGGCCGGAGGCGCCCGCCGCCCCGATCGTCGAGGTCTCCGGCCGCACCTACCCCGTCGAGGTGCGCTACCGCCCGCTGCTGGAGGAGGGGTCGGAGGAGGCGGACCGCGACCAGATCACGGCCATCTCCGAGGCCGTCGACGAGCTGACCGCCGAGGGCCCGGGCGACATCCTCGTCTTCCTCTCGGGCGAGCGGGAGATCCGGGACACGGCGGACGCGCTGAACAAGCGGAACCTCCCCGGCACGGAGGTGCTGCCGCTCTACGCCCGCCTCTCCCACGCCGAGCAGCACCGGGTCTTCCAGCGCCACGGGGGGCGGCGGATCGTGCTGGCGACCAACGTCGCCGAGACCTCCCTCACCGTCCCCGGCATCCGCTACGTGATCGACCCGGGCATGGCGCGCGTCTCCCGCTACAGCCACCGCACCAAGGTGCAGCGGCTGCCGATCGAGCGGATCTCGCAGGCGAGCGCCAACCAGCGCAAGGGCCGCTGCGGCCGTACCGCGGACGGCATCTGCGTCCGGCTCTACTCCGAGGAGGACTTCCTCTCCCGGCCGGAGTTCACCGACGCCGAGATCCTGCGGACCAACCTGGCCTCCGTCATCCTCCAGATGACCGCGGCCGGGCTGGGGGACATCGAACGGTTCCCGTTCATCGACCCGCCGGACCGCCGCAACATCAAGGACGGCGTGCAACTCCTGGAGGAGCTGGGCGCGTTCGAGACCCGGCAGACGAAGGCGCGGGCCGAGGACGGCGCCGGGGACCGGGAGGATCCCGGAGACGGCGGCGGGCACACGGAGGGCCCGGAGACGGCGCGGGACCGGGAGGACCCGGAGGATCGGGGAGACCGGGGGAACCGGGGAGACCGGGAGCATCCCTCCGCCCCCGGCGCCGGCCGCCGGGGCGGCGGCTCCTCCCGGGACGCCCGCAAGCGGCTCACGCCCATCGGCCGCAAGCTCGCCCAGCTCCCGGTGGACCCGCGGCTGGCGCGGATGGTGCTGGAGGCGGACCGGAACGGCTGCGTCCGCGAGGTCATGGTGATCGCGGCCGCCCTCTCCATCCAGGACCCGCGGGAACGCCCCGCCGACAAGCAGCAGCAGGCGGACCAGCAGCACGCCCGCTTCCGCGACGAGACCTCCGACTTCCTGACCCTGCTGAACCTCTGGCGCCACGTGCGCGAGCAGCAGAAGGAGCTGTCCTCCTCCGCCTTCCGCCGCATGTGCCGTACCGAGTTCCTGAACTACCTGCGGATACGCGAGTGGCAGGACATCTACGGCCAGCTCCGCCAGGTGGCCAGGTCGCTGGGCGTCTCCACCGGCTCGGCGGAGGACCCGGACGCGCCGGCGGACCGCGTCCACGCCTCGCTCCTCGTCGGTCTCCTCTCGCACATCGGGCTCAAGGACACCGACGCGAAGAACGAGTACCTGGGCGCGCGGGGCGCGAAGTTCGCGGTCTTCCCCGGGTCGGCGCTGTTCCGCAAGCCACCGCGGTGGATCATGTCGGCCGAGCTGGTGGAGACCTCCCGGCTGTGGGCGCGGGTGAACGCGCGGATCGAGCCGGAGTGGATCGAGCCGCTGGCCGGGCACCTGGTGAAGCGGAACTACAGCGAGCCGCACTGGGAGCAGAAGCAGGCCGCGGTGATGGCCTACGAGCGGGTCACCCTCTACGGCGTCCCGGTCGTCGCCCAGCGCAAGGTCAACTACGGCCGGATCGACCCGGAGACCTCCCGCGAACTGTTCATCCGGCACGCCCTGGTCGAGGGGGACTGGCGGACGCACCACCAGTTCTTCCACGACAACCGGAAGCTGCTGAGCGAGGTCGAGGAGCTGGAGCACCGGGCCCGGCGCCGCGACATCCTCGTGGACGACGAGACGCTCTTCGACTTCTACGACCAGCGGCTCCCCGATCACGTCGTCTCGGGCGCGCACTTCGACTCCTGGTGGAAGAAGAAGCGCCGCGAGGAGCCGGAGCTGCTGGACTTCGAGAAGTCCATGCTCATCAACGAGCGGGCGGAGGGCGTCTCCAAGGACGACTACCCGGACTCCTGGCGCCAGCGGAACCTGAAGTTCCGGGTGACGTACCAGTTCGAGCCGGGCGCGGACGCCGACGGCGTGACGGTCCACATCCCGTTGCAGGTCCTCAACCAGGTCACGCCCGAGGGGTTCGACTGGCAGATCCCCGGGCTCCGCGAGGAACTGGTCACCGAGCTGATCCGGTCGCTCCCCAAGCCGGTGCGCCGCAACTACGTCCCCGCGCCCAACTTCGCCAGGCGGTTCCTGGCCACCGCCGTCCCCGGGCAGGAGCCGCTGACGGCGGCACTGGGCCGGGAACTGCGGCGGATGGTCGGCGTCCCGATCGCCCCGGAGGACTGGGACCCCGCCAAGGTCCCCGACCACCTGAAGATCACCTTCCGGGTGGTGGACGAACGGCGCCGCACGATCGCCGAGGACAAGGACCTGGAGGCGCTCCGGCTCCGCCTGAAGCCGAAGACCCGGGAAGCGATCAGCAAGGCGTTCGACCGGGCCCGCACGGCCCCCGCCGGGGACGGCGGGAAGGACGGGCCGCCCGCCTCTCCCGTCCAGCGCACCGGGCTCACCTCCTGGACGCTCGGCACCCTGCCGCGCACCTTCGAGACCCGCCGGGCCGGCCAGCCGGTCAAGGCGTACCCGGCGCTGGTGGACGAGGGCGCCTCGGTGGCCGTCCGGCTCTTCGACACGGAGCAGGAGCAGGCCGAGGCCATGTGGCGGGGCACCCGCCGGCTGATCCTGCTGGGCGTCCCGGTGAACCCGGTGAAATACGCCCAGGACAAGCTCTCCAACCAGGAGAAGCTGGCGCTCTCGCGTAACCCGCACGGTGGCGTCCAGGCCCTCTTCGAGGACTGCGTGACGGCCGCCGCCGACCGGCTGATCGCCGCGCGGTCCGGCCCGGCCTGGGACGAGGAGGGCTTCCGCAAGCTGTACGACGCCGTCCGGGCCGACCTGGTGGACGTCACGCTGGACACCGTCCGCGCCGTGCGTGAGGTGCTCGCCGCCTGGCACGCCTGCGAGCGGCGGCTGCGCGCCACCACCTCCCCCACGCTGCTGGCCTCGGTGGCGGATGTGCGGGAACAGCTGTCCGCCCTGATCAAGCCGGGTTTCGTCACCGAGCACGGGGCGCACCGGCTGCCGGACCTGATGCGCTATCTGGTGGCGGCCGACCGCCGGTTGCAGCAGATGCCGACGGGCGTGGAGCGCGACCGGAGCCGGATGGCGAAGGTCAAGGAGATGCAGGACGAGTACGCCTGGCTGCTGGAGCAGTTCCCGGCGGGCCGGCCGGTGCCGCCGGAGGCGCGGAAGATCCGCTGGATGATCGAGGAGCTGCGGGTCAGCTACTTCGCGCACGCGCTGGGGACGGCCTACCCCGTGTCGGACAAGCGCATCGTGAAGGCCGTCGACGCCGCCGCGCCCTGACCGCCGGAGGCCGTCCGGCGCCGGTTCGACTGTCCGCCTGACCTGCTGTAGAGTCTGGCTTCGCAACGCCGCGCGAGCGGCGACGCGGCAAGGTCCTGTGGAGCAGTTTGGAGTGCTCGCCACCCTGTCAAGGTGGAGGCCGCGGGTTCAAATCCCGTCAGGACCGCACGATGTGAAGGAGCCCGTCCCCACCGGGGGCGGGCTCCTCCGCGTATCCGGGGAAGCCGGCGGGGACGGCGCCCCGGTCCGGAACCCGCGCGCACGTCGACCTCGCCCTCCACGGGATCCCGGCCGGCACTACGCCAACGGCGGTACGGCGGCACCCGATGGGCGGTACGGCATGCGGCGTATCGGAGCCGCGAGGGCTCGTACGCGTGCGGCGGTGGAGGCCGGGACGCTGCCGCCGGGACCGGCACGGCACGCAAATCCCGTCAGGAACGCACACGCGGCCGCCTGCGCCCCTCCGGCGGTTCCCACCCACTCCCGGCCCCCTCCGGCGCCTCGCGGGCCCCCAGCGGCGCCTCCGGCGCCTCATACCCCCGCCCGCGGGGGAGTTCCGCGGGAGCGGCCCCACCCGGCGCCAACACCCGTGCCACGCGGACCGGTTGGCCGGTATGCGATGCCCTCGGGACGGACCCGGCGCGGCCCCTGTTGACGGGCTCCGGGACCGGCGGTACCCAGAGCGAGGGGGAGCGGACACGTGGAGGCGGGCACATGACGAGATCCGCGAAACACGAGACGGGAGCGCTGCTCCGGGCCCACCTGGCGGCCGCCGCGCGCTACCGCCACCTCACCGGGCGCTGCCCGGTCTGCCGGCGGCTGGAGGCGCTGGCGCGAGAGGAGCCGGCCGAGGGGCGAAAACCGCAATACCGCACGGCAGTTGAGACGGACAAGGACACAGCGGTGTGACGGGTGTCACGGGGTGATTTTTCCCCAGACGGGAAGCGCGGCGCGCCGACCAGGGCGGGAATTTAATATGTGCAATTGCACCTACGCTCCACCACCCCCGCGCCACTCCCCCGCACCCCACCCCGGTCCGTCCGGCGACCGGCCCCCACACAAACCCGAACAGGACCGCGCGCCTCCCCTGCGCCCGGCCGGCCCCCACACACAACGATCGCGCTGGACCCGGCGGAGTCCAGCGCGATCGAACGACGTGCTCTCGCGTTCACGGGAGCGGAGCCTGTAGGGGCAGGCCCCTTGTCGTGGGTGGGGTGGAGCGGGGCGCAGGGCGCGGCAGGCCGTGGGGGACCCGGCCGTGCCCGGCTGGGCAGGCGCTTCTCGCGTCAGCCCTCGCTTCGCTGCTGCGGGATACCCGCCAGCAGGGCGCGAACCTCGGCCTCGCGGTAGCGCCGATGCCCCCCGAGCGTGCGGATGGACGTGAGCTTGCCGGCCTTGGCCCAGCGCGTGACCGTCTTCGGATCCACGCGGAACATCGTGGCAACCTCAGCCGGGGTCAGCAGCGGCTCGGCATCAGGGGTGCGAGCGGTCATGAGCGGCCTCCTCGGGAGAACCGAACCATCACGGTTCTTTCCTCTAAATTCTGCACCTTGACCCACGTTGCCCGAAATGGCGGACGCGGGCCGAGTCGGTTATAGGACGAACGGCTTGTCCTCGGCACTACAACTACACCATCTGTCCAGCCGCGTCGGCCAAACCGATGGAATTGCCCTCCGAGGTGGCCAAGCTCGGCGGATCCCGATGGACCGGGCCAGAACGGACAGTTACCCACCCGTGACGATCAGTCACACCGTGATCAGCGACCGCCGGTCTCACCGGGGAGGGCAGCGCACAGCGATCCGCCCGCGCACGGACGGATGGAGCACTTGCGTAGCTCCTTGTCCCATTTTGGCACGCAGATGGGGGAAAAGAGCAAGGGCCGTTTTAGTGCTCTCCCTCACGCTTGCCCGAACTTGCCCTTATGGCCCGGATCGCGGGGTACGCCCGGGAATACCCCGGGTGACACTCCCGTGACCGAGGGCTCATCCCCGCGTCCCCCGCGTCCCCCACATCCCCCGCGTCCGCGGCACCGGCGGGCCCGGACCGCACGCCCATCCGGCACGGCCGTCCAGCACGCCCGTCCGGCACACACACCACCGGACACCGCACCGCGTCCCGCGCCCCCGTGATCCCGCCACGCGTGATCCCGCCGGCGGCGGGCCACCGGCCACGGGACGGGACTCCGTGGCCCGCGAGGCGCCGCCCGTGAGCCACCGGCCCCCGGCCACCGCGCCGTAACCCGGCGCCTGTGCCGTGCCCCGGCCCCGGCCGTCAGCTGGCGAACTCCCGCTCCCGCGCCTCCCGCCAGCGCTCCACCAGCCGCTGGTAGACCTCGCCGGCCCGCGCGCCGTCCCCCGCGCGCAGGGCCTCCAGTCCTTCGGTGACGTCGGCGGCGGAGTGGTCCTCCGCCAGCCGGTCGCCGCCGAGGGCGTGCGCCAGGCCGCCGTAGTCCAGTTCGACCAGCGACCGCGGATGGAACTCCTCCAGCCACCGGCCCACGTCCTCCAGACCGTCGATCAGCGGACTCTCGTCCAACGCCTCACGCAGCACTTTAAGCCCACGCGCCACACGGCGTCTCGCCTCGACCATCGGGGTGCGGTAGCGGAGCGCGGGGCCCTCGGCCTTCTCCCCCTCGCCGGACCGTTCCGTGTACTCCCGCTCCTCGGCCCGGAAGAGCGCGAACCAGCGCACCGGCACATGCCAGGTGGCCGTGCGGATCCACGGCCGGGCGTCGGGGTTCCGCTCCAGCCACCGCTCGTGGTCGTCGGCCGCCTGCCGGCGCACCACCGGCGGGAGCGCGGCGTCCAGCACCGGGGCGGGCAGCGTGGCGGCCAGCGTCCGCAGCGCCTCCCAGCCCCGCAACCGGGTGCGCCAGGGGCAGACGCAGGTCACCCCGTCCACGACGGCGACGAAGGCGTCGCCGCTCTCGTGCACGGGCACGGCGACCGGCGGGGTCGGCAGCAGGTCGGCGAGCGAGCGGCGGAGCTCGTCCTGGGCGGTGGGCGGGTCCCCGCGCTGGGCGTAGCGGTACCAGTGCGAGCGCTCCGGTTCCGGGAAGGCCGCCAGGGGCTCGTACACCCGCAGATACGCGGCGTACGGCACCTGCAGCGATGACGCCAGACCCACCCGCTCACTCCCGTCCACGTCGTCGGGGTGCCGCCGGGCCGCCCCCGGCCGGTGCGGTCCCCCGCGCCGGCCCCCGCCCCGCGTTCCCGTCCCGTCCCGCGTGCCTGCCGGAGCAGAGCCTACGGACCCGGGTGGGGCCGGCTCGGCCCGCCCCCGCCGCACCACCACGGAACAGGTGTCTTCCGGCATTCCGTCCCGCACGGGTGATCCCGGCGCCGTCACGTCCTACTCTGTGCCTCAACAGCCCTCCCCACCCGTAGGAGGGCACCCTCCGCGCCTCTCGGGAGTCACCACCGTGACCGACGTGTCCCACCCCACCGCCGCCGGCGACCCCGGCGTCCTGTCCACCCTCTTCCGCTCCGAACAGGGCGGCCACGAAAGGGTCCTGCTCTGCCAGGATCGCGAGAGCGGCCTGCGGGCGGTCATCGCCGTCCACTCCACCGCGCTGGGCCCCGCCCTCGGCGGCACCCGCTTCCACGCCTACGCCTCCGACGAGGAGGCCGTGCGGGACGCCCTGAACCTCGCCCGCGGCATGTCCTACAAGAACGCCCTCGCCGGTCTGCGGCACGGCGGCGGCAAGGCCGTGATCATCGGCAACCCCGCGCCCGCGTCCGAGGGCGGCGCCAAGAGCGAGGCCCTGCTCCGCGCCTACGGCCGCTTCGTCGCCTCGCTGAACGGCGCCTACGTCACCGCCTGCGACGTCGGCACGTATGTCGCCGACATGGACGTGGTGGCCCAGGAGTGCCAGTGGACCACCGGCCGCTCCCCGGCCGCCGGCGGCGCCGGCGACTCCTCCGTGCTCACCGCCTTCGGCGTCTTCCAGGGCATGCGGGCCAGCGCGCAGACGCTGTGGGGCGCGCCCACGCTGGACGGCCGGACGGTCGGCGTCGCGGGGGTCGGCAAGGTCGGCCACCACCTGGTCGACCACCTGGTCGCGGACGGCGCCCGGGTCGTGGTCACGGACGTCCGCCCCGAGGTCGTCGAGCGGGTACGCGCCCGCCACCCGCAGGTGACGGCGGTCGCCGACACGGACGCGCTGATCCGCGCCGATCTCGACGTCTACGCACCCTGCGCGCTCGGCGGCGCCCTGAACGACGAGACGGTGCCCGCGCTCACCGCGCGCGTCGTCTGCGGCGCGGCCAACAACCAGCTCGCCCACCCGGGGGTCGAGAAGGACCTGGCCGACCGCGGCATCCTCTACGCGCCCGACTACGTCGTCAACGCCGGCGGGGTCATCCAGGTGGCCGACGAGCTGCTGGGATTCGACTTCGAGCGCGCCCAGGCCAAGGCCGCCCTGATCTACGACACGACCCTCGCCATCTTCGAGCGCGCGACGGCCGACGGCGTCCCGCCGGCCGTCGCCGCCGACCGGATCGCCGAGCAGCGGATGGCGGAGGCGCGCCGCACCTCTTGACCCGCCGGCCCGCGCGTGCCGGGGCCGGAGGGCCGGGCGCGGTGCGGACCCGGCCCGCCGGCGGGTGGCGAGAGATGGCTCACCACCCGTCGGCAGGTCTCCCGGGGCCGGTCGGTACCATCACGGTTGACCAGCGGGGACGGATCACACCGCCGGTCCCGTCGCGGGGCGCGTCCTGTGGGCGACGTACCGTATGGCGACGGAAGCAGGTACCGTTGAAGACCGACGGGACGGTCTCCTCATCGAGAGCCGCCCCGGACCATGAACGCGTGTCAAGACTCTGGGGCCGTCGAGCCCCGCTATCGAGGGGGTCGAGCCATGGGGCGCGGCCGGGCCAAGGCCAAGCAGACGAAGGTCGCCCGCCAGCTGAAGTACAACAGCGGTGGGACCGACCTCTCACGGCTTGCCGATGAGCTGGGCGCATCGACGACGAAACAGCCGCCGAACGGCGAGCGCTTCGCGGACGATGAGCCGGACGACCCGTACGCACAGTACGCGGAGCTGTACAACGACGACGAGGACGAGGACGACGGCCCGCAGGCCGGCGGCCACGCCTCACCGCGCCGCCCGGCCTGAACGCCCCGGCGCCCGCTCCCCCAGCTCCCCAGCACGCACGCCGACCCGGTCCCGGGGCCCTTCCCGGACCGGGCTTTGTGCTGCCTCCGGCAGCGGCGCGTCCGCGGTGCGCGGCGGTCCGGGGCCGCGGCGCCCGCGGCCTCCCGTCCCGTCCTTCGCCGCACCGCGCGGGTGACGTCCCCGCCGGGGGGCCGTCACCCCGCACACCGTTCGTGCTGCTCGCGCCGCTCGTGCCGGTCCGGCCACCGCGCTCCCGCCGTGACATCGGGCGTCTCGGGCGTCGGGCGTCCCGGGCATCGGCTCACACGGCGTAGTCGCCGGTCAGGGCCGCGGGGGCGGAGCGCGCGCCGCCCGGCTCGCGGCCGGTGACGGTGCCGCAGACCCAGGCGTCCACCTCGCGGTCCGCGAGGGTGGCCAGCGCCGCGTCGGCCGCCTCCGGCGCCACCACCGCGACCATGCCGACCCCCATGTTGAGGGTCTTCTCCAGCTCCCCGCGCTCGACCGAGCCGACCGTGCCGACCAGGTCGAAGACCGGGGCCGGCCGCCAGGTGGAACGGTCCACGGCCGCGTGCAGCCCGTCCGGGATCACCCGCGCCAGGTTGCCCGCGAGCCCGCCGCCGGTGATGTGGGAGAAGGCGTGCACCTCCGTGGTGCGGGTCAGTGCCAGGCAGTCCAGGGAGTAGATCCGGGTGGGCTCCAGCAGTTCCTCGCCGAGGGTCCGGCCGAACTCGGGGATCTCCCGGTCCAGCTCGTATCCCGCACGCTCGGAGAGCACGTGGCGGACCAGGGAGTACCCGTTCGAGTGAAGTCCGGACGCGGCCATGGCGATCAGCACGTCACCGGAGCGGACGCGCTCGGCACCCAGCAGCCGGTCGGCCTCCACCACACCCGTGCCCGCGCCCGCCACGTCGAAGTCGTCCGGCTCCAGCAGGCCCGGGTGCTCCGCCGTCTCGCCGCCGACGAGCGCGCAGCCCGCCAGCACACAGCCCTCGGCAATGCCCTTGACGATCGCGGCGACCCGCTCGGGGCGGACCTTGCCGACCGCGATGTAGTCGGTCATGAACAGCGGCTCGGCGCCGCACACCACCAGGTCGTCGACGACCATCCCGACCAGGTCGTGACCGATGGTGTCGTAGACGCCCATGCGGCGGGCGATGTCCACCTTGGTGCCGACGCCGTCGGTCGCGGAGGCCAGCAGCGGGCGCTCGTAGCGCTTCAGCACGGAGGCGTCGAAGAGCCCGGCGAAGCCGCCGAGACCGCCGACGACCTCGGGCCGGGTGGCCTTCCCCACCCACTGCTTCATCAGCTCCACCGCGCGGTCGCCCGCCTCGATGTCGACGCCCGCCGTCTTGTAGGAAGACGCGGTGGGGCTGCCGGCGGCGGTGGACTCGGACATGGCGCCTCGGATTCTCTCGGTTCTTCGGGTGCTTCAGCGGCTTCGGGAAGTGGTGGAACTGCGGGTCTGCCGGTTGTGCGGGACCTGCGGGGTCCCCGGGTGCCGGAACGTGACGGGACGTCCGCGGCCGGCGCCGCCCCGAGGTCCCGCCGGCGGGCCGCCGCCCGCCCCGGAGGGAGGGCGGCGCGGCCCCCTACGGGCGGCGCAGGGCGTCGGCGCCGCCGACCCCGGCCGTGGGCGTGGCCAGGCCGTCCGCGTCGGTGCGGCTCGGCTCGGCGGCCTCCGCCTCCAGCAGGTGCTTGCCCAGCAGCTCCGGGTCGGGCAGGTCGATCGGGTACTCGCCGTCGAAGCAGGCCCGGCAGAGCTCCTGCTTGGGGATCGTCGTCGCCTCGACCATCGCGTCGATCGAGATGTAGGCGAGCGAGTCGGCGCCCAGGGACTTGCCGATCTCCTCCACCGACAGCCCGTTGGCGATCAGCTCCGCGCGGGTGGCGAAGTCGATGCCGAAGAAGCAGGGCCACTTGATGGGCGGCGAGGAGATCCGGACGTGGATCTCGGCGGCGCCGGCCTCGCGGAGCATCCGGATCAGGGCCCGCTGGGTGTTGCCGCGGACGATCGAGTCGTCCACGACGACCAGCCGCTTGCCCCGGATGACCTCCTTGAGCGGGTTGAGCTTGAGCCGGATGCCGAGCTGGCGGATGGTCTGGCTCGGCTGGATGAACGTCCGGCCGACGTAGGAGTTCTTGACCAGCCCGGAGCCGTACGGGATCCCGCTGGCCTCGGCGTAACCCACCGCCGCCGGGGTGCCGGACTCCGGGGTGGGTATCACCAGGTCGGCCTCGGCCGGCGCCTCGGCGGCCAGCCTGCGGCCCATCTCGACCCGGGAGAGGTAGACGTTGCGGCCCGCGATGTCGGTGTCGGGGCGGGCCAGGTAGACGTACTCGAAGACGCAGCCCCGGGGCCGCTTCTCCGCGAACCGGGAGGAGCGCAGGCCGTTCTCGTCGACGGCGATCAGCTCGCCGGGCTCCACCTCGCGGATGAAGCTCGCGCCGCAGATGTCGAGGGCGGCGGTCTCGCTCGCCACCACCCAGCCGCGCTCCAGCCGGCCGAGGACGAGCGGGCGGATGCCCTGCGGGTCACGGGCGGCGTAGAGCGTGTGCTCGTCCATGAAGACCAGGGAGAACGCGCCCTGCACCGCGGGCAGCACCAGCGGCGCGGCCTGCTCGACGGTGAGCGGCTTGCCGTCCTGGTCCACCTGGCCGGCCAGCAGTGCCGTGACGAGGTCGGTGTCGTTGGTCGCGGCCACCTGCGTGGCGCGGCCGTTCTCCCGCGGCAGCGCCGCGACCATGTCGGCCAGCTCGGCACTGTTGACGAGGTTGCCGTTGTGGCCGAGCGCGATGGACCCGTGCGCGGTGGCACGGAACGTGGGCTGCGCGTTCTCCCACACCGAGGCACCGGTGGTGGAGTAGCGGGCATGGCCCACGGCGATGTGGCCCCTGAGGGAGCCGAGAGAGGTCTCGTCGAAGACCTGGGAGACCAGGCCCATGTCCTTGAAGACGAGGATCTGGGAGCCGTTGCTCACCGCGATGCCCGCGGACTCCTGTCCACGGTGCTGCAGCGCGTACAGCCCGAAATAGGTGAGTTTGGCGACCTCTTCCCCCGGGGCCCAGACACCGAAGACGCCGCAGGCGTCCTGGGGGCCCTTCTCACCGGGGAGGAGATCGTGGCTGAGTCGTCCGTCACCACGTGGCACGCCTTCGAGTCTAGGGCAGGTCGCGGAGTCCTTTCGAACCGGGGATTCCGGGAGGGCGCCCGGCGGGGGCGCCGCGGGCCGGTTTTCCCCGGTGGGGCGGGGTGCGGCCGGGGGCTGACCGGGCGGGATGGGACGGCGGAGAGGGCCCGGCCGGTGGAGGGGCCGGGCGCTGTCAGGCGAGGACGGGGAGCAGCCCGGAGAGGTCGGCCCGGTCGCCGCTCGCGGTGAGCTCGCCCGCGTCCAGCGCCTCGGCCCACGGCCTGCGCCCGGTGGCCAGCCGGATCCAGGTGAGCGGGTCCGTCTCCACGACGTTCGGCGGGGTGCCCCGGGTGTGCCGGGGGCCCTCGACGCACTGCACCACCGCGAACGGCGGGACGCGCAGTTCCACCGCGCCGCCGGGGGCCCGGACGGCGAGGGCGTCCGCGGTCAGCCGGACGACCGTGGCCAGCGCCTGCCGGTCGTGGGAGACGGCGGTGCCGGTGGCGGAGGTCAGGTCGTCGGCGTGGACCACGGCCTCCAGCACCCGGGTGACCACGAAGTCGTCCACGGTCATCGCGCCGAGGACGGTCCACAGCGGCTGCCGGCCGTCCGTCCGGGCGACGGCCGCGGCGAGCCGGTCCACGGCGGCGTCCAGCCGCGCCAGCACCTCGTCCGGGCCGCCGGAGCCCGGCAGCTCCGCCGCGTCCCGCACCGCGTCCTCCGCGACGCGCTCCGCGAACTCGCCGGCCCGGGTCCGCATCGCGGTCACGAACTCCTGGAGGTCGAGCTCGGCCCGGGGCGGGGCCTCGACGGCCAGCAGCCGGGGCAGGGCGTCGAAGGTGCGCGTGAGATGCATCACCAGATCGCGCACCGACCAGCCGGCCAGGCCGGAGGGAGCACCGAGCAGTTCCGGGGCGTCGGGCGCGGCGCAGAGCACCCGTACCGCCTCCCGTACGGCGCGGATCTCGGCGTCCAGCGCGGCCCGGGTCCGCGCGGGGTCGTAGGAACGGGTGCGGGGACGGCGGGGCTGCGGGGCTCGCGGAGTCATGCGGCTGAGCGTATGACCTCTCCCGCGAGGGCCTGGACGGTTGCCGTGGGTTGCCGTGAGTCGCTACGGGCCGCTGCGGGTCGCCGTGGATGGTGCGGTCCCGGGGCGTGACACCGGCTGCCGCGTGGACGCTGGGGCCGCGCGGTGGGCGGTGGCCCGCGGTGGGCGGTGGCCCGGAACGGGGCGGAGCGCGTCACCCGGCCGGTCCGGGCCGGCCGGTCCCCGTCCCGTCGCCGCCGGGCGCCGTGAAGACCTCACCGGCCGCCGGGACACCGACACCCCGCCAGTGGAAGGGGATGCCGCGCGCCACCGCGGGATCGGGCCGGTCCATCAGCTGGAAGTGCAGATGCGGCTCGGTGGAGTTGCCCGTGTTGCCCACCTCGGCCAGCACCTGTCCCGGAGCCACCCGCTGACCCTCCCGCACGGCCGCCGAGCCGCGTCGGAGGTGGGCGTAGAGGGCGTACACCCCCTGGCCGAGGTCGAGGATCACGTGGTTGCCGAGCAGCCGGCCCGGGCCCGCGACGTCCCGCACCATCGCCTCGGCGAAGAAGACGGGCAGCGCCGGCCAGGAGTTGCGGCTGCCGTGGTCCCGCCGTCCGTCGCGGACCCGCAGGACCTCGGCCTCCGCCACGGCCAGCACGGGCGCTCCGAACGCCGGGAACGCCGCGTTGCCGCGGACCGGCGGCCACCAGCCGAACGCGGGACGGGCAGCGCCCCCGGAGCCGTCCTCCTCCCGGAGGACGTCGATCGCGTACGCCTGTCCGCATGAGCGGACGCCGTGGCTCGGCACCTTGTCGGCCGGGCTGTTGAGCGCGGACCACCGGCCGGTGACCGGCGGCTCCACCTCCACCGCTTCCGGTGTCTCCGGGACCCCCGCCGCCCGCTCGGACCGGGGCAGCCGCCGGGACCGGCCGGGCAGCAGTTCGACGGTCACCGCGGCTCCGATCACGCCCCAGACCACGGCGGCGGGCAGACGGACCGTCAGGTCGACGGCGATGACCAGGACCACCAGCCCGGAGAGGACCGGGCGCAGCCGTTTCAGCCGGTCGATCGGTGGTGTCGCGGCTGCCGGCTTCCTCGCCTTCGCAGCCTTCGCCGTCTTCGCAGCCTTCGCCGGCTTGACCGGCTTCGTGTCCGTCATGTCCGCTCCCCCGTGCCGTGTGTGGTCTCCGGTCGCGCCGGGCGTGTCCGCCCGTCCACGTCGTTCCCCGTGTTCCCTGTCCCGGTACCGTTCCCGCGTGCCGCCAGTATCGCCGCGGCGATACCGGGTTCCGTACCCGCCGGCTGTGACAGGTGGCCCGCCCGGTGGGCACGGGCCGCCGGTCACCCGGGGCGTGGGTCCCCGCCCACACCTCGTCCGGGACGCCCCTCGCCGCGTCAGGCCCTCTTCCTCACGTCACCGCCCCCGGTCTCCCCCGTGGCGCGTTCGCGGACGGTGACGCCGATCCAGCAGGCCCAGCCGACCGGTTGCAGCGCCCAGTAGCTGATCGCCCGGTACAGCAGCGTCCCGGCGATCGCCGGACCCGCGGCCACGCCGTAGAGCACGAGCAGCGCGGAGAGACTGGTCTCGACGACGCCCAGACTGCCGGGCGTCAGCCGCAGACTGCCGGGGATCTGGGTCAGCGCGTAGGCGAGCAGCAGCCCGTGCCACGGCACCCCGATCCCCAGGGCCCACAGGGACGCCGTCAGGCAGGCGGCGTCCAGGACCCAGTTGCCGAGCGCGAATCCGGCCGGCCACAGCCACGGCCGCAACCCCGGCCGACGCTCCCGGGCCTCCCGCACCACATGCCCCAGCCCCCGCTGGGCCCGGCGCACGGCCTCCCAGCGGACGCCCAGCGCGGACCAGACCCGCCGCACGGCCGCGCGGACGCGGGCGAAGCCGGTCAGCGCGGCGAGCACCAGCCCGGCCGTCAGCAGCGCCACCATGACCCAGACGGCGGGGCCCAGTACGGCGGAACGGCCGGCCGGGCCCACGGTGAACATCCCGAGCACGAGCAGCAGAGCCAGCCCGGCCGCCGACAGCACCCCGGAGGTGACCAGCACCGCGGCGGCCGGCGCCGGTTCCACCCCGCGCCGGGTGAGCTGGCGGTAGATCCAGGCGGTGGCGACGGCCCCGCCGCCGGGCAGCGCACCGGCCACGGCGTTGCCGGCCAGCACGAGCGCGGTCGTCCGGCCCGGGCCCCAGCGCACCCCGCCCGCGCCCAGCAGCCAGCGCAGTACGGCGGCGAGGCTGAGCATCGCCAGCGCCTCGCACACCACGGCCACCGCGAGCTGCGGCAGCCGCACCCGGGAGATGAGCCGCAGGGCCTGCGCGATCTCCTGGCGCTGCCACACGGCGGCGACGGCCGCGGCCGCCACCAGCAGCACCGCACCCAGCCACCACACCCGCCCCGGCCACCGGGCCGGGCCGCCGGGGCCCCACCCCTCGCCGCCGGTACCACCGCCACCGGCAGTGCCACCGCTACCGGTGCCGCCGCCCGTACCGGTGCCGCCTCCCGTGCCGCCACCAGTGCCGTGGCCGGCGTCGTCACCCCTGCCGCCGCGGGTTCCGCGGCCGGTGCCGTCGACCCTGCCGCCGCCGGTGCCGTCGCCCGGACCGGAGCCGGGCGCTCCGGCCGCCGGGCCGTCACCCCCGGCGGACGGCACGGCGCGCGGGGCGGGAGGGGACGGGACCGGGGTCCGGGCCCGGATCCGGGCCGGGGGCGGAGAGCGCGCGGAGGACGGCGGCGGGGGCGCGAACGGTGGCCATGGCGCTCCTCCCGGCCGGGTTCCCCGGCGGTCCGCACGGTGCTTCCCCGCCATCATCGGCGCGCCCGGCGCGCGGGCGGGCACGCCACGCGCGGTCCCCCGCGACAGGCCCCCGGACGCCACGCGGCCCCGCCCACCGACGTGGACGGGGCCGCGCGGATCCACCGGCGCCGGGGCGCCGGCTCAGGCCAGCAGCGCCGGGATGGTCGCCTCGTACGCCTCACGCACCTCGGCCAGGGGGAGCGAGAACTGCCCCTGTACCTCGACCGCGTCCCCGTCGACCACACCGATCCTGGTGGCGGGCAGGCCCCGCGCCCCGCACATGTCGGTGAAGCGGAGCTCCTCGCTGCGCGGCACCGCGACGACCGCGCGCCCGGCGGACTCGGAGAAGAGGAGGACGAACGGGTCCAGGCCGTCCGGCACCACCAGCCGGACGCCGTTGCCGCCCTTCAGGCAGGACTCCGTCACCGCCTGGACCAGGCCGCCGTCGGAGAGGTCGTGCGCCGCGTCGATCATGCCGTCGCGGGAACCGGAGATCAGGATGTCGGCGAGCAGCTTCTCCCGGTCCAGGTCCACCGCGGGCGGCAGGCCGCCCAGATGGCCGTGGACCACCTGGGACCAGGCGGAGCCGCCCAGTTCCTCGCGGGTCTCCCCGAGGAGGTAGACGAGCTGCCCCGGCTCGGCGAAGGCCATCGGCGTGCGGCGGGCGACGTCGTCGATGACGCCGAGGACGCCGACCACCGGGGTGGGGTGCACGGCCGTCTCCCCGGTCTGGTTGTAGAGGGAGACGTTGCCGCCGGTGACCGGGGTGCCCAGCTCCCGGCAGCCGTCGGCCAGGCCGCGGCACGCCTCCGCGAACTGCCACATGACGCCCGGGTCCTCCGGGGAGCCGAAGTTGAGGCAGTCGGTGACGGCGAGCGGCCGGGCGCCGGTGGCGGCGACGTTCCGGTAGGACTCGGCGAGCGCGAGCTGCGCGCCGGTGTACGGGTCCAGCTTGGCGTAACGCCCGTTGCCGTCGGTGGCGACGGCGACGCCGAGGCCGGTCTCCTCGTCGATCCGGACCATGCCGGAGTCCTCGGGCTGGGCGAGGACCGTGTTGCCCTGCACGAAGCGGTCGTACTGGTCGGTGATCCACGCCTTGGACGCCTGGTTGGGCGAGGCGACCAGCTTCAGCACCTGTTCCCGCAGCTCCTCGCCGCCGGCCGGGCGCGGCAGCCGCGCCGCGTCGTCGGCCTGGAGGGCGTCCTGCCACTCCGGGCGGGCGTACGGCCGCTGGTAGACGGGGCCCTCATGGGCGACGGTACGCGGCGGCACGTCGACGATCTGCTCGCCGTGCCAGGTGATCTCCAGCCGGTCGCCCTCGGTGACCTCGCCGATCACGGTGGCGAGGACGTCCCACTTCTCGCAGATCTCCAGGAACCGGGCGACCTTCGCCGGCTCCACGACCGCGCACATCCGCTCCTGCGACTCGCTCATCAGGATCTCCTCCGGCGAGAGGGAGGAGTCGCGCAGCGGCACCCGGTCGAGTTCGACGCGCATCCCGCCGGAGCCGGCGGAGGCCAGCTCCGAGGTGGCGCAGGAGAGGCCCGCGCCGCCGAGGTCCTGGATGCCGGTGACGAGGCCCTCGGCGAAGAGCTCCAGGGTGCACTCGATGAGCAGCTTCTCCTGGAACGGGTCGCCGACCTGCACGGCGGGGCGCTTGGCGGGCCCGGTGGAGTCGAAGGTCTCGGAGGCGAGCACCGAGACGCCGCCGATGCCGTCCCCGCCGGTGCGGGCGCCGTAGAGGATGACCTGGTTGCCGGTGCCGGAGGCCTTGGCCAGATGGATGTCCTCGTGCTTCATCACACCGACGCAGAGGGCGTTGACCAGCGGGTTGCCCTGGTAGCAGGGGTCGAAGACGACCTCGCCGCCGATATTGGGCAGGCCCAGGCAGTTGCCGTAGCCGCCGATGCCGGCGACCACGCCGGGGAGCACCCGCTTGGTGTCCGGGTGGTCGGCGGCGCCGAACCGCAGCGGGTCCATGACGGCGACCGGCCGGGCGCCCATCGCGAGGATGTCGCGGACGATGCCGCCGACGCCGGTGGCCGCGCCCTGGTAGGGCTCGATGTACGAGGGGTGGTTGTGCGACTCGACCTTGAAGGTCACCGCGTAGCCCTGGCCGACGTCCACGACGCCGGCGTTCTCACCGATGCCGACCAGCAGCGCGGTGTTCTCGGGGGCCTTCTCGCCGAACTGCTTCAGATGCACCTTGCTCGACTTGTACGAGCAGTGCTCCGACCACATCACGGAGTACATCGCCAGCTCGGCGCCCGTCGGGCGGCGGCCGAGGATCTCCCGGATGCGCCCGTACTCGTCCTCCTTGAGGCCGAGTTCCGCCCAGGGCAGGGGCGTGTCCGGGGTCCCGGCGGCGTGCTTGGTGGTGTCGAGGCTCATGCGCTGACCTTCCCCACGGTGCTCAGCGTCCGCAGGACGGAGGTGAAGAACCCCAGGCCGTCGGTGCCGGCGGTACCGATCAGCGGTTCGACGGCGTGCTCGGGGTGGGGCATGAGGCCGACGACGTTGCCGGCCTCGTTGGTGATGCCGGCGATGTCGCGGAGCGAGCCGTTGGGGTTGCCGTCCAGGTAGCGGAAGACCACCCGGCCCTCCGCCTCCAGCTCGTCGAGGGTGCGCTCGTCGGCGACGTAGCGGCCGTCCATGTTCTTCAGCGGGATGTGGATCTCCTGGCCGGCGGTGAAGTCACCGGTCCAGGCGGTGGCCGCGGTCTCGACGCGCAGCTTCTGCTCCCGGCAGACGAAATGCAGATGGTCGTTGCGGACCATGGCGCCCGGCAGCAGGTGCGACTCGGTCAGCACCTGGAAGCCGTTGCAGATGCCCAGCACCGGCAGACCGTCCCGGGCCGCCTCCACCAGGCTCTCCATGACCGGGGAGAAACGGGAGATGGCCCCGGCGCGGAGATAGTCGCCGTAGGAGAAGCCGCCGGGCAGCACGGTGGCGTCGACGCCCTGGAGATCCCGGTCCCGGTGCCACAGGGCGACGGGCTCCGCGCCGGCCAGCCGGATCGCGCGGTGGGTGTCGCGGTCGTCGAGACTCCCCGGGAAAGTGATGACCCCGATACGCGCGGTCACGAAACGGCCCGCACGGTTTCCGCGGGGGACCCGGCTGCCCCGGTTTCCTCGACGCGGACGGTGAAGTCCTCGATGACGGTGTTGGCGAGAAACGTCTCGGCCAGCTCGTGGATCCGGGCGAGCGCGGCGTCGTCGGCCGGCCCGTCCAGTTCGAGTTCGAAGCGCTTTCCCTGGCGGACGTCGGAGATTCCCCCGAAGCCGAGACGCGGCAGCGCGCGCTGCACCGCCTGGCCCTGCGGGTCGAGGATCTCGGGCTTGAGCATGACGTCGACTACGACGCGTGCCACTGGCACTCCCGGTGGTGTGGTGGTGCGGCTGTGTCCTTCCGGAGGCACGCCATCGGGCCACAGTCACCGGGGAACGGCCCCCGGAGCCCCGAAGCATCGCGGGGAGCTCACGACTCCCCGGAACCCCCGGACAGGTACGTCCAGCCTACCCGGCCCGAAAGTCTACGCGAGTAGATATGAGCGGGCGGTCACATTGGGGTATCGGCTGCCACATCTGTTGTGGAAAATCGCCCGGAGAAAACGTACGGTCTGGATTGCCCGGTGACGCACGACGGAATTCACCGGTGGGCAACCAGCAATGCCCGCGGCTGTACAAAAGAATTATCCCTGTCCCCGATCACTCCGGCGTCCGCCGTCACCGCATGTCACGCGGGGACGCCGTCAGAAAGGACCGATATCCGTGGCTCAGCGCGTAGTGGTCACACTCTCCGACGACATCGAAGGCGGGGAAGCGGCGGAAACGGTCACCTTCGGGCTCGACGGCAGGTCGTACGAGATCGACCTCAATCCTTCGAATGCGGAGAAGCTGCGCGGCGCTCTGGCGCCGTACGTGGAGGCCGGCCGGAAGCGCTCCCGCTCCGGCCGCACCTACCGCCGCACGGCGGTCGCCCCGGACCCGGCCACCGTGCGCGCCTGGGCGCGCTCGCACGGCATGGAGGTCCCCCCGCGCGGCCGCATCCCCAAGAAGGTCTACGAGGCGTTCGAGGCCGCGAGCTGAACCGACTTGCGCGGCACCCCCGTTGATCGGCTAGAGTCTGGAGCACGCCGAGGGGCGAGGCCGCAGGGCCGAACCCCAAGGGGTCACGCGGGTGTAGCTCAGTAGTAGAGCGCCCTCTTTCCAAGAGGGAGGCGCAGTGTGCAATCCCTGTCACCCGCTCTCGTTGCTCGACCGGACCAGTCGAATGGATCAGGTAGAGTAGTGGTCGCGCCGGGAGGTGAAAGCCCCCCGGAGGCATGCGGACGTGGCTCAGTTGGTAGAGCATCACCTTGCCAAGGTGAGGGTCGCGAGTTCGAATCTCGTCGTCCGCTCAGGGGAAGGCCCCGGTCATCACGGCCGGGGCCTTCGTCGTGTTCCGGTGATTTCGCCGATCCCTTCCGCCGCGGACTCCTCGCCTCAGGACTCTCGCCGGCTTCTCCCGGCCCGCCCGGCTCCTCACCGCCCGGGGCCCGGGATGACAAGTGTCATCCCGGCTGATGACGGCTCGCACTGCCGAACCCGGCGGCCGGATTCGAGACTTGCCGTATGGAATCCGACGAACGAGTGATTGACGTCACAGATCTGCGGCGGCGCTACGGCTCCGCCGGGAAGGGCGGCTTCGACGCCGTCCGGGGGCTCTCCTTCTCCGTGGCCCGGGGTGAGGTCTTCGCGCTGCTGGGCACGAACGGGGCCGGCAAGACCTCCACCGTGGAGGTGCTGGAGGGACTGGCGCCGCCCACCGGGGGACGCGTGCGGGTGCTGGGCCACGATCCGTACCGGGAGCGGGCGGCCGTCCGTCCCCGCATCGGGGTGATGCTCCAGGAGGGCGGCTTCCCCTCCGACCTGACCGTGGCGGAGACCGCCCGGATGTGGGCCGGATGCGCGAGCGCCGCCCGGCCGGCCGGTGAGGTGCTGGAGGCGACGGGGCTCGCGGGACGCACCAAGGTGCGCGTCAAGCAGCTCTCCGGGGGAGAGCGGCGCCGGCTGGACCTGGCCATGGCCCTGATCGGCCGCCCCGAGGTGCTGTTCCTGGACGAGCCCACCACCGGGCTCGACGCCGAGGGGCGGCGGGAGACCTGGCGGCTGGTCGGGGAGCTGCGCGACAGCGGCACCACCGTGCTGCTCACCACGCACTACCTGGAGGAGGCGGAGGCCTTGGCGGACCGGCTCGCCATCATGCACCGGGGGCGGATCGCCACCGCCGGCACCCCGGCGGGGGTCACCGCCTCGCGCCCGTCCCGGATCCGCTTCCACCTGCCGAACGGCGTGGTCCCGGGGGAACTGCCGCTGTCGCTCCGCGCGGCCGTCGACGAGGACCTGCGGGTGGAGATCCGGACCGAGCGCCTCCAGGAGTCCCTGGGCACCCTGCTCCGCTGGGCGGAGGAGCAGGACCTGACCCTCGGTGGTCTGGACGCCCGCTCGGCCTCGCTGGAGGAGGCGTTCCTGGCCATCGCCGGCTCGGTGACGGACGGCGCTGACGGCGGGGACGGCGGGGACGGCGGGGACGGCAGCGACACCACTGACGGTGCTGACGAGGGAGCCGGCGGGGACGTCCGGCACCACGAGGAGCCCGCCGGGGGCGGGAACAGCCGCCCGGCGGCCGCTTCCGCGGGGCGTCGGCCGGCGGCGGCCACGGGGGAGCGGCCGGCGGCGGACGCGGGGGCTCGGCGATGACGAAGGGGACCGGCATGACGGGAACGAGCACGACGGCGACGGCGGCCCCGGAGGGGACGCGGACGGCGGAGCAGGGACGGCAGGACGGCCGGCCCGATCGGCACGGCCGGCCGGGGCAGCCGGGAGGGAAGGCGCAGACAGCTCCGGCGGGGAAGCAGCAGCGGCCGGCCTGGCGGGCGCGGGCGGCGCGGCTGGGCGCGCTCGGCCGGGCCGAGTTCATCCTGTTGCAGCGGAACCGGACGTCGCTCTTCATGGCGCTGCTGATGCCGCTCGGCATGGTCGGGGTGATCCGTTCCTCGGCCCCCGACAACGACCTGTCCGGGACCGGGCTGAACCCCGGCTCGCTCGCCCTGAGCGGCGGCATCGGCGCCGTGCTCCTCTTCGTCGTCTACAGCAATCTGGTCGCCGCGTATGTCGCGCGCCGGGAGGAGCTGGTGCTCAAGCGGCTGCGGACCGGCGAGCCGGCGGATCTGGAGATCCTGGCCGGGACGGCGTTGCCGGTCGCGGTGCTGGCGTTCGCCCAGTCCGCGCTCCTGGTCGCCGCGGGCACGCTGCTGCTGGACCTCACCGCCCCCGAGCGGCCGGTGCTGCTGCTGGCCGGGCTGGTGGGGGGTGTGCTGGTGGCGGTCCTGCTGGCCACCGCGACGTCCGCCTTCACCCGCACCGTGGAGAGCGCGCAGGTGACGGCGTTGCCGCTGCTGCTGCTCTCCTTCGTGGGCTCCGGGATGGTGATCCCGGTGGATCTGATGCCGGACCGGGTCGCGAACGTGTTCGCCGTGCTGCCGTTCAGCCCCGTCATGGACCTGGTGCGGACCGGCTGGCTGGGCGGGGGCGACGGCGGGGAGACCGTGCGCTCGCTGCTGCTGGTGGTGGCCTGGACGGCGGTGGGGGTCGTCGCCACCCGCCGGTGGTTCCGCTGGGAACCGCGGCGCTGAGCGGTGCCGCCACCGGCCCGGTGGCGGCACCGCCACGGGGGGATGCTCGGAGGTACCGCCACGGGGGGAGCCGGCGGTACCGGCGGGAACGGGCGGACTCGGCTGACGGGGAACAGGAGCGGGGGACAACGCGTTGGCCGGCGCAGCGGTGGCACGGCTCATCGGCGGCCACCGCCGCCGGGCGTACCGTCGACGGGTGAGGAACCACAGTTCGGGCCACAGTTCGGGCCACAGTTCGGAGAGGACCGGCCGGTGATCGGGAAGCGGCGGGGCGGGTGGCGGAAGCGCAGCCGTGTCACCCAGGTGGATCTGTACACGCGCTGGTCGCTGTACGCCATGGTCTGGCTGGTGCCGCTGTACACCTTGCTGGTGCTGACCCCCGTCGCGGCCCGGGACTCCACCTGGCCCACGGCCGCCCTGCTGCTCCTGCTCACCGCGACGGCGCAGGCGGTGTCGGGGGTGCGGCTGCTCGGCCGCGGCCTGGATCAGTACCGCGGCCAGGGGACGGTGTCCCGCGGGGAGCTGACGGCGGGAGCGGTGCTGATGCTGCTGTCCCTGCTCGCGGTGGGGGCTCTGTTGGTGGACGGGACGGTGTCCCTGGGCGACGGGCCGGTGGCCACGATGGCCGTCCTGGCGATCCTCCCGTTCCTCGGCCCGTGCTCGCTGCTGGGGCGGCTGCGCACCATGGCCGCGGTGCAGGCGGCCTGTGTGCTGACCGTGGCGGCCGGTTTCCTGGTGGCCGGGGTGGAGCGGCCCGTGGTCCTCGTCGTCACGATCGCGCTGGCGTTCGCCCTCCTCTGGTCGGCGTTCACCGTCCGCTGCTCGGCCTGGGTCCTGGCGGTGATGTGGGAGCTGGAGGAGACCCGTACCGTGCAGGCGCGGCTGGCGGTGGCCGAGGAGCGGCTGCGGTTCTCCCGGGACCTGCACGACGTGATGGGGCGGAACCTGGCCGTGATCGCGCTCAAGAGCGAGCTGGCGGTGCGGCTGGCCCGGCGCGGCGCGGAGACGGCCGTCGACCAGATGGTGGAGGTGCAGCGGATCGCGGTGGAGTCGCAGCGCGAGGTGCGGGACGTGGTCCGCGGCTACCGGGAGGCGGATCTCCACACCGAGCTGGTCGGCGCGGGTGCCGTGCTGCGCGCGGCCGGTATCGGGTGCCGCATCGAGGACCGCTCACCGGACGGGCTGCCCGCGGAGGTGCGGGCGGCGCTGGGCTGGGTGGTGCGCGAGGGGGCCACGAACGTCCTGCGCCATGCCGAGGCGCGCCATTGCACGATCCGGGTACGTCCCGGCTCCGGCCCGGGTGGGATCCGTACGGCGGTCCTGGTGATGGAGAACGACGGGGTGACCGGGGCCGGCGTGTCCGGAACGGACGGCGCCGGGGGTCCCGCGGGTCCCGCGCGGAGGGGGTCCGGCCTGGACGGCCTGCGGCAGCGGCTCGCCGAGGCCGGCGGTACGGTCACGGCCGGGCCCGTCCCCGGGGGCGGCTTCCGGCTGACGGCGCAGATGCCGGCGGAACCGGTTCCGGAGGTTCCGGAGGGCCCGGGGGCCGCCGCCGGGACGCCACGCGCGGGGGACAGGGCGGACCCGCCCCGGCCCGGCCCGGAACAGCCGCACGACGGCGTCCCGGCGACGGGGCCCGGCCTGAGCGGGGCGGAGGGAACACGGTGAAGGTGGCGGAGGGGACGCGGTGAGCGTGGCGGAGGGGACGCGGTGAGCGTGGCGGAGGCTCCAGACGCGGACGGGGCGGACGGCGCCGAAGGGGCGGCCGGGACCCGGCCGCCCGTGCGGGTGCTGCTCGCGGACGACGAGCACCTCATCCGGGGCGCGCTGGCGGCGCTGCTCGCGCTGGAGGACGACCTGAAGATCGTCGCCGAGGCCGCCACCGGCCCGGAGGCGCTCGCCATGGCCCGCGCGCACGCCCCGGACGTGGCCGTCCTCGACCTGCAGATGCCGGGGATGGACGGTGTGGCGGTCGCCACAGCGATCCGCAGCCAGGTACCGGGGTGCCAGACCATGATCGTCACCAGTTACGGGCGCCCGGGCCATCTCAAGCGGGCGCTCGGCGCCGGGGTGCGGGGGTTCGTGCCGAAGACGGTCTCGGCGCAGCGGCTCGCCGAGATCATCCGCACCGTGCACGCCGGACAGCGCCATGTGGACCCGGAGTTGGCGGCCGACGCGATCAGCGCCGGGGACACGCCGCTGACGGCACGGGAGACCCAGCTGCTGGAGCTGGCGGCCGACGGGGCGCCGATCGCGGAGATCGCCCGGCGCGCCTCGCTCTCCCCGGGGACGGTCCGCAATTACCTCTCCTCCGCCGCCGCGAAACTCTCGGCGGAGAACCGTCACACCGCGGTCCGCATCGCGCGCGAGCGGGGTTGGCTATACTGAGGACGCACCCGCCCGGGAGATGTCCCCGGGGAGATGTGCGGACGTGGCTCAGTTGGTAGAGCATCACCTTGCCAAGGTGAGGGTCGCGAGTTCGAATCTCGTCGTCCGCTCAGCAGAAGAACCCCCAGGTCTCTGACCTGGGGGTTCTTCGCTGTCCGCACCACCACGCGCCCCTGAAGCCACCGCGGCGCCGGTGCCGCCGGCCTCGTTGTGGTGACCCGGCCGCGCCGCCGGGGCCGGCACCGCCTCGTCGCGACCGGGACTCAGCGCGCGCCGCCGCCCTCCCGGGCCGGCCCTCCGGTGGGTACGGACCCGAAGGCTCGCACCTGGCCCCCGGGCGCCGCGCCGCCCGGGGCGCGCCCTCAGCTCCAGCTCACCCCGGTCAGGCGTTCGTACGCCTCGACGTACTTGTCCCGGGTCCGCTCGACGACCTCGGCGGGCAGCTCCGGCGGCGGCCGCTCGCCCGTCCGGTCCCATCCGGACGCCGGCGAGGTCAGCCAGTCGCGGACGAACTGCTTGTCGAAGGAGGGCTGGGCGCGGCCCGGTTCCCACCGGTCGGCGGGCCAGAAGCGGGAGGAGTCGGGGGTGAGCGCCTCGTCCGCGAGGATCAGGTCCTGCCCGCCGCCGACGAGGTCGTTGGCGTCCTCGGCCGCGGGGGTGCCGGCGTCGGGGTGGCCGGAATCCAGGAAACCGAACTCGAACTTCGTGTCGGCGAGGATGATGCCCCGCTCGCGCGCCACCTCGCGGGCGCGGCTGTAGACGGCGAGGGTGGTCTGGCGGAGCCGGGCGGCGGTGTCCGCGCCCACCCGGCGGGCCACCTCCTCGTGGCTGACGTTCTCGTCGTGCTCGCCGACCTCGGCCTTGGTGGCCGGGGTGAAGATCGGCGCCGGCAGCTCCGAGCCGTCCTCCAGCCCCTCGGGAAGGGCGAGCCCGCAGACGGTGCGGTCGCGCTCGTACTCGGCGAGGCCGGAGCCGGTGAGGTAACCGCGGGCCACGCACTCGACCGGGATCATCCGCAGCGAGCGGCAGATCAGGGTGCGGCCCTCCCAGTCGGCGGGAGCGCCCTCGGGCACCTCCGTGCGCAGCACGTGGTGCGGGACGATGTCCGCCAGGAGGTCGAACCACCACAGGGAGAGCTGGGTGAGGACGCGGCCCTTGCCGGGGATCTCGGTGGGCAGCACCCAGTCGTAGGCCGAGATCCGGTCGCTGGCCACCATCACCAGCTCGCCCGACGCGTTCCGGTACAGGTCACGCACCTTGCCGGTGTGCAGATGCGTCAGCCCCGGCACCCGCACGGGCTCGGGCTTCTCTACGAATCCGGACACGCTGCCCTCCATCGGTCGGTCCTGGAGCAGGTTCCGATTCTTCCGCACACTCCTCCCCGCGGCCCGTCCGGGGGCACAACGGCGCCACAGGAACCGGCGGAGACCGCCGGGGTGCCCGGCGGGAGACGGGCGGCGCGGTCCCGCGCGGCCGGGGAACCGTTCAGTCGCGCTTGCAGATGCGGTCGAGGAGGTTGGCCGTGGCGCGCTGGATCCGCGGGTCGGTGTGGCCGGGCCGGTCCAGCGCGGGGGACCAGGCGAAGGTGCCGGAGGCGAAGACGAGGGCGCCGCTGGGGGCCCGGTGGAGCGAGGTCTCCTGGTGGCGCCGGGCACCCGTCCGGTCCTCGTACGGGGAGTGCGCGAGCAGGACGCGGTGGGTGTGCTCCGGCAGGGCGACGCGCGGGAAGTAGCGGTCCGCCTCCCCCGCGACCAGGCCCGGGATCTCGTCCCCCTCCCCGGCGCCGGTGGCCTCCCACAGCCAGTGGCCCGCGTTCCGCACGATCAGCGGATGGGGGGTGGGGACGTGGCCCTGGTACTGGATGCCGAGGAGCTGCTGCTCCGGCCGGCCCTGGTCGCGCCAGAGGGCGGAGCGGCCGGGGCCGCGGCGCTTGCGGCAGGTCAGCAGCCGGTCGGGGGCGCCGGAGGCCGAGGGGGCCAGCTCCACCTGCCAGTACATGGTGTTGGCGGAGAGGAAGACCAGCGAGGTGCCGATGTCCCGGGCGCGCTCGGCCGCGTCACGCATCGGGACCGACCAGTACTCGTCGTGCCCGGGGAAGACGAGCCCCCGGTAGCGGCTGGGGTCCACCCGGCCCGCGTGCAGATCGCGGGCGGCGGCGTAGGCGACGTCGTAGCCGTAGCGCTCGGCCCAGCGGATGAAGTCGTAGGCGTGGCCGACGTGGAGGGGCAGCCCGGCGCCGGCGTAGGGGCGGTCGAAGGAGATGGTGACCGCCGCGTCCTCCTCGCCGAGCAGCCGCCCCCGCCGGTCCCAGGCGTGGTAGAGGCTGGCGCCGGTGCGGCCGTCCTCCGGGAAGAGGTTGTACGCCTGCCAGGTGAGTTCGGGCAGGACCAGCAGCAGGTCCGCGGGGTGGTCGTCGCGGACGGTGAAGGGGACGTGGCTGCGGTGGCCGTCGGCGGTGGTCAGCACGGCGACATAGGCGCCGGTGCTCCAGAAGGAGGGGACGTTCAGCCGCCAGGACTGCCACCAGTGGTGGCAGGAGACGGTGCGGTCGGCGGTGAGCGGGGCCGGCTGGACGATCCCGGAGAGCCGGGGGGAGTTGGTGATCTTCGCGGCGCCGTCGCCCGCGTAGTGGCCGATGCGGTAGATGTCGAGGCCCCACTGCTGGGGCGGGTTGACGGTGACGTGGAAGTCGAGCGCCTCGCCGGGGGCGACCGCGGCCGGCGAGGCGAACCCCTTGATCTGCTGGTCGACGTCGTCCGCGGTGCGCGGGGAGGAACCGGCGGAGTCACGGCGGGGCCGGGGCACCCCGGGGCCCTCCAGCGCGTCCGGGCCGACGTACCAGGGGACGATGCGCCCCGTGTCGTCGAAGTACGTCTCGCTGCCGCGGAGCCAGGGCAGCGGGCCCTGCCCGAAGGGGTCGGTGACGGCGTGCGCGAGCGCCCCCGACTCCCAGCGCCGGATCTGCTCCGTACCCATCGAACGATCCCCTCCCGCCCTGTGGACCGGGCGTCCCGCACCGTCACCGGCGCCACGCCCAGGTCCGGCCCCGGCCCGTCGCGACGGGAGACGGGCCGTGTGAGTGACAGCACATCACATTCCGCACCCGTCACGTCACCGGTCGTCGTGAAATCGCGTGAGCTGTGCGATGCCGGTCCGGCCGGGCGGTGGGGCGCCCGCGACGGGTCACACCAGGCGCACGGGCTTCTCCGGACGGACCCCTGCCGCCCCGAGCCAGCCGCGCAGCGCGGTGCCGTCCCCCTCCTCGACCAGGCGCCGTACGGGGCCGCCGAGGTCCGCGCTCCGGCTGTCGCCGAACAACAGCACGGGGCCGTCGAGCCAGTCCAGGCCGGGAGCCGCCCCCGCGGTGTCCACGGCCGCGCAGCACACCATGGCGGTGACGTGGTCGGCCAGCAGCTCCCGCGGTGAGCGCGGCAGCTGGAACGGCACCAGCGGTACGGCGCCGGGGCCGTGCGGGCCCGCGCCGCCCTGGACGGCCGGTGCCGTTCCGCCGTCGGCGGCGTCCCCGGCGGGGGACGCGCCGGGGGCGCCGGGGGCGGCCAGTGCCTCACCGGTGCGGGGTCCGCGCTCCCGCTCCTCACGGTGGAGCTCGGCGGCCAGCCGCTCGGCCAGCAGTTCCGCCGGGTCGCCGGCCCCGCCGGTCCCGCCGGCCGGAGCGGGCGACCGGGTGAGCCGGTCCAGGACCCGGGCGAGGGTCGGGGCACAGGGCGGCGCGGTCTGTGGCCCGGAGGCCGCCCCGGGCCCGCCCCGCCTGGTCTCCCCGCCCGCCGCCGGAGCCTCCTGTTCCCGGTCCCCCGCCGGGCCGGGCGGGTCCGGCGGGCGGTCGGTGGCGGGGAGTGCGTCGAGCACCCGGTGGAGCCGGGCGGCGTCCCGGCGCCAGGCGCGGTCCACCACCTCCTCCGGGTACGCCTCCCAGCCGACCGGTGACCACCGGGGCCCGCACGCGGCGGGGCCGCCGTGGAAGAGCCGGGCCGCCAGCAGCGAGGCGGCCTCGTCCACCAGGCCGGGCTCCTCCAGCAGATCGCAGGCCGGGCGCTCCCCCAGGCGGGACGCGAAGCCCTCGGCGAGCCGGTCCCGGCGGGAGAGTTCGGTGAGGGCGGAGACCACGCCCGCGTCGAGCCGGGACGGCCAGCGGCCCATCCGCCAGGCGGGCACCGCCACCCGCGTGAGCAGCCGGTCCCAGCCGGCGTAGGCGAGGCCCACCTGTTCCTGGGCGACGATCCGCAGCCCGTAGTCCACCGACTGCGCACGGGCCGACGCGGCGGCGGCGACCCCGCGCTCCATCTCCGCCGCGTGCCCCTGGCAGGCGCGGAGCAGCAGCCGCGCCGCCCAGCCGACGAAGGCCAGCACCCGGTGGCGGGCGGCGACCGCGACCGCCGCGTCCAGACCGCGGACGAAGCGGCGGGCGGCCGCTATGTCGGGCTGCGCGGCGGGGCCCGTCCCGGCGACCACCGGGGCGAGCAGCGCCCGCAGTTCGGCCACGCGCATCCACCACAGGAAGGGGGAGCCGATGACCAGTTCGGGCGGCGGGTCCGGGGCGGGACTGCGGCGGACCGCGCGCAGCAGCCGCCGCGGGCCGAACGGCGCGGCGGAGCGGGCGAGATGGGCGCGGTCCTCCAGCCAGCTGTCGCAGTCGGGGGTGGTGGCCATGGCCGAGGGCGGCGGCACCCCGAGCCGTTCGGCCAGCTCCCGCACCAGCCGGTAGAGATCGGGGGCGCTCTCCTCCCGGATCGCGACGGTCGGGCTGACGGCCGGCCGCGCCCGCGCCACCACGGCGGCGACGACCACCGCCGGGACGAGCACCGCCAGCGCCAGGCCGGCGACGGCCCACCGGGCCACCGTCCAGGGACCGCCGGCCGCCCGGCCGGAGGCGGCCGCCGCGAACAGCACGATCGCGACGGCGGCGGGGAGGAGCGCGACGGCCACCGCCGTCGAACGGACGTGCAGGACCGCGAGGGCCCGGGTGCGCGCCACGTGCATTCCGGGCTCCGCACCGACCGGTTCGGACGCCAACGAAGCTCACCCCTGTCGGTCTGCTGAACGCTGCCCACCCCCACTGTGGCACCGGCGGCGGCCACCGCAACGCCGGTGCTCCGGTTGGGGCACCGGGGCTCCCGTCCGGCCGGAGTCCGGTACGGGGCCCGCTTGCGGGCACCCTAAGCGGCAGCGCGAGCGTACGTCAGCAGGTCCTCCGGGCGGTCACTCGATGGAATGGCTTTGGTCAAAGCTTGTTCCACAAGCCTTGACTTCCCGGTCACCGGCACGGGCGGGACTTGCGGGACCGGGTGGCGGCCGGCTGCCGCGTCGCACCGCCCCGGAGGCGGCCGCGGAGGCTCACGGGGCCGGGGCGGGGCGGGGCGGGCCGGAGCCGGCCGGGGCGGGGCGGGGCCGGGTCGAGGCGGGGCGGAAGCGGCGGGGCCGGGTCGAGGCGGGGCGGAAGCGGCGGGGCCCGGTCGAGGCGGGGCGGAACCGGCAGGCGACGCCCGGTCCGTCCGGGCCCCTTCCGGCGGCGGACCGCTGCACCGCTGCACCGCTGCCCCCGCACCGCCTCGGAGACCGCCGTCACGCCGGTCCCGGCGCCCGTCCGCGGGCACGTCACGGCCGTCGCCGGAGCCGGGCACGGACCGGTCGCGCCGTCCGCGCGCCGGAGCCCGGCCGCGCGTCAGGCGCCGGCCGCCGCCCGGGCCGCGATGTCCGTGCGGTGGTGGGAACCCTCCAGTCCGATCCGGGAGACCGCCCGGTAGGCCCGCGCACGGGCCGCGGCCAGCTCCGGCCCGGTCGCGGTGACGGAGAGCACCCGCCCGCCCGCGCTCAGCACCCGCCCGGTGTCGTCCCGGCGGGTGCCGGCGTGCAGCACGTACGCGTGGTCCTCCTCGGCCGCCACCGCGTCCAGCCCGGTGACCGGGTCGCCGGTGACGGGTGTGCCCGGGTAGTCCCGGGCGGCCACGACGACCGTCACCGCGGCCCCCTCGTCCCAGGTCAGCGGCGGGAGATCGGCCAGCTCGCCGGTGGCCGCGGCCAGCAGCAGCCCGGCCAGCGGGGTACGCAGCCGCGCCAGCACGACCTGGGTCTCCGGGTCGCCGAAGCGGGCGTTGAACTCGATGACCCGCACCCCGCGCGAGGTGATCGCCAGCCCGGCGTAGAGCAGGCCGGAGAAGGGGGTGCCACGGCGGCGCAGCTCGTCCACCGTCGGCTGGAGGACGGTGGCCAGCACCTCGTCGGTCAGCTTGGGGTCGGCCCAGGGCAGCGGCGAATAGGCGCCCATGCCGCCGGTGTTGGGGCCCTCGTCGCCGTCCAGGGCGCGCTTGAAGTCCTGCGCGGGCTGGAGCGGGACGACCGTGGTGCCGTCGGTGACCGCGAAGAGCGAGACCTCCGGGCCGTCGAGGTACTCCTCGATCACCACCCGCTCGCAGCGGAGCGCGTGCGCCCGGGCTTCGGCGAGGTCGCCGGTGACGACCACGCCCTTGCCCGCGGCGAGACCGTCGTCCTTCACGACGTACGGCGCCCCGAAGGCGTCCAGCGCCTCGTCGATCTCCTCGGGGGTGGCGCAGACCTGGCTGCGCGCCGTGGGGACGCCCGCGGCGGCCATGACGTCCTTGGCGAACGCCTTGGAACCCTCCAGCCGCGCCGCCTCGGCGGAGGGGCCGAAGGCCGGGATCCCCCGGGCCCGCACCGCGTCGGCGACCCCGGCGACCAGCGGCGCCTCCGGGCCGACGACGACCAGGCCGGCGCCGAGCCGCTCGGCCAGCGCGGCCACGGCGGCGCCGTCGAGCGCGTCCACCGCGTGGCTCTCGGCGAGCTCCGCGGTACCGGCGTTGCCGGGGGCGCAGTGGAGCTCGGTGACGGCGGGATCGAGGGAGAGAGAGCGGCACAGGGCGTGTTCGCGGGCGCCGCCGCCGATGACGAGGACCTTCACGCGGCTCAGGGTAGCCGCCGCGGTGCGGGCCCCGCGGAGCGGTCTCACCACCCGGCCACGGCCCGGTCACCGCCCGGCCGCCGCCGGGCCACGGGCGGGCGCCAGCGGGGCACCGGGCGCGGGGAAACGGGGGCACGGATCGGGCGGCCGGGGGGCCGGGGGCCGGGACGCGGGTCACCGCGCGGGGGCCTGACACGCGGGTTCCACCGGGCGGGTGGCCGGAGCGCGGGGGCACCGCGCGCGTGGCGGGCGGCAGGCTCGCCGCGACTCGCGGCGGGGGCTGCGGGACGCGCGCACCGCCCCGAGGGCTCGGCAGCGGCGGCCGACCCCAGGAGCCGTGTCCCGTACGGGAGTTGAGCCGCCCCATCCGCCCCGGTGGCCCCTCGGTGCACAGGCGGCGCAGCGCCGTCCGGAGCGCCGCCGTACCGTCGCGGGGTGCGGCTGCCATCCTTTCGGGTGATCGAATCGGGCTCTATACCTGATCACAGGCCCCATCCCTGGATGAATCGACGCGTACCGCCGTCGAGCCCCACCATTTGGCGGTAGGAAGGTGGCGCGCGGCAGACGTCCGCGTCGCCGCCCCCGCGGACGGGGCGCGGAGGACCGGCGGCGGCCGGGCGCGGCACCGCCGACCAGGGCGTCCCACCACAGCCGATCACGAGGGAGCACGGGTGAGCCAGCCGGAAATGCAGCCCGAGGGGTCTCCCCCGAGGGAGCGGGGCGAGGGGGACGACCTGCTCGGCCGCCCCCTGCCGCTCGGCGACTGGGGGGAGCCCGCGGAGCGGCTCGACGAGCTGTACCGCTGGGTCGAGGAGCGCGCGCTGCGCACCTCCGAGTGGTACCTCACCCACCGCGCGTGGAAGCGGCGGGGCGCGCGGCTGCTGCGGGCGGGCAGCGCGCTGCTGGGCACCGCCGGCTTCGGCCTGCCGCTGCTGGAACTGACCGGGGTGGTGGCGCGGGGCGCGGGCTGGGGCTGTGTCGCGCTGCTCGCCGCCGCCGCCTGCGTCGTCTGCGACCGCTTCGCCGGGCTCACCTCCGGCTGGATGCGGGACGTGGCCACGGCCCAGGCCGTGCAGCGGCGGCTGGAGTCGCTGCAGTTCGACTGGGCCTCGGAGAGCGTCCGCGAAGTGCTCGGCCCCACGGAGGGCACGGCGAGCGAGGCCGCCGAGCGCTGCCTGGGGGTGCTGCGCCGCTTCTCCGAGGACATCTCGGACCTCGTGCGGTCCGAGACGGCGGACTGGATGGTGGAGTTCCGCTCCGGTTCCGTGCCGCTGCTCACCCAGTCCCTGGTGCCCTGGGGTCCCCGGGGGGAGGGCGGCCGCTCCGCCCCCCGCTTCCAGCTGCCCCCGGGCGCCCGGCCCAACATGCCCCGGCAGCGGCCGCCGGAGCCCCCGCGGTAGCGCCGCGGCCGGCGCGGGTCCACCGGGAGGGCGGCGGCGCCCGTACCCGGCCGGCGCGGCGCACGGCGGAACGCGCCCGGCCGGGCGCCGGGAGCCCCGGGTGGCGCTGCGGCGTGGCGCCGGGCCCGGCCGGAGACCGCCGAGCCGCCTGCCCGGCGCCGCGCGCCGGTGCTCCGGCCCCGTCACGGCACCGCCCCCGTCACGGCACCGGCCGGGCGGACGGCCCCGCGGGGGTGTCCGCCCGGCCGGCGTCAGCTGAAGACGATCATCGAGCCCTGGCTGAGGCTGCGGGTCGCCGCCGCGTTGAGCCCCAGCCAGACGTGCCGCTCCCGGGCGTACGGGCTGTCGTCGTACTCCACCGTCGCCGCCGGCTCCTCCAGGCTGGTGGGCCGGACGGGCGGCGCGGGCGCCAGCGGCGGGTTGACGGGGTCGATGCCGATGGCCGGGGCGACGGCCTCCAGCTCCCGCAGCAGACGGTGTGAGGAGCCCAGCGGGCCGCCGCCGCTCATGAGTTCCTCGTTCGCCAGCGGCTCCGGGAAGTCCACGGGGACATAGGCACCGGCGTGGTCGTAGTGCCACACCAGGTGGGACTGCTGGGCCGTGGTCTCGAACATCTCCAGCAACTGCTCGTAGTCACCGCCCAGTTCGTCCACCGGAGTGACCGGCAGGCCGCAGACCTGGAGGAGGTAGGCGCGGCGCAGGAAGTGCAGGGCGTCGTAGTCGAAGCCCGCGATGGGGGCGACGTCCCCGCTCAGGCCCGGCATGTAGCCGAACACGGGGACGGGCGGCAGGGCCGCGTCGCGCAGGGCACGGTCATAAACCGCGATCTCCTCCGCGAAGGGGTTGTCAGGGCTCTGGCAGAGCACGTCGACGAGTGGGACGAGCCACAGATCACACGCCACGAGCACTCGCTCTCTGTCCGGGCGGCACGATGGTCGGATCAGATTAATGGGAGTGGGGAGCCGCGTGGACCGCCCCACGGGGGCCGGGAGGTTCGCGCGTCCCCCACGCGTTCCCCGCCCGCCGGACTTGCCCGGAAATCCCACGGATCCCCAGGGGCGCCGGAGCCACCCCGGCGGATGCTCCCGGGCTCCCCGGGGCCCCCTCAGGGGTTCCCCGCGGATTCTGCCCGCTCAGCCCACATCCCAGACCCAGGCGTCCCCGACCCTTTGCGGCTTCTCCCCGAGCAGCAGCTCGACCGTGGCGCGCAACGCCCCGTCGTTGGGCTGCCGCTGCAACACCAGGGCGCCGGCCCGCCAGTAGGCCAGGTCCTCGGCGGCGGCCAGCCGCTGCTCCGGGCCGATCCCGGGCACCTCACCGCTGTAGCGCACCTCGCGCAGCAGTTCGGCGGTCGGCCGGGGGACGGCGCCGTAGATGCCGGGCGGGGCGGGCTCACCGGGGAGTGCCGGCCCGGCGGGGCCGACGAAGTAACCCCCGGGCATCGGGAAGGCGAAATCGGCCGCGATCTGCCAGTGCAGCGGGTCGGCCTCCCCGGGCGAGGGCAGCGGGACGGGGACGAGCGAACTGCCCGGCTCCACGTACACGCGCCAGTTGCCGTTGGCGACGAGGGTGGGCACCGGCGGCCGGTCCACCGTCTCCAGTGGCGCGGGCGCCGCTGGCAGCAGCGCGGCGCCGATCAGCACGGCCCCGGCGACCCGGATGAGCAGGGCCCGGTGGCGGCGGTCCCGGTCGGCGGGGAGCGGTGCCGACCGGCGCGCGTGGCCGGCCCGTCGCGCCACGGCGGCCCAGGCGAGCGCCAGCACCATCCCGATCACCGGGCCGCAGAGCATCGCGTAGCGGGACTCGATCACCGATTCGAAGAGCGGCAACCCGTCGAGGAACCGCCAGGGGCCGGGAACGGTGGTGGCCCCCTCGGCGCCGGACAGCGAGACGTCCGGGCCGAGCGAGAGCACGGCCCCCACCAGCCCCGTGGCGGCCAGCGCCTTGACGGCCGGGCGGCGCCACAGGCGCACGGTGGCGACGGTGGCGAGGAGGAGCAGCGGCCAGCCGTAGAAGGCGTTGCGTTCGGTGGGGTTGAGGGAGAGCGCGTCGGCGGTGGGCGTGTCACCGGCGAGGGAGTGATCGGAGAAGGCGGTCAGCGCGCGCAGCGGGTTGCCGGTCGGGCCGTGCGCGATGGCGCCGTAGCTCTGCTCGCCGAAGAACTGCCAGTACAGCGGGTACGCCACCAGCGGCAGGCAGACGGCCGCGCCGATCGCCAGCCCGCGCAGCAGCGGCCCGGCCGCCCGGCGCGCGACGCCCGGGCGGACGCAGGCGTACACGAGGGCGAAGACCAGCATCCCACTGGCGGCGAGCAGCAGCGCCTCCTCGCCGAGGAAGACCTGCCAGGCCGTCAGCAGCCCCAGCACGACGCCGTCCCGCACCACCCGGCGGCCGGTGGTCAGCCGCAGCGCCCGATCGATGATCAGCGGGATGACGAACAGCACGGCGAGATTGGGGTGCCCGTTGCCGTGGGAGACCATCGGCGGGGCGAACGCGGCGACGGCTCCGCCGAGGACAGCGGCGGCCCGGTCACCGGTGAGATGACACCGGATCAGCCGGTACCAGGCGGTGGCGGTGGCGGCCAGGCCGACGGTGAGGACCGCGCCCAGCGAGACCGTCGGGCCCAGGGCCGCGGTGAGCGGGGCGAGGGGCACGGAGAGGCCGAACATGGCGGTGTTCGCCATGAGGTTCACCCCGAGCGGAACGTTCTGCACCGTCGTGAAGAGCGGATTCTCCCCGTTCAGCACATGGTGCGCGGTGATCGCGAAGAACCACTCCCACTGGTTCTGGTCGCGCATGCTGTCGACGAGATAGCGCCGGCCGGGGTCGGCCCAGAGGCCCGCGTAGAGGAGGACCGAGACCAGGAGATACCCGGCGGCGACGGCGAGCGAGGCGCGGCCGGGACGGAGTGCGGCGAGACGGCGGGCCGGGCGGGGGGCGGGACCGGGATCGGCCGGGGCGGGACGGGCCGGGGCGGGATCGGCCGGGGCGGGATCGGCCAGGGCGGGATCGGCAGGGGGCTGCGTCGGGAGGGCTTCCGGGGGTGCCTGCGGGAGGGGACTCCCCGCCGTGGACGGGGGCGGAGCCGCACGCGTGGCCGTGGTCGTGGTCGTAGTGGTGTTCGCGTTCGCGTTCGCTTTCGCGGCAGCGTCGGGGGGCGGGGCTGGGGCCGGAGCGGTGGTGCCGTCCTCCTCCGGCGTGGGGGCGGCCCCGGGCCCGGTGTCCCGGCCGGATATCGCGCTCCCGTCCGGCCGCTCCGCCGCGCGGGCCTCCGGTGACGCACCGGCGGGCGGCGCCGTGTCCGCCGTTCCCGTCATGTCCGCCGTGCCCGGCGTGACCTCCTCCGGGCCCGACGTGGCTTCCGCCCCTGCCGCCCCTGCCGCCCCTGCCGTCCGCTCCGTCCGCTCCGTCTGCGCAGTCCGCTCCGTCCGCGCAACCCGTGCCGTGCCTGCCGTCTCGCTCATCGGCCGTTCTCCCGCGTCGTACTCCGCTGCCCGGCCGGGGTCTCCGGATCCGCCGGGCTTTCCGTTCCCTCCCGCCCGTCCGGAACATCCGGAACGTCCGGGCCCGCGGAACCGGCCGGTTCCTCCGGATCGCGGGATCGGCGCGGGCCGGGAACGCCCGGCGCCCGGCCCGTGGTCCGTATCCGCACCGCGACGACCTCGGCGACGACCCGGGCGTAGTCCAGCGGGCCCACCTTGGACCCCGCCCGGTGGGCCCAGCGCACCGGCACCT
This sequence comes from Streptomyces zingiberis, assembly GCF_012034935.1. Lineage (GTDB taxonomy): Bacteria > Actinomycetota > Actinomycetes > Streptomycetales > Streptomycetaceae > Streptomyces > Streptomyces zingiberis. The sequence continues at coordinate 88,916 of NZ_JAATEN010000026.1, forward strand.
CGGCCACGGGCCAGCCGCGGGCGCGGAAGTGACGCAGGATCTCCACGTCGAAACCCCAGCCGTCGGTGCGGGCCAGGGCGAAAGCGGCACGCGCCTTGTCCCCGTCGAAGAGCTTGAAGCCGCACTGGGTGTCCCGGACGCCCGGCACGGCCAGCACCTGGATCAGCCGGTTGCCGGCCTTGCCCAGGAGTTCACGCACGGGGTGCTGGCGTACCTCGATCCGGGCGGCGGGGCCGGCGCGCGAGCCGATCGCCGCGGCGTACCCCTCGTCCAGGCGGTCGGCGAGCCGGGCGAGTTCCTCGATCGGGGTGGCGCCGTCGGCGTCGCAGAAGAGCACCCGCCGGCCCCGGGAGGCCAGCACGCCCCGCCGCACGGCGTGGCCCTTGCCCCGGTTGACACCGGTGCGGATCAGCCGGACGCGGGGTTCGTCGGCGGCGGCCCGCGCGGCGAGCGCGGCGGTCGTGTCGGTGGAGCCGTCGTCCACGACGATCACCTCCCACCGCTCCCAGCGGTCGCCGCCCGCGCGCAGGTAGCGGCAGACCTCCGCGACGCCGTCCCGCAGCCGTGCCTCCTCGTTGTAGGCGGGGATGACCACGGAGAGTTCGACGGGGGAACGGCCCCCGGGCCGGGGCGGGGGAACGGCGGCGCGGCGGGACGTCACGGAAGAAGGACCCTCCCCGGCCCGAACGGGTTCCCCGCGCGACGGATCCGGAGGGAACCACGGGCCGGCCCCGCACCACGGATGAGCGCGGTGGTCATGGTCGGCCGTCGAGGGTCGTGAAACGGTCGAGAAGGCGCAGCGCCTGGTCGTTGTGGTCGGTGACGATGCGCCGGGCGGTCTCCTCGTCACCGGCGGCGACCGCGTCCGCGAGATCGCCGTGGCCGCACCACAGCCGGTTCCGCAGTTCCCGCTCACGGCGGAGATACGGCACCGTGAAGGCCCAGCCCTGTACCCGCACCCGGTCCAGCATGTCGCCGATGTACGGGTTGGCGACGAGCCGCCCCATCTCCCGCCAGAAGCGCAGGTCGTGCCCGATGACGACATCCAGTTCCCCCGCCCGGGAGGCGCGCACGGCCTCGTCGGCCCGGCGCCGCAGCGAACCGAGGGCCTCCGGGGTGAGGCCGTGCGGCTCGCCGGCCGGGGAGCGGAAGATGCCGTCCACGATCAGCGTGCGGGCCTCGACCATGGCGCGGAAGTCGTCCGGGGTGAACCGGTGCACCTGGAAGCCCCGGTGGTGCTCCAGGTCGACCAGGCCCTGCGCGGCCAGATCGACCAGCGCCTCCCGCACCGGCGTCGCGGAGACCCCGTACTGCTCGGCGATCTCCTTGACGGCCACGTGCCGCCCGGCGGGCAGCCGGCCGGCCAGCACCTCGTCACGGAGCGCCTCGGCGATCTGCTGCCGCAGCGTGTTACGGGTGACAGCCGCTCCCCGGGGGTGGCTGCCGCTGCCGGGCATGGGTGATCGGTCTCCTTCGCCGGTGACGCGGACGGGTGCCGGGGCCGGGCGCGCGGCCCCGGGGGTCACCATAGGCGACGGCCGCGCCCCGCCGGTCGCCGGAGGCAGACCGTCCGCGCACGTGGGAGGGGTACCGAGAGGGGGTCCGGGCCCGGCCGAACGGTCACGGCCGGGCCCGGTCACACCTGCGCGCGGGGCGACCGGCAGCTCCTCGGCGAGAGCGGACCGGCCCTTCCTCGGCCTCCGCGGTGGTGGCACCCGGGAGTACGGGACGGGGCCGGGCGGTGTTCAGCGATCCGCGGGATTTTCCCGCCCCTTCTTCCGCCGTTCTTCCGCCGCTCCCCCGGCGCCTTCCCGGAACGCGGCCCCACCGGGGGCCCGGCGCCCCCGCGCCCGCCTCCACCACGGCCCCACCACGGGGTGACCGCCGCAGCCCCAGGCCGCACGCCGTGCGCCGGACCGCGCCGACGGGCGCCGGGCGCGGGGAGTGAGGGGCGAGGGGCGAGGGGCGAGCGAGGGAGACCTCGGCCGCCGGGCCGATCCCCTCCACGCCCGGAACGCCCCGGGACCGGCCGGTACCACGGCAGGTCCGCGCGACGTCCGGGAGAAGGCGAAACTGTACGGGTTCGGGGGGACCTTGTACGGGATCCAGACACTATCGGGGGGTGCTCCGCCCGCAACCCTCTCGCCACCGTACGTGTCGCTCTATTCTCCCTCCGTGTCGGAACGGCACGGTTTCCCATCGGGGGAGAGGGCACGGCGGCATGGCGGAACTGAGGGACGGCGCCCCGCGGCGGACGGGCGGGCACCCCGCCACGGGTCCCGGCGCGACCACGGCACACGACGGGAACGCCCCGGCCACGGCGGCCCCCGACCGGGCCGAGGTCATCACGGCACACCAGCGGACCGGGACCACGACGGGGCACCTCAGGTCCGGGGCCCCCGGCGGACACCGGACCGGAGCGGCCACGGCGGAGCCGACCGGGCCGCTCCCCCTCGCCTGGCGGACGCCGCCCGGCAGCCCGGGCATCCTCGGCCTCACCGAACCCGGGACGCGGGGCCCCGTCGTGCCGCTCCAGGCCCACCAGGGATCGGGGCGCCCTTCCGCGCCCCCGGCGTCCCCGGTCTCTTCAGTTCCTTCGGGCCCTTCGGTCTCTTCGGAGGACCCGCGGGACGCCTACGGACCGCCGGGGCCCGGGGAGCGCTCCGGCCCCGCGTGGCCGGGGGTGACGGACGGCCCCGCGGAACCGTCAGCGGGGCACGCCCCGGTGGAACCCCCGGAGGTGGCGCACCAGCTACAGGACCCCGCGGTGGCGACGCGGGGGTACGGTCCGCCGAGGCCGGGGGAGGCGCGGGACCGCACGCGGCCGGACACCCGCACCCCCGCGGCGACGGAGGCCGCCCACCGCCCGGCGGGGCCGGAGAACGCCTACGGCCCGGCGGGACCCGAGAAGGTCGACAGCCCGGCAGGACCGGACGACGCCTACAGCCCGGCGGGACCGGAGAAGGTGTACAGCCCGGCGGGACCGGAGAAGGTGTACAGCCCGGCGGGACCGGAGAAGGTGTACAGCCCGGCGGGACCGGAGAAGGTGTACAGCCCGGCGAGGCCGGAAGAGGCCCACGGCCCGGCGGGACCCGATTACGCCTACGAGCCCAGCCCGATCCGGCGGGCCGCACCCCCGCAGCCTTCCGCCCCGACCCGCAGAACCGGCCCCGGCCCCGGCCGCGGCCCCGCCCCCGGCCACCTGCCCGGCTCGGAAGACCAGGCCCTCCGCCCGGCCGCGCCGCCGGACCCGCACGACATCCGCCGGCCGGACACCCGCACCCCGGCCGTCGACGCACCGCAGGCTCCGCTGCCCGCGCCTCCCGAGCCCTCCCCCTCCGACGCCCCTCCGCCCTACGCCGGAACCACCGCGCGGCCGCATGGCTTCATCCCCCCCCCCCTCTCCCCCCCCCCCCCCCCCCC
>NZ_JAATEN010000027.1 GCF_012034935.1 Streptomyces zingiberis
GCCGCACCGCCGCACCGCCGCACCGCCGCACCGCCGCACCGCCGCAGCAGCGCCCTACCACCCCACTCCCACCCGAACGCGGTTCCACCCCCCGCGACCACGTCATCCCCCAGCGACCCCGGACCCCCCCCTCCCCGGAGCGGCGCACCGCACCGCGAGCGCCACCCCCCACCCGCACCGCCCGCACCGCGAGCACGGAGGCTTGCCGATGGACGCCACCCCCCGGCGGACGGGGGACGGGCCACCGACCGGACGGCCCGTCTCTCCCGCGGCCCCGGACGCCGGAACCACGGCGGACGGACGGCGCGGCCCCGCCGTGCGCGTCTCCGGGTCCGGCCCGCGGCTCGCGGCGCGCACCACGAGCTCTCCGCCCGCCCAGAGTTCCGGCACGGCCGACCCCCGCCCGGTCCGCGCCGGATCAGGCGGCCGGGCGGCGCCCACCCCGGCCCTTCGGGGCCCTGCGCCGGCCATCGCGCCGGCGGGTGTGGCGCCGCCCGCGCCGTCGCTGCCGCTCCCCCACGCCGGAACCGCGCCTGGAAGCGCTTCCATCATGGGGACGCGCTCCGGCGGACGGGCCCCCACCCCCACCCCCATGGAGCTTCACCGATGAAGAAAACCCCTTCCGTGGCGGCCGGAGCCCTGGCCGCCGTGGCCGCTGCCGCGCTGATGCCCGCTCCGGCGGCCGCCACCACGGCCGGGACCACGGCGGCGGCCGCCGGTGACACGTACTACGTCGACCCCGCGACCAACGCCGCCACGTGGGTGGCCGCCAACCCGGGCGACTCGCGGGCCCCGGTGATCCGGGACCGGATCGCCTCGGTTCCCCAGCCCCGCTGGTACACCACGAGCAACACCGGCACGATCCGCGCGGAGGTCGACGCCTATACCCGTGAGGCGCAGGAAGCAGGGCGGATCCCCATCCTCGTCGTCTACAACATGCCCAACCGCGACTGCGGCGGGGCCAGCAGCGGCGGCGCCCGCAGCCACGACGAGTACCGGAGCTGGGTGGACCAGATCGCCGCCGGCCTGAACGGACGGCCCGCGGCGATCATCCTCGAACCCGACGTGCTCGCACTGATGTCGAACTGCATGAACGCGGGCCAGCAGCAGGAGACCTCGGCCTCCATGGCCTACGCCGGCAAGGCCCTCAAGGCGGGGTCCGCCGCGGCGAAGGTCTACTTCGACGCCGCCCATTCCACCTGGCTGGCGCCCCAGACCATGGCGGCCCGGCTGAACGCCGCCGACATCCGGGGCAGCGCGGACGGCATCTCCACCAATGTCTCGAACTACAACCGCACGGCGGACGAGGTCATCTACAGCAAGGCCGTCCTGAACGCCGTCGGCGACCAGAGGCTGAACGCCGTCATCGACACCAGCCGCAACGGCAACGGTCCCGACGCGCGGGGCGAGTGGTGCGACCCGCCCGGCCGGGCGATCGGCACGCCGACCACCGCGAACACCGGCGACAGCCGCATCGACGCCTACCTGTGGGTGAAGCTCCCCGGCGAGGCCGACGGGTGCGCGGCCGCGGCGGGCCAGTTCGTGCCGCAGCTCGCCTACGACCTGGCAGGCGGAGGTTCCACCGCCTCCACCGATTCCTCCTCCCGTTCCGAGCCCCAGGGCGGTACACGATGAACGATCCCAGACCCGAGCACCTGATCACCCCGGGTGAACGGCGGGACAACGGCACGAGCGGCCCACTGGGCGATGGCAGCGGATATGTCCTCGCCCTCTTCCGGATGGTCGTCGGCTTCCTCTTCGCCTGCCACGGGGCCGCCACCCTCTTCGACGTCCTGGGCGGGCCCCACGGCGGCCCGGTGCCGGAGCCCGGCGCCTGGCCTGGCTGGTGGGCAGCGGTGATCCAGCTGGTCGGCGGCGGCCTGGTGGTGATCGGGGCCTGGACGCGCAGTGCCGCCACCCTCTGTTCCGGCTCGATGGCGTACGCCTATTTCGTGCAGCACCAGGCGACGGCGCTGTTCCCGATGGAGAACGGCGGCGAGGCCGCGGCGATGTTCTGCTGGGCCTTCCTTCTCATCGCGGTGATGGGGCCGGGGCGATGGGCCCTGGACGCCTTGTTCACCCGCGCCGGCGGCACCACCGAGGGAAACCGGGAAAGAAATGCCCTGGCTGTTTGATCGGCCCTCCGCGAAATCACCGGAAGCAGAATTCCAGCGGCTCGTCCCCCCGCCGGACCGCACCCTCTTTTCCGGGGGTTCACGGACAAGCGATCCCGGTTCCCCGGGTCGCGTCGGCCGCGGCGGGGGAAGCCCTGCCGTCCGGCGGTGACCACCACCGGGAAGCGGCCTGCCACAGCACTCTCCGTGCGCTGAACGGCTGAGGGCGCCGGACGGCCCCCACAGCCGCCGGCGCCCACCGGGTTTCCCCGTTCCCCGGGCGGACGGACGCCATGCCGCCCGCTCCGCCCGGGGCTCCCTCAATGCCCTCCGGCCGGTTCCACCGCTCCGTACCGCGCTCCACCACACGGCATCACCCGGCACGGCGGTCCTCCCGCGGTGCCGGCGAAGAACGGTCCGGCCGGTTCGGACCCCACGCACGTAATGCTGCCCGGACGATGTTTCGACGGTGCTGCGGTAATTGAAATTCCATGTGTCGAAGGTCTTCTCACCCCCGGACGCCGCTGGTAGCGTCCTGGCTTGTGGGAGCGCTCCCATAGCTTATCGGCGCGCGCTGCCCAGTCCCCCCACACCTCGCACCGGGGAACACCCGAGGGAATAACCGCGAGGTGACACCGAAGAGGAGCTCACATGACAACCGATTCCCCAGGCGGAAAGCGAAAGACCAGTTTCCGTCGTGCCGTTACCGCAGTGAGCGCGATGGCGCTCGCCTCCGGTTTTGTGATCGCCGCGGGGAACACGGCGACCGGTGACGAAGCGCGCGTCGCGGCCCGGGTGGACAACCCCTACGCCGGTGCCAAGCTGTATGTGAACCCCGACTGGAGTGCCGCGGCCCGCCAGGGCGGTGCCCCGGCGTCGGTCTACAACCAGCCGACCGCGGTGTGGCTGGACCGCATCGCCGCGATCGAGTCCGGCTCCGCGGGTTCGAACACGATGGGCCTGCGGGACCACCTGGACGCCGCGCTGGCACAGGGCGCCACCACCTTCCAGCTGGTGACGTACAACCTGCCCGGCCGGGACTGCTCGGCCCTCGCCTCCAACGGTGAGCTCGGCCCGACCGAGATCGACCGCTACAAGCGCGAGTTCATCGACCCGATCGCGGCGATCCTGTCGGACGCGAAGTACGCGAACCTGCGGATCGTCAACGTGATCGAGATCGACTCGCTGCCCAACCTCATCACCAACGTGAGCGGCCGCCCGACGGGCGTCCCCGAGTGTGACGTGATGAAGGCCAACGGCAACTACGTCAAGGGTGTCGGCTACGCCCTGTCGAAGTTCGGCGACATCGGCAACGTCTACAACTACATCGACATCGGCCACCACGGCTGGATCGGCTGGGACGACAACTTCCGTCCCACCGCGCAGCTGCTGAAGCAGGCCGCGACCAGCGAGGGGGCCACGGTCGACGACGTGGCCGGCTTCGCCGCCAACGTGGCCAACTTCGGCGCCACCGTGGAGCCGTACTTCAAGATCGACGACACCGTGGGCGGCAAGTCGGTCCGCGAGGGCTCCAAGTGGGTGGACTGGAACCGCTACGTCGACGAGCAGTCGTACGCGCAGGCGTTCCGCCAGGAGGCCGTGAGCCAGGGCTTCCGCAGCGACGTCGGTGTCATCATCGACACCTCCCGCAACGGCTGGGGCGGCTCCCAGCGGCCCACCGGCCCGGCCCCGAAGACCGGCACGGCCGACGAGTACGTGAACGGCAGCCGGGTCGACCGCCGGATCCACACCGGCAACTGGTGCAACCAGGCCGGGGCCGGCCTCGGCGAACGGCCGAAGGCCTCCCCCGCCAGCGGCATCGACGCCTACACGTGGATCAAGCCCCCGGGTGAGTCCGACGGGTCCGCGAGCGAGATCCCGAACGACGAGGGCAAGGGCTTCGACCGGATGTGCGACCCGACGTACCAGGGGAACGCGCGCAACGGCAACAGCCCGTCCGGCGCCAAGGGTGGCGCGCCGGTCTCCGGTCACTGGTTCCAGGAGCAGTTCTCGGAACTGGTCCGGAACGCCTACCCGCCGGCCAACTGAAACCGGCGGACCTGGTGACCGCGTGAGGTGAGCATCCGGTACGGCCGCCGGCGGCGACCGGCCCGGGTGTACGCGGACGGCCCGAGGGGGCCCGGCACGGCTCACGCCGTGCCGGGCCCCCTTGCCGTCCATGCCGTCCATGCCGTCGTGCCCCTCGCCACATCCGTCGGCGCGCCTGCCCGTGCACGGCCCCGGGCCGGTGCGGCGGGGCGGGGCGGCGAGACGGGGCGGGGCAGGACGGGAAGCGGTCAGCCCGTGCCGGCGAGGCGGGTACGGGGGCCGGTGCGGACGAACGCGAGGACGCAGAACCCGGCGAGGACGATGGCCGCGTCCAGCCACACGGCCGCCGTCCAGTCACCGGTCCGGTCGCGCAGCACGCCGCTGATGGCCGGGGAGAGCACGGCGCCGATCTCGCCGATGAGGTTCTGCATGCCGAACGCCGAGCCGCGCATGCGGGGTTCGGCGATGTCGGCCGTGAGCGCGTGGCCGATGGGCTGGAGGGCGTTGAAGAAGAGGCTGGCGGTGAACAGCAGCACGCCCATGACGAGCAGGGAGGGTTTCTCCGCGGCCTGCAGGTACCAGGCGAAGGCCACGGTGAGCAGGGCCTGGACGCCGGTGAAGGTCAGCATCATCTCCTTGCGGCCCCAGCCGCGCCGGACGCCGTAGTCGGAGAGGAGCCCGCCGGCGGGGAAACCGAGGATGCCGGCGCCGGCGTTGAAACCGGCGGTGAGCGCGGCGGCCGTGAAGGAGGAGTGCGCGGCTCCGGCGACGATCGAGACCGACCAGAAGCTGAAGAACCACAGGTTCCACAGGATGGCGATGTTCGCCAGGTAGATGAGAAAGAGGTTCCGGTTCCGCAGGACGGGGCGGAGTTCCTCGCCCTTGCGGGAGAGCGCGAAGAGCACCAGGCCGACGGCGAGGGCGACTTCGAGGACGGCGATCCACAGTCCGGAGAGCCCGGCGAGGTCGCCGAGGGCGTACACGCCCATGATCAGCACGAGGGCGACGGCCGAGTAGGCGCCGAGGTGGAGCGTGGCCCGGCCGAGGAGAGCCGCGCCGAGGTGCGCGCGGAACCGGTGGAGCAGCAGGACGGCGACCGCGAGGGTGGCCGCGCCGAGGACCCAGAACGCCATCCGCCAGGCCTCGACGTCCGGCAGGAAGAGCTTTCCGAGGCCGATGAAGTGCGGGGTGAAGACGATGGCGATGGTGATGCCGAGCGCGAGACCGGTGATGACCACGCCCATGCCGAGGCTGCGGTGGCGCTCCGGGGTGGTCTCGGTGATCAGCGTGCGGTCGTTGGAGTAGTACGCGCCCTCGCCGAGGCCGGTGACGACACGGACGACGATGAACGCGACCAGCCCGCCGACGAACCCGGTGACGAGGGTGGCGATACCGGCCCAGAACAGGCTGACGACGATGAGGGTGCGGTGGCCGTAGCGGTCGCCCAGGTAGCCGCCGGGGAACTGGGTGAGCATGTAACCGGCGAAGAACAGACCGCCGATGAGACCGCCGAGGGCGTGCGGGTTGGCGCTGTCCGCGAGGAAGCCGACCCCGTTCTCGATCATCCAGGTGACCACGGGTCCGGTGACGGCGCGGTCGGCGGCGCTGACCGTCCAGCCGAGCAGGAGCAGCAGCCAGAGGCTGTGCCACGGGCGGGGGAAGCGGCGCCCGCCGGAGGCGGTGCCGTCGGCGGGACCACTTCCCGAGGGCGCGGCGCGGGACGCCGCGCCGGAGGCGGCCTGCTGGGGCGGGATGCCCGCACCGGGCGTGACGGGCGCCGCGGTGCCGGGGCCGGGGCCGGTGCCGGTGCCGGAACCGGAGCCGGGGCCGGTGTCGGGTGGTGGAGTGTCTCCGGAGGCGGCCTGCATGAGGGTTCTCCTGACGAGGGGGAGGGTGCGCCGGGCGGGGGCCGTGGGCGGGCCGGGGCACCGGCCGCGGAGGTGGGGGCCGGCGGCCGGGCGGGCCGCCCTGGCCTCTCCCCGCCGGGACGCGCGGGGACGGAGAGCCGGGAGCGGAGTGGGGTCGTCCGCCCGCGGCGCGCGGACGACTCTAGAGGCGCTTACCGTGGTACGGAATGCCGCCCGGTGGTTTTTCCGCTGCGCGGAAGAGATGACCGGCACCGCCGCCCCCACTCCCCCGCACAACTCCCCGGAGGAGGGCGGATCCGGCCCGGGACCACGGTGGCGGGACGGCGCCCCGCGCCCTGCGCGCGCCCGCCGACGAAGCCCCCGGCCGAGCGGCTCCGCGGCCGCGGTGGACCTCCTTCCCGGGCCTCTTGACGGCCCGTCGGGACCGCCCTACGGTGAGCCAGCTCTTACCGGTAACACCTCCGAAATCTTTCGGAGACGCTCGGTGCCGCCCCGGCGGCCGAACCGGTCCCGCCGCCGCGCGCACCCCACCGGACCCACCCCGACGAAGGGAAGAGCTGTGCCCACGACCCCCCACCCCCGGCCGCCCGCCCGCCGGACGCGGCGCCCGCGCCGCACGGTCCGGCTCCTGCTGGGCCTGCTGCTCGCCGGTGGCGCCGCCCTCGCCACCGCGCCCGCCGCCACCGCCGGTTCCCAGGACGCCGGCCGCGCGGCCGCCACGATCGTCACCTCCACCGGCCGCGTCGGCAACTCCGTCGCCTTCACCTTCGACGACGGCCCCGGCCAGAACACCGGGCAGATGCTGGACGTCCTGCGCCGCCACAACGTCAAGGCCGTCTTCTGCCTCTGGGGCGACCACGTACGGCAGAACCCGGACATGGTGCGGCGGATCGTCGCCGACGGCCATGTGCTGTGCAACCACTCGATGACCCACGCCGACATGGGCGGCTGGCCGGCCGACCGGATCCGCTCCGACCTCCAGGCCACCAACGACGCGATCCGGTCCGCCGCGCCCGGCGCCACCGTCACCTACTTCCGCGCCCCGTACGGCAACTGGGGCCAGGCCGCGGACGTGGCCGCACAGATGGGCATGGTGCCGCTGGGCTGGCGGGCGGACATCGGCGACTGGCAGCCGCCCGGCGCCGACGCCCTCACCCAGCGGCTGCGGGAACGCATCACCCAGGGAGCCGTGATCCTGATGCACGACGGCGGCGGCGACCGCAGCCAGACGGTCACGGCCGTGGACCGCGTCATCCCCGAGTTCAGGAACCGCGGCTGGAGCTTCGACCTCCCCGCGCGCTGACGGCGGGCCGGCGGTGACGGCACGGCGGATCGCGAGCGGTGGGGTGACGCGCCACCCCACCGCTGCGCCACCCCACCGCTGCGTCACGCGCCGCCCCGGGTGGCGCGGACGGCGCCGGGCCCGCCGTGCCGTCCCCTCCCGTGCCGTCCCCTCCTGCGCCGCCTCGTCACCGGGCCCTTCTCACCCGCCCCTTCTCACCCGCCACGGCCGGGCGCGCCCCCACGCGTGCCCGGCCCGGGGGCCGGATCTCCCGGATGCGGGACGCGGGATGCGGGATGCGCAATCCTCGGGGCCGCGCTGTTCCCGCTGGTGCGCGAGCGCGGCGGCTGACGGCAGGCCACGCCCGGGGCGCACCTTCCCCGGCCGATCGTGCCGCCGGCATCCCGCCGGGGCCGGGGCCGTGAAAAAGTGGTCCGGTGACCCGGGACGAACTCCTGCACGCCTTGGCCGCCCTGCGCCGGGCCCGCATCGGGGCTGTCCGCGCCCCGCACAAGCCGCTGCTCCTGCTCTGGCTGCTCGGCCGGTTCGCCGCCACGGGCGGTTCCGCGGTCGCGTACCAGGAGGCCGAGGCGCCGGTCAGCCGGCTGATCAACGACTACGGGCCGACCGTGATGAGCCCGCGTCTGGCGCGCCAGCGCGCGGCGCTGCCCTTCGTCCAGCTCGACCGCGCGCTGTGGGAGTTGTGCGACTCCGAGGGGCGGACGGTCGGCCCGGACGCCCCGGAGCGGGGCGGCTGGCTCCGGGAACGCGGGGCGGCCGGCCGGCTGCTCCCGCGGGTGGAGCAGGCCCTCACCGACCCGGTGACGCTCGCCTCCGCGGTGCGGCTGCTGCTGGAGCAGCACTTCACCCCGTCCCTGGAGGCGGCGATCCGGGCCGACACCGGGCTGGATGCGCCCGCCGCCAAGGAGGAACCGGAGTTGTGCGTCCCGGGAACGCCCGCAGCGTCCGTGCCGTCGTCGCCGCCCCCGTCTCCGTCACCGGCCCGTCGCCGCGGCTTCGCCGACGAGGTGCTGCGGGCCTACGGCCACGCCTGCGCCATGTGCGGTTACGACGGAACCCTCGGCCGTCACCCGGTGGGGCTGCGGGCCGCGCACATCCGGTGGCACAGCCAGGACGGCCCGGACACACCGGAGAACGCCCTCGCCCTCTGCGCCCAGCACCACGCCCTCTTCGACTTCGGGGTCCTCGGGCTCACCGAGGATCTGCGCGTCCGGGTGTCCGCCCGCTACACGGCCCGGAGCGAGGCCGGCCGGGCGGTGGACGCACTGCACGGCCGGCCGCTCGCTCCGCCACGGCCGGGCTGCGCGGCGCCCGGGCCACGCCATGTCGCCTGGCACTCCCGCCAGGTCTTCAAGCACACCCCGGAGCGGGTGTCCGGGGCGGTACCGGCGCAGGCGGAGGGCGGCGACCGGTAGCGGGGCGCCGCCGGGGCGACCGGCGCTCCGCGCACACCCCGGCCGGCGCCCCGGGGCCTCCCCGGATCCGCCCCGGCCGCCCGGGCACATGGACGTTCCGCCGCCGGCCCGGGAGCCGCTAGCGGGGGGCCAGCTTCTCGATCTCGGCGAGCTCCTCCGCGTCGAACTCCAGGTTCGCGGCGGCCGCCACATTGCCTTCCAGCTGCCGGACGCTGCTGGCGCCGATCAGCGCGGAGGTCACCCGGCCGCCGCGGAGCACCCAGGCGATCGCCAGCTGCGCCAGGGTCTGCCCGCGCCGTTCCGCGATCGCCCCCAGGGCGCGGACCCGCTCCAGCGCCTCCGGGGTGATGCGCTCGGCCGTCAGGAAGGGGCTGGAGCCCGCGGCGCGTGACCCCTCCGGGACGCCGTTCAGGTAGCGGTCGGTCAGCAGCCCCTGGGCGAGCGGCGAGTAGGCGATGGAGCCGACGCCGGCCTCGTCCAGCACATCCAGCAGGCCATCCTCCGGCCAGCGGTTGACCATCGAGTAGGAGGGCTGGTGGATCAGCAGCGGCGTGCCCAGGTCACGGAGGATGCGGGCGGCCTCGCGGGTCTGCTCCGGCGAGTAGTTGGAGATCCCGGCGTAGAGGGCCTTGCCCTGGCGCACGGCGGTGTCCAGCGCGCCCATGGTCTCCTCGAGCGGGGTGTCCGGGTCGGGGCGGTGGGAGTAGAAGATGTCCACGTACTCCAGGCGCATCCGGCCCAGGCTCTGATCGAGGCCGGCCAGCAGGTTCTTGCGGGAACCCCATTCGCCGTAGGGGCCGGGCCACATGAGGTGACCCGCCTTGGAGGAGATGACGATCTCGTCCCGGTAGGGGCGGAGGTCGCGCGCGAACAGCTCCCCGAAGTTGCGCTCGGCCGCGCCGGGCGGGGGGCCGTAGTTGTTGGCCAGGTCGAAGTGGGTGACGCCGAGGTCGAAGGCGCGGCGCAGGATCGCCCGCTGGGTCTCCAGCGGCCGCTCGTCACCGAAGTTGTGCCACAGCCCGAGGGAGACGGCGGGCAGCTTGAGTCCGCTGCGGCCGACACGGCGGTAGGGCATGGCGTCGTAACGCTGTTCGGCGGCGACGTGGGTCACGGTGCTCCTCGGTCGGGTCGGGTCGGGGACGGTCCGGCGGCACGGCGGGAGCGGGCCCGGGGCGGCCCCGGGAACGTCCCGGCTCGCCCGGCCGGCCCCGGTGGGGCGGCCGGGGTGGCCCGCGACGCCCCGTCACCCCTGGCCGGGACCGGGGCGCGGGTACGTTCCGCGCCGTCCGGCCACCCTAACCGGAGGGCCGGCGCCCCGTCGCCGGAGATCCCCGGCGGCCGCGGGCGGAGGGCCCTCCGCCCGGCCACGACGGGCGCGGGAGCCGCCGGCCGGTACGACGGAGACCAGGGACGCCCGCCGGCGGGACGTCAGAGGGGACGCCCGCCGGCACGCCGGAGCCGGGTGGTCCGGGGGCGGGTGCTCCGGCCGGTGCGGGCGATCCCGCGGGCCGCCGGACGCGCGCCGCCGGGACCGGTCCGTCCGGCGGCGGCCCGGTCCCGGCGGCGGCCCGGTTCCCCCGGACACACATCTTGACGGGGCAACCACGCGCCCACGACGATGCGTGGGAGCGCTCCCATACATCTCCGTACTTCCTGCCCACCCCACATTCGCGCGGAAGGAACGAGCCGTGACACAGCATCCGCCCCTCATCCCCCCTCAGAGGGGCCGCCCCCACCGCGGCAGGCGCCGCCTCCTCGGCGCCGTGGCCGTGGCCGGCCTGCTCGGTACCGTTCTGTCCGGGCCGGCGGCCGGCGCCGAACCGGGCCCTGAGCTGGTCTCCAACGGAGACTTCTCGGGCGGCACCACCGGCTGGTGGTTCACCGAGAACCTCCCCGCCGCCGTCACCGACGGGCGGCTGTGCGCGGAGGTCCCGGCGGGCACCGCGAACCCCTGGGACGCGATCCTCGGCCAGAACGACATCCCGCTGACCGCGGGCGAGGCCTACACCCTGCGCTACACCGCGACCGCGACCGCCCCGGTCACCATCCGCGCCAACGTGCAGATGGCGACCGACCCGTACACCGCGGAACTCAACGCCGCGGACCGGATCGACGCGACGGGCGAGGAGATCGAGCACGTCTTCACCGCCAACGCCGACAACCCGAAGGCGCAGCTCGCCTTCCAGATCGGCGGGAGCGCCCAGGCGTACACGTTCTGCGTGGACGACGTCTCGCTGACCGGCGGCGCCGAACCGCCCGTCTACGAGCCGGACACCGGCTCCCCCGTCCGCGTCAACCAGGTCGGCTACCTCACCCACGGGGTGAAGAGCGGCACCGTGGTCACGGACGCCACCTCGCCGCTCACCTGGACGCTGAAGGACGCGGGCGGCACCACGCGGGCGACCGGCCGGACCGTACCCAAGGGGACCGACCCGACCTCCCGGCAGAACGTCCACACCTTCGACTTCTCCAAGGTGACACGGGCGAGCGACGGCTACACCGTCACCGTCGGGGAGGACACCGGCGAGCCGTTCTCCATCGGCGACAGCCTCTACGACGGGCTGCGCTCCGACGCGCTGGCGTACTTCTACCACAACCGCAGCGGCATCGAGATCGACGCCGATCTGGTCGGTGAGGAGTACGCGCGCCCGGCCGGCCACATCGGGGTCGCGCCCAACCAGGGCGACACCGACGTCCCCTGCCAGGAAGGCGTCTGCGACTACCGCCTGGACGTCTCCGGCGGCTGGTACGACGCGGGCGACCACGGCAAGTACGTCGTCAACGGCGGTATCTCCGCCGCCCAGGTGATGGCGAACTACGAGCGCACCCTGCACGTCGAGAAGGCCAAGGGCGAGAAGCTCGGCGACGGCAAGCTGCGGGTGCCCGAGCGGGGCAACGGCGTCCCGGACATCCTGGACGAGGCGCGCTGGCAGCTCGACTTCCTGATGAAGATGCAGGTCCCGGCGGGCGAGAAGCTGGCCGGCATGGCCCACCACAAGATCCACGACCGGCAGTGGACGGGTCTGCCGCTGCTGCCGAGCGACGACCCGCAGCCGCGGGAGCTGCACCCGCCGACGACCGCGGCGACCCTCAACCTCGCGGCCACCGGCGCCCAGTGCGCCCGGCTCTTCGAGCCCTACGACGAGAAGTTCGCGGCCCGCTGCCTGGAGGCCGCCGAGACCGCCTGGGAGGCCGCGCAGGCCCACCCGGACATCCTCGCCGACCCGGACGACGGCGTCGGCGGCGGCACCTACGCCGACGACGACGTGCGGGACGAGTTCTACTGGGCCGCGGCCGAACTGTTCGTCACCACCGGCAAGGCCGCCTACCACGACGCCGTCTTCGACTCGCCGATCCACGGCGACACCGACGCCGTCTTCCCGCGCGGCGGCGTCGGCTGGCTCGCCACCGGCGGCCTCGGCGCGCTGACCCTGGCGACCGTGCCCAGTGACATCTCCGAGAGCGAGCTGGCCGAGGTCCGCGCCATGCTCACCGAGGCGGCCGACGGCTACGCGGCGGACTCCCGGAAGTCGGCCTACGGCGTGCCCTACGCGCCGGAGGGCAACAACTACGTCTGGGGCTCCAACAGCTCGGTCCTCAACAACATGATCGTGCTCGGCACCGCCCACGACCTGACCGGCAAGGCCGTCTACCGGGACGCGGTGCTCCGCGGCATGGAGTACCTGCTGGGCCGCAACCCGCTCAACCAGTCGTACGTCACCGGATACGGCGAGCGGGACTCGCACAACCAGCACCACCGCTTCTGGGCGAACCAGCTCGACCCGTCGCTGCCGAACCCGGCGCCCGGATCCGTCGCGGGCGGCCCCAACGTCGGCATCGAGGACCCGGTGGCCCAGGACAAGCTGAAGGGCTGCGCGCCGGCGATGTGCTACATCGACGACATCGAGTCCTGGGCGACCAACGAGATCACCATCAACTGGAACGCCCCGCTGGCGTGGGTCGCCTCCTACCTGGACGACCTGGGCAGCGGCCTCACGAAGTACTGAGCGATCGGGAACCCTGGCCGGTGGGACGCATGAACCGCGCTCCGGCGGCGGCCCACCGGCCGGCCCCCGTCCGGCCCCCCGCCGCCCCCGTCCGGTGGGCCGGCGGGGTGCCGAAGGGGCCGACGGCGCGGTTCCGGCTGCCCGGTCCCACCGGCCGGCCGGGCACCGCCCGGCCGTCACCGTCCAGCCGGGCCGCTGTCCGCCGGGGGGAGCCGGGAACGCCGGGTGTGCCTTCCGGGCAGGTACCGCCCTCCCGGCTCCCCCGCGGGCAGTGACCACCGGTGGCGGGACGGCCCCCGCGACCGGCCGCCCCGCTGCCGGTCGCCCACCACGGGGCACCCCACGACCGCCCCGCCCCGTCCCGTCCCGTCAGCCCCGTGCGTCGCCGCCCCGGCCGGGCGCGTCCCCGGCGCCCGCGGTCTCCTCCTGCGGGTCCGTCCGCCGGGCCCGCAGGTCGATCACGGCGACCACCAGGGCGAGTCCGACCAGCACCACGGAGATGCCGAGGCTGTGCCGGAAGGCCGCGGCCCAGTCCTGCCCCTTGCCGCCCGCGGCGAGGGAGGAGAAGAACACGCTGCCCGCCACGGCGATCCCGGTGGCCGAGCCGATGCGCTGCCCGGTCTGGAGCACTCCCCCGGCGCTGCCGCCGCGGGCGGGGGGCACCTCGGCCAGGGTCAGCGTCTGGTTGGGGGAGATCACCGAGCCCCCGCCCAGCCCGGCCAGGAGCAGCGGCAGCGCCACCGCCCACCCGGCCGCCTGCCCCGGCACCATGTACACCGCGAGCACCACGCCGCCGAGCCCGGCGGCCACCGCCAGCAGCCCGGCGACCACCAGGGCCCGCCCGTAGCGGTGGACGAACCGCCCGCTGAACGCGGCGGCCACGGCGGAGCCCAGGGCGAAGGGCGTGATGGCCAGCCCGGCCTGGAGAGCGCTGTAGCCGAGCCCGACCTGGAGGTAGAGGGTGAAGACGAAGAAGATCGAGGTGAAGCCTGCGAAGTAGAAGAGCATGATCAGCGAGCCGAGCGCGTAGGAACGCAGCGTGAACAGGCCCATGTCGACCAGGGGCTCGGCGGTGCGCGCGTGGCGCCGTTCCCAGCGGACGAACAGCAGGAGGAACACCGCCGCCGCCGGGAGGAGCAGCCACTTGCCCGCTCCCTTCCACTGCTGCGCTTCGACCAGCGGGATCAGCAGCAGCGCCACCCCCGCGCCGAGGAGGACGATGCCCACCGGGTCCAGGTCCCGCGCGCACGGCCGGGCGGCGCTCTCCGGTCCCGGCAGCAGGAAGCGGGCCAGTACCAGCGCGACCAAGCACACCGGCAGATTGACGAAGAAGATCCACCGCCAGCCGTGCTCCACGCCGAAGACCTGGATGATGACCCCGCCGAGCACCGGCCCCACCGCGGTGGAGAGGCCGATGACCGTACCGAAGTAGCCGAAGGCGCGTCCCCGCTCCGCCCCGCGGAACATCTGCTGGATGAGCGCGGACACCTGCGGGGTGAGGATCCCGCCGGCGAGGCCCTGGAAGAACCGGGCGAACACCAGCCAGCCCGAGGACTGGGCCGCCCCGCACAGCGCGCTCGCCACGGCGAAGAGGCTCAGCCCGAGCATGAACATCTGCCGGCGCCCCCGGGCGTCCCCGATCCGCCCGGCCGGCACCAGCAGCAGCCCGAGCGCGAGGGCGTATCCGGAGAGCACCCACTGGATGTCACTCTCCGGCGCCTTCAGACCCGCGCGGATGGACGGCAGGCCGACGTTGACGATCGAGATGTCGAGCAGCGTGATGAACCCCGCGAGCAGGCAGACGGCGAGCGCCTTCCAGCGGTTGGGGTCGGGGACATACGTGGCGCCGCCGGGGCTGTCGGCGCTTCCGGGTCCCGGGGCTCCTGCGGCCGGTGAGTTCACTGCTCCGCCTTTCTCCGATCATCTCGTCCGAGGATGACGCACGGGAGCGGCTGCCCGCCGGACGCGGGGCGGACCCCCGGCCGGTGTCGGGACGTCCACGGCCCTTCGCCGCGCCGGCGGGGCAGACCCCCACCGGCGGGTGACCGGCCGGTGCCCGCGCCTCCCGCGGGCGGGCAGTACCACGAGCCCGGCCGGGACATGATCGGCGGAGCCCGGGGCAGGAGCCGGGACACGCCGGGGAGCGGGCGGAGCCCCGGCGCCGTTGCCGCCGCCGGCGGTGGACCCGGGCCGGTTCCCGCCCGGCCCGCCGTCCCCGGCCCGGGCCCCTCCCCCGCCGTCACCCGGCCTTCTCCGCTTCCGGCACCCGGACCCCGCCGCCCGCCACCGGCCGCTCTCCGGCGGCCCCCGCCGTCCGGTCCCTCCCCGTCCCTCCGCCGCTCCCCGGACCACCTCCCGGAAGGGCCGCCGGCGTGCCCGTCCGGCTGCCTCTTGGTCCCGTCTTCCCCTGGGGCCGTGCCCGGGCGCCCGCCGGAGCGGCAGGGTGGCGCCAGATACGGACGGCGCGGCCGGGCTCCGCGCCGGACGCGAGGGAAGCGAGGACCCATGACCTTGGATCTGTCCCCGGAGAGCGGGCCACGCGACGGCGGCCCGGCCACACCGGTACCGACGGTCCGGCTCTCGGAGCGGCTGCGGGGAGGGGTCGGCTTCCGCCGCGACCAGCTCGGTTTCCTGCAGTGGGCGGCGCGCACGCACGGCGACATCGTCCGGTTCCGCCTCTTCGGCATTCCGATGATCATGCTGAACCATCCGGACCACATCTACCGGGTGCTGGTCGAGCAGCGCGCCAACTACGACAAGGACGCACTCCTCTACCGGCTGGTGCGCCCGGTGCTGCGGGACGGGCTGATCGGCACCCCCGGCGGTGAGCTGTGGCAGCGCCAGCGCCGGCTGATGCAGCCGTCGTTCCGCCCGGTGGTCGTCGCCCGGTTCGCCCGGAACATGACCGAGGAGACCACCCGGATGCTGGAGCGCTGGGAGCAGTCCTACGCGCCGGGCGCGGTGGTCAACGTCCACGAGGAGTTCGGCGAGCTGGCCCTGCGGATCGTCAACCGGTCGCTGTTCAGTGCGCGGGTGGGGTCGGGGGCGCGGGAGTTCGCGGAGGCGTTCACCGAGGCCAACGCGCTGCTGGGCCGGTTCTTCACCTTCCCCTTCCCCCCGCTGTCCGTGCCGACCCCGGGTCATCTGCGGCTGCGCCGGGCCATCGGCCGGATGGACGCGTTCATCTCGTCGGTCATCCGGCGCGGCGCGTCCGGCCCGGACCCCGCCGGGATCACCGGTCCGGCCGATGAGGCCGAGCAGGTCAACCTGCTCACCCTGCTGATGAACGCGGTGGACTCGGAGGGCGACGGCAAGGGGATGGACCCGGAGCAGCTCCACCACGAGGTGCTCAACCTCGTGATCGGCGCCTACGAGACCACCACCAACGCCCTGTCCTGGATCTTCTACCTGCTGGCCACCCACCCCGAGGTGGAGCGCAAGCTGCACGAGGAGGCGGACGCCGTGCTCGGCGGGCGCACCCCGGGCTTCGAGGACATGGCCCGCACTCCGTACGCGCGTTCGGTGGTGGAGGAGACGCTCCGGCTCTACTCCCCCGCCTGGCAGTTCATGCGCCGCTCGAAGGCGGAGGACCGGATCGGCGGCCACCACATCCCCGCCCGCGCCAACATCTACCTCAACAGCTACGTCCTCCACCGCCACCCGGAGCTGTGGGAGGAGCCGGACACCTTCGACCCGGACCGGTTCACCCCCGAGCGCTCGGCGGGCCGCCCGCGCCACGCCTACATGCCCTTCGGCGGTGGTGAACGCGTCTGCATCGGCCAGAACTTCGCGCTGACCGAGCTCCATCTGGTGCTGCTGACGGTCGCCGCCCGGCACCGTTTCCGGGTCCCCGCGGGGCAGCCCCCGGTGCGTCCGCAGCCGCTGATCACCCTTCACCCGGAGGGCGGCGTCCCGCTGGAGGTGCATCCCCGGTGACCGGACCGTCACGGCGGGGGCCGGACCACGCCCCCGCCACCCGAACCGCCACGGCCCCGGCCCCGGCCCCGGCCGGCGAGAAGACCTCCGCGGCCACGACCAGGGAGACCGACACGGACACGGACACGCACGCGAACGGCCGGCCCTCCGGCGACACGGACAGGAGGACGGAAGGGACCGACGGGACGGCAGCCGCGCCCGGCGGCTCCCCCGGCGCCCCCGGGCTGTACTGCCCGTTCCCCTCCGAGGTCAGCCCGTACGCGGCGGAGGCCGAGGCGCATCTGGACGACTGGGTGGTCCGGTTCGAGGTGGTGACGAGCGAGGTGGCGCGGAAGCGGTTCGCCCGCGCGGGCTTCGGCCAGTTCGCCGCCCGTACCTACCCGACCGCCGACCGGACGCGGCTGAACCTCGTCGCCGACTGGTTCGGCTGGCTCTTCCTCGTCGACGACCAGCTCGACGACGGCCGGGTGGGCCGGGACATCGACAGCGCCCGGAGCGCGATGGCCGGCCTGCTCGCCGTCCTGGAGCAGGACGGACCGGCCGGGGCGCGCGGGCCCGGCGAGCCGCCGCTCGCCTGGGCCCTGCGCGACCTGTGGCACCGCACGGCCACCGGCGCCACCCCGGCCTGGCGCCGCCGTTTCCGCGGCCACCTCGCCGCCTGCCTGGACGCGGCCTGCTGGGAGGCGGAGAACCGCATCACCGGCGTGTGGCCCGGGGAGGCCGAGTACATCGAGCAGCGCCGGCACACCGGCGCCATCTACGTCTGCATGGACCTCATCGACATCGTCGCCGGCCTCGACCTGCCCGAAGAGGTGTACGAGGACGAGCTCTTCCAGGCGGCGCTGCGTTCCTCCAGCGACGTGGTGGTGTGGACGAACGACTGGTACTCGCTGGGCAAGGAGATGGCTCTGGGCGAGTACCACAACCTCGTCCGGGTGGTGGAGCACGAGCGCGGCCTCTCCCAGCCCGAGGCCCTGGTCCACACGGCGGAGGCGATCAACACGGAGACCCGCCGCTACCTGCGCCACCGCGAACGCCTGCTGGAGGCCCACCCCGCGCACCGGGCCGGGCTGACCACGTATCTGGCGGGCATGGAGTCCTGGATGCGCGGCAACCTCGACTGGTCGCGGGCGACCCTGCGCTACCGGGAGCGGGAGAACGGCGGCCTCCCCGCGTATCTGGAGGCGACCCTCGCGGCGGAGAGCCCGGACGGCTCCGGGGACCACCGGGACCCCGCGGTCGCCAGGAGCCACGGCGACACCGGCGGCCCTGGTGACACCGGGAGTACCGGTGCTCCCCGCGGGGTGGCCCGGTGACCGGGCGCGCGGGGGGCTCCACGGCGGGGAAACGGCCCACGGCGAGGGTGTCCGCGGTGACCACGGCGGCGCCGGCGGTCACCTCACCGGCGGGCGCACCGGCGGCGGCGATGGCACCGGCGCCCGCACCGGCGGTGGCACGACCGGCGGCACCGGGGACCGCGTTGCCGGAGCCCGGGGCCCCGGCGGCCGTCCTGGTCACGGCGGCTCCGCCGGCCGGACTCCCGGCGGGCGTCCCCGCCGGCGGCGCGGAGGGACACGAGCGGGACGCGGCCGTCTCCCGGGCGGTCCGCCGGGCCCGGGAGGAGGTCCGCCCCGCGCTGCGGGAGTGGACCGCCCTGCTCGGCCCGGAACTGGCCACGCTCTGCGGCTACCAGATGGGGCTGTGCGACGCGGACGGGCTCCCGATCGCGGATCCCGCGCCCGGCGCGGGCGGCGCCGGTGGCAGGACGCCGGCTCCCGGACCGGGCGCCGGGGCCGGTGCCGCCCCGGGCGCCGCGTCCTCGGGCAAGCTGGTGCGCCCCGCCCTGGCGCTGGCCTCGGCCGCCGCCGTGGGGGCCAAGCCGGAGGTGGCGCTGCCGGGCGCGGTGGCCACGGAGCTGGTCCACAACTTCTCCCTGCTGCACGACGACGTGATGGACGGTGACCGGGTCCGCCGCCACCGGCCCTCCGCCTGGGTGCGGTTCGGCACCCCGCTGACGATCCTGGCCGGCGACGGGCTGCTGGCCCTCGCGTTCGAGGTGCTCTCCTCGCAGCCCGCCCCCGGCCCGGCCGACCTGACCGCCGATCTCTCCGTCGCCCTGCGCCGGCTCTGCCTCGGCCAGGGGCAGGACCTGCTGGCCGCCGCACGGCGCGGACCGGCGGGGGCGGCCGGGGAGACGGGCCAGGGCACGGAACGGGAGCCGGGCCGGGCGGCGGAACCGGCGGCCACGGAGGCGGATCTCGACGCCTGCCTGCGGATGCTCGAAGCCAAGACGGGGGCGCTGCTGGGGTTCGCCTGCCGGGCGGGCGCCGCCTACGCCGGGGCACCGCCCGCCGCGCTGGAGGCGTTCGAGCGGTTCGGCTCCCGGCTCGGGCTGGCGTTCCAGCTCCAGGACGACCTCCTCGGCATCTGGGGCCGGCCGGCGGACACCGGCAAGCCCGCCCGCTCCGATCTCCGGGAGCGGAAGCGGAGTGCTCCGGTGGTCGCCGCACTCGCCTCCGGCACCCCGGCCGGGCGGCGGCTGGCGGCGCTCTACGCCCGGCCCGAGCCGCTCACCGAGGACGAGATCCCGTACGCGGCCACGCTCGTGGAGGAGGCCGGCGGCCGGGAGAGAACCCTCGCCGAAGCCCGCCGCCGGCAGGAGGAAGCCTGGCGGAGCCTGAGCGAACTGGGCCCGCCGCTGGTCGATCCCGCGGGGCTGCGTGAGGTGGTGGACTCGCTGACCGGCCGTTCCTCGTGATCCGCGGAGGCCCCTCCGGCACGTCCGGCAGCATGCCCGGCGGACCGCCCGGCCCGGCCGCCCGCCGGGTACCGGCCCGGGAGCCCCATGGGCCCCGGCCGGCCGCCCGTCCCCGGCCGGGGCGCCACACCCGGCACGGGCCGCTCCCCCGTCCCGGCGGCTGACGGAGGGGCGGTGGCGGCGGGGCGGTGGCGGCGGGGCCGTCAGCCGCCGGGCGGGGCCGGTCCCGTACTCCGCGACCGTTCCGCCCGGCGCCCCGCCCCGGTCCTCCCCGGTTTTCCCCGGTCCCGCGCCTCGCCGTTGCCCGCCGTTGCCCGCCGTCCCGTCTCCCCGTCGTCTCCGCCGCCTCCGTTCCGGCCGGCGCCCCCGCCCCGGTCCCCGTCCCCCGCCGACTTCCCCCTGACAGACCCCCCGACCGACCCACCGACAGAAAGGGCGCATGGCATGGCCCCGCGCTTCTTCCGGCAGAGCGCCCCGGCTCGGACACCCGCACCCACCGGGGCTTCCGCCCGGGCGGAAGCGGCCTCCGGCGCCGCCGCCCGGCCGTCCACCGATCCCTCCCCCTCCGGTTCCCCCTCCGGCCCGTCACCGTCCGCCGCTCCGCGCCCCATACCGACGGCGCGTCCGTCCCGGCGCGCGGACGGCAGCCGGCCCCGCTTCAGCAGCGATCAGGTCGGCTTCCTGGAGCAGGCGGCCGACCGGTACGGCGACATCTTCCGGTTCCGCCTCTTCGGCATGCCGGTCATCGTGCTGAACAACCCGGACCACATCCATCAGGTCCTGGTCGGGAACCGGCACAAGTACGACAAGGAGGTGCTGCTCTACAAGCTGGTCCGCCCGGTCCTGCGCAACGGCCTCATCACCAACCCCGGCGGCGCCCTCTACATGCGGCAGCGCCGCATGATGCAGCCGGCCTTCCGCCCCGCCGTGGTCGCCCGGTTCGGCGAGGGCATGACGGACGAGACGACCCGGATGCTCGACGCCTGGGGCGAGCGCTACCGCCCCGGGGAGGTGGCCGACCTCAGCCAGGAGTTCAGCGAGCTGACCCTCCACATCGTCACCCGCACCCTGTTCAGCGCGCAGGTGGGCGAGACCGCCCGGCGGTTCGCCGCGGCCTTCACCGAGACCAACGACATCCTCGGCCGCTTCTTCCGCTTCCCCTTCCCGCCGCTGTCCGTGCCGACCCCGGCGCACCGGCGGCTGCGGGAGGCCATCGGCCGGATGGACGCGTGCGTCTCGGAGTTCATCGAGCACAGCACCACCACCCGGCCCGCCGAGCAGACGGACGGGCAGACGGCACAGGCCGGGCAGGACGGGACGTCCGGCTCCCCCTCCCGGGGCGGCCAGGACATCGACCTCCTCCATCTGCTGATGAACGCCGTCGACGAGGAGGACGGCGGCTCCATGGACCTCGAACAGCTCCACCACGAGGTGCTCAACATCGTCGTCGGGGCGTACGAGACCACCACCAACGCGATGGCCTGGACGTTCCAGGTGCTCGCGGAGCAGCCGGAGATCGAGGCGCGGCTGCACGAGGAGGTGGACACCGTCCTCGCGGGCCGGCCGCCCACCATGGACGACCTGCGCTCCACGCCGTACGCGCGCCGGGTGGTCGAGGAGACGCTGCGGATGTACTCACCGGCCTGGCAGTTCATGCGCCGGGCACGGGAGGAGGACACCGTCGGCGGCCACCGCATCCCCGCCGGGGCGAACATCTACATGAACAGCTACCTGCTCCACCGCCGCCCCGAGTACTGGGAGAACCCGGAGGTCTTCGACCCCGACCGCTTCACCCCGGAGCGCTCCGCGGGCCGTCACAAGCACGCCTACATGCCGTTCGGCGCGGGGGAACGCATCTGCATCGGCCAGCACTTCGCCCTGGTCGAACTCCATCTCGTGCTGCTGACGATCGCCCAGCGTTACCGCTTCACCCGGCCGGCGGGCCAGCCACCGGTCAAGCCCAAGCCGCTGACCACCCTGCACCCCGGTGGCGGGGTCCATCTGGAGGTCCGGCCGCGCGCCACCGGCGACGGCGGCACCGGGCTCCCCGGGGCGGACGGGAGGGCCGCGTCGTGAGCGCCGCACCCGCCGCCTCGCACACCTCCGGCACCTCCCCCGCCGATGGCGGATCCCCCGCTTCCGGTGCAGCGCCCGGCGGCCGGGACGCGGACGGCCGGAAGCTCGGCCGCCGGCTCCGCCGCGTGTTCACCCTGCTCGGCCCGATGTACGTCAAGTTCGGGCAGATCCTCTCCACCCGGTCGGATCTGCTCCCCCCGGGCGCGGTCGAGGAGTTGCGGGTCCTCCAGGACACGGGGCGCGCGATGAGCCCGAAACGCACCGTGCGGACGCTGGAGAAGGCGTACGGCCGGCCGCTCGACCAGGTCTTCGCCTCCTTCGACCCGGTGCCGGTGGCGAGCGCCTCCATCGCCCAGGTCCATCTCGCCGTCCTCCGGGACGGGACGGGGACGGACAGGGCGGGAACGGACGGAACGGGGACGCACGGGGCCGGGGCGGAGAGGACCGGGCCCACCGCCCCGCCCGGCACCCGCGTCGCCGTCAAGGTGGTCAAGCGCGGGGTGCGGACCAGCATGCGGGTGCACCTCGCCCTGCTCACCGGACTCGTCCGCACGGCGCACACCCTTCTCCCGCCGTTGCGCCGGATGCGGATGCCCCAGCGCGTCGGTGAAATCGCCCGGCTCCTCGGCGAGCAGCTCAGCATGGTGAACGAGCGCTCCAACATGGAAGTGATCGGGGCGAACTTCGCCGGTCACCCCTTCGTCCGCATCCCGCGCGCCTTCCCGGAGCTGTCCGACGACCGGGTGCTGGTCATGGAGTACGTGGAGGGGCTGAAGGGCAGCGAGTTCGCACAGGTGGACCTGGCGCCGCGGGAACTCGCCCGCCGCCTCCAGGACATCCTGCTGACGATGCTCTACCTGGACGGCGCCTGCCATGGCGACCTCCACCCCGGCAACATCCTGCTCAGCCGGGACGGCCGCTTCACCCTGATCGACTTCGGTATCGCCGCGTACTACACGGAGGCCGAGAAGTGGGGCCTGACCTCCTTCAACAGCGCGGCGATCAACCACCGCTGGGAGCTGGCGGTCCGCCGCTTCACGGAGTACTTCGTCGAAACCGGTGACAGCGCCGGCAGGCCCGCCGGCCGCCGGGGCCGCGGGCGTGGAAAGGCCGCGGACACCGGCACGGAGACCGGCGCGCGGACGGCCGCGAACCCGGGCGCCGCCCGCCTCCTCGCCGACCCCGGCTATGTGGAGGCCCTCACCGCCGTCTTCGTCCACCACTTCAAGACGGCCTCCGGGCAGTGGTCGGGCACGGACTTCTTCAAGGACGTCAACGAGGTCCTCACCCGCCACGGCGTGGGGTACACCGCCGCGTACACCAAGGGTGAGCTGGCGATGCTCTCCTGCGAGGGCTTCATGGCCCAGATCGACCCGGAACTCGACATCTGGGAGAACACCCGCCGGTTCGCGGACCGTTACTCGCCGGCGCTCAGCGACGCCGTGCGGGAGCGTTTCGACGCGCACTTCGCCACCGCCACGCCCACCTCCCTGGCGCTGCGGGAGCGCGCCCGGGGCTCGCTGGTGGCCGCGACCCACCTCGACCGCTACTTCTTCCCCAGCGCCTACCCGCTCTTCGTCGCGGAGGGCGACGGCGCGGAGCTGACCGACGTCGACGGCAACCGCTACATCGACCTGGGCGGGGGCGGCGGGCCGGCCCTGCTGGGCCGCGGCCACCCCGTCGTGCGGGACGCCCTGCGGGAGGCGGCGGCCACCTGCAACATCAACGCGCTGGGCCACGAGTCGGAGATCGCCCTCGCCGAGCTGCTGACGGAGGCGTTCCCGGGGGCGGACCGGGCTGTCTTCTCCAACTCCGGTACCGAGTCCACGCTGCACGCCGTCCGGCTCTGCCGGGCGCGGCGCCCCGGGGCGCGGCGGATCGCCAAGTTCGAGGGGCACTTCCACGGCTTCTCCGACCAGGCGATGGTGAGTTCCTGGTTCCGGGTGGCGGGCCCCCGGGAGGAGCCCGAGCCGATCGCCGGTTCCCCGGGCACGTCGGCGGCGGCGGTCCGTGACACCCTCGTCCTCCAGTTCGGCCACCCGCGGAGTCTGGAGATCCTGCGCCGGCACGCGGCGGATGTGGCCGGGGTGCTGGTGGAGCCGCTGCCGACGACGTCGGGGCAGATCGACCGGGAGTATCTGACGGCGCTGCGGGAGCTGTGCACGGAGCTGGACATCCCCCTGGTCTTCGACGAGGTGGTGTCGGGCTTCCGGGTGGCGTACGGCGGGGTGCAGACGCTGACGGGCATCACCCCGGACCTCACCGTCCTCGGCAAGGTCATCGGCGGCGGGCTGCCCTGCGGGGCGCTGGTCGGCAAGGCCGAGGTGATCGAGTACGGCCGCGCCACGGGCGACCCCTTCCGGGACGCCGAGGAACGCGGCTTCCTCGGGGGCACGATGAGCGGCAACCACCTGACCTGCACCACGGGGCTGGCGGCCCTGCGCCACCTCCGCGACCACCCGGAGATCTACCGGGAGCTGGAGCGCCGCACGGGCCTCCTCGCGGACGGGCTGCGGGGGGCCGCCGCGGCGCACGGCGTCCCGCTGCGGCTGACCGCCCGGCACTCGGTCTTCTCCCTCACCTTCACCCACAAGGACCCGGCGTACTTCCGGGACACCCTGCACGGCGTCAACTTCCAGGCGACGATGGTGCTCGCCTACTGGATGCGGATGTACGGCGTCTACCTGCCGGAGCTGCACGCCTTCCTGCTCTCCGCGGCGCACACGGACGCGCAGGTGGCGGAGGTCGTCCGGGTCTTCGACCGCGCGGTCGGGGAGATGAAGGAGGCCGGTCTCTTCGTGCTCTGAGCGTTCCGGGGCCGCGCTCCGGCCCGGCCCCGGGCGCCTCCCCCGTCACCGTCCCGTCTCCCCGTCCCGCCGCTCCGGCACCGTCCGGGGAGCCGTCACCCGGGCCGGCCGGTCCGGACCGGCCGTTACCGGCCGTTCCGGACCGCGATCGGCCCCGGGCCGGTTCCGGAAGATCCCCACCGATGCGAACCGGACGGGATGGCGATAAGTTTGAGCCGGTCGGGGATCCAGCACGACGCGGAAGGGCCCCGGCCGGTTGTGAGCAGTGATGCCGACGGGGGAGCGAAACGGCGTGCCGACCTATCACGAGATCATCAGTACCGACCTGTCCAAGCTGACCACGGCCGCCGACCGCTGGGACGGCATGGCCGAGAAGTTCAACGCGGTGGAGCGGCAGTACAAGCGCGATGTGCACGGCATCTCGCTGGGCGGGGGCCCCTGGATCGGGTTCAGCGCCACCACCGCGGCTGTCCGCTTCGACCAGACGCTCAAGGAGTTGCAGGCCGCGCAGACCGAGGCGAAGGCCGTGGCCTCCATCCTGCGCGACGCCCACACCCAGTTCACCGAGCTCAAGCGCAAGGTCGAGGCGGCGCGCGACGAGGCGGTCCGGGCCGGGATGGCCGTCTCCGCCCAGGGGACCTGCCGCTACGACTTCTCCGAGCTGACCCAGCAGGAGGCCTACACCATCCGCCACGATCCCGATCTGCCGGAGATCGAGCGGTCGTGGACCTCGCGGATAGCCACCGCCGTGGCGGCGGTGGACGACGCGGACGCCGGGGTCAAGATCGCCCTGACGGAGGTCGTCAAGGACTCCAACCCCAACGACGGCACGATGAACGGCTTCAACGCCGACGCCCAGGGCGATGTCGAGGTGTACGAGGCCGAGGCGGTCGCGGACACCGCCCAGCGGATCGCCGACGGCAAGAAGGTCTCGGCCGAGGACCTGGCGGCGCTGGAGCGGGCCCTGCGCGACAACAGCGAGGACACGGCGTTCACCCAGACCCTCCTCACCACCCTCGGCACGGACGGCACGATCAGGCTCGGCAACGAGCTCAACGACCGGGTCCTCGACTCCGACGGCGCCGACCGCGCCCGCTACCGGGAGATCCAGCGCGAACTGGCCAACTCCGTCGCGACCGCCACCACGGTGCCCGGCTCCATCGCCCAGGCGCCCCCGGGCTCCCCGAAGTTCCAGCAGTGGCTGGAGAGTCCCGAGGGGAAGTTCTACCGGGAGTGGAAGGAGTCGCTGGACGAGTCCGGCACGAAGAACTTCGGCGAGGAAACCCAGCCGCTCCGCGGCTACCAGTCGTTCGTCTCCCTGATGCAGCACGCGGACGCGGAGTTCGACGACCAGTTCCTGTACGACCTCGGTGACGACCTCATCGCGGCCGAGAAGGAAACGCCGTCGATCTTCACCAAGTGGGGCTCCGGGCACAAGGGCATCGAGAACGACGCCCTCGACGGACTGCTCGCCGTGATGAGCCGGAACCCGGACGCGGCG
Organism: Streptomyces zingiberis; assembly: GCF_012034935.1. Classification (GTDB taxonomy): domain Bacteria; phylum Actinomycetota; class Actinomycetes; order Streptomycetales; family Streptomycetaceae; genus Streptomyces; species Streptomyces zingiberis. The sequence goes on from NZ_JAATEN010000027.1 coordinate 25,835, forward strand.
ACCGCCTTCCTCGACCCGAACGGGAACGGCACCGGAGCGAACCACGTCGGCAACGACCACCTCGCCTACCTCCTGGGCGAGGGCGACGGTGCCCGCGAGTGGCCCAAGCACCTCTACACCGGTTACACCGTCACCGAAATGGAGGACTACACCAGCCGGCTGGGCCTGGGCGCCGCCCTCGAAGCGGCCACCACCGGCCACCCGCCGCTCGCCGACGGGGAGCGGGCCGGCGAGCCGGGTCCGCACACCCCGGCGCAGGCCCGCGTCATGCAGAACACCATCGAGATCCTCGACCAGGGCGCGGGCGGCGAGGAGATCCATCACAACCTGCAGCGGAGCGTGGGCCGCGCCCTCGCCGACTACGCCGCCGACAACCACAACATCCTCGCCGAGAACGGCACCAAGTACGGCAGCCCGGGGGGCCTGGAACAGCCCTGGCAGAACGGCGAGGACGCCGGCATCACGGTCGGCAAGGACAGCCTGATGCGGGTCATGCGCGGCGCGTCCTCCGACGACCAGACCTACGCCCTGCTCCAGGACACCCAGCGGATGTACGCGATGGACCAGCTCGCGCGGGCCCCGGAGAGCAGCGGGGAGGGCCACGAGAGCTGGAAGAAGCCCGCCAGCGACCTCGCGGCCGTCACCGGGGCGATGAACTCCATCGGCTCCGACGTCATCTTCGACGAGCGCGACGGGAAGATCTCCGCCGCCAACGACCAGGCCAAGTACGCCTACCACGTCATCGGCGCGCCCATCACCGGCCTCCCGGTCTTCGGCGACACGGCGCAGCGCCTCGTCGACGCGGCGACCTACGAGTGGTCGCAGGACGTCATCTCCGCCGCCGAGTCCAAGGCCCAGGAACAGAACTCCGAGCACTACTCGGCCGGAGTCACCGGCACCTACGACCTGATCGACCGCTGGGCCCAGGACCGCGGAGTGGACATCAACGACGAGACGAACGCGGCGAACGACCCGAACTGGGACGCGTGGCAGGCCATGCGGCGCGAAGCCAAGCAGACCTACTCGGCGTCGCGCGGTGACGCCGCCGTCAACCTGGGCTGGGAGTGACCGACCGCATGAACGACGACACCGGCGCCCCGCCCGCCACCTCCGGCCCGGCCCCGTCCCGCCGGGCCCGCCGGTGGTGGCCGGCCGGGGCCCTCGCCGCCGTACTCGCCGTCCTGGCGGGTTCCTTCACCTACTTCAACACCAACGCGTTCGCCGGCGACCGCCTGTGCCACGGCTGGATCTCGGCGGACGAGGCGCGGGAGGTCCTCGGCGGCTCGCCGGGGCGGGTGAGCGCCGACGAGGACTCGCCGTGGTGGTGCACCGTGGAGCGGACGGGGTGGTTCCCCGGCTCCGGAGACGCCCGGCTCACGGTGCGGGCCGAACTGAAGTCCGCCGATCACCCGTTCGGCCGGGATGCCTGGGAGATGACCGGGGCCACCCATCTGGCCGCCGGGGGCGCCCCGGGAGCCTACGACGCCACGGGCGGCTGGACCCTGCTGCCGGCGTCCTGCGCGAAGGAGATCGAGCCGGCGAAGGCGGCCGGGTCCGCCACGCCGGTCCTCTCGGCCACGGTGAACTCCCCCTCCGATCCCTCCGATACCGCCGACCCCGCCGCCACGGCCCGGCTGCTCGCCTCGGCGGCCCGGTCCATCGCCGAGGGGTCCCGCTGCGGCACAGGCGAGGGGAAGGAGAGCGCCGGCGGGCCGGAGCCCCTGTACGCCCCCTCCGCCGTCGCCCGGACGAACACCGCCGCCGCCTGCGGCCTGCCCGGCTTCCGGCTGGGCCGGGTCACCGGCCCTCGCGGCGAGCAGCTCCGGCAGCAGACCTCGGGCGAGCTGACCTCGCCGGACGCCGACTGGTTCTGCGACCTCTCCTTCCGCGCGGCCGGCCCGCGCGGGAAGGACGTGACGCTCGCGCGTTTCGCCGTCGTCCGCGACGCCCGGCTGGTGGCCGCCCTGGGGAACCGTGGCTTCACGAGTGCCCGGTGCGCCGGCCGGGAGACCGTCTTCGCCTTCGACGACGTCTCCTCCCTCCTGGAGCCGGAGGACCGGGAGGCCACCGGCCTGCCGGAGACGGCCGCGCTCGCGGACCGCTACGAGGCGGCCGCCGCGAAGGCCCTGGAGTGCGCCACCTGAACCAGGACCGGCACCCGCCACGGTGGCGGAGCGCCGGCCCGAACCCCGATCACCAGCCGTACCAGCGAGAGAATCATCCGGGGGAGACAGAACATGAGCGGAAACGACAGCGGCGACCCGACCGCCCTGCGCCTCAACCAGACGCCCGGCGATCCCGGCGGGAGCCCGTACAACCCACCGTTCCCCGGCGGGCTGCCGACCTTCGGCTCCTCCCCGGAGCAGAAGCGGGCGGCGGCGAACGCGATCGAGAAGGACATCGAACCGGACAGCCGCAAGGCCGGTGACTGGGCGGAGGAGGCCACCGAGTCCGCCGTCAAGGCCTTCGAGGCGAAGGACGGCGAGGGCTGGCAGACCTCCGGCGCGCTGAAGAAGGCGCACACCACCTGGGGCACGCAGGTCACCACGTTGATGAACCGGCTGAAGTCGGAGAAGGAAGCGCTGCGCGCGACGAACACGGTGTTCCAGAACAACGACCTCGGCGTCGGCCAGAACCTGCTGCGCCCGCCCTCGGCCTTCGACGGGTACTGACGGGCACCGGGTACCGAGGGGCGCCGGGGGCGCGGGCCCCCCGCTGTGCCTGAGGTGTCTCTTCCCCTTCCCTTCCCGGCGCGGTGATCCGGTCGCCGGGCCGGGGGGCGAGGCCGGGGCTCTGAGGGGCAGGGGCTCTGAGGGGCAGGGCGCCGAAGGCGGGGCGCGGCGGTGTCGCCCTCGTGCCGCGACCGGGCCGCCGGTGTACCGGCCGCCCACACCCCCGGTCCGCCGGGGCTCTGCTCCCGCGAGCCCCGGCGGACCCCGCCGAACTCCACCGGACGCCGCCGGACCCCGCCGGAACTCCACCGGCCCCGCCGTCAGGCGTCAGGCTCCCGCCGTCACGCGTCCGGGCGGCGGGCGACCAGGAGGACGTAGCCGATCTCCGGCAGGTCACCGAAGCGGGGAAGGTCGTCGGTGGAGCCGAGGAACTCGTTCCCGGAGTCCTCGGTGCTCCCGCCGGCTCCCGCGCCCGCCTCGTCGCCGGAGGGGCCGGGGGCCCCGTGGGCGGCGGCGTCGCCCAGGATCTCGGAGAAGGCCCGGTAGGTGCGGCGGACGTTCTCCCCGATGTCCGTGAACTCCACCAGTTCCAGCCCGGCGGCCCGCACGGCCTCCCGGTACTCGTCGGGGCCGGGCAGCCAGGGCGCCTGGAACGCCTGGCACATCCGGTCGACGAACTCCTTGGTCTCCCCCGTGACCGGCCGGCGCAGCAGCACGTCGGCGACGACGAGGCGCCCGCCGGGCCGCAGCGCGCGGGCCGCGCCGGTCAGGGCGGCGGCCCGGTCGGACATGTGCATCAGCGACTCGATGGCCCACGCGCCGTCGAACTCCCCCGCGCCGAAGGGCTCCTGGCCGACGGGCAGGTCCATGGCGTCGGCGTGGTGGAAGGACACCGTGCCGGTGAGCCCCGCCCCGGCGGCCCGCGCCTGGGCGACGGCCAGTTCCTCCCGGCTGACGGTGATCCCCGTGACCCGCGCCTGCCATCCGGTGGCGATCCGGAACGCCGGGCTGCCCGTGCCGCAGCCGATGTCCAGCAGCCGCCCTCCGGCGGCGGGATCGAGCCGTTCGGCCACGAGGTCGGTGAGCCGGTCCGTGGCCTTGTCGAGGGAGCTGGTGTCCGCGTCGTTCTCCCAGTACCCGGAGTGGATGTTGCCCCCTGCGGCGCTGTCCACGACCTCGGTGTTCTCGTCGTAGAGGCGGCCGACGTCCTCCGAGGAAGGGGTCGGCGGGGCGGAACGCTGGGACTGGCTGGGCTCGGTCATACGGGGATCCTCCCCAGCCGTGGCGGGGTGCGGCAATCGGAGAACAGGCAGGCGTCGGGGCAGCGCGCCGGGCCGGGAGTGCGCGTCCGGCTGCCCCGCGGCGCCGGGCGCGACCGGGGCAGGGCCCGGCCATCCGTCCCGCCGGCGGTCCCGGGCCCGCAGCCCCGGAGCACCGCCCCGGGCGGAGCACCGCCCTGGCCGGACCGGCGGGCGGGCCGGTCACCAGGCGGACCGGCGGGGCAGACCGGCGCGCGGACCTACGGCTGATCCGCCCGTCCCCCCGAGGGACGCGGGTGCCGGGTGCCCCCGCCCCTCTGCCGCCGAGCTGCTCCCTTCGGACGCGTCCCCGTTCGTCCCACCCCGTCGTCCGTCCCACCCCGTTCAACCCGCCGCACCGCACGTTCTCCTCCGCCAATCGTGGTACGCGCCCCGTGTCGGCCCCGCCGTCCCGCCGTCCGCGGCCCGTCGGCGGGGCACCATGTGCGGCGCGTTCACCGCGTTCACCGTGAACGCCGTGAACGCCGTGAACGCCGTGAACGCCGTGAACGCCGTGAACCGCGCGGACGCCGGAAGTGACACGAGCACCGTGACAACGGCTCGGTCGGCTCGGTCCGCCGGGCCCGCGCAGCAGGAAGGGACACCGATGCCGACGCCTCTCCCCCGCCCCGGCCGCGGGGGCGCCCGTGCCGGGAGCGTCCGCCGCGCCGCCGTCACCGGGGTCACCGCCCTGTGCGTCCTGGCTCTCGCGACGGCCCCCGCGCGGGCGCTCGGCTCCGGGCCGCAGGGCCGTACGGTCTCCATCCGCACGGACCGCGCGGGCGCGTACTTCTACCACCACAGCGAGAGTCTGGTCGTCTCCGACTACCGGGCCGACGGTTACGGCGCCCGCGCCTACCTCACCTGGGGCGGCCGGAAGGTGTCCGTGTACGCGGGGGGCGGCCGGAACTCCACCGACGAGAAGAGGCTCGCCATCGCGGAGGGCACCCCCGTGTGGCTCCAGCTCTGCTACACCCAGCGCGGCCGGAACGTGCGGTGCGGCTCCACGCACAAGGGGTACGCCTGACCGTCCGGCAGACGCGTCCGGCGCCGCCGTGGCGGCCGTGGGCCGGCAGCGCCCGGCGCCGTCCGGACAACCGCCACAACCGGGTACGGCAGCCCGGGTGGGGACCCACGGCCACGGGGGACGGCCGCCGTCCCGTACCCGGCGGCCCCGGCGCCGTCCTCCGGCTCGCGGCCGGCGCTCACCGGCCGGGGTTGGCCCGGAGGAGGGCCGCGCCGAGCGGGGTGAGCACGTGCAGAACGGTGTTGCCGTGACGCGTCGAGGCGCTGAGGCCCGCTTCGCGCAGGGTCGTGGCGTGCTGGCTGGCCGTGGGTTCGGCGACGCCGGTCCGGCGGGCCAGCTCTCCGGTGGTGCAGCCGTCCTCGATGGCGCGCAGACAGGCGGCCCGGGTGGGGCCGAGCACCTTGGCGAGCGTGCGGGTGCCGGAGGCGGCCGGGGCGCCGGCGGGTCCCCCGGGCGCCGTCCACCACTCCGGCCCCCGGGGGACCGGATAGACCAGCACCGGGGAGAGACCGGGGTCGATCAGGGTCACCGGCGTGCGCCAGCAGAACGCGGAGGGGATCAGCGACAGTCCCCGTCCCTCCAGATGGATGTCGCGCTCGCGGGGATAGTCCACCTCCAGCACCGGGGCCTTCCAGCGCATGGCCGGGCCCAGTCCGCCGAGCATTCCCTGGCTGCCCCGGTCCAGCAGGGCCCGGGCGCGTACAGCCCGTTCGGCCTCGACGAGGGCGCGCAGCCGGGGCCAGACCGGGGCGACGGCGGCGTGGTGGTAGCCGCGGATCGCCTCGCCCAGCGCGGCCAGCGCCGCCCGGTCCCCGTCGGCGAGGGGACGCGCCCAGGCCGGCGCGGCGGGCAGGACGGCCAGTTCCTCACGCAGCCGGCGGCGGGGGGTGGCCAGCACGGCGTCAAGGCCCGCCGTCATCCCCCCGGACGCCTCCTGCGGCGTCAGGAAGTCGGGGAAGTCGCCCACGGGGGGCGCCAGATGACGCAGGAGCCTCAGGTGCCACCGGGGCAGACGGGCCAGCCCGGCGCGGACCCGCGCGCGCCACGGGTCGAAGACCGCCCGCCCCCGGCCCGTCCCCACGAGCGCGAGGCTGAGCACCGTCTCCCACAGCGGGTCAGGCGCACCGGCGAACCGGATGCGGGACAGATCCTCGCCGGTGAAATGCACACGAAGCACCACGGTCCCCCCGTTCCGGCGGCCCCCGGCCGCCGATTGCCGCCATTCTGCACGGCCCGCACCGGCGTGAACAGACGCGAGAGTCGAACAGAGAATCGAGCGCGGCCGCGGCTCCCGGCAGAGCGTGACCGGTTCCGGGGCGGGAACGGGCTGTCCGCCGGTGGTCCGTCCGGCGGTTCCGCTCCGTCAGCCCGCGGTGAGCAGCGGCAGGGCCGCCGGGTCCGCCAGGGAGAGCAGACGGATGGAGTCCCGGCCGCTCAGCGCGCGCCACAGGGGGCGCAGCACGGGATCGGTACGGGCCGGCGGCCCCTCCGTGGCGAAGTAGTAGCTCTCGGCGAACTCCCGGACGGGGGACGCCGCCACGGCGGCCTCCCTCACCCCGGCCGTATCGGCCGTACCGCCGCCGGCCGCGCCGTCCCCGCCCGCGCCGTCTCGGCCCGCGTCGTCTCCGGCCGCGTCGTCTCCGGCCGCGTCGAGGCCCCGCTTCCCCGGCCGCTCCGCCGGCCACTCCCCCGCGCCGGCCCCGTTCCCGGCAGGCCCGGGCGCCAGCCTGATCAGCACCATGCCGTAGCGCCGCAGCCCGCCCCGGGTGAGCGCGGGCTGCGCGTAGGGGACGTCCAGCGCCAGGCCGCCGTGGCGGTGGTAGAAGCGGAGCCGGCGGGTGGGGTCGCCGTGCGGGCCGTCGTCGGGGGCGTGCGCGAGCGGGTGGTCGGCCTCGGTGAGCGTCACGGCGGGCCGGAACCGGCGCTGCCAGCCACCGGTCACCTCCGCCATCAGCCGGCCGCCGAGACCGGCCGCCCGCATGTCCTCCCGGACGGCCAGATAGGACAGCAGGAGGACCCCCGAGTCCGCGAACACCTCACCCACCGCCGCGCCCGCCGGTGCGCCCTCCCCGTCCAGCACGACCGTGACCACGCCCCGGCCGCCCGCGGGTACCGCCCGCAACTGCTCACGGAGGAACAGTTCCTCCGGGGGGAATCCCGGGCGGAGCAGATCGTCGTAGACGGCGTCGAGCAACGGGCTGTCGGCGGGCAGGTCGACGGTGCGCAGGACGGCCTCCGGGGGCTGGCGGCCGCGGCGCGGGCCCGCGCGAAGCGGGGGCGGGCGCGCGGAGCGGGGGGACGGGGCCTACGGAGCCTATCCGCCGGCCGCGGCCGGCACGCCTTCCCGGCCGACGTGGCGCCTCGCCGGTTCCGGGCCTGCGCCACCCGCGCCCGGCTGCTCCCCTGTCCACCATCCACTCCCGGCCTCCCGGCCGCCGTCAACCACCACTCCCGGCCTCCGGTCCGCCAGGTGGCCGGGCCCGGCGCCCGGACGGACCACCCGGCCCGCCGTCCGTCCCGCCGCGCGGCCGGTACGCCCTCCCGCTCGACGGGGTTCCCGGGCGGCAGGCGCACCAGGCCGGCAGGCCTCCCCGGTCAGCGGGCCCTCCCGGTCAGTAGGTCTTCCCGATCGAGCGGGCCGCCCAGTACCCGGCCCCGGCCGCCGCCAGCACGATCGCCGTGACACCGATCAGCGCCCAGGAGGCCGCGGGGCCGCCACTGCCGAGCCCGGCCTGGAGCACCTGGACGATGCCGGAGACGCCCGCCGCCGCGATCACCGCGAGCAGCACCTCCAGCTTGCCGCGCTGCCGGGCGGCGCGGCGCGCGGCGAGCTTGTCAAGCAGGAGCACGAGGCGCTCACCGGCCACCTCGTCGGTTTGCAGGCGCAGTTCCTCGGAGCGCCGCCGGAAGCCGGAGCCGTCGAGGAGCAGGCGGAGGAGTTCCGCCGTCACCGGCGAGGACACCAGGGAGGGCGACTGGACCATCAGGACCAGGGCGCGGGTCTCGATGGCGAAGTTGTCCAGGCGCAGCTTCTCCGCGTCCACCTCCGCCGCGATGGCGGCGAGTTCGTCCGCGTGCAGTTCCGTGCCCGACTCCGGGCCCGGCAGCCGGCGGCGCAGCGCGCCCGTGCGTTCGTGGTGCACGGCCAGCTCGGCGAGCCAGCCGGCGAACAGCCCGTCGAGCGAGGCGGCGAACTCGGCCGTCGTGCCGCGGGTGCCGTTGGTCCACTGGGCGGATCCCGGGGCGGCCAGCAGGGTCGTGTTGGGCGTGCGGACGAGGTACACGTCGTGCACCAGCACCGAGCCGTGCGCGAGCGCGTGGCTGACCGGGAACCTCGCCCATTCGGCGATCGCGCCGACGAGATGGGAGACCGGGTTGGTGAGGACCTGGGCGCCCATCGCGCCGGTCAGCTCCTCGGCGGTGCGCACCTCACGGCGGGGGCCGGTGGGCGCGGGCCCCCGGGTGAGGGAGGCGGAGTCCACGCAGAGCACGAGCTGCGACTGGCCGGCGCGCGCCACGAGCCACACGTCCGCGGTGGCCGGCTCGGCACGCAGCGCCGTCGTCACATCCGTGACCAGGGCCATCGCGAGGTCCGCCAGCCGGGGGAAGGACAGCCCGGCGGTCCCGTCGCGTCCCTCCCCGTCACCTCCGTGCCCGGCCCACCCGTCCCCGTCCCGTCCGCCCCCGCCGGGCGGCTCCCTGTCGGGCCGGCCCGGGTCGGGGACCACGCCGGGCCGGGCACCGTCCGGGGCCGCCGCGCCGGGCTCCGGGCCGAAGGTGACGCGGCAGGCGCCGAACTGGTGTCCGGCATGGCACATCAGGTGGTAGACGTCGTCCGGCGAGGCGTCCCACAGCTCCGCCTCGAACCGGACGTAGTGGTTGCCCATCTCGGAGAAACGGATCTCCGCGGTGAGCCGGCCGATGTCCTCGCCGCCGAGTCCTTCCAGGACGACGTCCGGCAGTTCGGCGAGCGCCCCCTCGTAACGGCGCCCGAGGATGTCGCCGCCGTGCCAGACGTCGTTGAGGTTGAGCGAGGCGTGCACCTGGCGCGGCCGGGCCCCGGCGAGCGGCCAGGCGTGGGCCGCTCGCCGGACGGCCGCGACGACCTCGGAGGGCGCGGCGTCCCGGAGGGCGAAGGGGTGGACGTACACGATCTTGCCGTGCTCGACGCGCAACCAGTCCGCGTCGGCCCGGTCCCGCAGCGCTTGCAGGGCGAAGCGGTGGGCGCGCAGTTCGCTGGCGTAGAGATTGCCCCGGGGCGCGAGTCGGCGCTCGGTACCGGCGAGGCGGTCGATCGCCGCGTCGAGCGGGGCCCCGGACGTCAGGAACGCGTCGACGGCGCGGACGGCCTCGGCCACCGCCCGGTAGTAGTCGCGCTGGAGGTCCGCGCTGTCGCGCAGATAGGCGCAGAGTTCCGGGTGGGCGGTCTCGGCCGGGCGGACGGCGGCCATGACGGCCTCGGCGGCGGCGCAGGCGGACTCGGCGGCGCGGAGCTGGGCGGGGCGGAGCCCGCAGGAGAGCATGTTCTCGACGGTGATGGCCGCGTCGAGCCACTCGGTCCAGGCGAGGGCGCCCCGGACGACCGCGGCCGAGACCGCCGTGTCCACGGGTCCGGCGGAACTCCCGGCGCTCCCGGAACTCCCGGGACCGGCGGGCGTGCCGTGCTCGGCGACCACGGCGCGGGCCGCCCGTAACGTCTGCCAGAGCGGCCCGAAGTGATACGTGATGTCCCACGCGTCCTCGACGTAGCCGACGACGGCGAGCAGCAGCAGGGCGGGGCCGCACGGCTCGTCCGCGACCTTGGGCAGTTGCTCGGCGACCACGCGGCGCGCGGCCCGGGCGCGGTCGGGCGGACGGCGGTCCGCCGGCCCGGTGCCCGGGGCCGGTGCGGTGTTCCAGCGCGGAAGGCGCCATAACGCCTCGGTGTCGACGCCGCGTTCGGCGAGCCAGCCGGAGAGGGGCCGCGCGTCACCCGCGCGCAGCGCCTCCATGAGGTCCCCGTACATTTCGCCAGATTAGCGGGCGGATCCGGGCCTGGGGAGGGATCCGCCGGAATCCGGCGGCCGGCCGTCACCGCACCCGGCGTGCCGCCGGAAGCGGCGGGTACGGCGGGACCGGCCCGCCGGTCCTCCACCCGGGGACCGGCGGGCCGGCTCACGCGCGCCCGGGGTGCCCCTGCTCCTCGTGGCGCCGGAGCCGGGCCGGGCGGAACAGGCCGGGGAGGTGCCAGTGCCGGCGCCGCACCGGAGGCGGCGCCCCCTCCCCGGCGCTCCCGGGGCGTCCGGCCAGGCGCCCCTGGCGCCTGTCCCGGGCGGTGCGCCCGGCCGCCGCGGTCCGCCCGCCGGCCGCCCCACCCCCGGGGCTCCCGGTTCCGCCGGCCGCACCGGCCGCCCGGGCGCCGCCGGACAGGGCGCCGTCCGGAGGCGGGCTCACCGCCCGCGTTCCGTCCGGAGCCGTCCCGGCCGGAGTGGTACCGGCACGGGGGACGCCGGGCACCGGCGGACCGGCCGGGCAGGGCGGGTTCGCGGCCGAGGTGACCGTGCCGGACCGCATGATGCGCAGCACCCGGCTCCCGCAGTTCCCGCAGTCGGGCCGGGTCAGCGGGGACGGAACCCGCGCCCCCTCCGCGACATAGGTGACGAACGGCCGTCCGTCACCGTCCACGTGGTGCTCGATGTCGAAGGACCGCTCCCAGCCGTGACCACAGCTCAGGCAGGCGAAGGCATAGGCTTCGCGCACGGTCCGCGCCGGTGTCCCCCCGGTGTTCTCACTCATGGCCGGCTTCCTCTCGTCCGCGGCCGGACCAGACCCGTTCTCCGCGCCCCGGGCCTGGCGTCGGGAGGAAATCTCCCGCCACCAGGGAACTCCTCCGGGCAGGGTGATCGCACCGGGTGCGGCCCCTATTTGGCGGGGATTTGGACTGCCCGTGTGAGAGGGGACGGGATAAGGCGGATGGGGCCCTCTCCCCTTTGCTCTTCCGATAAGCCTTTTACTCTCCCGAGGGGATCGAGGCGCCCCGCTCTTTGCCTGCCCGGCCGCATCACCGTGCCCGCGGCGGGGCAGCGCCCCGGGCCGGGCCTTCCCCTTCACGCCCTTTCGCACCCCCCTCGCCCGTTCCCAGCCGTTCACACCCGTTCGCCCCGGCTGACCGCGTTGGCGGCGGCGAGCGTGGCGCTCAGCCGCTCGGCCGGCGTCGCGGGACGGACGCGGCCGGGGTCCGCCTCCCACTCCCGGCCGCCCCCGACGGGACACAGCCGCAGCCGGACGCCGCCCTCCCCGCCGACGGCGCGGCGGAACTCGGCCGCCCGTCCGGCCTGTTCGTCCACCACGACCACGCCCGGTCTCAGCGTCGCCACAGGCCCCCGCGCGGGCACCGGGGGACACGGCGGGACGGTGCCACCCGTGGGAGTACCGGCGGGCGGCGGCGTCTCCGCGAGGCCCACGCCGGAGGCCGGCGCCGTCCGCCGGGAGCCGCCGCCCGCGTCTCCCTCACCGTCCGCCGCCCCGTCCGCCGTATCGCCTGCCGTACCACCCGCCCTACCGCCCGCCTGACCGCGCGGGCCGCCGGTGGGGGCCGTTCCGCCGCCCGGCCCCGCCCCTCCCCGCCCGTCTCCGGGCACACTTGCCGCTTCCGGCCCGGCTCCGCCCAGCTCCCCTCCGTCGCGGCCCGTCACCTCCCACCGGCCTTCCGCAACGCGGCCGTCAGCGCACGGGCCGTCAGAAGGTTGCACCGCCCCAGCTCCACCAGCGGCCTGGGGCACCACGCGGAGGTGCAGGAGACGAGATCGGCGCCGAGGGAGGGCAGGGTGATCCCCACCGCCGCCAGGGCGTCGCGGAGATCGTCCGCCGCCTGCGTGGCGGCGCTGAGGGCGTCGACGGTCTCGGCGCCACGGGTGGCGGGCTCCGAGGTGCCGCCGGAGGGATCGCCGGGGACGACGCGGGAGGTCGGTGACTCCATGACGAACGGGCCTTTCGTGTACCGGGGTGACGTCTGAACACGCCGGTACGACCCGCGTCCGGGGAACGGTGAGGGCCGGCGGACCCGCCTGGGAGGGACGCCCCGCGGGCCGGCCCCGCTCCCGTGGGCGAACCGGCTGCGCACTCAGCGTCACAGCCCGCGAACACCGCGGACCAGAGGGCCGCCCCCAGCAGCGTGGCTGTACCCGCGCCCCGCCGGCCGGCCACGGAGACGGCCGGGGAGCGCCGTCGCCGGTCCTCCCGCCCGCGCCCGGGTTCCCGTCACCGTCCGCGCCCCGTTCACCCAGCCGGGGGATGGCAGGGCAGCGCGGAGGCCCCCGCGCCTCCACCCGGGACACGACAACGGGCCTGGTCCGGCGCGCGGAACGCCGGACCAGGCCCGCGAGCGGCGGGACCCCTCACCCTCCAGTGGATGTCTCACCGCCGTCCGCACCCCGCCCGTCACACCGGACGACGACCGCGTCACGGCGGCGGGCGGGAGCAGCGGGCCGCACACCCGCACCCCTCCCTACGGCCGGGGAGCCTTCGGCGACTCAACAGCCCGGGAACTCACGGCCGGGCGGCTCCCACCGCCGAGGCGGCTCCAAGACAGTCAGCAGCCACCGCAGTTGTAGTAGAGGACGTCCCAGTGGTTGCCCTCCTTGGCGTAGATGTTGCCGGCGCCGGACCGGTACTGGGCGGCCCCGTCGCTGCGCGTGCCGATGTACGTGAAGTTGCCGGTCACGTAGTTGTTGACGCAGGTGCTGAGGGAGTAGTCCAGCTTGTAGCCGTTCCAGTGGCTGTAGGTGCCCGACGCGTGGCCGGTCTCCGTGCCACCGGTGATCGTGAGCGCGCAGCCACTCGCCGACTTCAGCGTCTCGGCCCCCTGGATCGTGGCCAGGTTGACCTGCTCGAACGAGGTGCAGTTGGACTGGTTGCGGTTGCTGCACCCGCCGCTGGAGGTCCAGGAGACCCCGGCGTTGCGGAGCCGGGTCGTGGCCTGGGAGTGGGTCAGCTTGGTGACGGCGGCGGCCTGCTCGGCGGCCGGGGCGGCGGCGGGCGCGGCGCTGACCGGCGCGGCGGTGGCGGCCGCCTGCGTGCCGAGCACAGTGGCCAGGGCCAGGGTGGACGCGGCCGTCGCGAGCAGAGCGGTTCTCTTCACTAGCGCTCCTCCAAGTGGGGATCCCATCGCACCGACTCCGGATATCGGAACCGGTTCACCGCATGGTGCCGCACCATGACCGTGTACGGACAGAGTTGGGCACCGGCGGCTCCAGGAGTTCACCCGCTCTCCCACTCAACAGGCCACCTGTTGCGCCTCAGACGAAAGGTGGAGCACGTTCCGCACCCGCACCGATACGCTGGGCGATCAACGCAAGCGAGACCGGCCGTCACGGGCCCCGCACGCAAGGGGGACGCGTCACCATGACCCAGCAGCCCAGGGACCTCGACCCCTACACCTCACCCAAGACCTTCTACGGCGCCGAACTCCGCCGCCTCCGCGAAGCCGCCGGCCTCTCCCAGAGCCAGCTCGGCGAACGCGTCTTCTGCTCCGGCACCTACATCGGCCAATTCGAAGCCGCCGTCCGCCGCCCCCAGCCCGACGTCTCCAAATCCCTCGACGAAGCCCTCGACACCGGCCGGCACCTCCAACGCCTCTGCAAACTCGCCCGCCGCTCCAAACACCCCGACTACTTCGCCGACGCCGCCGAACTCGAAAAACTCGCCACCACCATCAGCGAATACGCCCCCATGCTCATCCCCGGCCTCCTCCAGACCGAGGCCTATGCACGGGCACTCACCCGAGCGGCCCAGACGTTCGCGCCCGATGAGGAAGTGGAAGACAGGGTCGCCATCCGGATGGAGCGCAAGCGTCTCCTGGAGGCGCCGACAGCTCCCGAGGTGTGGGCAGTGATTCACGAGGCCGCGCTGCGTATCCCTGTCGGCGGCCAGGCCGTGATGCGCGAACAGCTCAGGGTTCTGCACCACGTGGGCCGCGACCACCATCGCGTGGTTCTGCAAGTGCTGCCTTCGGAGGCCGGAGCGGCAGCCTTTCTCAACAGCACGGCGATTCAGATGACCTTCGCGGATGCCCCGCCGGTGACGTACACCGAGAGTGCCTATACCGGACAACTCATCGAGGAACCGGCGCTGGTCGCCCAGTACCAGAAGGCATACGATCTCATCAGGGCGGCCGCGCTATCGCCAGAAGCTTCCCTGGCCCTGATCGCATCGGCGGTGGAGGATCAGACACCATGAGCACCGACTCAGCCCGGGACACGGTCACATGGCGCAAATCGTCGTACAGCAACGGGGATGGCGGGGCCTGCCTCGAAATAGCCGACGGCCTCCCCGGCCTCGTCCCCGTCCGGGACAGCAAGGCCCCCACCGGCCCTGCCCTCGCCTTCCCCACCTCCAGCTGGGCCGCCTTCGTCACGGCACTGCGGTCAGGCGACCTCCCCCTCCGCTGAATCCGGCCAGGCCGGTCACGGAGCAGATCGTCTCCGCCACCACGCCTCGATCGTCTTCTTGTACGGGGCAGGCATGGTCAGATCCTTCACCTCGGACGCGGTGAAGAGCCCGAGAGCCTTGTGCTCATGCGAAACCCTGGGCTCCCTCGCCCCCCTGTACTCCGCTCCGTAACTGACGATGAAGACGTGCCGGTGCGGGAAGATCCGGTACACCCAGGTGTCGATGACGTCGAGGCCGTCGAGCAGATCCGCTTCGAGTCCCAGTTCCTCCTCGACCTCCCGCACGACCGTGGACTCCGGCGACTCGCCCAACTCCAGTTTTCCGCCGGGCAGTTCCCACTCCTCCCGCTCATTCCTCAGCAGGGGCACCCTGCCCTTGAGGTCGATCACCATCTTGACCGACACGGGAAGCTGGTACTCGAAGCGCCCCGGTCCGCGCTCGACCAGGTACGGCTGCTGCGCGCTGCTCATCGTCCTCATCTCTCCTCACCATGGGCACCGTGGAGTTCCACCAGCACAGCCGTGGCATCGTCCGACTGCTTGAAATGCCGGGCGCCACCCCGGCCGGAACCGGCGGCATGCTCCGCCTCACGGGCGCGGATCTTCCGGACTCCGGACATCGCCGTTATGGGCCCCTTCAGGCGCGGTCCCACCCAACTCGTTCGCCTTCCCCTCCGGCGGCCAGGTCGACGTGCACTCCGTCATGGCAGCCCGGGCCCCATGACCTACACGAACTCACTTCACGCGCACACGACACTACAATGAGCAACCCGCCCAGGCGTTCACCGGCCTGAACGCGACTTCATTCACAAGGGGGACGCGTCACCATGACCCAGCAGCCCAAGGACCTCGACCCCTACACCTCACCCAAGACCTTCTACGGCGCCGAACTCCGCCGCCTCCGCGAAGCCGCCGGCCTCTCCCAGAGCCAGCTCGGCGAACGCGTCTTCTGCTCCGGCACCTACATCGGCCAATTCGAAGCCGCCGTCCGCCGCCCCCAGCCCGACGTCTCCAAATCCCTCGACGAAGCCCTCGACACCGGCCGGCACCTCCAACGCCTCTGCAAACTCGCCCGACGCTCCAAACACCCCGACTACTTCGCCGACGCCGCCGAACTCGAAAAACTCGCCACCACCATCAGCGAATACGCCCCCATGCTCATCCCCGGCCTCCTCCAGACCGAGGCCTATGCACGGGCCGTCACAAGGGCCACGTTGCCTCTGGCCCCGGACACGGAGGTGGAGGAGCACGTCCGGGCCCGCCTGGACCGGCAGCTTCTCCTCGCGGAATCCGCCACGCCTCGGCTGTGGGCGGTACTCCACGAGACAGTGCTCCGTGTCCCCATGGGCGGGGCGTCGACCATGCGGGAGCAGCTTCTCCATCTGGCGACCCTCGTCCGGAACCGCAGGATCATCCTGCAAGTACTGACCTTCGACGCCGCATCCCATGCCCTGTTCAACGGCATGGCGTCCCTGCTGAGCTTTCACGACGCACCGCCGATCATCTACACGGAGGGCGCGGGCACCGGCCAACTCATCGAGGATCCGGCTCTGGTCGAGCAGGGACAGAGGTCATACGATCTGGTCAGGGCCGCCGCTCTGTCACCGGTTGCCTCTCTGACCCTGCTGGAATCAGTGGCCGAGGACTACGGAAGCGATGAGCTCTGCACACGACGTGAGTGACGCCACTTGGCACAAGTCCTCGTACAGCGACGGCCAAGGGGGCAGCTGCGTCGAAGTGGCCCCCAACTTCCCCGGCCTCGTCCCCGTCCGGGACAGCAAGGCCCCCACCGGCCCCGCCCTCGCCTTCCCCACCTCCAGCTGGGCCGCCTTCGTCACGGCACTGCGGTCAGGCGACCTCCCCCTCCGCTGAGACGGGCCGGGTCGGCCCGAGCTGCCTTCTGACGTCTGGATCTCCTTCGGGACCCCTGCGGGGACGCAGGACTGAGCAGCGGAGCGGGGAAGGCGGGTGGGGCTCGGGGAGCGCCGGGGCCTGCTGACAGGATGGGCCCGTCCGCGGTCTCGTCCAGCGGCCGGTGGACCGGCGCCGGTCCCGGTCCGGCGCACGCCGCCCGCCGTCCCCCGCCGCCTGCCCCCTTTCACCTCCCCCCTTTCCTCTGCTCCGTCATCGCCGCTGCCCCGTCATCGCCGGCGTCCCCCGAAAGCAGGTCAGCCCATGCCCCTGTCCCCGCCGGATCTCGGCCCCGTCCTCATCACCGGGGCCTCCAAAGGGATCGGGGCCGCCTCCGCGTCGCGGCTCGTCCGGGCCGGTCACACCGTGTATGCCACGGCGCGCGACATCGGCGCGCTGGCGGAGCTGGAGAAGCTGGGCGCCCGGCCGCTGCCGCTGGACGTGACCGACGAGGAATCGATGCGTACCGCCGTCGGGACCGTCGTGGAGCTCCACGGACGGGTCGGCGCGCTGGTGAACAACGCGGGTTACGGCGCCTACGGCGCGTTCGAGGAGATACCGATGAGCGCCGTGCGCGCCCAGTTCGAAACGAACGTCTTCGGGCTGATGCGGCTGGTGCAGCTCGTCCTGCCGTCGATGCGCGCGGCGGGCCGGGGCCGGATCGTCAACGTGTCGTCCGTCGCCGGGCGGCTCACGCTGCCGTTCAGCGGCGCCTACCACGGGTCGAAGTACGCCGTCGAGGCGCTGTCGGACACCCTCCGGGCCGAGGTCGCGCCCTTCGGCATCGAGGTCTCCGTCATCGAGCCGGGCCCGGTCGCCACCCCCTTCCTGGACACGGCCATGGCGAACCTGACCGACGCGGTCCCGCCGGGCTCGGTCTACCACCGGTCGGCGGCGGCCTTCGGCGCCTCCACGGTGCGCTCCTACCGGAACC
Source organism: Streptomyces zingiberis (assembly GCF_012034935.1). Lineage (GTDB taxonomy): Bacteria > Actinomycetota > Actinomycetes > Streptomycetales > Streptomycetaceae > Streptomyces > Streptomyces zingiberis. Next base: position 43,105 of record NZ_JAATEN010000027.1, read on the forward strand.
GCCGGGTGACGGCCGGCCCGGACGCGGTGGCCGCCACGATCGAACGCGCGCTGACCGCCCGCCGGCCGCGCACCCGCTACGCCGGGAACGCCGCCGCCCGCGCCCTGATCACCACCCGGGCCCTGCTCCCCGGCCGCGCCTGGGACGGTGTGGTCCGCCGCGGGATGGGCATCTGAGCGCGGGCGGGCGCGTGGCCCTGCGGAGCGGCCCGGCGTCCGCGCGGTAGCGGTACGAGCACCGGGCCGTCCGGCGAGCCGGGAGCCCGTCCGTGACTCCCGGGGCCCGGAAGCCCGGAGGCCCGGGGTGTGCGGCTCCGCCGCCCCCGCCCCGAGCACCGAGCACCGAGCACCGAGCACCGAGCACCGAGCACCAGGTAATCCTCCGCTGCCCGGATGCCGGGAAGGCCCTCCCGGCGCGGCGCGAGCGGACGCGCCGTGCCGCGCCAGGAGGGATGGGACAGACGTGCGGGGCGTTACTGGGCCATGAAGGTCCACAGCAGGTTGGAGCTTCCGTCCCAGGTCCACTGCTTGGCAGTCGAGCCGGAGGCGACCTGGCCGCCGCCGTCGAGGGCGAGCCCGTTGCCGCGGTTGATGATGCTGTACCGGCCGTTGCCGCGGTCGGTGATCTGCCACTGCTGGTTGTTGCCGCCGCTCCAGGACGCCTGGCGCACGGTCGTGCCGCTCGCGGCGCCGTAGCTGTCGGCGACCATGCCGTTGCCACGGTTGACCAGGCGGTGGTAGCCGGTGCCGAGGTCCACGGCCTGCCAGTGGAGGTTGTGGTTGCCGTTCCAGGTCCACTGCTTGAGGTCGCTGCCGGCCGTGGTGCTGCCCCCGCTGTCGAGGGCGAGCCCGTTGGTGGCGTTGGCGATCCGGAAGTAGGTGGCGGGGTTGAAGGTGACCTTCAGGGAGGTGATCGCGTCGTTGCCGCCGCTGTTGCGCAGGTCGCCGTTGTCGGCGTCGAAGGTCCACGCCGTCCCGGAGAAGTTGTCCCCGGCGTAGCCGATCACCCGGAAGCCGGCGGGCACTCGCAGCGAGGAGATGGTGCGCGCCGCGAGGCCCCGGGACTGGAGCTGGGCCGCGGTGTAGGTGCCCAGCGGGAGCGTGGCGGCCGCCCCGGCGAACGAGACATCCGCGTGGGCGGATACGGACGCGCCGCCGCCACCGCCCGTGAGCGGGGGTATCGGGCCGGAGAAGGTGAACTTCAGGACGTAGGCGAGGGCGCTGTAGGGCGCCGAGGACGGCAGGGTGACCCGCAGGCCCGAGCCGTCCTGGGTGGGCGCGGGCAGGTCGGTGTAGGTGCCCGCGGTGGAGCCGAGCAGCTGGACGCGGGAGAGGGACGAGATGTCGAAGCGGCCGGACGCCAGGGTGCTGATCGTCGTCGATCCGCCGGGCCAGCCCAGGATCGTCGCGAACAGGACGGTGCCCGCCTTGTTGCGGGTGAAGCGGATGTCCCGGTTGGTGCCGGCGACAGGGGCGACGAAGGAACCGCCGCCCATCTTGGTCGGCCCCTCGCCGTGGACCGCCCAGGCGCGGGTGGCGTAGACGGCCTCGCCGAACCGCTTGAGGTGGTCGCCGATGGCGAGCAGCACGGTGCGCTGGCCCTGCGGAATCGTTCCATCAGCCATGGGGGCGATGTTGAGCAGCATGTTGCCGTTCTTGCTCACCCGGTCGATCAGCGAGTGCAGCATCTGCGCGGTGCTGTAGTAGCCGATGCCCCGGGTGTAGCACCAGCTGGAGCTGGAGATGGAGTCGTCGGTGAGCCAGTAGGGCTCGGTGATCTCCGCCGGCCCGCCCCGCTCGTAGTCGTACACCTGGCCCTTGTTGGTGAAGCCGTCCTTGTAGGTGGCCACGACCTCGCGGCCCCAGCTCTCGGCCTGGTTGTAGTAGTACGCCAGGAACTCCAGGCGGCGGGACTCGTCGATGCGGTTCAGGGCGAAGTCCTGCCAGATGATGTCCGGCTGGCCCTGGTCCACGACCTCCTTGAGCTTGTCGTACCAGAGCTGGTTGTGCGCGGAGCTGCCGAGCTGGCCGTAGAGCTTACGCAGGCTCGCGGTGGACTGGGCGGGAACTCCCTCGAAGTAGCCGGTGAACTGGTAGGCGTGGTGCAGCGAGACGAGGAACTTCAGCCCCTTGGCGCGGATGGAGTCGCGGAAGATGCGCATCAGGTCCAGCCGGGGGCCGCGCTGGACCGAGTTCCACTCGTTGACCGAGCTGTTCCACATCGAGAAGCCGTCGTGGTGCTCGCCCACCGGGCCGGCGAACTTGGCTCCGGCGTCGACGAAGAGCTGCGCCCAGTCGTCGGGGTCGAAGGCGCCACCGGCGGAGGCGAGCTTGGGGGCGAACTGGACGAAGTTGCCCGCCCGGTCCCGGGCCCCGTCGATGAAGTTGTGGTACGGCCACGCCGCCGGCTCGCCGTAGGTGGACCGGTGGTGGTTGTTGGCGGAGCTGCCGGAGAGGTACATGTTCCGCGGGTACCACTCGTTGTCGTACGCGGGGACGCTGAAGACGCCCCAGTGGAAGTAGATGCCGAACTTGGCGTCCTGGAACCATTCCGGGGCCGCCGTGTGCTGGTCGATCGAGGGCCACGTCGGTAAGTACGCGGCCGCGGCCGCGTGGGCGCGCGGGGCACCGAGCGTGAGGTTCGCCGTCGTGGCGGCGGCGACCCCGGCCGCCGCGGAGAGGAAGACGCGTCTGTTGATCGTCATGGGGGGCCTTTCGGCGGTGGGACATGAGGGGGAGGACATGGGGGTAGCGCCGCGCTCCGGCACGGCACCGATACATCCCATGTCGAATCAGAAATCCCATCTCCTCGCGCGCCTGTCAACGCTTTGCGCTCGGGTGACCCGAATGAAGGGGGTCAGGACTCGCTGACAGAGCGCCTGAAAGGCGCGCCAAAGCGGCAGATGCGACATCACATGTCTGGGGAGGAGTGGCGCCGGCCCGCGTCACGCCCGCCGGGGCCGCCGGCCGCCCGCGGGGCCCCTGGCGGGCGTGATCCGTCCGGCCACAGGGCCGGTTCCGCCCCGGTGCCCGGCGCACGGCGGCCGGCCCCTCCGGGAAAGCCCGTGAGCGGCCGTGGCCGGGGCCGAGGCCCTGCCCGGCCCGCCGGGCCGGGCCCGCGGGTCAGCGCCCTGGGCGCTCGTCCAGCCGGTAGACGCGTGCGGCCGTGCCGCCGAAGACCGCCGCGTGTTCCGGGGCGGAGAGGCCGGCCGTCAGCTCCTCGGCGAGCGCGAGGACCTCGCCGTACGAGCCGGCGGCCGTCAGGCAGACCGGCCAGTCGGAGCCGAACATCACCCGGGCGGGCCCGAAGGTGTCCAGGACCGCGCGGGCGTAGGGGCGGAGGCCCGTCACCGTCCAGGCGCCGGGACCGGCCTCGGTGACCAGGCCGGAGAGCTTGCAGGAGACGTTCGACTCGGCGGCCAGTTCGGCGGTGAGGGAGGCCCAGGGTTCCAGGGCGCCGGAGGCGACGGGTGGCTTGGCGGCGTGGTCGAGTACGAAGGTCAGTTCGGGAACGGCGCGCACGGCGGCGATCGCCGCGGGAAGCTGGTGGGGGCGGACGAGCAGGTCGTAGGCGAGGCCGTGGGCGGCGACGGTCCGCAGCCCGGCGACGACCTCCGGGCGCGCCAGCCAGGCGGGGTCCGGTTCGCCCTGGACGAGGTGGCGGATCCCGGCGAGGTACCGTCCGCCGCGGCTCTCGCGGAGGGCGTGCAGTTCACCGGCCAGGCCGGGGGCCGTGAGGTCGGCCCAGCCGACGACGGCGCCGATCAGCGCCTGGTCCTCGGCGGTGGCGAGGAACTCCCGCGTCTCGGTGGCATCGGCGAGGACCTGCACCAGGACGGTGCGGCCGATTCCGGCCGCGCCCGCCGCCTCCGCCAGTTCCGTGGGGGTGAAATCCCGTCGCACGGCGGCCAGTTCGGGGGCGTCCAGCCAGCCGTGCGGGCGGCGGGACAGCTCCCAGAGGTGGTGATGCGCGTCGACCCTGAGGGGCCCGGCCGCGGGCACCTCTCCCGCACCGGCCACGGGTTCGGGCAGGCCTCCGTCACCGGCACGGCGCGCCGGCTCCTCACCCCGCGTCATGGGCCCACCGCCCCGGCCGCCGTCAGGTCGTCCCACAGCGTTTCGGGCAGGTCCAGCGTGGCGTGCGCGACGTTCTCCCGTACCTCCGCCGCGCTGCGCGCGCCCACCACCACCGAGGAGACGGCCGGGTGCCGCAGCGGGAACTGGAGCGCCGCCGCCGCGAGCGGCACCCCGTGGTCGGCGCAGACGCGGGACAAGGCGCGGGCGCGGTCGAGGACCGGGCGGGGCGCCGGGACGTAGTCATAGGTGGCGCCGGGACGGGGATCGGCCAGGACACCGCTGTTGAAGACGCCGCCGGCCAGCACGCCGACCTTCCGGCGCGCGCACAGGGGCAGCAGTTCCGCCTCGGCGGAGCGGTCGAGCAGCGAGTACCGTCCGGCGACGAGGACGCAGTCCAGATCGGTTTCCTCGACGAAGCGGACCAGCATCCGGGTCTGGTTCATGCCCGCGCCGATCGCCTTGACGAGACCTTGGTCCCGCAGCCGCGCCAGGGCGGGGAAGGCGCCGGTCAGGGCCTCGGCGTAGTGCTCGTCGGGGTCGTGGACGAGGAGGATGTCGAAGGCGTCCAGCCCGGTGCGCTCCAGGCTCTCGGAGACGGAGCGGTGCACGCCCTCCGCGCTGTAGTCCCGGACGCGGACCAGGCCCGGGGCCCCGTGGAAGCCCTCGTCGCCGTCGGCCGGGTCGCCGGGCACGAGCAGCCGGCCCACCTTGGTCGACACCGTGGCCCGTCCGGCCGGGCGGGCGGCCAGGAACGCGCCGAGCCGCTGTTCGGCCAGGCCGGCGCCGTAGTGCGGGGCGGTGTCGAAGTAGCGGACGCCGGCCTCCCAGGCGGCCGTCAGCGTCTCCTCGGCCTCCGCCGCCCCGACCGCGGCGAACAGCCCGGCCAGCGGCGCCGTACCCAGGCCGAGACGGCCGACGGTCGCGCCCCGGCGGCCGATGGCCACCCGCTCGGCGAGCAGACCGGTGGACGGAGCGGCGGGCGGCTCCTGGGGCGTCCCTGACTGGGGGCCGGACTGCGGGCCGGACTGGGGGCTGGAGTGGGGGCTGGAGTGCGGGCCGGACCGGGGGCCGGAGTGCGGGCCGGCGGGCCGCCGCGCGGGCGGGCCGCTCATCCGGCCTGCCCGATGGTGTGCTGCTGGGCACCCAGCCGTTCGATCTCGACCCGCACCACGTCCCCGGCGCGCAGATACGGGAAGTCGTTGCCCGCACCGAGCGCCACCCCGGCGGGCGTGCCGGTGTTGATGAGGTCGCCGGGGTCCAGCACCATGAACTGGCTGAGGTACCAGACCACATGGCGCACGTCGAAGATCATGTTCTTGGTGTGGCCGTCCTGGCGCAGCTCGTCGTTGACGTACAGCCGCATCGCCAGGTTCTGCGGGTCGCCCACCTCGTCGGCGGTGACCAGCCAGGGGCCGAGGGGGTTGAACGTCTCGCAGGACTTGCCCTTGTCCCACTGGCCGCCGCGTTCGAGCTGGAACTCCCGTTCGCTGACGTCGTCGGCGATCGCGTACCCCGCGATGACCCGCCCGGCGTCCGCCGGGCTCTCCAGGTAGCGCGCCGTCGCGCCGATCACCACGGCCAGTTCGACCTCGTAGTCGGTCTTGGTGGAGCCGCGCGGGACGAGCACCTCGTCGTCGGGACCGACGACCGTGTTGGACGCCTTCATGAAGACGACCGGCTCGGCGGGCGGCTCGGCGCCGGTCTCGGCCGCGTGGTCGGTGTAGTTGAGGCCGACGCAGACCACCTTGCCGGGCCGGGCCACGGGCGCTCCGAACCGCAGGCCCGTGAGGTCCAGCGGCCGCAGCCGCCCTTCGGCGAGCGCCGCCGCGGCCCGCCCGGGGCCGCCGGAGGCGAGGAAGGGGCCGTCGATGTCGGTCGTCAGTCCGGACAGGTCCCACGCCGTTCCCTCGCCGTCGAGCAGAACGGGGGTCTCGGCGCCGGGCGCGCCCACACGAGCGAGTCTCACAGGGCAACTCCTGGGGTTCCTGGTGGCGGGGTGCGGGGTGTCGGGTGTCGGGGGCCGGGGCCGGTACCGGCGGCCCCGGGTGCGAGGGGGCGGGTGCGGGCGGCGGGTGGTCCCGGGCCGTGCGCCGCCACCGGTCAGGCGCTCACGCGCCGTCCGCCCCGCGGTGCGCTGCCGGGTGCCGGTGGGCCCGGTGCGGGGGGCGGTGGATGTCCGGCGGGTGGGGGGCGTCCGGGGGCCGGTGGCGGTCGGAGGGCGGGGGGCCCTCGGACGGCGGAGGGTGGCCGGAGGGGCGGTGGGCGGACGCGTCGCCGCCCGTCAGATGCTCGCGGAGCCACTGCTCCGTCGTGCTGACGTGGAGCAGCGCGGCGGCCTCGGCGAGCGCCGGGTCCCGGGCGGCGAGGGCCTGGTGGATCGCCCGGTGCTCCGCGAGCGTGCGCTCGCCCGCGTCGGAATCGACCAGCCCGCGCCAGACGCGGGCCCGGATCGTGCGGCTGGAGATGCCCTCCAGCAGGGTGACCAGGGTGCTGTTCCCGGTGGCGGCGGCGACGGCGCGGTGGAAGGCGGCATCGTGCCGGGTGAGCAGCTCGGCGTCGTCCCGGGCCGCCGTCATCGCGTCGAGGTGGCCTTTGACCTCGGCCAGCCCCTCGTCCGTGATGCGGGCGGCGGCCAGCCCGGTGGCCACCGGCTCGAACAGCCTGCGGACCTCGGTCAGTTCCAGCAGGGTGTCACCGCGCAGCAGCTCCACGGCCGAGCCCAGGCCCTCCAGCAGCAGGGCCGGCTCCAGACTGGTGACATAGGTGCCGTCACCGCGCCTGATCTCCAGCACCCGCGCCACCACGAGGGCCTTGACCGCCTCGCGCATCAGATTGCGCGACAGGCCCAGCTCGGCGGCGAGTTGCTGTTCGGGCGGCAGTTTCGCCCCGGGGGGCAGCTCGCCGGACTGGATGAGTTCCCGGATCCGCTGGATGGCCTTGTCGGTCAGTGACATCGGTCGCTCCACACCCCCTGTTGTGCGGGGTCAGGCTAACAGGGCATCCCATGTCCCGGAACGGCGCCGGAGGACGATCCGTCACGGGCCGCCCGCGCCACCACCGTTCAGCCGCGAACTTTCGGGAATCGGCGGTGAGTTCCGTACCGCCCCCTGGACACCACTCCACCCCCCACGTATAAATCCATCCCATGTCACGGGATGTGATTCCTCAGATCGCGACCTCGACACCGACGACTCACGCACCGCACGCACCGCTCGCACCGCACGTCCAGCACGTACCGCACGTGACGACACCGGACCGCGCCGGGCACGGCGCCACCGGTTCCCGGAAAGGGCGCGTGGCCGTCCATGGCTGAGCTGATCACCGCCGTCGAGGCGGCCGACATCCGCTTCCCGACCTCCCTCGACCTCGACGGCTCGGACGCCATGAACCCCGAGCCCGACTACTCGGGCACCTACGTCACCGTGCGGACCGGTGCCGGAGCCGTCGGCCACGGCCTGGCGTTCACCGTGGGGCGCGGCAACGAGGTGACGGTCGCCGCCGTCCGCGCCCTGGCGGAGCTGGTCACGGGTCTGCCGGTGGAGGAGGTCCTGGCCGACCTCGGGGCGTTCTCCCGGCGCCTGACCGGGGACAGCCAACTGCGCTGGCTGGGACCGGAGAAGGGGGTCATCCACATGGCCGCCGCCGCGATCGTCAACGCGGTGTGGGACCTGTACGGCCGCCGGGAGGGCAAGCCCGTCTGGCGGCTGCTCGCGGAGATGGAGCCGGAACGCCTGGTCTCCCTCGTCGACTTCCGCTACCTGCGGGACGCCCTCACCCCCGGGGAGGCGCTGGAGATCCTGCGGCGCGCCGAACCCGGCCGTGCGGAACGCACCGAGCGGCTGCTCGCGGAGGGGTTCCCCGCGTACACCACCACCCCGGGGTGGCTGGGCTACTCCGACGAGAAACTGGTCCGGCTGGCGAAGGAGGCCGTGGCCGACGGATTCACGCTGATCAAGCTGAAGGTCGGGGCGGACCCCGAGGAGGACGTCCGGCGGCTGCGGCTGGCCCGCGAGGCCGTCGGCCCGGACATCCGGATCGCGGTCGACGCCAACCAGGCGTGGGGTGTGGAGCAGGCGGTGGAGTGGATGCGCCGGCTCGCCCCGTATGAGCCCTACTGGATCGAGGAGCCGACCTCCCCCGACGACATCCTGGGCCACGCGGCGGTCCGCGAGGCGGTGGCCCCGGTGAAGGTGGCCACCGGGGAGCACATCCACAACCAGGTGATGTTCAAGCAGTTCCTCCAGGCGGGCGCCCTGGACGTGCTGCAACTCGACGCCAGCCGCACGGCGGGCGTGACGGAGAACGTCGCGGTCCTCCTGCTCGCCGCGAAGTTCGGCGTCCCGGTCTGCCCGCACGCGGGCGGCCTGGGCCTGTGCGAGATGGTCCAGCACCTGGCGATGTTCGACTACGTAGCGGTGTCGGGCAGCGCGGAGGGCCAGGTCGTCGAGTACATCGACCATCTGCACGAGCACTTCACCGACCCGGTGCGGGTCCGCGGGGGACGCTACCTGGCGCCGTCCGCCCCCGGTCTCAGCGCGGAACTCCGGGCGGATTCGGCCGCGGCGCACCGCCATCCCGACGGAGCGGTGTGGCGGCGGAAGGACGCGCGATGAACGCGGCGGCGGAGAGGGAGCCGGTCCCCGGGGCGGGGGACCCGCCCGTGCGGGAGCTCGACGGGCTCCGGGCCGTCGTCACGGGCGGGGCGTCCGGCATCGGCCTGGCCACCGCCCGGCTGCTGGCCGCACGGGGCGCCCGGGTCGTCTGTCTCGACCTCGCCCCGGACGGCCTGCCCGCACCGCTGACCGGCATCCGGGCCGACGTGTCCGACGCGGGGGTGGCCGGGGCCGTCGAGCGGGCCGCCGCGTCACTGGGCGGCGTCGACATCCTCGTGAACAACGCCGGTATCGGGGCGCAGGGCGCCATCGGGGAGAACGACGACGCCGAGTGGCGCCGGGTCTTCGAGGTCAACGTCTTCGGTGTCGTCCGCGTCACCCGCGCGGCGCTCCCCTTCCTCCGCCGCTCCGCCCACGCCTCCGTCGTCAACACCTGTTCGATCGCGGCGACGGCCGGACTGCCGCAGCGGGCGCTCTACTCCGCCACCAAGGGCGCCGTGCTGTCGCTGACCCTGGCCTCGGCGGCCGACCTGGTGACCGAGAACATCCGCGTCAACTGCGTCAACCCCGGCACCGTCGACACCCCGTGGATCGGGCGGCTGCTGGACCGGGCCCCCGACCCCGGGGCCGAGCGCGCCGCGCTCAGTGCCCGCCAGCCCATCGGCCGGCTCGTCCACGCGGACGAGGTGGCGGCCGCCATCGCCTATCTCGCGAGCCCGCTGTCCGGCTCCACCACCGGCACCGCCCTCCCGGTGGACGGCGGCATGAGCGGACTCCGTCTCCGCCCCCGCACCTGACCCCGAAACGGCCGGCGGCCCCCGCCACGGCGCCGGCCCCTCGCCCCGGCCCACCGGGCCCCCGCCCCACCGCTCGCCACCTGACCGCCCGCCCCCGAGCACCCCGCCCGACGGCGGGCCGACCCGCCGGCCGCCCACCGCACCACCGCGTTTCCGCCCGGATCGTCCCGCACCCGTTCGCGCACCACTCCCGTGAGGAGGAGAGCGATGAGGCTCACCCACACCCGACGAGGCGCCGTCCTGGGAGCCGCCGTGACCGTGCTGGCCCTGCCCCTGCTCGGCGCCTGCGGCGGCTCGTCCGCCGGCTCCGGCGGCACGGCCGTCGTCGGCGTGGACTATCCCCGTTCGGACACCGACTTCTGGAACTCCTACATCAAGTACACGCCCCGGTACGCCGAGGAGTCCGGCCTGGACGTGAAGACCACGAACTCCCAGAACGACGTGGCGAAACTGGCCGCGAACGCCCAGACCTTCATCAGCCAGGGCGTCAAGGGCGTGGCCATGGCCCCGCAGGACACCGCCGCCATCGCCCCCACCCTGCGGCAGCTCGCCGACAAGAAGATCCCCGTGGTCACCGTGGACACCCGCCCCGACTCGGGGGAGGTCTACATGGTCGTCCGCGCCGACAACCGCGCCTACGGCGAGAAGGCCTGCGCGTTCCTCGGCTCCCGGCTCGACGGCAAGGGCAAGGTCGTCATGCTCCAGGGTGACCTCTCCTCCATCAACGGCCGCGACCGCACCGAGGCCTTCAACGCGTGCATGAAGAAGAAGTACCCCGGCATCACGGTGTTCGGTGAGGCCACCAACTGGGACGGCGCCACCGCCGCGCAGAAACTCCAGGCCCGGCTCACCCAGCACCCGGACATCAAGGGCGTCTACATGCAGTCCAGTTTCGCCCTCTCCGGCACCTTGCAGGTCCTCAAGCAGAAGGGCCTGCTCGTCGACCCCGACGACCCCGAGCACGTGTTCGTCGTGTCCAACGACGGCATCCCCGAGGAGCTCTCGGGCATCGCGGACGGAAAGATCGACGCCACCGTCTCCCAGCCCGCCGACCAGTACGCCAAGTACGCCCTGTACTACCTGAAGGCCGCCCTCGACGGCGAGAAGTTCGAGCCCGGCGAGACCGACCACAACAGCAGGATCATCGAGGTGCGGCCGGGCCTGCTGGAGGACCAGCTGTCCGCGCCCCTGGTGACGGCCGACGGCGGCACCTATGACGGGGTCCCCAGTCTGAAGAGCACCGACACCTCCCTCTGGGGCAACCAGCTCTAGGCCGCCGGGGCGTCGCGGGGCGGTGTCCCCCGCGTGCGCCGGCCCCGCCCGCGCCCGGCCGGCCGCTTCGGCGGAGCCCCGGTCGGCCCCGCCCGCGTCCACTCGACCCGTCCGTACCCACCCTGCGATCCGGAAGGCACAGGCAGCCATGGACCCGGCCCCGCCCGTCGCCGAGGCGTCGGGAATCGTCAAGCGATTCGACTCCACCGTGGCGCTCGACGACGCCCGCATCCGCGTCGGCCAGGGCCAGACACACGCCCTCGTGGGCCGCAACGGCGCGGGGAAATCCACCCTGGTCGCCATCCTGACCGGGCTGCTCACCCCCGACCGGGGAACCGTCCTCTTCGACGGCGAGCCCGCGCCACGCCCCGCCGACCGCGACGCCTGGCGGCGGCGCGTGGCCTGCGTCTACCAGAAGTCCACCGTCATCCCCGAGCTGACCGTCGCGGAGAACCTGTTCCTGAACCGCCTCGACCGCGGCCGGCTCGGCCTCGTCGACTGGGGCCGGGTCCGGCGCGACGCGCGCGACCTGCTGGAGAAGTGGTCCGTCGAGGTGGACGTCCGGCTGCCCGCCAAGGACCTCTCCATCGAGCAGCGGCAGTTCGTCGAGATCGCGCGGGCGCTCTCCTTCGGGGCGCGGTTCGTCATCCTGGACGAGCCCACCGCCCAGCTCGACGCCGCGGCCATCAGCCGCCTGTTCCACCGCGTCGAGGACCTCCAGCGGCAGGGCGTGACCTTCCTGTTCATCAGCCACCACCTGCAAGAGGTCTACGACATCTGCGACACGGTGACCGTCTTCCGCGACGCCCGCCACGTCCTGACCGCCCCGGTGGCCGGCCTCCCCCGCGCGGAGCTGGTGGCGGCCATGACCGGCGAGGCGGCGGCCGAGCGGCGCACCGTCCGGCACCCGCCCGGCCCGGAGCGGGCCACCGCGCTGAGGGTCGACACCCTGACCGCCGACGGCAGTTACGCCGGCGTCTCCCTGGAGATCGGGGCGGGCGAGATCGTCGGGCTGGCCGGGGCCGCGGGCAGCGGGCGGAACGAGGTGGCCGAGACCGTGGTGGGGCTGCGGGCCGCCGACAGCGGCACCGTGCAGATCGCGGGACGGCGCCCCCGGCCCGGGAGCGTGCCCGCGGCCCTCGCCGCCGGTGCCGGGTTCGTCCCGCGCGACCGTCACCAGCAGGGTTTCGTCCCCCAGTTGTCCGTCGCCGACAACAGCACGCTGAGCGTGCCGCACCGGATCCGCTCCCGCGGCTTCCTCAGCGCGCGCCGCAGGGACTCCCTCACCCGTTCCATGATCACGCACCTGGCGATCAAGACGCCGGGCCCGGAGCTCCCGGTGGCCGGCCTGTCCGGCGGCAACCAGCAGAAGGTCGTGCTGGCCCGCGCGCTCGCCGACGACCCGAAGCTGCTCGTCCTGATCAACCCGACCGCGGGTGTCGACGTGCGCTCCAAGGAGTTCCTGCTCGACAAGGTCGAGGAGACGGCCGCCGCCGGCACGGCCGTCCTGCTGGCCTCCGACGAACTCGACGACCTGCGGGTCTGTGACCGCGTCCTGGTGATGCTCCGGGGCCGCGTCGTCGCCACCATGGCCGGCGGCTGGGACGACCACGAACTCGTGGCCGCGATGGAAGGAGTGGACCTCGATGCCTGAGCGTGTGGCCACCGGCGCGGCGGACGACGCCGGAGGCGCCGGAACCGGCGTGGACGCACGCGCCCCCGGGACTTCCGGCGGCGCCCACGGCGGCGGGAAGGACGGTGGCCCCGAGGCCCCCGCGCCACCGGAGTTCCCGGCGGGCCGGGCCGAGCGGCGGATCGCCTTCGCCCGCCTGCGCGACCTGGCGCTGATCCCGCCGATCATCGTCATCGCGATCGTCGGGCAGATGGTCAACTCGGTCTTCCTGCGCGCGGACAACCTGGTCAACGTCCTTCAGACCATGTCGGAGATCGCCGTCCTGGTACTGGCCCAGACGATGGTCCTGATCGTCCGGAAGATGGACCTGTCCCTGGAGTCCACCTGCGGCCTCGCCCCCGGCATCGCGGCCTGGCTGGTCGTGCCGGTGGGCGCCGGGCACGGCCTCGGCCTCCTCCCCGGCGGCTGGGCGGTGCCCGTGACCCTCGCCGTGGGGCTGCTCATCGGCGCGGTCAACGCCTTGTTCATCGTCAACTTCGGCCTCAACGGATTCATCGTCACCCTGGGCATGCTGATCGTGCTCCGCGGCATCCTCACCGGCATCTCCGGCGGGCAGACCTTCTTCCATCTGCCCGAGTCCATGCTCTACCTCGGCACCGCCCAGTGGTTCGGGATGCCGGCGTCGGTGTGGGTGTGCCTCGTCCTCTTCGCGGTGGGCATCGTCGTCCTCGGCTTCACGGGCTTCGGCCGCTCCCTGTACGCGATCGGCGGCAACGTGGACGCGGCGCGGGCGGCCGGCATCCGGACCGAGCGGGTGCTGTGGACCGTGATGGTCACCGCCGGGGGGCTGGCCGCGCTGAGCGGCCTGATGCTCTCCGGCCGCCTCGCCTCCGTGGCGTCCGCGCAGGGTGAGGGCTACATCTTCACCGTCTTCGCGGCGGCCGTGATCGGCGGCATCAGCCTCAGTGGCGGAAAGGGCAGCGTGTTCGGCGCCTTCACCGGCATCCTCCTGCTCTTCCTCATCCAGAACGTCCTCACCCTGGGCGGCGTACCCGCCCAGTGGATCGGTGCCCTGAACGGCGCCATCATCCTGATCGCCCTGGCGCTCTCCCGCGTGACGGGAGGGAAGGCACAGGACTGACCCGGGCCGGGGCGCGCGGCCCGGCGGGTGCCGGGGAGCGCGTGCCGGGACAGTTCCTCAACCCGGGGAACCGGGCCGGGCGGGGACCGTACGCGGCATTGCACCCGCACCGGGCCCTTCCTATAGTGGGAACGCTCCCACGACCCGGCGCCCGGCTCTCCGGCACCGGACCGGCCCCCACCTTCCGGGAGTTCCACCATGCCGCTCCCCGGTCCCGCATTCGCGTTCGCGACGGCCCGCCCGGCCGTCCGGAGGGTGCCACGCACGGCGCTCCACCGGCGCGGCGGCCCTGCATGAGCCCGTCCTCCGGCAGAGGCGTGTGAGCCTGGGGGTCCCCGCGCGGCCGCCGGATGACACCGTGGGCCGGCAGCCCTCGTTCCCCGTGAGGGGAGCGGGCTGCCGGCCCCTGGTACACGTGTTCCCGGCCCGGGGGCACCCCGGCCCCGCCGGGACACCGCGGGCGGGACGGCCGGCAGCAGCCCGGGCGCGCCCCTCAGCCGCCCCTGACCGCGCCCTCCGCGGCGGCGGGCGGGCCGGCCCGCCGGGCGTTGCGGTCGAAGATCTCCCGGAGCCGGTCGGCGTCCGCCGCCTTCTTCAGGCCCCGCTTCGGCAGCGCGCCGACCCCGGTCGAACGCCGGTCCCGGCTCAGCGCCACGAAGAGGTTCTCCGTCTCCAGGTAGCGCGGATAGTTCTCCCAGGTGGCCGTCGACTCACCGCGCTCACCGGCCGTGCGCATGCCCGTGTCGTCCACCGTCGTACGGCACCGGCCCTGGGCCTCGACGAGCCGCCGCACCATCCGGCCCTGCATCCGGTGCCCCAGCAGCAGGGCCACACCACCCGCCACGGCCGCGACCGCCGTGCCGGTCGCCGAGGAGAGGACGGGGTCGGGATCCCCGGAGAGGTGGGCGAGACCGGTGAGGAAGACGAAGATGAGGAGGAAGACCACGCCCGCCCGTACGGCGTTCCGCGTCCGGGCCAGCCGCGCGCGGGCGCGCAGGGCCTCGGTGATGTCCTCGGCCGTGGGCTGGTACACCAGCGTCACGGACTCCCTGACGTGTGCCTTCTCGGGCATGGCCCCTCCTGGTCCGGCGTTCCCCCGGATCATAGGCGCGCTCCCGGCGGGGGCGTCCCCTCGCGAAGCCCTTTCCTGGAGGCCAGTTCACCTCCTGCCGGCGAGACAGCCGGAAACGGGGCCTTCCGTACCGGGCGCACCCGACCTACGGTGGTGGGCAGAGGACCTCCGGGGCGGTGTGGTCGCCCACATGACGCACCACGCCGGAGGTCTTCGCCAACCTCGCGCGCTCCCGGGCGGCCCGGGCTGCCGGAGCGCGGGGCCGTCGCCCCGGTGGGCTCCCCCGGCGGGGGCCGGCCACGGCGCGGACCAACTCCCGCCGGGCCTCGCCGGCCCCACGCCTCCCCATGCGCGGTTCACTTCCGCACCGCCCCAGCGCAACCGCTGCACGCGCTCAGCCCCGCCACGCACCGTGCGGGGCGGCCGGGGCCGACATGTGCGACGCATCCTGGCCGGCCCGGTTCGGCAACGCCCCACGCCTGGCCGGGTCCTACCGCGCCGGGGCCGGTCCGGGCGGCCACGTCAACGATCAACTTCGACGGTGGTTAACATATGAGCGCCGCCTAGCTCGAAAGATGAAACAGTGACTGCCACCGTGGACTCGTTCACCAACTGGAAGAACCGCGAAGAGATCGCGGAGTCGATGATCCCGCTCATCGGGAAGCTGCACCGGGAGCGGGACGTCACCGTTCTGCTGCACAGCCGCTCCCTGGTGAACAAGTCGGTGGTCAGCATCCTCAAGCTGCACCGCTTCGCCCGGCAGATCGCGGGTGAGGAACTCTCCGTCACCGAGACGATGCCGTACCTCCGTGCGCTCACCACGCTCGACCTCGGCCCGTCCCAGATCGACCTGGGGATGCTCGCGGCGACGCACAAGGCGGACGAGCGCGGGCTGTCGGTGGAGGAGTTCACCGCCGAGGCCGTCGCCGGAGCCACCGGCCCGAACAAGATCGAGCGCCGCGCCCCGCGTGACGTCGTCCTCTACGGGTTCGGCCGGATCGGCCGGCTCGTGGCCCGGCTGCTCATCGAGAAGGCCGGCTCGGGCAACGGGCTGCGGCTGCGCGCCGTCGTCGTCCGGAACAGCGGCGGCCAGGATCTGGTGAAGCGGGCCTCGCTGCTGCGCCGGGACTCCATCCACGGCCAGTTCCAGGGCACCATCACCGTGGACGAGGCCGACAGCACCATCGTGGCGAACGGCAACGCGATCAAGGTGATCTACGCCGACGACCCGGCTTCGGTGGACTACACGGCGTACGGCATCAAGGACGCCATCCTCATCGACAACACCGGACGGTGGCGCGACCGCGAGGGCCTGTCGAACCACCTCCGCCCCGGCATCGACCGGGTCGTCCTGACCGCGCCGGGCAAGGGTGACGTCCCGAACATCGTGCACGGCGTCAACCACGACACGATCAAGCCGGACGAGCGGATCCTCTCCTGCGCGTCCTGCACCACCAACGCCATCGTTCCGCCGCTGAAGGCCATGGACGACGAGTACGGGGTGGTGCGCGGACATGTGGAAACCGTCCACTCGTTCACCAACGACCAGAACCTGCTGGACAACTACCACAAGTCCGACCGGCGGGGCCGCTCGGCGCCGCTCAACATGGTCATCACCGAGACCGGGGCCGCCTCCGCCGTCGCCAAGGCGCTGCCCGGCCTCAAGGCGAGGATCACCGGCAGCTCCATCCGCGTGCCGGTGCCGAACGTCTCGATCGCCATCCTCAATCTGCAGCTCGCGCGCGAGACCACCCGCCAGGATGTCCTCGACCACCTGCGCGATGTCTCCCTGACCTCACCGCTCAGGCGCCAGATCGACTTCATCAGCGCCCCCGACGCCGTCTCCAGCGACTTCATCGGCTCCCGGCACGCCTCGATCATCGACGCGGGTGCCACCAAGGCCGAGGGCGACAACGCGATCCTCTACCTCTGGTACGACAACGAGTTCGGCTACTCGTGCCAGGTCGTGCGTATCGTCCAGTATGTCTCGGGCGTGGAGTACCCGACATACCCGATGGCCGCTCCGGCCACGGTCTGACCTGGGGTGACGGCCCGGCGGCCCCTCCCGCACCCCGACGTGAGGGGCCACGGCGGCCCAGCCCTGCCGGACCACGGGAGCCCCGGCGCGTGACGATCACGCCCGGGGCTCCATGGGTCAGGTGACCGGTCCGGTCCGGTCAGTAGGCGACCGAACCGGACTCGTAGCCGTACCGGAACTGCAGATAGAACTTGGTGCCGGTCCTGACGTCGGTCGCGGCCAGGCCCCAGCTGCCCCCGTTGATCCGGCGCCACCCGTTGCAGCTGGTGCCACCGCCGGAGGGCAGGAAACAGGTCCGCACGTCGTCGCCGACGGCGGGCTTGACGTTGATGTCGTTGCAGTTGGCCGTGGTGGTGGCCGAACCGGAGGCGGGCCACCGGTGGTAGGACCCGACGAGCGTCGTGGAGAACGACTTGGCGGTGTCGTAGCAGGCCAGCGCCTTCGACGGACCCGCGTGGGCCGTGGGTGCGGTGGCGGCGGTCAGCCCTCCGGCCGCGAGGACGGTAGCCGAGAGTAAACCGATCGTTCGTGAACTGAGGCGCATCTCTCCCCCAACTGTGCCTGTCGGACGCGGCACGGACGTGACGGGTGCGGCTTTCCGGATGCCGGGCACGCCACGCGGCCCACCGGTGGCGGATCCCGCGTGGTGCCGGTATACCGACAGCCTGTCCCACAGCTGAACGCCGGGGCCATGACCTGTGGGCACCGCCGAAGAACGCTGACCGGAGGGCGCAGAGGCCGCCCAGGCGGACCGGACGGCCGCCCACCGCCTCGTGCGGCTGCCGCCCTCGGCCTCGTTCCGCGGCTCGCTGAAGCGCAGGGGGTGGTCACGGTGGTCACCGGGAACTCGATGATCGGCGGCGCCCCCTTGCGGGGCACATCCGGGAGGACCTCCCGCGCCGGTGAGTCCGCGCGCGGGCGGGCTCCGCGTCCGCGGGCGAACGCGGCACCGCGCCGGCGCCGTATCGGCAGAACACCGGTACCACCGCGGCGCCGGGCCCCCGCTCGCCCGTCACCCGCCCGCCGGCCCCGTCCAGCCGTGCGGGAGCTGGGCGATCCGGACGCGCTGGGGGTGGTCGCCGACCGGCACGGACGTGATCTTCTTCCCGGTGGCGAAGTCGATGGCGGTGACCTGGTCGGCGGCGCTCTCGGAGATGACGCACGCCTTGCCGTCCCCACTGACCGTGGCCCAGTACGGCTTCGCGGCACTCACCAGCGGCCCCTCCTGGAGCGTCTCGCGGTCCACGACGGTCGCGTAGTCGTCCATCGTCCCGGCGACGCACAGCTTGCTGCCGGACGGGTTCATCGACATGCCGTGGTGGCGCGAGTCGTTGACGAAGGTGGTGCGGTCGTCGCTGGTCGCCGGGTTCTTGGGCAGCACCTTCTCGCGGGTGATCTCGTCCTTGGCGACGTCGTACTCGAAGAAGCCGTTGAAGAACGACACCTGGAAGTACAGCTTCGACTCGTCCGGGGTGAAGGCCACCGGACGGACGGCGTCGGAGAAGTCCTTGCGGCCGAAGGCGTCCAGCCGGTCCCGCATATCGATGGTCCGGACGTGCTCGAACGTCTCCGCGTCCGCGATGGTGATCTTGCGATCGCCCTTGAGAAAGTCCAGGGCGGGGGCGTCGAAGTCGTTGTTCACCTCACCGATCGACATGTTCCAGATGTACCGGCCGCCGTCGGTGAAGACGTTCTCGTGCGGCTTGTCGCCGGTCGTGAAGGAGCCGGCCTCCCGGCCGGTGGCGATGTCCAGGACGTGCACGGTGTTGCCGGTGGAGGCCGACACCGCCACACGGGTGCCGTCCGGGGAGACGGCCATGTGATCGGCGCGGAAACCGGACACGGGAAACCGCCACTTGATCCTGCCCGTGGCGGTGTCGACGGAGACCACATCCGCGAAGCTGGGCCGGGAGACGACGATCGCCGAACCGTCCGGGGTGGTGTACATGTCGTCCACGTACTGGTCGTTCCCCTCGCCGACCGTGTGCCGGATGCCGAGGAAGAACGCCAGCTTGACGGGGTTGAGATAGATCTCCCGGAGACGTTCCTTCTTGTCGGGGACGAGGTTGATCCGGCCGATTTTCGCGAAGTCACCGCTGGACTCGATGACGTCAGCGGTCCCCTCCCAGTTGTTGCCGACGAGCATCACCTCGCGCAGCGGAGTGCCGGCGGACGGGCGGGCCGGCTCGGCGGAGGCCACCGTGGCCGTGGGGACGACACCGGCTCCGGCCAGCACCGCCGCGGCCGCCACGAGGGAGAGCGGTCCGGTGCGGCGGCGACGGGACGGGGTCCGGTGGGGGGTCTTCGGCGTTTCGCCGGAGGTCTGAGCGTGCACGGTGCTTCTCCAGGGGGTCGGGCGGACAGGAGGAAGAGCACGAGGCGGAGCGAGTTCACCGGCGCCGGGCGGGTGACGCGCGGTGGGAGGCCGTGGCGCGGGGCCGGACGTGATCCCCAGGGCCCACCTGGAGCGGGACGGCGGGGGTGGTACGGGGAACGGAGCGGAGGCAACCGCGCCGGCCCACATCTGAACATCGGGATTCTCAGAATCAGTTACTGAATAGTAAGTAAGAACGCGCGAGTGCTTCAAGACCCGGTACGGGAAAAGGTGCGGCGGTCCGGCCCCGGGCCGGATACGTCCAAGCGGAGCGGAGTACACGGTGACGGGCAGGATCACACCGGCGGCGGGCCGGTACGCGGGCAAGTCGGCGGCCGAACGCCGGGCCGGCCGGCGCCACCGCTTCCTCGAGGCCGGACTGGACCTGTTCGGCGCCGGCCCCGGCTACCGCGCCACCCGCATCACCGATGTCTGCCGTGCCGCCGGCCTCTCCACCCGCCAGTTCTACGAGGAGTTCCGCACCCTGGAGGACCTCCTCGCCGAGCTGCACCTCCACGTCAACGACACCGCCCAGCGGTCCGTGGTCGCCGCCTGGCCCGAAGCGCGGGCGCTGCCCCTCGCCGAGCGGCACAGCCGGCTGTTCCGCGCCTACACGGCGGGCGCCACCGCCGACCCTCGCCACGCCCGCATCGCGTACGTCGAGGTCATCGGCGTGTCGCCACGTCTGGACCGGCAGCGGCTGGAGCGCCGCGCCCGCTGGATCGACTTCCTCTGCGGCCAGGCCGACGAGGCGGTGAAACGCGGCGAACTCCCACCGGGCGATTACCGCGTGGCCGCCGCCGCGTTCATCGGGGCCGTGAACGGCCTGATGCACGACTGGTCGGTCGGCTGGGTCGACGCCGCCCTCGACCAGGTCGTCGAGGAGCTCCTCAAGATCCTGCTGACCCGCCTCGGCATCGGCCCCTGAGCCCCGGGCCCGCCGGCGTTCACCGGACCCGACGGCCCGCGACCGCCACCGCAGCCGGCCGGCGCCCCGGTGAACGCCGCACCGCCGCCCGCGGCAGCGGCGCGCCGCCACGTGCGGCAGCGTGCACCGGCAGGTCACACGGCGGACCGGGCGGCCGCCACGTGGTGACTGCCGCCCGGTCTCCCGTCCGCGGGCTCACTCCGGCGCGGTGAAGAGCTCCTCGGCCCGGCTCACGGAGAGCGCGCGCTTCAGCCACATCTGGAGGGTGTCCAGATCCACACACTGCGCGATCGTCTGTTCCACCTGCTGCGGAACCTCGACACCACGGGTCCGCAGAATCAGCAGGATGCCCTCGGCCCGGCCCCTGGCCTCCCCCTTGGCCTCTCCTTCCAGGAACGCTTCCTCGATCATCGTCCCCCGTCCGGGGAAGTACGTGCCCACCATGATCAGTTCCTTCCAGGTGGCCTTGGCCGGGGTGTTCCCCAGACCGATTTCCAGCAGTTCGGCGTAGTAGCGGGCGGAGTCACGATCGGCCGAGCCCAGGGCGCGTGCCAGCGCCTCCAGTATGCCGTTGATGTCCGGGTCCCGCCCGTGTGTCATGGCGCAGAAGGTGGCCAGTGTCAGATCCTGGGCGGCTTCCTCCGGATCGGTGATCACCGGGACGTTGCCGGGGCCGAGGACCAGGGGATAGGTGCGGAGCGCCGTCCAGCCGTCGACCCCGGCCGCGAAGGGCCCGGCCGCCCACCGGGCGGTGGCCTTGTCCTGGCAGACGACCAGGAGCAGGACCGGGCTGTCGTACTTCGCCTGGAGGTGAGCGAGGTAATACGTCCAGCTCGCGGGCTTGCCCGGATCTCGTCTGCCCTGGGACTCGATCGCCAGGAGGAATCCTTCACAGCCGGGTGGAGTGATCCGCAGAACGCTGTCGACCCGGCGCTCCAGGGGCCGGATCTCGGTGGCGTCCGGGCTCAGCACCTCCACAACCGCCTTCTCGGCAAGCGGCACACCGAGGATCCGGAACACGGGAGCGAGGATGTCGGGCTGCTCCTGGAAGATCCGATGTGACGCTTCATGCGGGGAAGTGACCATGAGAGGAACGTAATGACGCTTGATCAGCACAGGTGGTGATAAGGCAATACGCCACTGGTTCGAATGAAGAGACGGCGCCGCGTTGACATCCGGGCCAGGCCCCGCAGAGGCTGCGGACACCGCGCCATACAGGGCGTGCCGGTACCTCGGCGCGGGGACCGAGCCGGCCAAGACGTCCACGTGCCCCTGGTGGAACGTGGGGGCCCGGCGAATCCCGTATACGAAAGGAGGACCACGACCGTGAAGTCGGGGCCCTCGCGCTCACTGCTTCCGCTGTGGTGTCCGAGGGGGGACTTGAACCCCCACGCCCGATAAAGGGCACTAGCACCTCAAGCTAGCGCGTCTGCCATTCCGCCACCCGGACAAGGTGTGCCCGCGGTTTCCCGCGGCGACGACACCAACGATACCAGGGGTCCCGGGTGGGTTTCATCTCCGTACGAGGGCGGCCCGGGAGCGGAGGGACTGGCGGCGACCTGCCCTTATGACGGGGAGTGGCCCCTTCCCGACACGCGGTTCGCAGGGCCGGGCGGACGTGGCGGAAGGCGGCCCGTGGCGGGTTCCGCCGACGGGGGAAGGGCGCAGGGCCGATGCCGGGAGCGGCCGGGGTACGGGGTGGTCCGTAGGCCGCCGGACCCGCCGGTCCGCGGCCGGCCCGGCGGTCGGCCCGTCCGGCGGCCGGACCGGCCGCCGGGCCGGTGATTCGCGGGGTGGCCGGTCCGGTGGCCGGTCCGGTGGCCGGGCCATCGGCGGGCTCTCCCCGCGTGGCGGCCTGGCGGCCGGGTGGCGGCGCGGAGCCGTCAGCCGTCATCAGGGACGGCACCCGGGCCCGCAACAGCCGGGGCTCGGGGGCCGTTCAGGGCTCCGGTCAGGGCGATCCCGGTGCCGGGGAAACGGCGGGCGGGGGAGCCTGGAGGCGGTCGGCCCGCGAGCCGCTTCACCAGCCCGGCCGATGCGTTCCTGCTCCTTACCTGCCCTTACCTGTCCTTCCTGTCCTTCCTGTCCTTCCTGTCCTTCCTTGTCGCGGCGGGCATCACCCAACGGGGGTCGGCATGGTTTCACCGTTCGTCTTCACCGCGGCCCGGGGCACGCCTCCGGAGCCGGTCCGGGACCGGTCCGCGGGGCCTCCCCCGGCCCCTCCCCCGGTTCGTCCCCTTCCGCGCCGCGGGGTGCTGCGCACCGCCGCGGCCGCGGGGCTGGGGGTCCCGGCCGCTTCCCTGGCCGGGGGTGGCGACGTGGCCTGGGCCGCGTCCGGTTCCCCGTCCGGAGCCGGCGCCGCTTCCGGCGGGGCCGGGCCCCTGCCTCCGGGGCGCGGCCCCCGGGTCGTCGGGGAGCGGCGCACCGGTGAGCGCGTTCTCGACCTGACGGTGCGCTCCCCCTCTCTGGAGCGGCCCGCGGCCGTGCGATTACTGCTCCCGGACGGGTGGCACGCGCGCCGGCCCGGGCAGCACTGGCCCGTGCTGTGGCTGCTGCCCGGCGGGCACGGCGACCACCTGGCCTTCACCGACGAGTACGGGCTCCAGGACGAGCCGTCCCTCCGGCGCACGCTCGTCGTCATGCCCTCCATGCCGTTCTACGGCTTCTACACCGACTGGTGGAACGGCGGCGCGGGTGGCGCCCCGGCCGTGGAGACCCTCCATCTGCGCGAGCTGTTACCGCTCCTGGAACGGGAGTACGGGGCGGGCCGCCGCCGGGTGGTGGCGGGTGAGTCACAGGGCGGGTACGGCGCGCTGGTGTACGCGGCGCGTAACCCGGGTCTCTTCCGTGCCGTGGCGAGTTTCAGCGGGTTCCTGCATCCGCTGATGTACCCCGAGGCCGTCACGGCCGGCGCGGAGTACCTGGGCATCGACTGGCGCCGGATCTGGGGTGACCCGGTGCGGCAGCGGCACCTCTGGGCGGCCCACGACCCCTACCACCTCGCCGGCCGGCTGCGGAGCGTGCCGGTGCACATCGCCGCCGGTGACGGCACCCCGGGCGCGCTCGACCCGCCCGGCACCGAACCGGACGAGGAGATCCCGGGGTTCGAGGGGCTCGCCGGGCTCTTCCCGGCGGAGGTGATCTCCTTGACGGAGTCGCTGATGGGGGACGAGTCCCGGGCCGTGGCGTACCGGCTGCGGCAGGCGGGCGCGCGGGTCACGACCCGCTTCTTTCGCGGCACCCACGCCCCGCCGTACTGGGAACGGGAGTTGTACGACACCCTGCCGATGCTGCTCGGCGCCCTGCACGGGTGAGCCTCTCCGCACGGCGGGGCGTCCCGCGCCGCTGAGTGCCGGAGTGCTGGGGCGACGGGGACGGGCGCCGAACCGGGGTACGCCCCGGGGGGCGTGGCCGGGGCCGGGTGGTGGCCTGGTGCGGGACCGGCGCCTCGACGCCGGACGGACCGGCCACCGCCACAGCGCCGAGATGGCGAGACGCCGAGGCGGCAAGACGCCGAGACGGCAAGACGGCGAGGCGGCGTCACCCGGCGAAGGGCGGCAGGGGCGCAACGTGGTGCGGCGCCCGGTGTGGTCCCCGGCCACGGCGGGACCCCGCGCCCCCGGGGAGGGCCGGGACGGGGCACCGCCCCGCGCCCGTCCGTCCGTCGGCGCCCACCACCCGCGCCGCTGCCCGGTGGGCCGGGACGGCGCGGGTGGTGGCGGACGGCGGGCACGGAGCGGCGGTCGTGGAGGGCCCGCGCCGGAGCGCCGGCCGCACACCGCACCCAAGGGGCGGGCGGGCCGGCTCCCCGGTGGGCCCGGGGGCGCCGGGACCGCGCCCCCGGAGACCGGCCGGTGAGCCGGTCCCCCGGTGCGCCCCGCTGCCGGGCCGCACCTGGGCTCGCTCCGGTCCGGCTCAGCTCAGCAGCGGTCTCCCGCCCGGAGCGAGAGCAGGTGGTCCGCCGAGCGGCGGGCGAAGCGGAGGGAGTCGCCCGGGTTGTCGTGCTCGGCGATCCAGTGGTGGCTGCTGCGGCGGGAACGCGAGAGGCGTTCGACGCCGCCGATGAAACGCTGGTAGTCGATGTCGCCGTCACCGACGTCGGTCATGCTGTAGCCATCGCGGGTGGACGGGTCACGCTCGCCGTCCTTGACGTGGAAGAGCGGGTAGCGGTGCGGCTGCTTCAGCACGTAGTCGATCGGGTCGAAGGGGGCCGGTCTGCCGTCGGGGCGGACGCTGAAGCGGAACTGGGCGCAGTAGGCCCAGTAGATGTCCATCTCCAGGGCGACGAGGTGCGGGTCGGTCTCGCGGAGCAGGACGTCGTAGAGGCGCACGTCCGGGCGGTCGCTCGCGAAGGAGAACTCCTCGGCGTGGTTGTGCTGGTAGAAGGTCATGCCGCGTTTCCTGGCCTCGGCGCCGTAGTGGTTGAAGTCCTCGGCGGCGCGCTTCCAGGCGTCCACGGTGTCGCCGTAGCGGAAGGGGCCGCTCGCGGTGCCGATGTGCTTCAGGCCCAGCTCGGCGGCGTCGTCGAGGACCTGGTCGAGGTTGGTGGCGAAGGTGTAGGCGCCGGGGTCGTCGGAGTGGTAGCCGACGTGGCTGCCGACGGCCTTGAGGCCGCTGTCGCGGACGAGGCGGCGGAGGGCGGGGAGGGTGATGGGCCCGTTCCCCTGGGTGTAGCCGGCGAACTCGACCTCGTCGTAGCCGTATCGTTTCAGCTCCGCGAAGACCTTGGCGAAGCCCACCGTGGAGACCTGGTCGCGGAGGCTGTAGAGCTGCACGCCGAGCCGGCCCTGGGGCACCAGGCGGGGACCGCGGCCCTTCCCCCGGCCGGCGGCGGCCGCGCCGGTCGCGGCCTCGGAGGTGGCGGCCGCGGCGGACCCGGCCCCGGTCGTGGTGAGGAGGGCGGCGGCGGTGGTGCCGGCCGCGACGCCGAGGAAACCGCGGCGGCGGAGGCTGCTCAGGCGGTGCGCGAGTTCGGAGTCGGGCTTCTTCGCAGTCACAGTGGCGCTCCTGTCGGTACGTGAACTCGTGAGGGTCCTGCCGGACGGGGGTGGTGGAGGGTGGGTTCGTGGGGCTGGTGCGGCGTGTGCCGGCCGGGGGAGGGCCTCCGGGGCCGCCGCGGATCAGCCCAGGCCGGCCAGGCGCAGCAGCAGGGATTTGACGTCGGTCGCCGCGAAGGCCCCGTCGCCGCCGAGGGCTCCCGGCCGGGAGCAGATGATCACCGGCCCGTCGTCCTCGCTGCCGGGCAGGCGGCCGTGGCTGCCGCGGACGGGTGACGGGTCGAGGGGGACGACGGCCATCCGGTAGCGCATCCCGAGCTTCTTACGGGCGAGCGCGGTCCCGGCCCGCAGCCGGACATAGGGGTCCTCGGGGTCCATGAACAGCTCGGCCGGGTCGTAGCCGGGTTTGCGGTGGATCTCCACGAGCTGGGCGAAGTCGGGCGCCCGGGCGTCGTCCAGCCAGTAGTAGTAGGTGAACCAGGCGTCGGGTTCGGCGACGGCGACCAGTTCACCGGCGCGGGGGTGGTCCAGCCCGTGCGCCTTCTTTCCCTCGTCGTCGAGGAGTTCGCCGAGACCGGGCAGGTCCCGCAGAGCGGCGCGGACGGCGGCGGTCTCCTCCGGGTCGCCGGCGCGGCGGATGTACACGTGGGCGATCTGATGGTCGGCCACGGCGAAGGCACGGGATGCCCAGGGGTCCAGGTACTCCATGCCGTCCTGGGTGTAGACCTCCAGCAGCCCGGCGCGGCGCAGCGCGCGGTTGATGTCCACCGGGCGGCTGACGCGGGTGATGCCGTACTCGGAGAGCGCGACGACCGCCGCCCCGCCGGAGCGGGCCTCGTCCAGCAGCGGCCGGAGCGCGGTGTCGAGTTCGCGGGCGGCGGCGTGGGTGCGGGGGTCGTCCGGGCCGTACCGCTGGAGGTCGTAGTCGAGGTGCGGCAGGTAGCAGAGGGTGAGGTCGGTGGGGCGGGTGCGCATGAGGTGGCGGGTGGCGTCGATGATCCACTGGCTGGAGGCGAGGTCGGCGGTGGGGCCCCAGTAGTGGAAGAGGGGGAAGGTGCCGAGTTGCTCGGTGAGTTCGTCCCGCAGCCCGGCGGGGATGGTGTAGCAGTCCGGCTCCTTGCGGCCGTCGGCGTAGTAGACGGGGCGCGGGGTGATCGCGAGGTCGGTGTCCGCGCCCATCGCGTACCACCAGCAGACGTTGGTGACGGTGTATCCGGGGTACGCGCGGCGGGCCGCGTCCCAGACCTTGTCCCCCTGGACGAGGGCGTTGTGCTGGCGCCACAGGAAGACCTCGCCGAGGTCGCGGAAGTACCAGCCGTTGCCGACGATCCCGTGCCCGGCGGGGGTGGTGCCGGTGAGGAAGGTGGACTGGACGGTGCAGGTGACCGCGGGCAGCACGGTGGCCAGCGGCGCGCTCGCCCCGGTCTCCGCCAGCTCGCGCAGATACGGCATGTGCTCCAGCAGCCGGGGGGTGAGACCGACGACGTCGAGGACTAGCAGGCGGCGGGGGGCGGGACGGTCCCCGGCGGGCCCGGGCGGGGCCGTCGCGGGCCCGGTGGCCCCGTCGTCCGGGGCGGGGCGGGGCCCGGCGGGGCCGGTGTCCGGTCGCGGGCCGTCGGGTTCCGGGGTGCCGGGGGCGGCGTTCACGGCAGCTCCTTGAGGCCGAGTTCGGTCAGCAGGTCACGGACGAGGCCGAGTTCGGCGGCGATGCCCTCGGCGAGCCGGTCGCGGGTACGGGGGCGCAGGGCGGGCGGCAGCGCCTGCCAGGTGTAGGTCTCCACCTCCAGGTGGCGGGTGAGCGGCACGGCCCCGCCGACCAGCCGGGTGAGGGTGTCGCGGAGGACGGGGAGGGTGGAGGTCAGCGGGGGCAGCGGGGCGGCGTGCAGCGGGACGTGGAGGTGGACCCGCCAGGGCGCCTCGGTGGGCAGGGTAGGTGCGGGGGCGCCGCCGCGCGGCTGCGGCTCCTCGTCCGGCGCTCCGCCGGACGCGGTGGCCGGTGCCGGCCCGGCCGCGGGGGCGGGCCCGGCGCCCGCGGCGGAGAGGGCGGGTGCCCGCTCCGCGGCGGAACCGGTGTCCCCGGCCTCCTCGGTGGGCAGGCCCAGCGCCTCGTCCAGGTCGTCGGTGCCGACCACCGCTCCCCCGGCCGCCCGGGTGCGGGTCTGGTGGAGGAAGCGCGGCTCGGCGAAGGCGGCCAGCGCCTGCCGTACCTCCGGGCGGTCGGGCCGCTCGGCGTGGAGGGCGGCGGAGAGCTGGGCCTTGACGACGGGGACGCCGGCCGCGGCGAGCCCGCCCAGCGCGGTGGCCGGGTCCTCGAACTCGGTGGCCAGATGGCAGGTGTCCACGCAGACCCCGATCCGCCCGGCCGGTGGCCGCCCCGGGCCGCCGAGTGCCGCGACGGCGTCGGCGGTGGTGGCGACGGTGCAGCCGGGCTCCGGTTCCAGCCCGACGCGGATGGAGTGGCCGGTGAGGTCCTGGAGCGCGTCGAGGCGCTGGGCGAGCAGGGTGAGCGCGCTGCGCGCGGCGCGCGCCCCGTTCTCGTCCCAGCCGGTGCGCCAGGCGAACGGGAGGGTGGAGACGGTCCCCTCCGTTACGTCGTCGGGCAGCAGGCCGGAGAGGAGCCGGGCGAGGTCGGTGGTGTAGGTGAGGCGCTCGGGTTCGGTCCAGTCGGGCCGGTAGACGCGGTACTTGACGCGCTCGGCGCCGAAGCCGGCGTACGGGAAGCCGTTGAGGGTGACGACCTCCAGGCCGCGCTGGTCGAGCTCGGCGCGGAGCGCGCGCAGCGCGGCCGGGTCCGCGACGAGGGCACGGGCCGCGTCGCGCGCCAGCCAGAGGCCGATGCCCAGCCGGTCCCGGCCGAGGCGGCGGCGGACCGGCTCGCAGTGCTCGCGGAGCTGGCGGCGCACACCGTCGAGGGTCTCGGCGGGGTGGACGTTGGTGCAGTAGGCGAGGTGGACGGTGGAGCCGTCGGGGTGGCGGAAGCGCACCGGTCACTCACCTCCGCGGAGGATGGAGTTGCCCTCGTGGGTGGCGGGCGCCCCGCCGGGGGCGGGCACGTCCAGGTCGAGCCGGTCGCTCTGCCCGTAGAAGGCCACGGGGTTCCGCCAGAGCACCTGGTCGACCTCGTCCTCGGAGAATCCGGCGGCGAGCATGGCGTCGCCGACGTGCCGGGTCTTCAGCGGGTCGCTGCGGCCCCAGTCGGCGGCGGAGTTGACCAGCATCCGCTCGGTGCCGTGTTCCCGGAGGATGCGCACCATGCGGTCGGGGTCCATCTTGGTGTCGGGATAGATGGAGAAGCCGAGCCAGCAGCCGCTGTCCCGGGCCTCGGCGACCGTCGTCTCGTTGAGGTGGTCGAGCAGGACCAGCTCCGGCGCCAGGTGCGACTCGCGCACCACGTCGATCGTGCGGCGCAGGCCCGCCGCCTTGTCCCGGTGCGGGGTGTGGACGAGCGCGGGCAGCTCGTGGTCGGCGGCGAGCTGGAGCTGCGCGGCGAGGGCGTGGTCCTCGGCGGGGGTCATGGAGTCGTAGCCGATCTCGCCGACGGCGACCACGGAGTCCTTGACGAGATAGCGGGGCAGCTCGTCGAGGACGGGCGCGCAGCGGGGGTCGTTCGCCTCCTTGGGGTTGAGGGCGAGCGTGCAGTGGTGCGCCACGCCGTACTGGGCGGCGCGGAACGGCTCCCAGCCGAGGAGGGCGTCGAAGTAGTCGTAGAAGCTCTCGGGCGAGGTGCGGGGCTGGCCGAGCCAGAACGAGGGTTCCACGACGGCGCGGACCCCGGCCGCGTACATCGCCTCGTAGTCGTTCGTGGTGCGCGAGGTCATGTGGATGTGGGGGTCGAAGATGCGCATCGGCCTCAGGGCTCCTCGGTCACGGTCGCGGGGGCGGCCCGGTCCGGTCCGGCCGCGGGGCCGGTGCCGGTCAGGGCCAGGACGTGGTGGAGGTCGGCGGGCACGGGGCGGCCGGCGGCGGTGCGTTCGCGGGCGTAGTCGGCCAGCATCCGCGCCAGTTCGGCGTCGCCGCGGGCCCGTTCCGGCAGGGCGGCCACGGCGGTGACGGGCACCTCGGTGAAGAGGCACTTGAGGACGGCGTGGCGCCAGGCGTGCGCCGGGAGATGACGGGCGGCGTACGGGCCGGCGGCGGCGGCGACCAGCCGGGTGTCGTTGGCGCGCAGCGCGTCCTCGACCAGCGGCACGGCGTCCGGCCCCAGTCCGGGGAGGTATGCCAGGGCGAGCAGGACGGCACGGCGTTCGGCGGCGGTGCCCCGGTCGTAGAGGCGGGTGAGGGTGTCCGCGCCGGGCCGGGCGGCATGCAGCAGGAGGACGCGGGCGGTGTCGGCGGGATCGGGGGACGGGTCGCCGGGCGTGGCGGGAGACGGGGGGCCGCCCGGGGCCGTGGCGGCACCGCGGTCTCGCGGGTCACCAGGGGTGGGGGCAGGGCCGGGGCCGGGGGAAGGCACGTCCGGAGCCGCGCCCGCGGCGCGGACGCCGGGGTCACGGCCGATGCGGCGGCCGGCGGCGGCGAAGCGGAGTTCCCAGGCGGGGGGCGGGGAGCGGCGGGGCCCGGGGGGGGGGGGGGGCGCGGGGGGGGGCGGGGGGGCGGGCGGGGGGGCGGGGGGGGGGGGGGGGGGGGGGGGGGGGGCCCCCGGGGG
>NZ_JAATEN010000028.1 GCF_012034935.1 Streptomyces zingiberis
TGAGAAGCCGCCGCGACCCCTGGGCCGCCGACAGCTTGCGAGACATTACCCGAGGCACCGGTGGTCATCAAATCGGACCGGTGGCCTGCTGAATCGACGCCGATCAGCCCTGGCCGGAGGCGAGTTCGCGGCTGCGGTCCCGGGCCGCCTCCAGTGCCGCGATCAGGGCGGCGCGCACGCCGTGGCTCTCCAGCTCCCGGATGGCGTTGATCGTCGTGCCGGCCGGGGAGGTGACGGCCTCGCGCAGCTTCACCGGGTGCTCCCCGCTGTCCCGCAGCATCACGGCCGCCCCGATGGCCGCCTGGACGATGAGGTCGTGGGCCTTGTCCCGGGGCAGGCCGAGCAGGATCCCGGCGTCCGTCATCGCCTCCACGAGGAAGTAGAAGTAGGCCGGTCCGGAGCCGGAGAGGGCGGTGGCGGCGTCCTGCTGGCCCTCCGGGACGCGCAGGGTCTTCCCCACCCCGTTGAAGATCTCCTCGGTGTGCGCCAGGTGCTCCTCCGTGGCGTGGCTGCCGGCGGAGATCACCGACATCGCCTCGTCCACCAGGGCGGGCGTGTTCGTCATCACGCGGACGACCGGGGTACCGGGCGCCAGCCGCTCCTCGAAGAAGGAGGTGGGAACGCCCGCCGCGCCGCTGATGACCAGCCGGTCGGCGGGGACGTGCGGGGCCAGTTCGTCCAGCAGCCGGGACATGTCCTGCGGCTTGACGGTGAGGATGAGCGTCTCCGCCGTCCTGGCCGCCTCCTCGTTGGAGACCGGCGCCACGCCGTAACGCTCGCGGAGTTCCGCGGCGCGTTCCGGGCGGCGCGCGGTGACCAGCAGGCCGTCGGCCGGCCGGCCAGCGCGGATCATGCCGCTCAGCAGTGCTTCACCGATCTTGCCCGTGCCGAGCACGGCCACCGTCTGCGCCATGGTGCGCCTCACCTCGTCCGTCGGTTGCGTCGGAGCGGATCGCCCGCCGGAAGCGGGCGCCGCGCGGGTCATCCTCGCACCGGAACACGGACGGGGCCGGTGGCGTCCGCGTGCCGGAAGGAGAAGGGGAGAAGATGCGCCTGGGCCCGGCGGGAGGGAGCAGCGGCGCTCAGGAGACGGTGGGAGGCGTCCCGTTCAGGCCGTACGGCGGCGCAGAGTCGCGGCGCCCAGGGCGAGGACGAGTACGGCGCTGCCGGCGACGATGCCCGTGTCGCGGAAGAAGTCCGCGGTCACCTCGGTGTTCCGGAGCACCTCGTTCATGGCGTCCACGGCGTAGGACATCGGCAGAACGTTCGAGATGGCCTCCAGGACCGGCTGCATGGAGTCGCGGGGCGCGAGCAGTCCGCAGAGCAGGAGCTGGGGAAGGATGAAGGCCGGCATGAACTGGACGGCCTGGAACTCCGAGGCCGCGAAGGCCGAGACGAACAGCCCGAGGGCCGTGCCGAGGACGGCGTCGAGGAGCGCCACCACCAGCAGCAGCCACGGCGACCCCGTGACCTCCAGCCCGAGGCCCCAGATCGCGACGGCGGTGGCGAATCCGGCCTGGGCGACCGCGAGCAGGCCGAAGGCGAGGGCGTAGCCGACGATCAGGTCCGCCTTGCCCAGCGGCATCGAGAGCAGCCGCTCCAGCGTGCCGGAGGTGCGTTCGCGGAGGGTGGCGATGGAGGTCACCAGGAACATGGTGATCATCGGGAAGATGCCGAGCAGTGAGGCGCCGACGTTGTCGAAGACGCTCGGATGGGCGTCGTAGACCCAGCGGAGCAGGGTGAGCAGCACCACCGGGACAATCATCAGCAGGGCGATGGTGCGCGGGTCGTGGCGGAGCTGGCGGAGCACGCGCCGGGTGGTGGCGAGGGTGCGGGAGAGGTTCACGGCGTTCCGTCCTGATCGGGGGTGCCGGGGGTGCCGGGGGCGGCGGGGTCGTTCCCGGGCTCGCGGGCGGGGGTGCCGGGCTCCCGGGCAGGGGTGCCGGCGGACGCGGCCTCGCGGTCCCGCTCGGCGTCGACCAGGGCGAGGAAGGCGTCCTCGACGGTGGCGGCGCCGGTCCGGCGGCGCAGCGCCTCCGGGGTGTCGTCGGCCAGCATGCGGCCGGCGCGCATGAGCAGAAGGCGGTCGCAGCGCTCGGCCTCGTCCATGACGTGGGAGGAGACGAGGAGCGTGGTGCCCCGCTCGCCGGCGAGCCGGTGGAAGAGGTTCCACAGGTCCCGGCGGAGGACGGGGTCGAGACCGACCGTGGGTTCGTCCAGCACCAGCAGTTCGGGGGTGCCGAGCAGGGCGACGGCCAGGGAGACGCGGGAGCGCTGGCCACCGGAGAGGCTGCCGGTGAGCCGGTCGGCGTGGTCGTCGAGGTCCACGTCGGCGAGGGCGCGGGCCGTCCGCCCGGCGCGGTCGGCGCGGGAGAGGGACGGGTCGAGCACGGCGGCGTAGTAGTCGAGGTTCTGGCGGGCGGTGAGATCCGCGTAGACCGAGGGCGCCTGGGTGACGTACCCGACGCGGGAGCGGAGCGGGGCGCTGCCGGCGGGGTGGCCGAGGACGTCGAGGGTGCCGCTCACCCGGGCCTGCGTGCCGGCGATGGCGCGCATGAGGGTGGACTTGCCGCAGCCACTGGGGCCGAGGAGGCCGGTCACCTGCCCCGGGCGGAGGTCGAAGGTGAGGGAGTCGATCGCGGTGCGGCCCGGACGGCCGCCGCGGACCACACGGAGGTCGCGGGCCCGTACCGCCGGCTCCGCGGATTTATTCATCATGCGATGAATAATGCTCCGGTGGCGGCACGGCCGTCAAGGCGGCGGGCGGTCCCGGGCCGCGGGGGGTCGCGGGCGAGGGGACGGCGGGCGGGGGACGGCGGGCGCACGGACGCGCGAACGGGGCGCGCCCGGTCCCGTCGGCAAACGGGCGGACGCGCCCCGCGGTGACGGGTACGCGGCGGTGTGGCGGCAGCTTTCCTCCCGGGTCAGCGGCCCCAGCGGCCTCACCGGCGTTGTGACCTTCCGGGTGTTCCGGGCGTTCCGGGCGTTGTGGCCTTCCGGGCGTTGCGGCTCCCGGCGCGCGTACCGGACACACGCGGGGTGCGTCCGGCGAGGTGGCCGGCGGGAGGGAACGGCGGGAGGAAGCGGACGGCCCGCCGGGGTGGTCAGCCGACCCCGGGCAGGACGCGGAGGACGCCCGGGTGCCGGGAAGCCAGCCGCAGCGTCCGTACCGTCGTCCGGACCACCTCCTCCTTGAAGCGCGCCGCGCCCCGGCCGGTGATCACCCGTTCCCGGGGGCGGTCGTCCGGGTGGAGGAACTGGACCAGCCCGTCCCGGCGGCCGAGGCTGACGCACGCCCCGAAATAGCTGAAGCGCAGCGGCCGCGGTTCCCGGCCCCGCAGGTCGGCGGTGACGGCGCGGGCCGCCTGGGCGCCCATCGGGGTGGCGGTGGCGCAGGCCATCCGCAGCGGCCCGGCTTCGGCGGTGGTGAGGGCCGCGGCGTCGCCGATGGCGTAGATCTCCGGGTGGGAACGCGACCGCAGGGTGGGTTCCACGGGGATCCGGCCGGTGGGGTCCACCTCGATCCCGGCGCGCCGGGCGAGTTCCGCGCGGGCCGTCAGGGCGGCCGTCCAGACCACCATCTCGGTGTCGAGCTCGTCGGCCGTCCCGACCCGGCGGCCCTCCGTCACCGCGACCCCGAGGCCGCGGAGCACGCGGCGCACGTGGTCCCGGCCCTTGTGGGAGAGGCCGGGGCCCAGTTCGCCGGAGGTGACCAGGCGGACCTCGCGGCCCGGGTGCGCCTCGGCGAGTTCCGTGACCGTCTCGATGCCGGTGAACCCGCCCCCGACGACGGTCACCGCGGCGCCGGGGTCGTCGAGCAGGTGTTTGTGCAGTTCGGCGGCGGTCTCGGTGGTGTAGGCGCGGTCGCCGGTGCCCAGCACCCCGCCCCCGGTGGCGGTGCGGCTGCCGAGGGCGTAGACGAGCCGGTCGTACCGCAGGACGCGTCCGTCGTCCGTGTGTACGAGCCGGCCGACGGGGTCCACGTCCGTGGCGCGGGAGGGCAGGTGGGCGACGCCGGAGCGGCCGAGGAGCCGGCTGAACGGCCGGGTCACCTCCACTCCCGTGGCGGCGCGCTGGTGGAGCCGGATGCGCTCGGTGAAGCCGTCGGCGGGGTCGACCAGCGTGACCCGGTGGTGCGGCGCGAGCCCGAGGGCCGCGGTGAGACCCGCGTAACCGCCGCCGAGCACGACGACGTGCGCGGCGGAGCCGCCGGGTCGGTGGGCGGGACGGGGGCCGGTGGCCCGGCCGCGGACCGGCCGGGCGGTGCTGTCACTCGGCATGGGGTGCCTCCAGATCGTCCGTGGTGTCCGTGCGGTGTGCGGTGGTGGGGGTTCACCCTGGGGACGAGGCCGGGGACCGGAATGTGACAGCGGCCCAACCGTCGGGCGGTGAGCCCCGCCGGTGGGCCGCTGTCCGTGTCGTGCTGTGCGCGCCACTCGCCTGTGCGCGGCGGGCCCGGTGCACCGCTGTGCTCCGGTGCCTTGTGGCCGGGGGCGCTCCGTCGGTGCATCGCCGTCGGTGCGTCGCCGTCGGTGCATCGCCGCCCGTGCGTCGCCGCCCGGCGCGCCGCCGTCTTGCCGGTGCGCCGTCTCCCTGCCCGGGCCCGCTCCGGCGATGGCTGCCGGGCGGGACGGGACGGGCGGGACGGGACGCTCGACGGGCGGCCGGGCGGCGGGAAGACCCGGGCTCCCGGCCCACGGCCGTCCCGCCGCTCGCCCCCTCAGCTCGGCCGCCCCGTGGCTCGGCCCCCCGGCGGCTCCGCCCCCCGCGGTTCGGGGATCAGTCGCCCGGGGCCACGTGCCGCAGCTTGTCGGGGTTGGCCACGACGTCGAGCTCGGTGATGCGGCCCTCGAACACGGTGAACGCGAGCACCGCCGCCTGCCCGCTCTCGTCGTCGGTGAAGACCAGCCCGGGCGCGCCGTTGACCTCCCGGACCTCCACCCGCATCCGCAGCGGGTCGAAGCCGCGCGTCAGACGGCTGACGAAGTAGGCCGCCTTCTCGCCGCCCACCACCGGGCGGCGGGCCGCGGTGACCTTGCCGCCGCCGTCGGTGCGCACCACGACGTCCGGGTCGAGGACGTCCATGAGCGCCCCCAGGTCGCGGCCCATGGCGGCGGCCAGGAAGGCGTCCACGGCGCGGCGGTGCTCGTCCCGGTCGACGGAGCGGCGCGGGCTCTCCGCGCGGACCCGCCGGCGGGCGCGGGAGGCGAGTTGCCGCACGGACTCCGGGGTGCGGCCGACCACTTCGGCGATCTCCGGGAAGGGCACGGCGAACACGTCGTGCAGGACGAAGGCGGTCCGCTCGGCCGGGGTCAGCCGTTCGAGCACGGCGAGGAGCGCCATCCCGACGGACTCGTCGAGGGTGACCCGGTCCTCAGGGAGGGGGCCGCCGTCGCCGAGCAGGGGCTCGGGGAGCCAGGGGCCGACGTAGGTCTCCCGGCGGGAGCGCGCGGAGCCGAGCTGGTCGTAGCAGATGCGGCTGACCACGGTGGTCAGATACGCGCGCGGCGCGGCGGCCTCCCCGTCGGGCAGGGCCTGCCAGCGCAGCCAGGACTCCTGCACGGCGTCGTCGGCGTCCGCCACCGACCCGGTGATGCGGTAGGCGACGCCCCAGAGGTGGCGGCGGTGTTCCTCGAACTGTGCCAGTGCGGCCATGGGCGGCTCTCCCTGCTCTCCCCTGCTGATGCCGGTGGTGCGCGCCGACGCCGGCGGGCGGCGCGGGCCGGGGCCCGCCGGCGGGTGCTCCGCCGGCCGGTCGCCCGGGCGGCCCCCGGACCACTGTGCCGGGAGGCCACCGGACGGAAGACGGAGCGGCGGGCCGGAGTGTGACATCGGCGGGGGAGGCGGGGACGGCAGCAGAGGAACGGACCGGCCGGGCACGGCGGACGCGGGCGGCACCGGCCGGGCACGGCGGACGCGGGCGGCACCGGCCGGGGCCCGGGCGGGGTGTCCAGGTGGGGTGTCCAGGTGGGGTGTCCAGGCGGGGCCTTCCGGCAGGGCACGCGGAGCCACGAGGGCCGGCGGCACGGACCCGGGAGAGACGCCGACTGGTTCAGGGGCGCCTGCCGGGGCGCTTGCGGGCCGCCGGGTTGCCCGTGCGGGTGGTGCGGCGCCGTTCGTACAGTTCGCGGGCGCGCTCGTACTCCGCGCGGCGCAGCCGCTCGCCGGGGGCCTCCAGCAGGCTGCGGACGAACCAGGCGAGCAGCACCCCGATGAAGCCGATGGCCTTGACGCTCTGCATCGAGTTCTCGACGGCCGGGTCGTACTCCGGGCGGCGCACGAACCCCTTCCACGTGTGGCGGAAGGCGAGCGCGCCACAGATCGCGAAGAGCACCACGGCGGCCCAGGCGAGGACGTCCGGGACGTCCGCGACGGCCAGGCCCTGGAAGCCGAAGCGCAGCACGAGTGCGCCGAGTACGGCGGAGAGCAGCGAGCCCGCGGCGAGCCCGGTCCGGCGGAGGGCGTAACCGCCACCGCGCTCCACCCAGGTGGTGCCGAAGAACCGGAGGGGTTCGGGACGGGGTGCGGAGGGCTGCCGCTTGTCGCTCATGCGGCCGATTATGGCGCGTCCCGGCCGGGGCGGATCCGGCCGGGACGGCGCGCGGGAGAGCGGTCACGCGGGAGCCGTGCGCCAGGGGGAACGGCGCCGGGCCGGAGAGCCACCGGCCCGGTCACCCCTGGCGGGCGGTCGTCCCCGCCCCGTACGGCCCCTGCCCACGGCCGGCCACCGGCTGCCTCCGGCGAGGCCGGCACGGCGCAGGACGGCGAGGCGGCACGGCGGGGCGGCACGGAACGCGGGCCGGCACGGAACGCCGCCACGGTCACGGCCCGCTCAGGCGCCGCCGGCCCCGCCACCCGGTGAGCCGCGCGCGGGACGTCCCGGCTGCCCCGGCCGGTCAGCCGCCGAGAGCCCCGAGGTCACGGACCGCACCCTTGTCGGCGCTGGTCGCCATCGCCGCGTAGGCCCGGAGGGCGGTGGAGACCTTCCGCTGCCGGTCGCGCGGGGCGTACCGGCCGCCGAGGGCCGCCCGGCGGGCCGCCAGCTCCTCGTCGTCCACCTTGAGTTCGAGGGTGCGGGCGGGGATGTCGATACGGATGAGGTCACCGTCCTCGACGAGGGCGATCGTCCCGCCGGCCGCGGCCTCCGGGGAGGCGTGGCCGATGGAGAGGCCCGAGGTGCCGCCGGAGAAGCGGCCGTCGGTGATCAGCGCGCAGGACGTGCCCAGGCCGCGGCCCTTGAGGAAGGAGGTCGGGTAGAGCATCTCCTGCATCCCGGGGCCGCCCTTGGGGCCCTCGTAGCGGATGACGACCACATCGCCCTCGGTGATCCGCTTGTTGAGGATCTTGTCGACGGCCTCCTCCTGGGACTCACAGACGACGGCCGGGCCCTCGAAGGTCCAGATGGACTCGTCGACGCCGGCGGTCTTCACCACGCAGCCGTCCTCGGCGAGGTTGCCGTGGAGGATGGCCAGCCCGCCCTCGGTGGAGTAGGCGTGCTCGACGTCGCGGATGCAGCCGCCGGCGGCGTCCGTGTCGAGGGAGTCCCACCGCTCGGACTGGGAGAAGGCGGTCGCGGAGCGGACGCAGCCGGGCGCCGCGTGGAACAGCTCGACGGCCTCGGCGGACGGGGAACCGCCGCGGATGTCCCACTGCTTGAGCCAGTCCGCGAGGGACGAGCTGTGCACGGTGTGCACGTCTTCGTTGAGCAGCCCGCCCCGGTACAGCTCGCCGAGGATGGCGGGGATGCCGCCGGCCCGGTGCACGTCCTCCATGTAGTAGACCCCGCCCGGCGCGACGTTCGGCGCGACCTTCGCCAGGCAGGGCAGCCTGCGGGACAGCTCGTCGATGTCCGTCATGTCGAAGGCGAGACGCGCCTCCTGGGCGGCGGCGAGCAGATGGAGGATCGTGTTGGTGGAGCCGCCCATGGCGATGTCCAGGGCCATGGCGTTCTCGAAGGCGGCGCGGGAGGCCACGGCGCGGGGCAGGACGGTCGCGTCGTCCTGCTCGTAGTAGCGCTTGGTGATCTCGACGACGGTGCGGCCGGCGTTCTCGTACAGCGCCTTGCGGGCGGTGTGGGTGGCGAGCACGGAGCCGTTGCCGGGGAGCGCGAGGCCGATCGCCTCGGTCAGGCAGTTCATGGAGTTGGCCGTGAACATGCCGGAACACGAGCCGCAGGTGGGACAGGCGTTGTCCTCGATGCGGGCGATGTCCTCGTCGGACACCTGGTCGTTGACGGCCTCGGAGATGGCGCTGATCAGGTCCAGCTTGCGGACGCTGCCGTCGACCAGGGTGGCGCGGCCGGACTCCATCGGCCCGCCGGAGACGAACACGGTCGGGATGTCGAGGCGCAGCGCGGCCATCAGCATCCCCGGCGTGATCTTGTCGCAGTTGGAGATGCAGATCAGCGCGTCGGCGCAGTGCGCCTCGGTCATGTACTCGACCGAGTCGGCGATCAGGTCGCGGGAGGGGAGGGAGTAGAGCATCCCGCCGTGGCCCATGGCGATGCCGTCGTCGACCGCGATGGTGTTGAACTCGCGGGGGATGCCGCCCGCCGCCTTGATCGCGTCGCTGACGATCCGGCCCACCGGCTGGAGGTGGGTGTGGCCGGGGACGAACTCCGTGAAGCTGTTGGCCACGGCCACGATCGGCTTGCCGAAGTCCTCCCGCGCTACGCCGGAGGCCTGCATGAGCGCTCGGGCGCCCGCCATGTTGCGGCCGTGGGTGACGGTTCGGGACCTCAGTTCCGGCACGGTGGTCACTCCCCTGGGTGTCGCGGGTGGACCGGTCGCCGCCGGGCGCGGCGGGCCGACCGGGATCCTCCGAGCGTACGCCCTCGCGGCCACGATCCGGACCGCTCGTCCGGGATCCGAGACCGGCCCGGGGGTGGGCCAGGGGGTGGGCCAGGGGCGCGCCGGGGCCTCAGGCCCCGGTGAGATGGCGCTGGAGCACCGGCGCGACCTGGGCGACGACCTCCTCGGCGTCCACGCCCGCCAGCGGCTCGACCTTGATCACATACCGCAGGACCGCCACCCCCAGCAGCTGCGCCACGGCGAGCTGGATCCGGAGTTCCGGCTCGGGCACGTCCAGGTCCCCCGCGACGCGCTCCAGCAGCCTGCGCGTGACGAAACCGCGGAGCAGGGCCGCCGCCGTCTCGTTGGTGAGCGCGGAGCGCATCAGGGCCAGCACCGGCGCGCGGGTGGCGGGGTTCTCCCAGACGCCGAGGAAGTGGCGGGCGAGCCGCTCACCCATGCCGTCCCGCCCCTGGGCCAGCAGGTCGGGCACGCGCATCACCGGCTCGAAGGGCTTCTCGATCGAGGTCTCGAAGACGCGTTCCTTGCTGCCGAAGTAGTGGTGCACCAGCGCCGGGTCCACCCCGGCCTTGCGGGCGACGCCGCGGATGGACGTGCGGTCGTAGCCGCGCTCGGCGAACTCCGCGCGGGCGGCCTCCAGGATGCGCTCGCGCGCCCCAGGGCCGTCCGGCGCGTCCCGGCGGGCGGGCCGGCCACGGCGGCGGGACGGTGTCCCGGACGGCACGGGCGGCGCGGGGGCCTCCTCGGAGGGCGGGACGGCGGTGCCGCCCCGGCCGGCCTCCGCCGCGAGGGGCGGACGCCGATCGGGGCCGCCGCCCGCCGCCGGTGGCGCCGGGTCCGTCACGACCGGGGCACCCGGGGCAGCCCCGGATACCCGCCGACCCGGGACGCCGTGGCCAGATGGCGCCGGGCGAAGGCCAGCGCCTCCGCGAGGTCGGCCTCCCGCTCGGCACCGGACACGGCGCGGCGGGTGTTGACCTCCACGACGACATGGCCGTCGAACCCGCTGGTCGTCAGCCGCCGCAGCAGTTCCCCGCACGGCTGGCTCCCCCGCCCCGGCACCAGGTGCTCGTCCTTGCCGGAGCCGCTGCCGTCGGCGAGGTGGACGTGGGCCAGCCGGTCCCCCATCCGGGTGACCATGTCGAGGGCGTCGTTGCGGGCGGTGGCGGTGTGCGAGAGGTCCACGGTGAAGTGGCGGTAGTCGTCCTTGGTGACGTCCCAGTCGGGGGCGTAGGCGAGCATCTCGCGGTCGCGGTAGCGCCAGGGGTACATGTTCTCCACGGCGAACCGGACGTCGGTCTCGTCCGCCATCCGCCACACGCCCTCGATGAACTCCCGCGCGTAGGCCCGCTGCCAGCGGAACGGCGGGTGGACGACGACGGCGGACGCCCCGAGCTTCTCGGCGGCGGCCCGGGCGCGCTGGAGCTTGGTCCACGGGTTGGTCGACCAGACCCGCTGGGTGATCAGCAGACAGGGCGCGTGCACGGCGAGCACGGGGACGCCGTGGTAGTCGGAGAGGCTGCGCAGCGACTCGATGTCCTGGCTGACCGGATCCGTCCACACCATGACCTCGACGCCGTCGTACCCCAGGCGTCCGGCGATCTCGAAGGCCGCCGCCGTCGACTCCGGGTAGACGGAGGCGGTGGACAGGGCGACCTTCACTTCCGGGGGACGTACCACTGGTTGAGCCACGGAGACAGCCTACGGCGTGTCCCACCGGGCCGACGGGGCCACCGGCGGGGGCGCGCCCGGGCGGCGGAGGGGGACGCCGCGCCCCGTTCTCGTGCGGCGGCGGACGACGGCGCAGGTGAGCGGGGTGCGCGGAGACGCGCCGGATGCGGGGCCGGCGCGGGTGCGGTGTTGGTCACACCGGGCGGCGGCCCGCCCCGGGCGGTGCGGTCGGTGCGGTCGGTGCGGTGCGGTCGGTGCGGTGCGGGCGGTGCGGTGCGGGCGGTGCGGTGCGGGCGGTGCCGCCCCGGGCGGTGCGGTGCGGTGCCGTCCGGGGCCCGGGCCACGGGGCACCGGCGCGGCGCCCGCGCGGTCCGCGCGGTCACCCGCCGGTACGGGCGGTCACCCGCCGGTACGGGCGGGGTCCACCGGACCGCCGCCTCCCCCGGGGAGCCGGGCGCGATCCGGTCCGCCCGGCCCACCCCGTCCGCCCGGCCCACCCGGCCCGTGGCGCTCGTCCGGTATGTCCGCCGGGCCCTGGCGGTCCAGCCGCTGCGGGAGCTGGTCCAGCCGGCGCAGGATGACGCCCTCGCGCAGCGCCCAGGGGCAGATCTCCAGCTCGTCCACGCCGAACAGGTCCATCGCCGCCTCCGCGACCAGTGCCCCGGCCACCAGCTGCGGCGCCCGGCCCCGGGAGACACCGGGGAGCTCCGCGCGCTCCGCGGCCGTCATCCGCGTGAGCCGCGGCACCCACTCCTCCAGCGCGGCGCGGCTGAGCGACCGCTTGACGTACAGCCCGTCCGCGGAGCGCGCCGCGCCCGCGATCCGCGCCAGCCGCCGGAAGGTCTTGGACGTGCCGACCGCGTGGTCCGGCGCGCCCGACCGGCTGAACTCGCCGGCGACCCGGGCGATCTCCGCCCGCACGTGGCGGCGGAGAGCGCGGACGTCCTCCGGGTCCGGCGGGTCACCGGGCAGCCGGGCCGCGGTGAGCCGGCCCGCGCCGAGCGGCAGCGACGCCGCCCCGTCCGGCTCCTCGTCGGTGCCGTGCGCCAGCTCCAGCGAGCCGCCGCCGATGTCCAGCACCAGCAGCCGCCCGGCCGACCAGCCGAACCACCGGCGGGCCGCCAGAAAGGTGAGCCTCGCCTCCTCCTCGCCGGAGAGCACGACCGGCCGCACCCCCGTCCCGGCGGCGAGCCGGGCCAGCACCTCGTCCGCGTTGGACGCGTCACGGACCGCCGAGGTGGCGAACGGCAGCACCTCCTCCGCGCCCTTGTCCTCCGCCGCCCGGAGCGCCTCCCCGACCACGGCCACCAGCCGGT
The DNA here is from genome assembly GCF_012034935.1 of Streptomyces zingiberis. GTDB lineage: Bacteria > Actinomycetota > Actinomycetes > Streptomycetales > Streptomycetaceae > Streptomyces > Streptomyces zingiberis. The sequence continues at coordinate 11,798 of NZ_JAATEN010000028.1, forward strand.
CCATCCCCTGCTCGCCGATCGCGCCGCGCTCGTCGAGCAGTTCGGCCAGCCGCAGCTCCGCCTTGTGCGAGTGGGCGGGCAGCGGGCGGGCGCCGGGGTGGGCGTCCACCACCAGCAGATGCACCGTGTTGGAACCCACGTCGAGGACACCGAGTCTCATGACCGGAACCGTCTCATACGGCGTCCGCGGCGCCTCAGCCGTCCGGCGGCGGACGGTGCGGACCGCCGCCGTTGACGGGGTTCCACGGCGGTTCACCGGGCTCGGCTGCCGTCCCGCCGGCCGCGTGCCCGGAGCGGCGGCGCAGGTGAGCGGCGGGTCCGCGGCCGGGGCGGCCTACGCTGGAGGGGTGTCGAAACAGAACGAGGCAAAGCCGGACGGAACGCGACCGGCGGGAGCGGCGCCGGACGCCGGTGACGGCGCGCCCCCGCGGCCCGGCCCGGCCCGCCCGGCCGCCGCCCCCGCCGCGGACGACGAGCGAGGGCTGGACTTCCCCCGGGCCTGGGTGGAGTTCACCGACCCCGAGGACGCCGAGCAGGTCTTCCGCTGCGACCTGACCTGGCTCACCTCCCGCTGGGGCTGCGTCTTCGGCAGCGGCTGCCAGGGCATCCGCGAGGGGCGGGCGGCGGACGGCTGCTGCACACTGGGCGCGCACTTCACCGACGAGGACGACGAGCGCCGCGTCGCCGGGCACGTGGCCCGGCTCACGCCCGGCCTCTGGCAGCACCACGCCGAGGGCACCGGCCGGCGCGGCTGGACCGAGCGGGACGAGGACGGCGCCCGCAAGACCCGGCGCTTCGGCGGCGCCTGCATCTTCCACAACGGCCCCGGCTTCCCCGGCGGGCACGGCTGCGCCCTGCACACCCTGGCCCTGCGGGAGGGGCGCGAGCCGCTGGAGACCAAGCCGGACGTGTGCTGGCAGCTCCCCATCCGGCGGACGTACGAGTGGATCGACCGGCCCGACGAGACCCGCTACCTCCAGGTCTCGATCGGCGAGTACGACCGGCGGGGCTGGGGCCCCGGCGGTCACGACCTGCACTGGTGGTGCACCTCGGCGGCCTCGGCGCACGGCGCGGGGGACCCGGTGTACATCTCCTACCGTCCGGAGCTGACCGAACTGATGGGCAAGGCCGCCTACGAGAAGCTGGCCGCCCTGTGCGCGGAGCGGCTGGCGTCGCCGCTGCTCCTGGCACCTCATCCGGCGGACCCGGCGCCCGTGACACCTGGGACACCTGGGGCTGGGCCGGCCGGTGGGCCGGCACCGGTGCGGGCGGCGGATGCCCCTTCTGCCACTTCAACGGATGGGCGCCGGAACGCATCCGGCGGCGGGAACGAGGGCGCCACGGGCTCCACCGGGAACGCGGTGGTCCCGGCCCCGGCCGGGCCCGAGGCGTAACGACCGGCGGGTCCGGCTCCGGTTCCGGCGGCGGACCCGGCCCTGGTTCCGGCAACGGACGATCGCGGTGCCCGGCGGTGCCCCGGCCGGCCTCCGGTGGCGCCCCGGCCCGGCCTCCGGTGGTGCCCCGGCCCGGCCTCCGCTGGCGCCCCGCCGGGCGCCGGGCGCCGGCTCAGTCCGCGGCGCCGTCCCCCTCCGGGGAGGTTTCCGCCGGAGGCTCCGTCGGCTCCTGCGCGGGCGGCGAGGGCTCGGGCGCGGGCGGCGGATCGACGGGGCCCGGGCCCGGCCCGTCACCGCCCGGCGTGGCGGAGCCGCCGTGGCCGGTCACGGTGACCGCCGTGGAGTACGGCTGGAAGACCACCCGCGCCGTCCACGCGCCGCGCGGCTGCCGCCCGCGATCGGTGGTCACGGTGAGGGTGACCGGCCGGCCCGGGCGCAGCGTGCCGGAACGGGCGCTCAGCCGCAGCCACGCGGCCTCCGTGCGCGCCGACCACCGCGCGGGCGCGGAGCCGGAGAGGCTGAGCGTGATGACGGTGACCGCGCCGTCGCGCCGGCTGGTGACGGTCAGCCGGCCGTCGCCGCGCCCGGCCCGCCCGCCGTCCCGGGCGCCGTCGGACGGCCCGTCCGCACGGGAGTGGCCCTTCCCCGCTTCCCCTGATCCCCCCGGCTCCCCGGGCCCCCCGGAGTCGCCGGAGCCCTGCGGCGCCCCTTCGCCGCGCCGCCCGGTGCCGTCCGCCCCGGCTCCGTGCCCCGGGCCGCCCGCGCCGTCCCCCTGCCCGCCCCGCCCGCCGCCGTCGGTGGCGGAGACCGGACCCGCGTACCGGTCCTCGCCCGGTGGCGCGCTCCGGTACGCCGCCCAGAGCGCGAACACGGGCGCCGCCACCGCGGCGGCCACGACGGCCGCCGTCGCCGCCCGGCGGCGCAGGACACGCCGGCGGGCAGCGGGCCGGCCGGGGTCCAGCGGAAAACCGTCCCGGTCGTAGTGGGGCCGCGCGGCTCCCCGGGGGGCGGCGCGCAGGGCCGCGAGCATCGCGGCGTGCGCGGCCGCGCGAGGAGCGGGCAGCAGGGGGAGCGTGCCGGCCACGGTGGCTCCCGGCCCGGGGCCGGCGGCCGGTACCCGCTCGGCGGTACGCCGGCACGGGCCGCAGTCCTGGAGATGGCGGAGAAGCTCACGCCGCAGGTCACCGGCCATCAGCGCGCGGGGGTCCCCGGCCAGCCGGGAGACCGCGGGGCAGCCGCCGCGCTCGACGAGGGCCAGCGCGGCCCGGGTGCGCTCCACCTCCCGGGCCCCGGCCGTCAGCAGGCGCCGCGCCCGTTCCTCCGCCACACCGAGGACGGCGGCCACCTCCGGGGGCGTCAGCCGGTGGCGCACCGCGAGCTCCAGTGCCTCGCGCTGCTCGCGCGTGGTGCCCGCGGCCTCCGGCCAGACGAGGGCGTGGAGTTCGCGGCGGCGCCGGCCGGCGGTCTCCTCGGCGATCGGAGGGCCGGCGGGGTCCCCGGGGGAGGGCTCGGTGTCCCGCTCCGCGAGGTGGCGGAGGCAGGTCCAGCGGGCCAGGGCGTAGAGGCGGGCCCGGGCCCGGCCCCGCCCGGAGAGGAGGCGCGGGCCGCGCCGCTCGGCGTGCGCCAGGACCTCGCCGAGCACGGCCGTGGCCGCGTCGTGCTCGCAGGTGGCGGCCAGGCAGTACGTGAACAGCCCGTCCAGGTACGGCTCGTAGCGGGTGCCGGGGGCGGTGGGGGGTTCACGTGTGCTGCTCATCACCCGGCGACGGTAGGCGGCCCCGGCCCGCCGCTCACGCCGGTACGGGCCAATTCATTCCTACGGGTGACATGGCTTGCCGGCGAAGAGGGAAGGGGGACGCGGTCGGCGGGCACGGGGGCGGGCGGGCTTCCTCCCGCCGCGCCGGCCCGGGCCAGGCTCCCTCCCGCCGCGCCGCCCGGGCCGGCTCCCTCCCGCCGCGCCGCCCGGGCGGGGCCCGGCCCGCGCCGCCCCGGGTGGCCCCCCGCGCCCCGTGTCGGCGCCCGGCGCTAGCGTTGCGGCATGGCTTCCCGTACCCGCGCGTCCGCCAAGGAGCGGCCCTCGTACCGCTGTACCGAGTGCGGCTGGACGACCGCCAAGTGGCTCGGCCGCTGCCCCGAGTGCCAGACCTGGGGCACCGTCGAGGAGACCGGCGGCGCGCCCGCCGTGCGGACGACGGCGCCGGGCCGGGTGTCGGCGGCGGCGCTCCCCATCGCCCAGGTCGACGGCCGGCGGGCGACGGCGCGGGTCACCGGCGTCCCCGAGCTGGACCGGGTGCTGGGCGGCGGCCTGGTGCCGGGCGCCGTCGTCCTGCTGGCCGGCGAGCCGGGGGTGGGCAAGTCGACGCTCCTGCTGGACGTCGCCGCCAAGGCGGCCACGGAGCAGGAACGCACGCTGTACGTCACGGGTGAGGAGTCGGCGAGCCAGGTGCGGCTGCGCGCGGACCGGATCGGGGCCCTCTCCGACCACCTCTACCTGGCGGCGGAGACGGATCTGTCGGCGGTGCTCGGCCATCTCGACTCCGTGAAGCCGTCGCTGCTGGTGCTGGACTCGGTGCAGACGGTGGCGTCTCCGGAGATCGACGGCGCGCCCGGCGGCATGGCCCAGGTCCGTGAGGTGGCGGGGGCGCTGATCCGGGCCTCCAAGGAGCGCGGGATGGCCACGCTGCTGGTGGGCCATGTCACCAAGGACGGCGCGATCGCGGGCCCCCGGCTGCTGGAGCATCTCGTGGACGTGGTGCTCCAGTTCGAGGGCGACCGGCATGCCCGGCTGCGGCTGGTCCGCGGCGTGAAGAACCGCTACGGCACCACCGACGAGGTGGGCTGCTTCGAACTGCACGACGAGGGCATCACCGGCCTCGCCGACCCTTCCGGCCTCTTCCTCACCCGGCGTGACGAGCCGGTGCCGGGGACCTGTCTGACCGTCGCGCTGGAGGGGCGGCGGCCGCTGGTGGCCGAGGTCCAGGCGCTCACCGTCGACTCCCAGATCCCCTCGCCCCGGCGGACCACCTCGGGGCTGGAGACCTCGCGGGTGTCGATGGTGCTGGCGGTGCTGGAGCAGCGGGGCAAGATCGCGCAGCTCGGCAAGCGGGACATCTACAGCGCCACGGTGGGCGGGGTGAGGCTCACCGAGCCGGCGGCGGATCTGGCGGTGGCGCTGGCGCTGGCGAGCGCCGCCAGCGACACGCCGCTGCCGAAGAACCTGGTGGCCATCGGCGAGGTCGGGCTCGCCGGCGAGGTACGGCGGGTCACGGGGGTGCAGCGCCGGCTGTCGGAGGCCGCCCGGCTGGGCTTCACACACGCGCTGGTGCCGGTGGACCCGGGCAAGGTGCCGGCGGGGATGCGGGTCACGGAGGTCGCGGACATGGGCGAGGCGCTGCGGGTGCTGCCGCGCGGCGGCCCGCGCCGGAAGCGCGCGGACGGTGGGGACGGCGGGGACGGAGGCACCGCCGCCGGGAGGAGGGGCGGCCGGAGCGGCGGGGCCGGAGCCCGGGCCGCGGCGGCCGGAGCGGACCCGGCGGGGGCGGGCGCCGGGGAGAGCGGTGGCTCCCCGCTCTCCGGGGGCGCCGCCGGCTGATCGCCGTACTGCCCGGCACCGCCCGGCAGCCGCCGGGGGGCCGTCCTGCGAGCCGCCGGGGGCCGGACCGGCGGGCGTCCGGACGGGGTGCCCGGCCGTCGCCTCGCCGGGGCTCACGGCGTGCGCCCCGGCGCACGCGGGCGGCGCCCGCACGCTCCGCACGGGAGACGCACCACACAAGTCGTCCGGCCGCCGGTAGACTTTGCCCTGGTCTCGCCCGTACATACGCACCCGGGCCCCGAATTCCGCGACCGGAGGAGTGCAGTGGCAGCCAACGACCGGGCAGGGACTCCCGGCAAGTCCGGTGGAAGCTCCGGTGCCGAGAGCCTGATGCGCGCCTCACTGAGCGCGGTCGCGCCCGGTACCGCTCTGCGCGACGGGCTGGAGCGCGTCCTCCGCGGCAACACCGGCGGTCTGATCGTCCTCGGCATGGACCGGAGCGTCGAGTCGATGTGCTCCGGCGGCTTCGTCCTCGACGTGGAGTTCTCGGCCACCCGGCTGCGCGAGCTCTGCAAGCTCGACGGCGCCCTCATCCTCGACAAGGACATCACCAAGATCGTGCGCGCGGGGGTGCAGCTCGTCCCCGACGCTTCGATCCCCACCGAGGAGACGGGCACCCGGCACCGCACGGCGCAGCGCGTCTCCATCCAGGCCGGCTTCCCCGTGGTGTCGGTGAGCCAGTCGATGCGGCTGATCGCGCTCTACGTGGACGGGCAGCGGCGGGTCCTGGAGGACTCGGCGGCGATCCTCTCCCGCGCCAACCAGGCCCTCGCCACGCTGGAGCGGTACAAGCTCCGGCTCGACGAGGTCGCCGGCACCCTCTCCGCCCTGGAGATCGAGGATCTGGTGACGGTGCGGGACGTCTCCGCCGTCGCCCAGCGGCTGGAGATGGTCCGCCGGATCGCCACGGAGATCGCCGAGTACGTGGTCGAGCTGGGCACCGACGGCCGGCTTCTCTCGCTCCAGCTCGACGAGCTGATCGCGGGCGTGGAGCCGGAGCGCGAGCTGGTGGTGCGGGACTACGTGCCGGAGCCGACGGCCAAGCGGACCCGTACCGTGCCGGAGGCGCTCACCGAGCTGGACAAGCTCTCCCACACCGAGCTGCTGGAACTTCCCGTGGTGGCCCGGGCGCTGGGGTACAGCGGCGCGCCGGAGACCCTCGACTCGGCGGTGTCGCCGCGCGGTTACCGGCTGCTGGCGAAGGTGCCGCGGCTGCCGAACGCCATCATCGAGCGGCTGGTCGAGCACTTCGGCGGGTTGCAGAAGCTGCTCGCCGCGAGCGTCGACGACCTTCAGACGGTGGGCGGGGTGGGCGAGGCCCGGGCCCGCTCGGTGCGCGAGGGGCTGTCCCGGCTGGCGGAGTCCTCGATCCTGGAACGCTACGTCTGACGACGCGGTGTGCGCCGTCCCCCGGGACACCTGTCCCCCGAGACGCCAGGGCCCCCGGGGTGGCCGCTCCGCGGTGGCTCAGTCCTTGGCCAGCACGAAGGACGCCTCCGCCTTGTCGATCCCCTTGGCCTCCACCTCGACCAGGTAGGTGCCCGCCTTCGCCGAACCCTTGCGCGGTGTGGCGCACTTGCGCTCGCTCGGCTCGCGGTCCCAGGTCACCGTGGAGGTGGCCGTCCCGCCGGCGGGGACGCGCAGCCGGATGTCCCGGCTCTCCTTGAGGCAGTCGTCGGAGGCCCACAGCGGGTCGTCCTCGTCGGCGCGCGTGATGGTGAGCACCGCGGACCGCTCGCCGAAGTCCACCTCGCAGTCGCGGTCGGCGGAACTCTCGGCGATCAGCTCGAACTCCGGCTTCTCGCCCGGCTCGTAGGTGTTCTCGTCCGGGCGCACCTTGAGCTTGACCTCACCGGCGCGGCAGTCGGGCAGGGCCACCCCGGAGGGCACGCCCCGTCCCGCGCCGCCGCCTCCGCCACCGCCCGTGCCGGAGCCGCCCGTACCGGAACCGCCGCCCGGGCCACCGGAGCCGTCCGGGCCACCGCCCGCGCCGTCCTCCGCCCCGTCGCCGTCGCCGCCGTCGCCACCCGTGGAGCCCGAACCGCCGGAGTCCCCGCCGCCGTTGCCGCCGGAGTCCTCGCGCCCGCCGGGGCGTTCGCTGATCGCGGGCCCGGAGGTGGTGGGGCCGGGCGTGATGGACTCCACGGGCCCGCGGCCGTCGGCCCCGTCCCCGCCACCGCTCCCGCCACCGCCCGCGGAGCTGAGGGCCCAGAACACGAGCGCCGCCAACAGGACGACCAGGAGCAGGACGACGGCCCTCCGGCGCCAGTAGATGGAGGAGGGGAGCGGTCCGACAGGCTTGCGCAGAGAACCCACGCGGAAACCTTACGAGAGAAGAGGCCCGGTACCGCGGTACACCCGCCGCCGCCACGGCAAATTTCAACGATCATCATTCCGGTTCGGTCCCGTCGGGGCCCATCGGCCCCCCTGCGCACCGCCGTTCCGCGCCGGAACCGCGGTACGGGTCGCGGTGCGGTACGGGTCGCGGTACGGCACATCGCCGCGCACCGCCGTCCGGCCCCGGGCGGTGACCGGCGCGGCCCCGCGCCGCCCCTTCCGGACGTGCGGACGGCACGAACCGGCGGAGAGCCGGCCCCGCCACGGGGCGGGGGACGGCCGGGGCCACGGACCGCTGGTCTGGCAGGATCGGAAGGCCATGAGTGCCACCGCCCACACCCCCGGTCCCCCCGCCCCCGACACCGGTGACGACACCGGCTTCGGCACCGACACCGGTACCGCATCCGGTACGGCAGCCGACGCCGCAGCCGGTACCGCGGCCGGTCCGGCGGATCTGCCGTCGCCCCGCGCCCCCCGCCCCGCGCCGCCTGCCCCCGCAGACCTCGCGCACCCCGCCGGCCTCGCGCCTCCCGCGGCAGCCCTCCCCCCGATCCCCGCCCTCCACTCCTCGGTCATCGACTGGTTCGACGAACACGCCCGTGAACTGCCCTGGCGCCGCCCGGACGCGGGCGCGTGGTCGGTCATGGTCAGCGAGTTCATGCTCCAGCAGACCCCGGTCAGCCGGGTGCTGCCGGTGCACGAGCAGTGGCTGGCGCGCTGGCCCCGCCCCGCCGCTCTCGCGGCCGAACCCCCCGGCGAGGCCGTCCGCGCCTGGGGGCGGCTGGGTTATCCCCGGCGCGCGCTCCGGCTGCACGCCGCCGCCGGGGCGATCGCGGAGCGCCACGGCGGCCAGGTGCCCGACGACCACGCCGCGTTGCTGGCCCTGCCGGGTGTCGGGGAGTACACGGCCGCCGCCGTAGCCTCCTTCGCGTACGGACGGCGCCACGCCGTGCTGGACACCAACGTCCGCCGCGTCTTCGCCCGCGCCCTGACCGGCGTCCGGTACCCGCCGACGGCCACCACCGCGGCCGAGCGCAAGCTGGCGCACGCCCTGCTGCCCGAGGACGAGGCCACGGCGGCGCGCTGGGCGGCGTCCACCATGGAACTGGGGGCGCTGGTATGCACGGCGCGCGCCCCCGCGTGCGTCCGTTGCCCGATCGCGGCGCACTGCGCCTGGCGCCTCGCGGGTTCCCCCGCACACGACGGCCCGCCGCGGCGCGGGCAGACCTACGCCGGTACGGACCGCCAGGTACGCGGCAAGCTGCTCGCCGTCCTCCGGGAGGCCACCGGCCCGGTGGCGCAGGAGGAGCTGGACGCCGTGTGGCACGAACCGGTCCAGCGGGCCCGGGCGCTGGACGGCCTCGTCGCCGACGGCCTGGTGGAACCGCTGCCGGGCGGCACCTACCGGCTGCCGCTGACCTGACCTCGCCGGCCTCCGCAGGACGGCCCGCCGGCAGCCGTCCGCGCGGCGCGCCCCACGGCCCGCACACCCCCGCACACCCCGCACCGCCAACTCCCCGACCCCGCCACCCGAGCCCGGCGCCCGACCTCCCAAGCCCCAAGCCCCCAGCCCCAAGCCCCAAGCCCCAAGCCCCAAGCCCCCGAAACGGTCGCCACCCTTCCCCTTCCGCCCGTCGTCCCATGCCCCCGCGCGCGGGGTTGTTACACAACCGATGGGTTGCCGTGCGTCCACCGCCGGACGGCTCGCGCCACTCCGTTACAGCCGCTCAGTAGCGTCGTCCGCGTGCCGGAGCGAACCGGCGGACACGGGGATTGATCGGCGGGGACGGAGGCGGTCGGCGATGGCGGAGACCGAGGTACTGGGGTTCGAGGAGTACGTACGGAGCCGGCAGGACGCCCTGCTGCGCAGCGCCCGCCGGCTGGTCCGTGACCCGGTGGACGCCCAGGACCTGCTTCAGACGGCGCTGGCGCGGACGTTCGGGCGCTGGGAGGGGATCGCCGACAAGTCGCTCGCCGACGCCTATCTGCGCCGGGTGATGCTCAACACCCGCACCGAGTGGTGGCGCGCGCGCAAGCTGGACGAGGTCCCCGTCGAGCAGCTCCCGGAGACCAGCCTGGACGACGGCGCCGAGCAGCGGGCCGACCGCGCCCTGCTGATGGAGGTGTTGCGCGTGCTGGCCCCGAAGCAGCGGAGCGTGGTGGTGCTGCGACACTGGGAACAGATGAGCACGGAGGAGACGGCCGCGGCGCTCGGTATGTCGACCGGCACCGTGAAGAGCACCCTCCACCGGGCCCTGGCCCGGATGCGCCAGGAGCTGGAGAGCCGTGAGCCGGTGGCCGTGCCGCCAGGCCGCGGCGAACGCATGGATCGGGGGCAGCCGCAGTGCGCGGCCTGAACGACGACGACCGGCCCCGGGGTTTCCCGGGCCTCCCCGGACCCGCCCGGACGCGCCCGCGCACCCGCGCCGTCCCGGCGGGTCCGCGCCGCGCCGGTGTGGTGGCCGCGGGGGCCGCCACCACCGCGCTGCTCCTGGCCGGTTGCTCCGTGACCGGCTCCGGTGTGCGCGAGGAGGGGCCGGCCCGGGTCGCGGCGTCCACGGTGGCGCCCACGCCCGCGCCGTCCTCACCGACCCCGGAGAAGGTGGACCCGGTACGGCTCATCAAGAACGACCCCTCGGTGGACCCGTCGATACGCAGGGCGCTCAGGCCGTGCGCGGCCGACGACTACCCGATCGACGTCAGCTACGGCTCGCTCACCGGCAACTCCGGTCCCGACGTCGTCATCAACGTCCTGACCTGCGAGGACTCCTTCGGTGTCGGCTCCTACGTCTACCGTGCGGAGAACCGGCCCACCCGGGGCGCCCAGACCACGGGCCCGATGTACCGCAAGATCTTCGCGGACGAGACCGGGCCGGTCTACGCCGAGATCAGCGGTGAGGAGCTGGAGGTCACCAAGCAGATCTACGCGGAGGGCGACCGGGTCTGCTGCCCCTCCGGCGAGGAGGTCGTCACCTACCGGTGGCGGAGCGGGGACTTCGTCGAACGCGGGCGCATCCACAACGACTACAGCAAGTCGGCGGGCGGCGGTGTCGCCCAGGACAGCCCGGCGCCGCGGCCGGCGGAGTGAGACCGGCCGGCGGCCGGGGGGCCGGGCAATGGACCGGGGGCCCGGGCGGTGGACGGGGCGAGACGGCGCCGGCGCGGGCCGGCGGAGAACGGACGAGTGAGGACGGCGGACGATGGCGGCCACCCATGTGCTCTTCGTCGAGGACGACGACGTCATCCGGGAGGCGACCCAACTCGCCCTGGAGCGCGCCGGCCTGGCGGTGACGGCGGCACCGGACGGGCTGACGGGGCTGGAGCTGTTCCGCGGCGACCGGCCCGACATCGCGCTGCTCGACGTCATGGTGCCGGGCCTGGACGGGGTCAGCCTCTGCCGGCGCATCCGGGACGAGTCGACCGTGCCGGTGATCATGCTGTCGGCGCGGGCCGACTCCATCGACGTGGTGCTCGGCCTGGAGGCCGGCGCCGACGACTACGTGACCAAGCCGTTCGACAGCGCCGTGCTCGTCGCGCGGATCCGCGCGGTGCTGCGCCGCTTCGGCCACGCCGGCGGCCCGGAGGGCGGGGGCGCGCGGGAGGCGGGAGCGGGCGGCGAGCCGCTGCGCTTCGGCGATCTGGAGATCGACCGGGACGGCATGGAGGTGCGCCGCTCCGGCGAGCGCGTCGCCCTGACCCCGACGGAGATGCGGCTGCTGCTGGAGTTCTCCGCCGCGCCGGGCACGGTGCTCTCCCGCGACCGGCTGCTGGAGCGCGTCTGGGACTACGACTGGGGCGGTGACACCCGCGTCGTGGACGTCCATGTGCAGCGGCTCCGTACGAAGATCGGCCAGGACCGCATCGACACGGTGCGCGGCTTCGGCTACAAGCTGCGGGGCTGACGCCCGCCGTGCCCGCGCCCACCCCGTCCCCCGGCCCCGGCGCCGGACCCGGCCCGGAAGCCCGGCGAGGCCCCGGACCCGCCGGATCGACGCCCCCGCCCGGGGCCGCCCCGGGCGGTGCCACCGGCGCGGCCGACCCGCCCGCCGGCGCGGAAGGCCGTCCGCCCGGGCGTCCGGGCCGGCTCCGGCGCCGGCTCTCCGGCGCGCGCCGGGCCGACCGCGCCGGGCTGCGGCTGCGCATCGGCCTCCGCTGGAAGCTCAGCGCCGCGATCGCCCTGGTGGGGGCGTTGGTGGCGGTGGCGCTCTCGCTGGTCGTCCACAACGCCGCCCGGGTCTCCCTGCTCGACGGGAGCCGCGACATCCAGGACGAGCGGGTGAAGTTCGCCCAGCGCATCTACGAGTCCACCGGGCGGCTCAACTTCGACGCACAGATCGACGACCCCGCGCTGCCCCCGGAGCTCCGCGAAGCCGTCCGCGGCGGACTGCGGGCCACGTACCTGGAGGACACCGGCGACGGCCCGCCGGAGGTGTGGGCCGCCGTCCCGCTGGCCGACGGGCGGGTGCTCTCCATCCACACCCGCTTCGACGACCGCTACACCGTGCTGGGCGATCTGGACCGGGCCCTGCTCATCGGCTCCCTCGGCGTGGTGGGCGGCGGCTGCCTGCTGGGGGTGCTCGTGGGCGGTCAGCTCTCCCAGCGGCTGCGGCGGGCCGCGGCGGCGGCGACCGAGGTCGCCGAGGGGGACACCGGCGCCCGGGTCCGGGAGGCGATCGGCGGGATCGCCGCCGACGAGACGGACGACCTGGCGCGGGCGGTCGACGCCATGGCGGACGCGCTCCAGCAGCGGCTGGAGGCCGAGCGGCGGGTGACGGCCGACATCGCGCACGAGCTGCGCACCCCGGTGACCGGTCTGGTGACGGCCGCGGAGCTGCTGCCCCCGGGCCGCCCGTCGGAGCTGGTCAGGGACCGCGCGCAGGCGCTGCGGACGCTGGTGGAGGACGTCCTGGAGGTGGCCCGGCTGGACAGCGCCACCGAGCGGCCCGACCTTCAGGAGGTCGCCCTGGGCGAGTTCGTCGCCCGCCGGGTGCGGGTCCTCGCCCCCGAGGCGGAGGTGGAGATCGTCCGGGGCACGCGGGTGCGGACCGACCCCCGGCGGCTGGAACGGGTGCTCGGCAACCTCCTGGCCAACGCCGCCAAACACGGCAGGCCGCCGGTCCGGGTGACTGTGGAGGGCCGCGTGCTGCGGGTGCGCGACCACGGGCCGGGGTTCCCGCCGGAGCTGCTGGCGGAGGGGCCGAGCCGGTTCCGCACCGGCAGCGCGGACCGCTCCGGGCGCGGGCACGGCCTCGGCCTGACCATCGCCGCCGGGCAGGCACGCATCCTCGGCGCGGCGCTCACCTTCCGCAACGCGCCCGGGGGCGGGGCGCTGGCCCTGCTCTGGCTGCCGGGGACGGCGCCCACCCCCGGCGGCGGCATCCCCGTGGTGACGGTGCCAACGCAGCCGCGTCGCTGACGGGAGGACCGCCGACGGCGCGCGCCTCCGCCGGCGGTGCTCCGGCCCGCGGTTCTCCCCGCGCCCGGCGCCCGGCGCCCGAAGTCCTGCCGGGAGCACCGGGCCGCGGCCGGGGGCAGCGGTGGGCGGCGCGGACGTGGTCCACACGCCCGGAACGGGCCGCACCCGGTCCGGGGGCCGGGTGCGGCCGGAGGGCCGGGACGGCCCGGGCGAGCCCTTGAGGGCCCTGAGACGAGGGACGAGCGTGCCCCGCGCCCATCACGGCGGGACGGTCCCCGCGGGGACGGCGAGCGGCACGCACGGGACACCTCGGGCCCTCCCGCCCGGCTCGCCGACCGCCCACCGGTCCGGTGGGCCGGCGACGGCCCGCGCCGGCCCACCGGGGCTCAGCCCGGCCGGCCGGCCGGCTCCTTCGGCGCCGCGGGACCGCCGCCCCCGGCGGCGCCGTCCGGCCCCGCGGCCGTACCGGCGTTCCCCGGCTCCGCCGACGCCTCGCCCGGGCCCGTCTCACCGTCCGTGCCGCCGGTCACCGCCGCGGATCCGGGCGGCGCCGCCACCGCGGCCGCGGCCGTCCCGGCGTTCCCCGGCTCCTCCGACGCCTCGCCGGGGCCCTCGCCCCGCAGGGGCACCTCGTGCACGAACCAGGCCGCCACGAAGGCGACCACGGCCACGCACGCGGCGATCAGGAAGACGATGTGCGTACCGGCGGAGACGGCGGACTGGTACGCCTCCCGGGCGGCGGCCGGCAGCTCGGCCAGGCTCGCCGCGTCGAGCTGCGCCGCGCCCTCGGAGAAGGAGGGGGCACCGGGCCCGCCGCGCCCGGCCATGGCATCCTGCACCTGCTGGGTGAAGAGGGCGCCCATGAGCGCCACCCCGAAGGAGCCGCCGACCGTGCGGAACAGGGTGGTCGTCGAGGAGGCGACACCCATGTCCCGCATCTCGACGCTGTTCTGCGCCACGAGCATCGTGATCTGCATGAGGAAGCCGAGCCCGGCGCCCAGGACGGCCATGTAGCAGCCCGAGACGAGCCGGCTGGTGCCGGTGTCCATCGTGGAGAGCAGGAACAGCCCGGTGACGATCAGCGCCCCGCCGGCGATGGGGAAGGTCTTGTACCGGCCGGTGCGGGTGGTGGCCCGGCCCGCGAAGAGCGAGACGAGCATCATGGAGAGCAGCATCGGCAGCAGGAGCAGCCCGGAGTTGGTGGCCGACGCGCCCTGCACGGTCTGCTGGTAGAGCGGCAGGAAGGTCATCGCGCCGAACATGACGAAGCCGACCAGGAAGCCGATCAGCGTCATCAGCGAGAAGTTGCGGCTGCGGAAGATGTGCAGCGGCAGCACGGGCTCCGCGACCCGGCGTTCCACCAGCAGCAGCGCCAGGCCGGCGAGCACGGCGAGGGTGGCCAGGGAGACGATCTCCCGGGAGTCCCAGTCGTACTCGGTCCCGCCCCAGGTGGTGACGAGCACCATCGCGGTGATGGCGACGGTGAGCAGCGCGGCGCCCGCGTAGTCGATCCGGGCCTTGGACCGCTTCTTCGGCAGGTGCAGCACCGTGGAGACCATGACCAGGGCGACCGCGCCCAGCGGCAGGTTGATGTAGAAGCTCCAGCGCCAGCCGAGGGTGTCGGTGAGGGTGCCGCCGACCAGCGGGCCGCCGATCATCGCGAACGCCATGACCCCGGCCATCATCCCCTGGTACCGGCCGCGCTCCCGGGGCGGGATCAGATCGCCGATGATCGCCATCACGCCGACCATCAGCCCGCCCGCGCCCAGCCCCTGCACCCCGCGGAAGCCGATGAGCTGCCCCATGGTCTGCGCGGCACCGGAGAGCACCGAGCCGATCAGGAAGATCACGATGGAGGTGATGAAGATGCCCTTGCGGCCGTAGAGGTCGCCGAGCTTGCCCCAGATGGGGGTGGAGGCCGCGGTGGCCAGGGTGTAGGCGGTCACCACCCAGGAGAGGTGGTTGAGCCCGCCCAGCTCGCCGACGATCGTCGGCATCGCGGTGCCGATGATCATGTTGTCGAGCATGGCGAGCAGCATCGCGATCATCAGCGCGAGCAGCACCACGCGGACGCTGCGGGCGGGGCGCGCCCCGGTACCCGGCGGCGGGCTCTCCGGGGAGGCGTCCGCCGTGGGGGAGGCGAGGTCTTCCGCCCCGTCGGGCGGGGCGCCGGGCGGCGTCTTCGTCGTCCGCCCGGATCGCCCGGGGGCGGGCGCGGGCCGGCTGGTGGATCGGGTCATGGGCGTAACTCCCCCGCAGGGCATCGGTTCCGGTGGCGCGCGGCCGGTACGGCTGCGGACCTCGGGGGCCCCACCCCTCGCGGGTGTGCGAAAAGACCCCCGGCCGACTTACCTGCCGCCCGGCTAGCGCAGTATGGTGGGAAGCTAGCCCGCCAACTTGCCGGGCGTCAAGTAAATTCGGGGTCATGGCCCGGCCGCCCGGGGGCGGAGCCGCGCGCCCGGCGCGGGCACCGCCGGCCTCCGGCGCGCCCGCCCGGCCGGGGCACGCACGACAGGGGAGCAGGGGAGCCACCGTGGCCACACCGCACACGCGCCGGGGCGACACGCGCCGCCGTATCCAGGACGCCGCGCTCTCCCTCTTCGTCCAGCAGGGCTACGAGAAGACCTCACTCCGGGAGATCGCCGAGCAGCTGGACGTCACCAAGGCCGCGCTGTACTACCACTTCCGCACCAAGGAGGACATTCTCGTCTCCGTCTTCCAGGATCTGGCGCGGCCCCTGGACGACCTCATCGCCTGGGGACGGGAGCAGCCCCCGACCCTGGAGACCAGGCGGGAGCTGCTGCGCCGCTACAGCGCCGCCCTCGACGAGGCCTCCCCGGTCTTCCGTTTCGTCCAGGAGAACCAGGCGGCGGTGCGGGACCTGAGCGTCGGCGAGACCTTCAAGAAGCGGATGTTCGCCCTCTTCGAGCTGATCCGGGAGGAGGACGCGCCGCTGTCCGGGCAGGTACGGGCGATCAGCGCGCTCTTCACCATCCACGCGGGCACCTTCGCCCTGCGCGACATCGAGGGCGACCCCGAGGAGAAGCGTGCCGCCATCCTCGAGGTCGCCCTCGATCTGATCACCGCGGCCGACGGCGGCGGCACGGCCGGGCGGCCCGGCTGATCGGCCGGGCCGCCCGGTGCTCACCGCCTCAGGTCGCGGAGGACCCGCGGAGCGGAGGGATACCGCCTTCCGTCACAGCTGGACGCCGCGCTGGGCCATGAAGGCCACCGGGTTGACACCGGAACCGTAGTTCGGAGTCGTCCGGGTCTCGAAGTGCAGGTGCGGACCGGTGGAGTTACCGGTGGAGCCGACCTTGCCTATCTCCTGCCCGGTCTTCACCTGGGTGCCGGCCGGGACGGTGATCTTCGAGAGGTGGCCGTACTGGGTGAAGACGCCGTCGCCGTGCTTCACCACGATGTTGTTGCCGTAGGACCCACCCCAGCCGGCCTGGACCACGGTGCCGCCGTGCGCGCTCTTCACCGAGGTGCCGGTGGGCGCGGCGAAGTCCTGCCCGGAGTGCTTGTGCGACCAGCGGTCACCGCCGAGACCGAAGCCCGGGCCCTTGGTGTAGCTGTCCACCGGCTTCACCCAGGAAGCAGGGGTGGCAGCGGGCTTCGCGGCGGCCTTCTGCGCCGTGGCCGTCGCGCCGGCGGCCTTCTGCTGGGCACCCGCCTGGGCCTTCAGCGCGCTGACGCCGGTCGTGGACTCGGCCACCTGGGTCGCCGTGGTCTGGGGCGCGATGTCCGCGCCACCCTGCGTACCAAGCGCGACACCGGTCCCGAGCGCGGCGGTGGCTCCGGCACCGGCGGCCATCAGGGCGGCGCGACGGCTCAGGGGAGTCATGCTGGTCAGGAACTGGGCGTGCTTGAACATAAGGAGTTACCTCCTGAGTGGGGGGAGTGCGCGTTTCGCGGCAGATGTCCGCTTGCGCCCTACCTTGGTAACCCAGACCGGGGAGGGGGTTCAAGACCCCCCTCTACTAGGTCAGATAGGAACAAATCCCCCACGCGCCGACCTGGCGATCACCTCGCCACCGGCACCGGACCCGGGCCCGGGACGCCCTCACGGGGGCACGGATCGCGACCGCTCCCCCGCCCATGGGGTGGGCAAACCGCCCCATCCCGTCACGCCGCGGTGACTCCGCGTACGGACCCCCTCCGGATCCGGGCGGAACCGGCCCGTCCCCGCTCCTATCGGCGCTCGTACGTGATGCGCGCCACGTGGGACACGTCACCGGTAACAGGGGCGGAAGGGCGGTGCGGGGCTCCTCCCGAGCGGGTGCGGGGCTCCTCCCGAGGGGGTGCGGGGCTCCCCCTCCGGCCGGCTGCCCGGCCGTCTCGCGTACCGGCACCGGAGGGTGCCGGGGAACGGCGGGCCGCCGCTCAGCCGGGGGAGGTCCGGACCGCCCGGGCGGCGTCCGGCCGCGGGGCGCGGCCGGACAACCGGTCCCCGGGGGCCCGCGGGGGACGGCGGGCGCGCCGGTCCGGTCACTCCGGGGGGAGGGCCCCCGCCTCCTGCACGAGCAGGGCCACCTGCACCCGGTTGTTGAGGTCCAGCTTGGCGAGGATCGCCGACACGTGGGTCTTGACCGTGGTCAGGCCGAGGTGGTGCCGCGCGGCGATCTCCGCGTTGGTGCGCCCGGCGCCGATCTCGGCCGCGACCGTCCGCTCCCGGTCGGCGAGCACACCGAGACGGCGCCGGGCGGCGTCCCGCCGCGTGTCCTGGCCCGCCTCCGCGACCCGCGCGATGAGGCGGCGCGTCACCTCGGGCGAGAGCACCGGGCGCCCCCGCGCCGCGTGCCGGATCGCCAGGACGAGCTCGTCCGGCGGGGTGTCCTTGAGGAGGAACCCCGCCGCACCGGCCCTGAGGGCACGGAGCACGTGGGCGTCGGCGTCGAAGGTGGTGAGCACCATGACCTGCGGGGCGGACGGCCGGGCGCGCAGGGTCTCCGTGGCGGTGAGCCCGTCGGTGCCGGGCATCCGGATGTCCATCAGCACCACGTCGGGCCGGTGGCGCCGGGCCAGCTCCACCGCCTCCGCGCCATCGCCGGCCTCGGCCACCACCCGCAGGTCAGGCGCTCCGCCCAGCATCATCCTCAGCCCGAACCGGACCACGGGGTCGTCGTCGGCCACCAGCACGTCGATGACCGGCCGGGCGCCGCCCGCGTCACCGTCGGGCGCCTCACCGGCGGGCAGGGGAGGGATCACGACGGCCAGGGTAGCCGGAGCCGGACCCGCCAGCCGCCCGCGTCCGTCGGCCCGTGGTCGAGCCGCCCGGCCACCAGCCGGGCGCGCTCCCCCAGCCCGCGCAGCCCGACCGCCGAACCGCCGGGGTGCGGGGGCGGGCCCGCCGGCGCCGCGTTCACCACCTCGGCGCTCACGTGGTCCCCGGGCCGGCCGGTGATCCGCACCACCACCGGCGCGCCCGCGGCGTGCTTGCGCACATTGGTCAGCCCCTCCTGCACGAGGCGGTGGAGCGTGTGGCCCTGCGTCCCCGGGAGACTCCGCTCCCCGGTCGTCACCCCGGCCTCGTCCCGCAGCTCGACCGGCGTGCCCGCCCGGCGGGCCTCGTCGATCAGCTCCAGGATGTCCCCGGCCCCCGGCAGCGGCAGCTCGCCCACCGGGGCCCGGAGCACCCCGATCACCTCACGGAGGTCCTGGAGGGCCCGGTGCGCGTTCTCCCGGACCACCTCGGCCGCCCGCGCCCGGTCCTCGGCCGGCGCGCCCTGGGAGAAGGCGAGAGCGCCCGCATGGACGCTGAGCAGCGAGAGCCGGTGTCCGAGGACGTCGTGCATCTCCCGCGCCAGGGCGTCCCGTGCCTCCCGCTCGGCGCGCTCGGCCCGGAGCCGCGCCTCGGCCTCGGCCGCCAGCGCCCGCTCCCGCAAGGAGGCGACCAGGGCCCGGCGGTTGCGCACGGACATCCCCCACGCCACGGTGGCGAGGTGCCCCAGCCCGATGATGACGAACACCGTGAGCTGCGGGGCCGCGTCCTCGGGCCACCGCAGCTGGTACACGCCGAGCGCCGCGAGGCTGATTCCGCACACGGCGGCCGTCGCCCTGGCCGGGCGGTGCACCGCGACGGTGAACAGGGCGACGACCGCGGCCGGGGCGGCCGTCTCCGAGAACGAACTGGCCACGGCCAGGGCGACGCCGATCACGACCGGGAACCGCCGCCGCCACCCCAGCGCGAGGAGGCCGAGCGCCCCCGTGACCCAATCCGCGTACAGGGCCCAGGCGGACACCGGCACCGGGCCCTTCACCTGGTCCACCACCGTGATCAGCGCCACGACGGCGGCCACCGCGATCAGGGCGGCGTCGGCCACCCGGCCACGCACCACCTCCCGGGGTGTCCGCACCACGGTTCCCACCCCTCCGCTCACCGGTCCGTGCCTTGATGTGTGTCCCATGGTCTCAGCGGCCGATGTTCCCGGTGACCGCTCCTCCCGGTGGCCGCCGTTCCCCGTGGCCGCGAGCGGTCGGGGAACGTCCGGCAAGGGCTCCGGCGGTCCCGCCGCGCCGGATCGCGGTGGCCGGGGCGAGGACCCCGGCCAGGGCCCGGCCACCCCGCCGCTCACGGCCGGTCCCGCCCTGAGCGGGTCCGGCCGTGCGGCCCGGGCCCGTGAACGGGTGAGCCGGGCCCTCCGGGGGAGAGCCCGGCGCCCGCCGGGGGAGAGCCCGGCGCCCGCCGGGGCGGCACGGACCGCGGTCCGTGCCGCCCCGGGCCCGCCTACGCGCCGGGCGGCCGGGTGGTGGCGGGGGGTGTGTCGTCACAGACGGTGCCGTCGGCCGGCTGCCTGCCGTCGATCAGTACGGCGTCCACGGCCTTGTCGACGCACGGGCCGCTGGTGCGGTAGGAGACGTGGCCGACGCCCTCACGGGTGAGCAGGACGGCGCCCTCCAGCCGGTCCGCCATGGACTCGGCCCAGTGGTGCGGGGAGACGTTGTCCAGCCGGCCGCCGACCACCAGGATCGGCGGGGCGCCGGCGCCGGTGAGCTCCCCGGTGAAACGGTCCTCGTTCGCGACGGGCCACAGCGCGCAGTTGAGCGCGCTGTAGGCGGCCCGGCTGCCGAGCCGTTCGCCGCGTGCGGTGATCTTCTTCGCCGCGGCCCGGTGCTCGGACAGGTCGTCCAGCTCCGGCCAGTCGACGCACCGGACGCCGTTGTGCGGCTCCTGGAGGGTGGCGAACGGGGCGCCGAACGGCGCGATCGTGATCAGCGAGGCCACGAAGTGCAGGGCCCTGCCGTCGCCCCGCTCCGCGGCGAGCAGGCTCGCGGTGAGCGTGGGCCACAGCAGCCGGCTGCCCGCCGCGGCCCGCACCGCCTCCAGGGCCATCGCCCCGTCGAGCGTGCCGCCCGGCGAACCGCCCTCCGTCGGCGGCACCTTCAGCGGTTCCGCCTCCAACTCGGCGATCAGCGCGTCGAACGCGGCCTCGGGGTCACCGTCGCCGAAGGCGCACACCTGCACGCCCTCGGAGCGGCAGGTGTCGAACCAGGCGTCGAGCGTCTCCTCGTTGGACCGGGCGACCTCGTCCAGGAGCCGCAGCGGGTCGTTCTGCCACAGGCCGGTGTCGACCGGGGCGTCGATCACCATCTGGCGCACGCGGCCGGGGAACAGCGTGGCGTACATGGGGCCCACCACCGTCCCGTAGGAGGCACCGTAGAAGGTGATCTTCTCCTCGCCGAGCGCGGCACGCACCTGGTCCAGGTCCCGGGCCACGTTGTCGGTGGACAGGCTCGCCAGGAACTCGGGGCTCTGGTGGTCCAGGCAGCCCTGGGTGAAGGTGCGGGCGTCGGCGAGCAGTTCGCCGAACCGCTTCCCGCCGGGGAGGGCCGGGTCGCGGTCCTCGGCCGCCTGCTCGGCCCGCTGCTCGTCGGTGAGGCAGCGCACGGCCCCGGACTCGCCGACCCCGCGCGGGTCCACCCCGACGACGTCGAACCGGGCGACGACCTCGGGCGAGTAGGGGCCCGTGCCCTCGGCGGCGTCGATGGAGGCGACCGTCTCGGTGGCCGGCACCCCCGGGCCGCCGGGGTTGATGAACAGGCTGCCGATACGCCGGTCCGGATCGGTGGCGCGGTGCCGGGTCACGGCGAGCGGGATCCGCTCACCATCGGGGTCGGTGTACTCCAGCGGCACCTCGACGGTGGCGCAGTCCAGGCCCTTCCCGCACTCCTCCCACTCGACCGGGTCCGGGGTGGGCGCGGGCGCGGCCGGCACGGCGGCCGCCGCCGCCGTGCCGATTCCGCCGGAGCAGCCGGTCAGGGCCAGCGCGGCGGCGGCCAGCGCGACGCCGATCCGCGTGGGGGGTGACAGGCGGGTTCGTGGGGGTGAGAGTGCCATGCCGGCGACGCTAGGCGGGCCGTCCGGCCGCCGGCATCCGCCGAAGGGTCCGGACCCGCCGACGGAAGGAGGAGTGCGAGCGGTCCCTCCGCCGCCGTGCGTCCGGCCGGACCCGCCGGGCCCCGGGGAACACCGGACCGGCCCGGAGGACGCGGACCCCGGGGCCGCCGCGAAGCCCGTCGCCGCCCCCGCCCCCGCACGGCCTGGAAGAGGTGCCGGTACCGCACCTTCCGTCAGGGGCGGCGGCCCGCCGCCCGGGGCGGCGCGACGGCCCGGCCGTTCGGAGAGGGCACGGTGCCACCGGTCCGCGGCCGTCCGTGCGGTGCCGCGCCACTAGGCTGAGCCCGCCGCAAAGGGCGTCACCGCGGGGGAACATGGGCCCACGAGGTGCCGCGGCGCCCGGAGGCACGCAGGGGACGGACACGGAGACCCGGGGGGCTGGGATGGATCCCGCAGTGGCCGGCGCGCGCCTGGCGTCGAGCGTCGTCACACCGCTGATCAAGAGACTCTTCGTCCAGGAGGGCCCGGGCGCGGGCCTGACGGACCGGCCCGTCCGGCTCTCCCGGCACCTGTCCTTCACGGGCGAGAAGCGCACCCTCACCGAGGGCGATCTGCGCCGCCTCTCCGCCGAGCTGGTCCACCGCGCCGTCACGGCGGGCGAACGCCCGGTGACCGGGGACGAGGAGGGCGCGGTCACGGACGCGCTGGCCCGGACCCTGTCCGCCCTCGGCGAGCTGTCCATGACCGACGTCCAGGCCGTCGAACTGGGCCACCTGGCGCTCGCCCGGGAGCTGCGCCGCGCCTCCGGCCACCCCGAGCGGGGGCTGGGCTCCGACGCGGCCCGCCTCCACGAGCGGCTCCTGGAGACGGCCTGCCTGCACGTCCTGCACTTCTTCAGCCGGCGCTCCACGTTCGTGGCCCGCTCGGCGGTGGAGCAGGCCCGCCGCCAGGCCGAACTGATCGCCAAGACGGACGAGGTACTGGCACGCCTCCCCCGCCCGGACGGCCGCGACGCCGAGTTCGAGCGCCGCTACGCGGAGTACGTCGCGCGGAAGCACGGCACGCTGACGATCGTCGGCATCGACCTCCACCACACGGAGGCCGCCTGGCCGCTCGACACCGCCTACCTCGGCCTGGAGCTGACCGAGCGCGAGCCGGCCCGCGGCGGCGCCCCCGGCTCCCCCGGCGACCCTTTCTACGGCCTGGAAGGCACCGACGGCTGGACACCGGCCGCGGCGGAGCCGGCGCCGGTCCCGCTCCCCACCGAGCGGCTCTTCAGCGGCCGGCGGCGCGTCCTGCTGCGCGGGGCCGCCGGCTCCGGGAAGACCACCCTCATCCAGTGGCTGGCGGTCACCGCCGCGCGCCGGGAACCCCCCGCCGGCATGGCGGAGGAGCTGGGGGACCGGGTGCCGTTCGTGCTGCCGCTGCGCAGCCTCGTCCGCGCCGGCTCCCTTCCCTCCCCCGGCGCCTTCCTGGCCGCCGCGCGCAACCCGCTGCACTCCGCGCAGCCCGAGGGCTGGGCCGACCGCGTCCTCCGCGCCGACCGCGGCCTGCTGCTGATCGACGGGCTGGACGAGATCCCGGAACGGGAGCGGGAACGCGCCCGCGGCTGGCTCGCCGACCTGCTGATCGCCTACCCGGGCAACCTCTGGCTGGTCACCTCCCGCCCCTCCGCCGTCGGCGGCCACTGGCTCGCCGGCCAGGACTTCGCGGAGCTGGCCCTCGCCCCGATGAGCCGCGAGGACGTGGCCTCCTTCATCGACCGCTGGCACGCCGCTGCCCGCGCCGGCTGCCGCACCCCGGAGCACGCCGCCGGGCTGGACGGCCTCCGCACCGCCCTGCGGGCGGCCGTCCACACCCAGCGGGACCTCGGCCGGCTCGTCACCAACCCCCTGATGTGCGCCATGGTCTGCGCCCTGCACCGGGCCCGGAACGGCTATCTGCCACCCGGCCGCAAGGAGCTGTACGAGGAGGCGCTGCGCATGCTGCTCTCCCGGCGCGACCTGGAACGGGACATCCCGGTGCCGGGCGACATCCAGCTCACCGAGGAGCCGCAGATCCAGCTCCTCCAGCGGATCGCCCACTGGCTGATCCGCAACGGCCGCACGGAGCTGGCCCGCGAGCACGCGGAGCGCATGATCGGCGACGCGCTGCCCTCGGTTCCGGCCGCCGCGCGCCAGGGCGACGCCCCGCGGATCCTGCGCCATCTCCTGCTCCGCAGCGGCCTGCTGCGCGAACCGGCCGACGGCACCGTGGAGTTCGTCCACCGCACCTTCCAGGACTTCCTGGGCGCCAAGGCCGCCGTCGAGGAGTGGGACATCGGGCTGCTCGTCCGCAACGCGGCCGACGCCCAGTGGGAGGACGTCATCCGGATGTCCGTCGCCCACGCCCGCCCGCGCGAACGGGCGGAGATCCTCCGCGAGCTGACCGCCGCCGGCGACCGGGCCGGGGACCCGGCCACCCGGATGCGGCTCCACCTGCTGGCGGCGGCCTGCCTGGAACACGCGGTGGAACTGGACCCGGCGGTGCGGACGGCCGTCGAGGAACGCACCGCGGCCCTGATCCCGCCCTCCGGCCCGGAGGGCGCCCGGGAACTCGCGGCGGCCGGACCGCTCGTCCTGGAACTCCTGCCGGGCCCGGAGGAGCTGACGGACTCCGCGGCGGCCACCGTCGTCATCACCGCCAGCCACATCGAGTCCGCCGCGGCCCTGCCCTTCCTCACCCGTTTCCGCGACCACCGGAACCTGGCGGTCCGGTCCCAGCTCGCCTGGGCCTGGTCGCGGTTCGACACCCGGGACTACGCCGAGGAGGTGCTGGCCCACCTCCACCACGACGACCTGTACTTCACCGTCCAGAGCCCGGAACAGCTCACCGTGCTCGGCGAACTGGGCGGCCGGGCGCGGCTGGACGTGCGCGGGGCGCGGACGGCGGCGGCGCTGCCGGGCTACGCCACGCGGACCCGGCTGACCCATCTGATGATCCGGTTCACCGCCGGCTGGGACGTCACCGTGCTGCGGCCGCTGAAGGACCTGCGGGCGCTGTCCCTCACCGACTGCGGTGACCTGCCGGGGCTCACGGACATCGCCGGGCTGCCGCTGCGGAACCTGACGCTGTCCGCACTGCGCGTGCCCACCCTGGCACCCCTGCGCTCCCTGACCGCGCTCGAAGGGCTGGTCCTCGACCTGCCCGAAGCGGACTGGCGGCTGGACGACCTCCCGCCCGGCGCCCCGCTGACCTCCGTCGTGGCCTCCGGATCGCGCCGCCCGGAGGGCGGTCTGCGCGGCATCGGCCGCTGGCCCCGGCTGGACCGCCTGCTGCTCGGCCCGGAGAGCAGCCCCCGCGACCCGGCCGACTGGGACGGGCTGAGCGCGCTCCCCGCGTTGCGCACCCTCCATGTCGCGGACCGGTCGCTGGCCCACCGCCGGGGCGCCGCGGCCCTGCCCGGCGTCACCGATCTCGTCATCCACCGCACCGGGGGCGAGCCGGTGGACCTGTCCGCCGTCCCCGGCCACTTCCCCGGGGTCGTGTACCTCGAAGTCCGGGAACCGGCCGGGGACCGGGCACTGCCCGGGACCGACCTGTCCCCGCTCGCGGGGCTGGAGCGGCTGCGGGTGGTGCTCCTGCACCACACCGCCGTTCACGGGCTCCGGGGCGTCGGCCGGCTGCCGGACCCGGTCACCGTGGCCACCCGCCGCTGAACGCACGGGCGGGCGACGTCCGGCGGCGGGCCCGTGTGCCTCGGCCGCCCGGGGAGCGGGCGACCGGGGAGCGGGCGACCGCGGGCGCCCGTCGTCCACCGTCGGCCGCCGGGAGAACCGCCGGGGCGGCCGGGGCGGCGCAGGCCCCGACCGGGGAGCGGCCCCGGAACCCTCAGGTTCCGGGGCCGCTCCGGGCCGGCTACCGCTCCGCGCGAGCGGTCACGCCTCCTTGCTCAGGTTCGGGCCCGAGCCACCCGCCGCGGACTCGATCGGAGGGGCGTCCGGCAGAGCGGACTTCTCCTCGCCGCGGAAGGTGAACTTCTTCTGGTCACCCTCGCCCTCGACGTCCACGACCACGATGTGACCGGGGCGCAGCTCGCTGAAGAGGATCTTCTCCGAGAGCTGGTCCTCGATCTCGCGCTGGATCGTCCGGCGCAGCGGCCGGGCGCCCATCACCGGGTCGTAGCCCTTCTTGGCCAGCAGGGACTTGGCCTCGCCGCTGAGCTCGATGCCCATGTCGCGGTCCTTGAGGCGCTCGTCCACCTTGGCGATCATCAGGTCGACGATCCTGATGATGTTGTCCTCGGTGAGCTGGTGGAAGACCACCGTGTCGTCGACACGGTTGAGGAACTCCGGCCGGAAGTGCTGCTTGAGCTCCTCGTTGACCTTGTTCTTCATCCGCTCGTAGTTGGTCTGGACATCGCCCTGGGCCGCGAAGCCGAGGTTGAAGCCCTTGGAGATGTCCCGGGTGCCGAGGTTGGTCGTCATGATGATGACCGTGTTCTTGAAGTCCACGACCCGGCCCTGGGAGTCGGTCAGCCGACCGTCCTCCAGGATCTGCAGCAGCGAGTTGAAGATGTCCGGGTGGGCCTTCTCGACCTCGTCGAAGAGGACCACGGAGAACGGCTTGCGCCGCACCTTCTCGGTGAGCTGGCCGCCCTCCTCGTAGCCCACGTAGCCGGGGGGCGAACCGAAGAGGCGGGAGACGGTGTGCTTCTCGCTGAACTCCGACATGTCGAGGGAGATCAGCGCGTCCTCGTCACCGAAGAGGAACTCGGCGAGCGTCTTGGACAGCTCCGTCTTACCGACACCGGACGGGCCGGCGAAGATGAACGAGCCACCGGGCCGCTTCGGGTCCTTCAGACCCGCGCGGGTGCGCCGGATCGCCTGGGAGAGCGCCTTGATGGCGTCCTTCTGGCCGATGACGCGCTTGTGCAGCTCGTCCTCCATGCGGAGCAGCCGCGAGGACTCCTCCTCGGTGAGCTTGAAGACCGGGATGCCGGTGGCCGTGGCGAGGACCTCGGCGATCAGCTCCTCGTCGACCTCGGCGACGACGTCCATGTCGCCGGCCTTCCACTCCTTCTCCCGCTTGGCCTTCTGGGCCAGGAGCTGCTTCTCCTTGTCGCGGAGCGAGGCGGCCTTCTCGAAGTCCTGGGAGTCGATCGCGGACTCCTTGTCCCGGCGGACGCCCGCGATCTTCTCGTCGAACTCGCGGAGGTCCGGCGGCGCGGTCATCCGGCGGATGCGCATCCGGGAGCCGGCCTCGTCGATCAGGTCGATCGCCTTGTCCGGCAGGAAGCGGTCGGAGATGTAGCGGTCGGCGAGGGTCGCGGCGGCCACCAGGGCGGCGTCCGTGATGGAGACGCGGTGGTGCGCCTCGTAGCGGTCGCGCAGGCCCTTGAGGATCTCGATGGTGTGCGGCAGCGACGGCTCCGCGACCTGGATGGGCTGGAAGCGCCGCTCCAGGGCGGCGTCCTTCTCCAGGTGCTTGCGGTATTCGTCGAGCGTGGTGGCGCCGATGGTCTGGAGCTCGCCACGGGCCAGCATCGGCTTGAGGATGCTGGCGGCGTCGATCGCGCCCTCGGCGGCGCCCGCGCCCACCAGGGTGTGCAGCTCGTCGATGAACAGGATGATGTCGCCGCGGGTGCGGATCTCCTTGAGCACCTTCTTCAGGCGCTCCTCGAAGTCACCGCGGTAGCGGGAGCCGGCGACCAGGGCGCCCAGGTCGAGGGTGTAGAGGTGCTTGTCCTTGAGGGTCTCGGGCACCTCGCCCTTGACGATGGCCTGGGCCAGGCCCTCGACGACGGCCGTCTTGCCGACGCCGGGCTCGCCGATGAGCACCGGGTTGTTCTTCGTACGGCGGGAGAGCACCTGCATGACCCGCTCGATCTCCTTCTCGCGCCCGATGACCGGGTCGAGCTTGGATTCGCGGGCGGCCTGCGTGAGGTTACGGCCGAACTGGTCCAGGACGAGGGAGGTCGAAGGCGTGCCCTCGGCCGGGCCGCCGGCGGTGGCGGCCTCCTTGCCCTGGTAGCCGGAGAGCAGCTGGATGACCTGCTGCCGCACCCGGTTGAGATCGGCGCCCAGCTTCACGAGGACCTGGGCGGCGACGCCCTCGCCCTCGCGGATCAGGCCGAGCAGGATGTGCTCGGTGCCGATGTAGTTGTGGCCGAGCTGAAGGGCCTCCCGGAGCGACAGCTCCAGGACCTTCTTGGCACGGGGGGTGAAGGGGATGTGGCCGGACGGGGCCTGCTGGCCCTGACCGATGATCTCCTCCACCTGCTGGCGGACCGCCTCGAGCGAAATCCCGAGGCTCTCCAGTGCCTTAGCGGCGACACCCTCACCCTCGTGGATCAGCCCCAGGAGGATGTGCTCGGTGCCGATGTAGTTGTGGTTGAGCATCCGGGCTTCTTCCTGAGCCAGGACGACAACCCGCCGCGCGCGGTCGGTGAACCTCTCGAACATCGTTAATCGCTCCTCAGAGCGGTCGGGCAGATCGGGGACGGTCCCCTCCCTGTCCTTCCGCATGCTAGTCCCGCAACCGGGGACAGCTCATTCCATCTGCCGACACCCGTCCGGATCACCCCCGACGGTTACGGGGACGTGCTCTCACCAGTCTCCTGCCCCGGCTCCTGCCCCGGACAGCCGACAACAGCTCCAACCCGATGGTGCGAGACGATGTTCCCGCAGGCCAGGCCTCCACCCGCGCCGGCAGTACGCCGATGGCGAACGCCGGGCGGTGCCTGCTCCCCGCGGAACCGCGCTCCGTCCCTCCCCACTAGGCAAGTCTTTACCCCCGGGGACCGGCGGTCCATGCGGCGCGACCCCCGTCGCTCAGCTACGGGCGAACACCGTTGCGCCCCCTTGAGCGCTCCACTCACCCGATCGCTACGACTGGACGTACCCGCGGATCGACGCTCCGTAACCATTCCGGCCGATTCGGTTACTCATCGCCACGGCCGGGCCCGGCGACGCGGACAGGGTGGCGCGGGGCGGTCCGGACAGCGCCGCACCCCGCTCGGGGAACCGGCCCCGGGGCCGCTGGACGGAGCTCACGGGGCCGCGTTGCCACGGGGGCACGAGGCCACGGGGCCCGGGCCGGGCGCGTACATCTTCGGCGAGAGGCAGGGGTCCCGTCGGCCGTCACGCGGGGGGCCGGGCGCGGGGGAACGGCGGGTCGAGCAGTGGCGCACCACGGGTCCGTGCGTCCGGAGGCCGGGACCGGCGAAGCAGCCGGTGCCGGGGGCCGCCGGACGGGCCCCGGGGCACCAGCGGGCGGGGCATGTGGCGGGGCAGGGACGCGCCGCGGTCCGGCTCCCGGCCGGATGGGAATCCGGCGCCGGCGGCGGTGCGGCACGGGCAGCGGGGCAGGGCAGCGGGGCAGGACCGGAGTCGGGGCAGAGCGGGGCCGGGAACCCGCCGACGGCCCGGGCCACCGGGTCACGGCCCGATCGACCGGCCGGGGCGCCCGCCGTACCGCCGCGTCACCGGAGGTGACGCCCCCGGCCGACGTCACCGTGGGTGGTCACCGCGCAGACGCGCCCAAGGGCACGGGGCGGGGCCCCGGGACACGGGTCCGGGGGCGGCACGGCGGCCACCCCCGGATCCCCGCGGCCGCGCGTCCGGGCGCGGCCGGCACCGGCGTCCGCCGTGCGGGACTCCCTAAGGAGGCCCCGGCACCGCGGCCGGGCACGGACCTCAGGCGTTCGCCTTCTCGTAGGCCTCACGCACCGTGGCGGGGACACGGCCGCGGTCGTTCACCTCGTAACCGTTCTCCTTGGCCCACGCGCGGATCTTCGCGGTGTCCTGGCTGCCGCCGCCGGACGCGGCGGAACGGGCCTTCCCCCGGCCGCCGGAGGCGCGGCCACCGGTGCGCCGGCCCTTCTTGGTGTACGGCTCCAGCAGATCACGGAGCTTGTCCGCGTTGGCGGTGGTGAGGTCGATCTCGTACGTCTTGCCGTCGAGGGCAAACGTGACGGTCTCGTCAGCCTCACCGCCGTCGAGGTCGTCGACGAGAAGGACCTGAACCTTCTGAGCCACCGGATTCCCTTTCATCCAAAAAGCAGTACGACGGAAAGCAAACCGCTTTTCCCGGGAAAACACAAACCCCCGGAGCGGGTTCTTGCCGGACCGCTGCCCGAGAAAGGTGCGCGATTCGGACATAGGGTATGGGTTTGGAGTCCCCGAAGGCGTCCGGTGAAGAGCGGGTCCGGGGCGGCGAAGAGCACGGGAAGTCAGATCGAAGTGATGGCGATGACCCGCCGAAGTCCGGAGCGGGTGCACCCGGACTTCGGCGGGCCCGGAAGAGATGCCGGGAAGGACGTCCGGCAGATCCCGGAGCCGGGGCCCGGGACGGCCGGCCACGGGGGAGGGCCGTGATTAACGGCACGTCACAGATGAAGAAGCATACGGCTGTTGCCCAGGGTGTTCGGCTTCACCCGTTCGAGCCCGAGGAACTCCGCCACGCCCTCGTCATAGGAGTGGAGCAGCTCGCTGTAGACATCGCCGTCGACCGGGGTGTCCCCGATCTCGGTGAAGCCGTGGCGGGTGAAGAAGTCGACTTCGAAGGTAAGACAGAAAATACGGCGAACCCCGAGGCCGCGCGCGGTCTGTACCAATTTCTCGAGCAGCAGGTGACCCACGCCGAGCCCCTTGGCCCGCGGGTCCACGGCGAGGGTGCGGACCTCGGCGAGGTCCTCCCACATCACATGGAGGGCGCCGCAGCCGACCACCTCGCCCGCTTCCCCCGCGCCGCGGCCGCCGGCGGCGTCCGCCGTCCCGCACTCGGCCACCCAGAACTCCTGGATGTCCTCGTAAAGCGTCACGGTCGCTTTGTCGAGCAGGATACCGTCGCGCGCGTAGCCGTCGATGAGTCGGCGGATGGCCCGGACATCGCTCGTCCGCGCCCGCCGCACAGTGACCTCATTTGTTACCGGGGACATGTGGGGACGCTATCGCCCCGCGTCCTCCGGCTCGGCATCGGGACCGTCCAGCCGCACGACGCGGATGGCATCACGGAGAGCCTCGCGCTCTTCCTCCGACATCATGCCGAAGAAGGCGACGAGGGCCGCGGCCCGGTTGTCACTGGCGGCCCAGGCCTCGTTCATGAGCGCTGCGGAGTAGGCGGCGCGGGTGGAGACGGCCGTATATCGATAGGCCCGGCCTTCGGCCTCTCTGCGGACCCAGCCCTTCTGATGCAGGTTGTCCAATACCGTCATGACGGTGGTGTAGGCGATGGAGCGTTCCCGCTGAAGGTCCTCCAAAACTTCCCGGACGGTGACCGGGCGGTTCCACCGCCACACCCGGGTCATCACCGCGTCTTCGAGCTCACCCAATGGTCGAGGCACCCGAAAACCCTAGCGCCAAAACCCGCGAATTCCGGCGATTCGGACAGCGAAAGGCGCGCGGTCCGGGAACACCCGGACCCGGACCGCGCGCATTCACGCGGCCGGGGCACCGGAGAACGGGATGAGGGGGAAGGGATGGAGGGAGGGCGGACCGGCCGGTCAGGAGGGAGTGGGGCCTTCCGGCGAGACCGGCCGGCGGGCCGCCTCGGCGCGCTCCAGGGCCGCGTCGACGGCGGCGTCCTCCTTGGCCTTGTTCGCCCCGCCCTGGCTCTTCACGATCGTCACGATCAGCGCGATGAAGGCCACGGCCATGACCGTGGAGGGCAGAAGCGCGGCAACGTATTCCATACCGACCAGAGTAGCGAGACGGCCACGGCGGTCCGCGCGGCGGTCCTCAGCCGCCCGTCCGCTTCTCCTCCGGCCGCCGGGGCGGGGCGGGGCGCTTGCGCGGCGGGAACACCTCGGCCGGGGTGGGCACCGGCCGGGCGGGCGGCCGGGGGCCGGCGGGAGACTCCGCCTCGTCCGGACGGGCGGGCCGCTCCGGGCGGGCCGCCGGGGGCTTCCCCTCCGTCGCCGGCCGTGCGCGCCGGCGGTTCCCCCGCTCGGCGGGCGGCTCCTCCGGCCCGGCCGCTCCGGCCGCTCCGGCCGCTCCGGCCGCTTCCGCCGCCCCGGCCGCTCCGGGCACCCGGGCCGTCACACCCCACGGCACCCCCGGCCGGCGGCGGACGGCGGTGCGGGCGGGAGGCGGCACGGCAGGCACGGCAAGGGGGGCAGGAGTGGCCTCAGGGGCCGCGACGACGGAGGGCGCGGACGGTTCACCGGCCCGGGCCGGGACGCGGGCGGGGACGGGGACAGCGGCCCGCCCGCCGCCGGGGCACCGCGGTTCCCCCACCGGAGCCCCGGGAAGGGTCACCACGGGGCCGTCACCCGCTCCGCCGGCCCTCGCGCACCGCTCCGGGGCGGAGCGCCCGGGCGGGACCCCGCAGCGGCGCAGCAGCGCCCTGCCGCGCGTCGCGGCGGCCGGCCCGACCGCCGGATCCGCACACAGGGAGCGGAGGGCCGCGACGTCCTCCCGGCCGGGGGTCCGGCCATCGGCGGCCACCCGGTCGAGCAACGCCAGGTAGCCGGTGGCCGCGCCGGGGAGCGCCGCCCGGTAGCGGGCCAGATCCGCCTGGAGGAAGGCGCGCAGTCTGCCGCTCTCCCGCACCGCTTCGGCGGTGTGCTCGGCGAGACACTCCAGTTCCCGGCGGCCCGCGGGCCGTGGGCCCGGGGCGTCGGGGAGCGGGCCGGATCGCAGGGCGAGCGCCAGGGCCCGGCGGAGAACGGACACTTCGTCGGCGCTGAACGCCAGGGCGCCGCGGGAGTCTAGAGGCATGGGCATAAACAGATTTTTACCACTTACCGGACATTCTTCCCCGGGATGGCGCCGCCGGGCGTGCCAGTGAGACCGTCCGGCGGAATCCACGGAACCGGCGCGGTCCGCGCAGTCCACGGAATCCCGCAGTCCCCGCCGCCCCCGCAGTCCCCGCAGTCCCGGCCGCCCCCGCCGCCCATAGGGGGACCCGGCGGGAGCCGGGCACCCGGCTCCCGGAGCGGGGGGCGCGCGTCGACCGCGGGAACGGAACGGGCCCGGGCCCCGGAGTGACCGGGACCCGGGCCGGAGCCGGGACGGGACCGGCCGGAGCCGGGGACGGGACGGGCCGCCCGGGCCCCGCCGGGGTCAGCCGCGTGCGACGTTGCGCTCGTAGACCAGCCGCAGGCCGATGAGGGTCAGCCACGGCTCGTGCTCGTCGATGACGGCGGACTCGCCCAGCACCATCGGCGCCAGCCCCCCGGTGGCGATCACCGTGACGTCGTCGGGGTCGTCGGCCAGCTCGGCGGCCATCCGGCCCACGACGCCGTCGACCTGGCCGGCGAAGCCGTAGAGGATGCCGGACTGCATGGCCTCGACGGTGTTCTTGCCGATGACGCTGCGCGGCCGGGCCAGCTCGATCTTGCGGAGCTGCGCGCCGCGCACCCCGAGGGCGTCCACCGAGATCTCGATACCGGGGGCGATCACGCCGCCGACGTACTCACCGCGCGCCGAGACCGCGTCGAACGTGGTGGCCGTGCCGAAGTCGACGACCACGCACGGGCCGCCGTAGAGCTCGACGGCGGCCAGGGCGTTGATGATCCGGTCGGAGCCGACCTCCTTCGGGTTGTCCATGAGGATCGGCACCCCGGTCTTGACCCCCGGCTCCACCAGCACCGCGGGCACGTCCCCGTAGTAGCGGCGGGTGACCTCGCGCAGCTCGTGCAGGACGGAGGGGACGGTGGAGCAGACGGCGATGCCCTCGACGCCGTCGCCGAGCTCCTCCCCGAGCAGCGGGTGCGTGCCCATCAGCCCCTGGAGCAGCACGGCGAGTTCGTCGGCGGTACGGCGGGCGTCGGTGGAGATCCGCCAGTGCTCGACGATGTCCTCACCGTCGAACAGGCCGAGCACGGTGTGGGTGTTGCCGACGTCGATGGTGAGCAGCATCGGGCCTCACGCCTCCGGGCCGTCGGCGCCGCCCGGGGCACCGGCGGGCGTGTCCGCGCCGGTCCACGGCTCGTCCCGCAGGTCGAGGCCGATGTCGAGGATCGGGGCGGAATGGGTGAGCGCGCCGACGGCGAGATGGTCGACACCGGTCTCCGCGTAGGCGCGGGCGTTCTCCAGGGAGAGGGCGCCGGAGGACTCCAGCCGGGCCCGGCCGGCGACCAGGGCGACGGCCTCGCGGGTCTCCTCCACGGTGAAGTTGTCGAGCAGGATCAGGTCGGCCCCCTCGGCGAGCACCGGCTCGATCTGGTCCAGGCGGTCCACCTCGACCTCGATGGGCACGTCGGGGAACTCGCTCCGCACGGCCTTGAACGCGGCCGCCACCCCGCCGGCCGCCACCACGTGGTTGTCCTTGACCAGGGCGGCGTCGGAGAGCGACATGCGGTGGTTGCGCCCGCCGCCGCAGCGCACCGCGTACTTCTCCAGGAAGCGCAGGCCCGGGGTGGTCTTGCGGGTGTCGCGGACGGAGGCTCCGGTGCCCTCCAGCGCGTCGGCCCAGGCGCGGGTGGCGGTGGCGATGCCGGAGAGGCGGCAGAGCAGGTTGAGGGCGCTGCGCTCCCCGGTGAGGAGGTCGCGGGTGCGGGTGCGGACGGTGAGCAGCTTCTGGCCGGCCTCGACGCGGTCCCCGTCGGTCACATGCCGCTCGACCTCGAACTCGTCGGTGCAGACCACCGAGAGGACCGCCTCGGCGACCCGGAGCCCGGCGACGGTGCCGGCCTGACGGGCCGTGAAGTCGCCGGTGGCGACGGCGTCCTCGGGGATCGTGGCGACGGTGGTGACGTCCACCCCGTGGTCGAGGTCCTCCTCGATGGCGAGGTGCGCGAGGTCCTCCACCTGGACGGGGTCGAGCCCGGCGAGCGCCAGCAACTCGGCCAGATCGGGGTCGAGGCCGCACTCCAGGGGGCCCAGCTCGTGATCGGCGAACTCGTCGGCGCCGGCGCCGCAGCCGCAGGAGTCGCCGCACCCGCCGACGTCCGCCCCGGCGGAGGGGCCGCCGATCTGGAGCAGCGGAAGGTCCACGGGCTGTGGACGGTCAGGGGTGTTCACCAGATGTCCCTTCGGGGTGGTTCGTGCCGGACGGCCGCGCGGGCCTCCGGCGGGCGGTGGCCACGGAAGCCGCCGGGGAGGCGGCACCGGGGTCGTCCGGGGCGCCCGCGCCGGGGCGTACGGGCGGGAAGTCTGCCGTGTCCGTGGAGGTGATCGCCAGTCGCGCGGCGGGACCCAGCCGGGCGACGAGGTGGCGGCGCCAGCGGGTGTCGTCCCGGTCCGGCCGGTCCTCGCGCCAGTGGCAGCCGCGGGTCTCCTCACGGGCGCGGGCGACGGCCACCAGGACGCGGGAGACCAGCAGCAGATTGGTCGCCTCCCAGCTCTCCACACAGGGCTCGGCCGTCTTGCCGTCCTCGCGCAGCGCCGCGGCGGCCGCGGTGTGCAGCCGGTCCAGGGCCGCCGCGGCCTCGGCCAGGCCCTCCTCGCTGCGGAGGACACCGGCGCCCGCGGTCATGACGCGCTGGACGGCGTAGCGCTCCCCGGGGGCGAGCAGCGGGCCGCCGGGGGGCGCGCCGGGTTCCGGCCGCCCCGGGGTGGCCTCGGTGGCGGCGGCCTCGGGGGGGCCCGCGTCTTCCCCGGCGGAGCCCGCGGCGATGTGCCCGGCGATGCGTTCGGCGAAGACCAGCCCCTCCAGCAGGGAGTTGGAGGCCAGCCGGTTGGCGCCGTGCACGCCGGTGCACGCCACCTCACCGCAGGCGTAGAGGCCGGGCACGGTGGTCCGCCCGCGCAGATCGGTGCGGACGCCGCCGCTGGCGTAGTGCGCGGCCGGGGAGACGGGGATCGGCTCCGTCACCGGGTCGATGCCGTGCGCCCGGCAGGCGGCCAGGATCGTCGGGAAGCGGTGGGCCCACATCCGGGCGCCGAAGTGGCGGGCGTCGAGGTACATGTGGTCCGCGCCGGTCTCCCGCATCCGGCGCATGATGCCCTTGGCGACGATGTCCCGGGGCGCCAGCTCGGCGAGTTCGTGGCGGCCGAGCATGAAGCGGACGCCGTCCGCGTCGACCAGGTGGGCCCCCTCGCCGCGCACCGCCTCCGACACCAGCGGCTGCTGCCCCTCGGCGCCCTGGCCGAGGAAGAGCACGGTGGGGTGGAACTGGACGAACTCCAGGTCCGACACCTCGGCCCCGGCGCGCAGCGCCAGCGCCACCCCGTCGCCGGTGGAGACCGCCGGGTTGGTGGTGGCGGCGAAGATCTGGCCCATGCCGCCGGTGGCGAGCACCACCGCGGGGGCGCGCACGGCGCCCACGCCGTCCCGCCGCCCCTCCCCCATGACGTGCAGGGTGACGCCCGCGGCGCGTCCGCCCCCGTCCTTCATGAGGTCCAGGACGAGGGCGTTCTCGACGGTCTCCACCCCGGCCTCGCGGACCGCCTCGACCAGCGCGCGGGAGATCTCCGCGCCCGTCGCGTCCCCGCCCGCGTGGGCGATGCGGCGGCGGTGGTGGCCGCCCTCCCGGGTCAGCAGGATCTCGCCGGTCACCGCGTCGGTGTCGAAGCGGGCGCCGCTGCCGATCAGCCGGCGCACGGCGGCGGGGCCCTCGGTGACCAGGGCGCGGACGGCCGTCGCGTCACAGAGCCCGGCCCCGGCGACGAGGGTGTCGTCGAGGTGCTGCTCCGGGGTGTCGCCCTCGCCGAGGGCGGCCGCTATGCCGCCCTGCGCCCAGCGGGTGGAGCCGGCGTCCAGCCGCGCCTTGGTGACGACGACGGTCCGCAGACCGGCGGCCGCGCAGCGGAGGGCGGCGGTCAGCCCGGCCACACCGGAGCCGACCACCACGACATCCGCGGTGACGGCCCAGCCGGGCGGCGGCGCGGCCAGCGCGAGCCCCTCCGGGACGGGGGTTCCGTCCAGCGGCACGGGGGCGCCGCCCGGCGGGGGCGCCGGCGTGCTCCGGGGACCGTGCGCCCCGCCGGTACCGGCCCCGGCGCGGGGGGTGCCCGGGCTGTTCGGGCCGTGGGGGCTGGTCGGGCTGGTCGGGCTGTTCGGGCTGTTCGGGCTGCTCATCGGGCGGCTCCGAAGGACAGGCGTATGTTGTCGATCAGCCGGGTGGTGCCCACCCGGGCCGCCACCGCGAGGACGGCCGCGCCGCGGTGGTCCGCTGCCGCCTCGGTGAAGTCCGCCGGGTCGACCAGCGCCACGTAGTCCGTCTCCAGCGGCGGTTCGGCGCGTTCCGCCGCCTCGAACACGGAGCGCGCCGCGGCGCGTACGGCCCCCGGCCCGGCGGGGGCGGCGTCCCGGCCCGCCGTCAGCGCGCGGGAGAGGGCCAGCGCGGTCCGCCGCTCCGGCCCGGAGAGATAGCGGTTACGGCTGGACAGGGCGAGCCCGTCGGGCTCCCGCACGGTCGGGACGCCCTCGATCCGGACGGGGAAGTTCAGATCGCGTGCCATGCGCCGGATCAGCGCCAGTTGCTGGGCGTCCTTCTCGCCGTAGAGGGCGAGGTCCGGGGCGGTGAGATGGAGCAGCTTGGCCACGACGGTGAGCACCCCGTCGAAGTGGCCGGGGCGGCTGGCGCCTTCCAGCCGCTCGCCCATGGGGCCCGCGGCGACCCGGACCTGTGGCTCACCACCGGGATAGACCTCCTCCACCGGGGGCGCGAAGACGATGTCCGCGCCCTCCCGGGCGGCGAGCGCCAGGTCGGCGTCGAGGGTGCGCGGATAGCGGTCCAGGTCCTCGCCGGCACCGAACTGCAACGGGTTGACGAAGACGGTGACGACGACCTGCCCGCCGGGGCCGACCCGCTCGCGGGCGGCGCGGATGAGGCCGGCGTGCCCCTCGTGGAGGGCGCCCATCGTCATCACCACGGCCCGCTCCCCCTCGCGTCCGAGCGCGCGGAGGCCGGCGGCGGCGCGGACCAGCGCGGGAGCGGAAGGGGTGGCCGCTCCCGTGACGGGGGTGTGAAGGGCGGCGGGGGCGGCGGGGCTTGAAGCGGCGGAGCTGGGAGCGGTGGGGGCGGCGTCCGGCGCGTGGGCGGCCGTCCCGGTGTGCGCGGGGCGCCCGGGCGCCCCGTCCCCTGCGGCGGTCATCGGCTGCCTCCTTCGGCGAGCACGCCCAGCAGATCCTCGGCCAGCTCGGGCTTGAGCAGACCGGAGGCCATGGCCCGGTCGGCGGTGGCGCGGGCCATGGCCAGATAACCGGCGACGGCCTGCGGCGCGTGTTCGCGCAACTCGGCGACATGGGCCGCGACCGTCCCGGCGTCACCCCGGGCGACCGGCCCCGTGAGCGCGGCGTCCCCGGAGCGCAGGGCGTTGTCCAGGGCGGCGCCGAGCAGCGGGCCGAGCATCCGGTCCGGGGCGCCCACGCCGGCGGCGCGCAGCAGGTCGAGGGACTGGGCGACCAGCGTCACCAGGTGGTTCGCCCCCAGCGCGAGCGCCGCGTGGTACAGCGGGCGGGCCTCCTCCGCGATCCACTCCGGTTCCCCGCCCATCTCGATGACCAGCGCCTCGGCGGCGAGCCGCAGCTCCTCCGGCGCCGTCACGCCGAACGAGCAGCCCGCCAGGCGCTGGACGTCCACGGGGGTACCGGTGAACGTCATCACCGGGTGCAGGGCGAGCGGCAGCGCCCCGGCCCGGGTGGCGGGCGCCAGCACCTCCGTGCCGTAGCGGCCGGAGGTGTGCACCAGGAGCCGGCCGGGGCGGACGGCGCCCGTCTCCGCGAGCCCCTTCACCAGCCGGGGCAGGGCGTCGTCCGGGACGGTCAGCAGGACGAGTTCGGAGCGGGCGAGGACCTCCGCCGGGGTCACCACGGGCACCCCGGGGAGAAACTCCGCGGCCCGCCGCAACGAGGCGTCGGAGACGCCCGAGACGGCCACGGGGCGGTGCCCGGCGAGCCGCAGCGCGGCGGCGAGCGCGGGCCCGACACGGCCGGCGCCGACGACCCCGACGGGGAGCCTGGCGGGGCGGTCCTTGGCCTCGGGGGGAGGGGAAGTGTTCACGAAAGTACGGCCTTCCGTTCCAGTCCGCGGGCCCCGGTTCGGGGCGGGCCGGGGGCGGTACCGGACGTGTCCCGCCCAGCTTACGCGAGTGTCGTATGCGGAGATTCTCCACGCCTGCGGGCGTTGCCCGGGACGGCGGCGCCCGGCGGCGGGCCCCGCGGGGCGGCGCCGGGGGCGGCTGCCGGGGACCGCGGAGCAGGCACCTGCCCGCGCCCGCCGGCCGCGCTGCTTCCGTGGCCACGCCGGCGGCGAACCCACGGGAGGCCCGGGCCACCCGCGCGGACCGGGCCACCCGCGCGGAGAAGCGGGAGAAGGGGCCGAGGACCCGGGTGGGCGCCTCGCTCCGGAAAGGCCGGACGGCGGCCCGGAGCCGGGGCGACGGCGCGGAGCCGGGGCGACGGCCCGGAGCCGGGGCGACGGCGCGCCGGCCCTCCGGCCCCACCGCCCCACCGCCCCACCGCCGCACCACCCCGGCACCCCGGCACCCCGGCACCCCGGCACCCCGGCACCCCGGCACCCCGGCACCCCGGCACCCCGGCAGGAACGAACCGGCGGGCGCCCTACGCCGCCCCGCCGCTCCCGGCCCGGACCAGCCCCGTCTCGTAGGCGAGGACCACGACCTGCACGCGGTCGCGCAGCTCCAGCTTGGTGAGGATGCGGCCCACATGCGTCTTCACGGTGGCCTCCGAGAGCACCAGGCGGCGCGCGATCTCCCCGTTCGACAGCCCCTGCGCCACCAGCAGCATGACCTCCCGCTCGCGTTCGGTCAGCCGCCCCAGCCGGCCCTGCCCGGGCAGATCGGCGGGCGCCGGCAGCAGCACCGAGAAGCGGTCGAGGAGGCGGCGGGTGGTGCTGGGCGCGACCACGGCGTCCCCTGAGTGCACGGCGCGGATCGCGGACAGCAGTTCGGTGGGCGGCACGTCCTTCAGCATGAACCCACTCGCACCGGCCCGGAGCGCGGAGAAGGCGTACTCGTCCAGGTCGAAGGTGGTGAGGAT
The DNA here is from genome assembly GCF_012034935.1 of Streptomyces zingiberis. Taxonomy (GTDB): domain Bacteria; phylum Actinomycetota; class Actinomycetes; order Streptomycetales; family Streptomycetaceae; genus Streptomyces; species Streptomyces zingiberis. Next base: position 50,749 of record NZ_JAATEN010000028.1, read on the forward strand.
GAGCACCTTGGGCGCGCCCTCCAGGGCACAGATCCGGCGGGTGGCCTCCACCCCGTCCAGCCGGGGCATCCGGACGTCCATCAGGACGACGTCGGGGTCGGCGGCGGTGAGCGCCTCCACCGCCTCGGCCCCGTCCCCGGCCTCGGCGACGACCTCCATGTCGGGCTGGGCCGCGAGCACCATGCGGAATCCGGTGCGCAGCAACGCCTGGTCGTCGACGAGCATCACGCGGATGGTCATGGGGGCCTCTCTCGATGGGGTGTGGGGAGCGGGGCCGGCAGGGCGCCGGGGCGGGGCGGACGGTCGGGGGTACGGGTGTTCGACGGTGCCGGAGACGCCCCGCGGGCGGGGGCGGGTTGCGGGGCGGGCCCGGCGGAGACCTCCGGGCCGGCGAGGGGGCCGGCGAGGAGCCCGCGGAGCGCGGCAGGCCGCGCATTCGGGCACTCGGGCGCGGGCACTCGGGCGCTCGGAACATGCGGCGGGCGGCCCGGGATTCAGACCGCCGGCTTCAGCGGCAGCACCGCGCTGATGCGGAACCCGCCGCCCGGCCGTGGCCCGGCGTCCAGGCTGCCGCCGACCACGCCGACCCGCTCCCGCATGCCGATCAGCCCCTGGCCGAGGCCGTCCTCGCCGCCTTCCTCGTAGAGCTGCCGGCGGGCGCCCCGGCCGTCGTCCTCGACCAGCAGTTCGAGCTCGCCCTCACCGTAGGTCAGCCGGACGAGCGCGCCGGCGTCCGGGCCGCCGTGCTTGCGGGTGTTGGTGAGCGCCTCCTGCACGATCCGGTACGCGGTCAGCTCGACGCCGCTCGCCAGCGGGCGCGGCGCCCCGCCGACCTCGAAGACCACCGGCAGCCCGGCTCCGCGCACCTGTTCGATGAGATCCCCGAGCTGCGCGACGTCGGGCTGCGGCAGGTACTCGCCGCTCCGCTCCCCCTCCCCGGTCCGCAGCACACCCAGCAGGCGGCGCATCTCGGCGAGCGCCTGCCGGCCGGTGCCGGAGATCGTCTCCAGCGCCTGCCTGGCCTGGTCGGGGCTGGTGTCCAGGACGTAGGCCGCGCCGTCCGCCTGCACCACCATCACCGACACGTTGTGGGCCACCACGTCGTGCAGCTCCCGGGCGATCCGGGAGCGTTCGGCGGCCACCGCGACCTTGGAGCGCACCTCCCGCTCGCGTTCCAGCCGGGCGGCGCGCTCCTCCAGCTCGGCGTAGTAGGCGCGGCGGGTGCGCAGTGAGTCGCCGAGCACCCAGGCGAGCACGAACGGCACGGTCATGAAGGTGGTGAGGACCACGAGCTGGGTCATGCCGGAGACGTCCGGCGGCCAGCGCAGATTGTGCAGGGTGGCCGCGAGGAGCCCGCTCCCCAGGGCGAACCGGGAGGCCCAGCGGTTCCCCTGGGCGGCCGCCGTGTAGACGGCCACGAGCATGCCGAAGTCGGCCGGGTTCTGCCGGATGTCGGTGAGCAGTTGCAGCACTCCCGCGAACGTGGCGACCAGCAGCATCTGCTCCGGCGCCCGGCGGCGCAGGGCGACGACCGTGCACAGCGAGGCGATGACGACGACACCCGCGAGGCGGCGGCCGGGGCTGCCCGCGGTCTCCTCCGCCACCCACAACCCGCCGAACAGCAGCAGGACGGCAGCCCAGAAGGTGTCGACACCCGTCGGGTGCCTGCGGAGGAAGTCATAGAGGCGCTGCACGTCACCCAGGGTAGGGAGGACGGGACAGCGGTGAGGTCCGCCCGGCGGCCGATCCTGGGCCGGGGTCCTACTCCCCAAGGTGGACACTTCACCCATCCGATGTGCACTGCCACGCGTGCCGGGGCGCGCCCCGGCCTGACCCTCGCCTGACCCCCGCCTGGCCCCGGCCTGGCCGTACGGGCGTGCCGACGCGCGCCCCGGCACGCCTACCGTGGGGAGGTGACGAGCGGGAATGAGGCCGGGAGAACCCGGGCGGGGAGCGGTGCCGCGCGAGCGGACACGGGGGCGCACGCGGGCGGAAACGGCCCGGCCCGGAGCGCCGCAGAACGCGGCGGGCCCGAGGGCGCCCGGGGGGCCGGGGTGCCCGGGACGGCCGCCGGCCGCGGACCGGCCGGGGGCGGCGGGACGGCAGGGGGCGGCGGGACGGCAGGAAGCGACGGGCCTGCGACGAGCGACGGACCAGCCGGGAGCGGCGGGCCGACCCAGGGCGCCGGACCAGCCGGGGGCACCGGACCGGCCGGGGGCGCCGGACCCGTGGGATGGCGGGAGGCGGCCGAGCGGGCGCTCTACGGCCCCGGCGGCTTCTATCTGCGGGAGCGCCCCGCGAACCACTTCCGCACCTCCGTCCACGCCTCCCCGCTCTTCGCCGGCGCGGTGGCGGAGCTGCTGGTGCGGGTGGACCGCGCCCTGGGCCGGCCGCCGGAGCTGGCGCTGGTGGACGTGGGAGCGGGACGGGGCGAACTGCTCACCGGCGTTCTGGCGGCGGTACCCGGGGAGGTCGCGGAGCGGCTCCGGCCGTGCGCCGTCGAACGCGCCCCCCGTCCCGGCGGGCTGGACCCCCGGATCGGCTGGCGGAGGGAGCTTCCCGGCCCCGAAGAGGGGCTGGTGGGGCTGCTCTTCGCCAACGAGTGGCTGGACAACGTGCCGGCCGACGTGGCGGAGGTGGACGAGCGGGGCGTACCGCGCCTCGTGCTGGTCGATCCGGACGGGCGGGAGACCCTCGGCCCGCCCGTCACCGGGGAGGACGCCGCCTGGCTGCACCGCTGGTGGCCGCCCGCCCCGGAGCCGGGTACGCGCGCCGAGATCGGCCGCACCCGGGACGTGGCCTGGGCGCGCGCCGTACGCGCGCTCGGCCGGGGGCTCGCGGTCGCGGTGGACTACGCCCACACCCGGGCCACGAGGCCCCCGCTGGGCACGCTGACCGGTTTCCGGGACGGCCGCGAGGCGGTCCCCGTACCGGACGGCTCCTGCGACCTCACGAGCCACGTCGCCCTGGACGCCTGTGCGGAGGCGGGCCGGCACGCCGCCGCGGAACACGGCGCGCGGGGCCGCCCCGCCCCGGCGGACGCGCGGGGCGGCGGTCGCCCCGTCCCCGCCCCGGATCGCGGCGGCGCCGGGGATGACAGCAGGAGCAGCGCCAGGGGCTGTGAAGGGGGCCGCGACGGGGGTGCGGCGTGCCCCGGGCCCGCCGGCGGGGCGACGGCCCCGGCGGCGCCTTCGGCACCACCGCCGGACGGGGAGCCGGCACCGCGCGGGGAACCGGCGGCACCGGCCGGGCGGCCCCCGGCCGCGGTGGGTGGAGAGCCCGCACCGCCGGACGGGGCTCCCCCGGCGGCGGTGGGCGAGCCCGTCCTGGTGACCCAGCGGGAGGTGCTCCGGGCCCTCGGCGTCACGGGGGAACGGCCGCCGATGGCACTCGCCGCACGGGACCCGGCGGCGTACGTCCGCGCGCTGAGCCGGGCCGGTGCGGCGGCGGAGCTGACCGACCCCTCCGGCCTGGGGTCCTTCGGCTGGCTGCTCCAGCCGGTGGGCACCGGCCTCCCGGCGTCCCTGGCGAGCGTGCTGCCGTCCCGCGCATAGGCGGCCACCGGCCGCCGACCGTCCCGGGGACGGCGCGACGGTCCGGGGAACGGCACCCCGGTCCCGATGGGACGGCGCCCCGGTCCGTCCGCGTCCGCCGGGCCCCCGCCGGCGCCGAGGCGCCGGTCGTCACCACCCGCCGCCGGCCGGCCCGTGGCTTGCCCGGCGGGCGGCCGCCGCTCAGCCGGCCGTCAGCCAGCGGTCCGGCAGGGCCTCGTGGCGGCCGGTGCGGGAGCGGTCGGCCTGGGCGCGGACCGCCTCATGGGCCTCGTCCGCGTCCCGGAGGCGCGCGGTCACCGATTTGTTGGCCCCGGTGTCCACCGTCACGTCCGCCAGCCCCTGCATCCGCTGCCACGGCCCCTGCCCGAGCCGCACGCTCTGCACCTTGGCGTGCGGGACGAGGGAGAGGGTGCGGCCCAGCAGTCCGTGGCGGGCGGCGAAGACCGGGCCCTCCGCGGCGAAGCCGTAACCCCGCCACCACACCGGCACGCACCGGTACGCCCTCCGCGGCGCGCCGCGGAGGGCGCCGGTGACCGCCGGCAGGTCCACCCCCGGCAGCACCCGCGCGACCACCGCGCCCGCGGTCGCGCGATCCGCCACCGGCAGCAGCACGGTGTTCTTCGACCCGGCGACGTCCAGCTCCACCCGGACCCAGCCCAGCCGCCGCCACAGCAGCGGCTCGACGATCCGCAGGCACTGCACCCGCCCGGGCGGGACGGTCTCGTGCGCCCGGTCCAGCAGTCCGTGGTCGAGGCGGAGCCCGTCCGGCGACTCCCCCACCGTCCAGTCGTACTCGGTGACGAACCGCCCCACGCTGCTCGCCCAGACCGCGCCCAGGGCCGGGATCGCCGCGGCGAGGGCCGGCCAGGGCTCACCGCTGAGGTACCAGATGGCCGCCGTTCCCGCGATCCCGGCGGCCACGCCCGCCCAGACCCCGACGAGCAGCAGGATCGCCACGGCGAGGGTGCGGGGGCGGACCCTCGCGAGCTGCCGCGCCGGCGCCTCCCCGACCGTCTTCGCCGACTCGGGGGCGATGCCCGCCGCCCGGGCCAGCAGTTCGGCGCGCAGCTCCCGCGCCTCCCGGTCGCCGAGGTACGCCAGTTCGTCCTTGGCGTCGGCGCCGAGGACGTCCATCTTCAGTTTGGCCACGCCCAGGAACCGGGCCAGCAGCGGCTGGGTGACGTCCACGGCCTGCAACCGGTCGAGACGGATGTGCGCGGTGCGGCGGAAGAGGAGGCCGGAGCGGATGCGCAGCTCCCGTTCCGTGACCGCGAAGTGCGTGACCCACCAGCTCAGGAAGCCGTACGCGGCGGCGGCCAGCACGACGGCCGGCAGCCCGAGCAGGGCCCGGGAGGTGGTGAGCTCACCGAACCACTGCTGGACGCGGCCGAGGTCGTTGATCATGAACGTCACGGCCACGGCGATCGGGGCCCAGGCACGGCGGAACGGGGTGACGGGGTGCAGCCGCCGCTCGGACACGGCGTGCTCCGGGGACTCCCCGTCGGGGTCCGGCGCCCCGGCCACCGCATCCGCCGCCGTGGCCACCCTCCCGCCGGCCTCTGTTCCGTTCCGCACCTCGGCTTCGGCTTCCGGGTCGTCTCCGCCTCCCCCGGCAGCCGTCGCAGCTCCGGCTTGTGCTGCCGCCGCGGCGGCTCCCACCGTTCCGGTCCCGGTGTGCACAGCCGTGGGACCTCCGGCAGTTCCGTCCGCCGCGTCCACTGCCCGGCCGCCTGCCGCCGCCCCGGCCTCGGTCCCGGCCCCGGCGCCGAGCCCCGGGCGGGCCGCCGTTTCCCTGGGCGCCGCCGTCTCGCCCGTGGCCGGGCCGGTTGCCCGTGCGTCGTCCGCCGGTTCCGGATACTCCGCGCGCACGGGGCCGCCACCGGCCTCCGCCGCGCCGTCCGCCCGCTCCGGTCCGGGGCCAGGGCCAGAGCCGGGACCGGGGCCGGGTCCGGGGCGGCCGGTCACAGGCCCGCCGATCGGGCCTGGCCGAGCTCGGTCAGCCGGTCGCGCAGCCGCGCCGCCTCGGCGGGCAGCAGCCCGGGAATCCGGGCGTCGGAGGCCGCCGCGGCGGTGTGCAGCTGCACGCTCGCCAGGCCGAAGCGGCGCTCCAGCGGGCCGGAGGTGACCTCGACCAGCTGCATCCGCCCGTACGGCACCACCGTCAGCTCCCGCCACAGCACACCCCGGCTGAGCAGCAGGTCGTCGGAGCGCTCGGCGTAGCGCCAGGAGCGCCAGTTGCGGCCCAGCAGCCACCAGCCCCAGCCGCCGAGCGGCACGGGCGCCAGCGCGCACACCGCCCAGACCGGCCCGGCGGCGGGCAGGAGGAGGGCGGCGAGCCCGACGGCCAGCACCACCACCGTCACCGCCAGTACCGAGCGGCGCAGCCGCAGCAGGCCGGGCGGCAGCGGCGTCCAGTCGGCCTCCAGCCCATCGTGCAGCCCGATTCCCGGAGCTGCGGACGGGCCGGACCGGGCGCCGGGGGACGGGCCGGGTCCGGCGCCGGTGGCCGGAACGGGTTCCCCACCGGTGGCCGGAACGGGCTCCGCGCCCGCGGGCGGGACGGCGCGCGCCCCGGCCGGCCCGCCGGCCTCCCGCGTGGCCGGAACGGGCTCCGCGCCCGCGGGCGGGACGGGGTCGACGCCGGCGGGCGGACCGGCGCCCGCCCCGGCCGGCCCTCCGGCCTCCGGGCGCGTCTCCGCCGCCGTCCGTATGCCGGGCGCCTCCGCGTCCTCGCCCGTTGCGTGCACCCCCGTACCGTCTCCCGCGGCCGTCCCGTCCCCCGCGTGGGGGGCCGCGCCCGCTCCGCCCGTGCCTCCGGTGCCTCTGCCCGTCCCCGTCTCCATGCCTCCAGCGTAGGCGGAGCGGCCGGGCTGCCAGACTGTTCCCATGACGGAGACCACAGTCGGCATCGGCGGTGCGGCGGAGAGCACGGACATGGTGCTCAACATCGGTCCGCAGCATCCGTCCACCCACGGGGTGCTGCGCCTGCGGCTCGTGCTGGACGGGGAGCGGATCCGCTCGGCCGAGCCCGTCGTCGGCTACATGCACCGGGGCGCGGAGAAACTCTTCGAGGCGCGGGACTACCGGCAGATCATCGTGCTGGCCAACCGGCACGACTGGCTCTCCGCCTTCTCCGGCGAGCTGGGCGTGGTGCTGGCCGTCGAGCGGATGCTGGGCATGGAGGTGCCGGAGCGCGCGGTGTGGGCGCGCACGCTCCTCGCCGAGCTCAACCGGGTGCTGAACCACCTGATGTTCCTCGGCTCGTACCCGCTGGAACTCGGCGGGATCACCCCCGTGTTCTACGCCTTCCGCGAGCGCGAGGACCTCCAGGCCGTCATGGAGGAGGTCTCCGGCGGCCGGATGCACTACATGTTCAACCGGGTCGGCGGCCTCAAGGAGGATCTGCCCGCGGGGTGGACGGGGCGGGCCCGGCAGGCCGTCGCCTCCGTCCGGTCCCGGATGGGCACGTACGACGACCTGGTGCTCGGCAACGAGATCTTCCGCGGCCGGACCCGCGGCGTCGGCGTGCTCTCCCCCGCCGCGGTGCACGCCTACGGCATCAGCGGGCCCATCGCCCGCGCCTCGGGCGTCGACTTCGACCTCCGGCGCGACGAGCCCTACCTGGCCTACGGGGAACTCGCGGACGTGCTGCGGGTGGTGACCCGCGAGGAGGGCGACTGCCTGGCCCGTTTCGAATGCCTGCTGGAGCAGACGCGGGTCGCGCTGGACCTGGCCGACGCCTGCCTGGACCGGCTCGCCGCGCTGCCGCCCGGCCCCGTCAACCAGCGGCTGCCGAAGGTGCTGAAGGCCCCGGAGGGCCACACCTACGCCTGGACGGAGAACCCGCTCGGGCTCAACGGCTACTACCTGGTGTCCAAGGGGGAGAAGACGCCGTACCGGCTGAAGCTGCGCTCGGCCTCCTTCAACAACGTGCAGGCGCTGGCGGAGCTGCTGCCGGGGACGCTGGTGTCGGACATGGTCTCGATCCTCGGCTCGCTCTTCTTCGTCGTCGGGGACATCGACAAGTAGGCACCGGCGCGCGGGGCCCGGGCCACAGGCACCGGCGGGGGCGGCGCCGGCCCGAGCGCGACGGGCGATCGGCGACGGACGGTCGGCGACGGACGGTCCGCCCTTGGGCCCCGGGCCCCGGAACGGCACCGCCGCCCCGTCCGGGAGGAACGGGGCGGCGGGACCGCGGGTGCCGCTGCGTCGTGAGCGCTGCTCTGGCCGCTCTACGGGCTGTGCGGATGTGCGGCCTGTGCGGCCGGCGGGGCGCTGTCACCGGGGCGGACGGCGAGCGGGGAACCGCCGGCCGCCCACCGCCCGGGGCCGCGAGCCGCGGGTCAGGAGAGGCGGGTCAGGAGGAGTGGGCGCGCAGGGCGCGCAGGTTGAGCTGCTCGGTCTCGTCGTGTTCCGTGAGGTCGATGACCTCGCCGGCCTCGCTCAGGGCGTGCTCCGGCTCCACCGGCTCCCCGGGCTCGCCGCCCCCGTCCGCCTGCCGGGGCGGCTGCGGGCCCATCGGCGGCTTCTGGGAGAGCGGCTGCGGGCCGCCCTTGCCCGCCCGCGGCGTCTCCGCCCGCCGGGCGGCCTGCCGTCGCCTCGCCTGCCGCGGCTCGGGCCGCGCCGGCCGGTCCGTCCTCTCCGCGGCCTCCGCGGTCCCGGCGGCCTCCTGGCCCACCGGTCCGGCGGCACCCTCGGCGGGGGCCTCCGGTCCGCCGGTGGACACGGGACCCGCCTGCTCGTCCGGCGTCCCGGCGGCGGCCTGCGGCTCGGAGTGGTGTGCGGCGCGCGCGGACTGGGTGCCGAAGAAGTCGAAGCCGCCCTCGGCACGGGACGTGGCGCCCCGTCGCGGCTCGTACGGGGCGACGGCCGAGGCGGCGGGCACGGGGCCCTGCCCGCGGGACGCCACCGCGGGTGTACCGGCGGCGCCGCGCCCGGCACCGTCCGCCGGGCCGTCGGCCTGCCCGGAGCCGGCGGCGTGCCTCCCCCGCGGCTGGTCGGACTCCTCGCGCTCGTCCCGGGCCGCCTGCTCGGTGTCCCGGCGCCGGGCCTCCTCGACGGTGCGCTGCGCCTGCTGGCGGGCGCCGTTGCGGGCCAGCCGGCGCAGGGCCTCGGAGGCCCGGAGGTAGGTGGCCGGGGTGGGCGCGCCGCCCGCGCCGAGCGTGGAGTGGGACGGGCCGGCCTCTATCGCCAGCAGCCGGCGGCCCTCCAGGGCGCTGGCCCGCTCCGTCTCGGCGGTGGCGTAGCGGCGGAGCAGGCCCGCGTGCTCGTTGCGGAGCCGGGCCAGTTCGGTGCGCTTGGCGCGCAGCTTGGTCTCCATCTCGGCGCGGAGGGTGCGGAACTCCTCGACGTCCGTCTCCAGCTCCGCGATCCGCTCCTCCGCCCGCCACTCGTCACGGGTCCGGGCCCGGTGCAGGTCGGCGACCTGCTTGCCGGCGGCGCGGTCCCAGACGCGCATCAGCACCGCGCCGGTGGCGGCCGCGACCGCCGCGGCCACCACCAGCGCCCGGAGAACCGCCGGATCGCCGGTGAGCAGCGCGCCGACGGCGCAGGCGGCCGCGACGCCGATCACGGTCGAGGGCGGGAGAAGCCGGTGCAGGGGTGGGGAATGGCGGTGGCGTCCACGTGACATGGCCAGAAACTTACCGCGCACCGCCAGGCGATGGGGACCACGACGACAATCTGTTTTCCGCCGGTTACCTGTCCAGCAGCCCCTTGGACCGGAGGTAGTCCTCCGCCACATCCGCGGCCTTCTCGCGGTCGGCGTCGACCCGGCGATTGAGCTCCGTGAGGTCCTTGGTGGTGAGGACCTCGGTGAGCTTGTCCAGGGCGCGTTCGACATCCTTCGCGCCGGCGTCCTCGGCGTTCACCACGGGCAGGACGTTGTCGGCGTTCTGCAGGCCCTTGTCGTCCTCCAGCAGGACCAGCCCGAATTCCTTCAGCGTGGCGTCGGTGGTGGTGGTGAGCACCATCTGGTCGACGCCGTCCTTGACGGCCTGTTTCGCCTGCGGGGTGCCCACGCCCTTGGGGTCGACGGCGGTGATGTCGATGCCGTAGGTCTTCTCCAGGCCGGGCCGGCAGAAGGGCCGCACGTCGCACTCGTCACCCGCGGCGAGTTTGATCTTCTTCCCGGAACGTCCCAGATCGGAGAGGGTTTCAAGATCGTTCTTCTGCGCGAATTCCTCGGTGACCGCGTAGGCGTTCTGATCCACGGCTTCACCCGGACGGAGTACCTTCAGACCGCGCGGCTCCGCGAGCTTCTCCAGCGCCGCGACCGTCTCGGTCACGTCGTTGGTCGCGACGGGCTCCGCATTGGCCCCGTTCTCCTTGGCGTTGAGGAATTCGGCGAGGGTGGCCGCGTATTCCGGCACCACGTCGATCTCGCCCTTCTCCAGCGCCGGCGCGTACAACTCCCGGTTCTTGAGGGTCTTGACCGTGGTGTCGTAACCGGCGTCCGTCAGCAGCGCCGCGTACATCCGGGCCATCAGCGCGGACTCCGTGAAACCGGCGGAGCCGACCACCAGCGTGCCCTTGCTCTCGCCGGCCGGCTTGTCGCCGCCGCCGGACTCCTCCAGACTCTCGCCGCCGCATCCCGCCGCCCCGGCCACGAGCACGGCGGCGGCCGCCAAGGCGCCGAAAGTACGGCGGGCACGGGGGGCGCGGGGGATACGGAGGGCCGTCGCGGAGCGCCGGGTTCTGCTCATCGGAGATCACCGTCCAGTTCGGAACGTGTCGTGCTGGTCTCGCCGGCGCCACGCGCGCCGCTGATCCTGCTCGGGCTGTTCGATATGCCGTTACTGCCGTTACTGCCGTTACCGCTGTTACCGCTGTTACCGAAGGCGCCGCCGGCGGTCCCGGCGGCGGGCTTCGCGGAGGGGCCCGGCCGGCGGCCGGCTCCCCGGGACCGCCGTACCGGGTCCAGCAGCCACTGCACGGGCGCCAGCAGCGCCTCGACGGCCAGGGCCAGCCCGGCGACGAGCAGCGCCCCGGCCACGACCTGCGGCGTGCTGTAGGTGTTGAAGCCCGCGGTGATGATCCGGCCCAGCCCGCCGCCGCCGGCGAGCGCGGCCAGGGTGGCCGTGGCGACGATCTGCACCGCCGCCGAGCGTATCCCCGTCATGATCAGGCCGAAGGCGAGCGGCAGCTCGACCCCGAGGAAGACCTGCCCGCCCGACATGCCCATGCCGCGGGCGGCCTCGACGGCGTCCCGGTCGGCCTCCCGCATCCCGACGTAGGCGTTGGTGAGCAGCGGCGGGACGGCGAAGAGGACCAGCGCGAGGATCGTCGGGACGTCGCCGAGGCGGCCCAGCGGGGTGAGGGCGAACAGCACCAGCACGGCGAAGGTCGGCACCGCCCGCCCCGCGTTGGAGAGGTTGACCGCCAGCGCGCCGCCCCGGCCGCGGTGGCCGAGCCACAGCGCGAGCGGGAGCGCCACCGCGCAGGCGAGGGCCAGGCTGATCCCCGTCAGCCGGAGGTGCTCGACGAGCCGCCGCCCGGCTCCGCCCGCCCCCGCCCAGTGCGCCGGGGTGAGCAGCCAGTTCCAGGCGTCCACCAGGAAGTCCACGCGATCAGCCCGCCTTCGCCGCGGAGGTGACGGACGGCACGGGGCCCGCGGCGGCCCCGGTGCCGCCGGAGGCGGCTGTCCCCGGGCCGCCGGGGCCGCCCGGATGGCCAGGACCGCCCGGCCCGCCCGCCGGACCGCCGCCCCGCCCTCTCCGGCGGGCGGCGGGGGCCGGCTTCCCCGTCCGCGTCCAGGGGGTGAGCAGCCGCTGGACACCGAGCAGCAGCACGTCCGCCGTCACGGCCAGCACCACGCAGAGCACCGAGGCGGTCAGCACCTGGGCCTTGAAGTAGCTGTCCAGGCCGGCGTAGAGCAGATCGCCGAGCCCGCCGTGGCCCACGATCGCCCCGACGGTGGTGAGCGACACGGAGGAGACCGTGGCGATCCGCACCCCCGCCATCAGCGCCGGCAGCGCGAGGGGCAGCTCGACCTCCAGCAGCAGGCGCAGCGGGCCGTACCCCATGCCGCGCGCCGCCTCGCGCGTCTCGGCCGGGACGGCGTCCAGCCCGGCGAGCAGGTTGCGCACCAGGATCGTCAGCGAGTAGAGCGCCAGCCCCGTCACCACCACCGCGGCGGAGAGACCGAACACCGGCATCAGCAGGGCGAACAGCGCCAGCGAGGGAACGGTGTAGAGCACGGTGGTCAGCCCCAGCACCGGTCCGGCCAGACCGCGCCACCGGCGCACCAGCAGCGCCAGCGGCAGCGCCACCAGCAGCCCGAGGGCGACGGAGGAGAGGGCGATGCCCACATGCTGGACGGTCGCGTCCACCAGTTCCTGGGAGCGGCTGCGCAGATACTCCCCGCAGATCCACTCGTTCGCCGCCAGGCAGCTCCGCGCGCTCATGCCCGCACCTCCCCCGTGTGCCGTGCCACCGCACCGTGCGGCGGGCCGTCGGGCCGGGCGGCCCGAGCCGCCCCGTGTCGGGAGCCGACTCTACGTGCCGGGTCCGACAGACCGTACGGGACCTCCGCGCGGGTATGTTGCTCCGGAACGACCCGGTTCACGCCTCCGGCGGCGTGCGGCCGTCCACCGGAACCGCTACCCCAGGGGGAGACATTGATCCGCTTCGAGCAGGTGACCAAGCGCTATCCCGACGGCACCACCGCCGTGGAGGATCTCTCGTTCGAGGTGGCGGAGGGGGAGCTGGTCACCCTCGTCGGCCCGTCGGGCTGCGGCAAGACGACGACCATGAAGATGGTGAACCGGCTGATCGAGCCCACCTCGGGGCGGGTGCTGGTGAACGGCGAGGACGTCGCCGCGACGGACCCGGTCCGGCTGCGCCGCTCCATCGGCTACGTCATCCAGCAGGTCGGGCTCCTGCCGCACCGCACCGTGCTCGACAACACCGCCACCGTGCCGCGGCTGCTCGGGGGGACGCGGCGGCAGAGCCGCGAGCGCGCGGCCGAACTCCTCGACCTCGTCGGCCTGGACCCCGCCGTGTACGGCGGCCGCTACCCCGACCAGCTCTCCGGCGGGCAGCGCCAGCGGGTCGGGGTGGCCCGCGCGCTCGCCGCCGATCCGCCCGTGCTGCTGATGGACGAGCCGTTCGGGGCCGTCGACCCCGTGGTCCGGGAGCGGCTCCAGAACGAGTTCCTGGCGCTCCAGGCGGAGCTGCGGAAGACGGTCCTGCTCGTCACCCACGACCTGGAGGAGGCCGTCCGCCTCGGTGACCGGATCGCCGTCTACGGGCACGGGCGGATCGAGCAGCTCGACGCTCCGGCGGCCGTCCTCGGCGCCCCGGCGAACCGGTACGTGGCGGACTTCGTGGGCGCGGACCGCGGGCTGAAACGGCTCTCGGTCACCCCGGTCGAGCCGGGTGACCTGGAGCGGCCCCCGGTCGTCCGGCTGGACGACCCGCTGGGCACCGCCGTCGGCGCGCTGGCCGCGGAGGGCTCCCGCTGGGCGGTCGTCCTGGACGCGGAGAACCGGCTGCACGGCTGGATACCGGCCGACGCCGTACGGGCGGCGGGCCCCGGCGCCCCGGCGGGCAGCGTCCGGGACCACACGCGCCGGATGGAGGCGTGGCTGCCGGTCGGCGCCCCGCTCAAACAGGCGTTCGCCACGATGCTCCAGCACGACGCGGGGTGGATAGCCGTGCTGGACGGCGACCGCTTCCTCGGCGTCCTCACCCCGACGGGGCTGCACGAGGCGCTGCGCCGCTCCGTCGGCGCCCAGGCCCAGGCGGTGCGGCGGGAGGAGGTGAGCCTGGACACCGTGGCGGGCGCCTGACGGCCGCACGGTGCCTCTCGGCATGGTCGTCAGGCCGGCCCGTCAGGCCGCGGAGAGCCCCGGCCCGTCGTCCCCGCTCCCGTCCCCGCCCTCGGGCAGCCGGCAGACGCGCTCCAGGAACAGCCCGGCGGCGACCACGGCCGCGCCCGCGACCACCGAGCAGCCGGCGTAGAGGGCCTGCGAGCCACGGGTGCCGCCCGCCAGGCCCGCCGTGAGCAGGAAGACGGCCACACCGCCGTAACCGCCCGCGACCGGCGCCGCGACCAGCGCGCTGGCCTGGCCGAAGACCACGGCCCGGGCGGCCACCATCGGCTCCACGCCCTTGGCACCGGGCCGCCGCTCGCGCTGGGCCCGCAGCCTGCTCCGCAGCGACAGCGCCGTGGCCGCCAGGGCGGCGGCGATGGCCGCCAGCACCAGAGGCGCGAACAGGGGCACACCGGGCAGCGAGCCGTAGCTGTCCCACGTCCCCGCGACGGCCCAGGCGAGCACCCCGGCGATACCGAAGATGCCGACCAGGACCCTGATGGGAAGTTGCCTCACCGAGCGCTTCGCTCCTCCTGCCGGACGGACATGCCGGACCGCCCGCGGACGGCCGGCGGACACGAGGGTAACGGCTACTCCGGCAGCCGGAGTTCCAGGTCCCCGCGCTGTTCGATCCCCTGGTCCGCGAGGCCGGCCAGCAGTTCCGCCACCCGGCCGCGCCCCGGCACCTCGGCCGACGGGTCCACGTCGTGCCACGGGGCCAGGACGAACGCGCGTTCGTGCACCCGGGGGTGCGGCAGGGTGAGCGCCGGGTCGTCGGAGCGGACGTCCTGGTAGGCGACGATGTCCACGTCGATGGTGCGGGGGCCCCAGCGCTCGTCCCGCACCCGCTCGAACGCCTCCTCGATGGCGTGCCCGCGCTCCAGCAGCGAGCCCGGCGGCAGCGTGGTCTTCACCAGCACCACGGCGTTGAAGTACGAGGGCTGGGAGGACGGGTCCACGCCCCGGGGCTCCGTCTCGTAGACGGGGGAGACCGCCTTGACCCGGACGCCCGGGGTGTCCTCCAGGGCGTCCACCGCCCCCTGGAGGGTCTCCAGGCGGTTGCCCAGGTTGCTGCCCAGGGCGATCACCGCCCGTTTCGGGTTGGAGAGGGTGACATCGGCTGCGTCGACCCATTCGGCCACCGAGGCCGGAACGGGCTGCACGGTGGGGTCGCTCATGGTCATCAGCGGCTCCGGGTGATGGTGATGGTCACGTCGTCGAAGGGCACGGTGATCGGCGCGTCCGGCTTGTGGACGACGACCTCGACCTCCCGTACCGGGTCGTGCCGCAGGCACCGCTCGGCGATCCGCTCGGCGAGCGTCTCGATCAGGTCGACCGGCTCCCCCTGTACGGCGGCCACGGCCTCCTCGGCCACCACACCGTAGTTCACCGTCAGCGCGAGGTCGTCGCCGGCCGCGGCGGGCCGGGCGTCGAGCCCGAGGACGAGGTCCACCACGAAGACCTGGCCCTTCTCCCGCTCCTCGGGGAACACCCCGTGGTGCCCGTGCGCCCGGAGGCCACGCAGCGCGACTCGGTCCACACCCATCACTCCTGCTGTCGGTCACGGATCACGGACGCCCCGGTGAGCGCGCCGCCGGGTGCCGCGTCACCCCGCCTCTCCCGGTTCTCCGGGCCGGCTCCGGATCGGGGCCGGGGGCGGGGCGTCACGCGCGGAACGAATCTACCGGCGGCCACCGGTGGCGTTCGGGAGGGTGGTCGCCCGCGGTGGCGGTCCGGCGCCCGGTGGATCACCACCGCCGCCGCCGTTCCACAGCGGTCCGTACCCCGCGCTCCCACTCCCTACCCGGGGCCGGCGCCGCTCGAACGGGTGAGCTGTGACACCTGGGTGGAGGTTCTAGAGGAGGCCCGCACCGCCCGGCCCGGACCCCTCACCGGCCCCGTTCTCCCCGTCCGTCCCGTCGTCCCCGTCCTCCCCGCCGGCGGTGTCCGCCAGGACCGGTGAGCCGTGGTGCGCCCAGAGCCGCCAGCCGTCACCGGTACGGCGGAAGACGTTGGTGGCCACGACGAGCTGCCCCACCAGCGGGCCCAGCTCGCCCTCCTCCTCCGCGGGGCCGCCGCTGAGGATGTTCTCGGTACAGGTCACCAGTGCGGTGTCCCCGTCGATCTCCACCTCGACATCCGTCAGGAAGAACTGGATGTACTCGGTGTTGGCCATGATCAGCGCATAGGAGCGCAGCACCTCCCCGGTGCCCCGCAGCACCGGCCAGCCGGGGTGCACGCAGCTGACGTCGCCGGGCAGCCACAGCGCGGACAGCGCCTCGAAGTCACCCTGCTCCATCGCCTCGTACAGCGCGCTGTTGGCCTGCTCGACCCGCTCGTGGTCGGTCCGGGCCGGCCCGCTCACCCGGCCCCCTCGACGGCGCGCGCCACCCGCACCGCGTCCGCCGTCGCGCGCACGGCGTGCACCCGCACCGCCCAGGCACCCTCTCGCGCCGAGATCGCGGAGACGGCGGCGGTGGCCGCGTCCCGCTCCCGGGCGGGCGGCGGATCACCGCCGGGACCGGCCAGCACCCGGCCGAGGAACCGCTTGCGGGAGGCCGCGACGAGCACCGGGCGGCCCAGGCGCCGCAGCTCCGGCAGCGCGGCCAGCAGCGCCAGATCGTGTTCGGCCCGCTTGGCGAACCCGAGTCCGGGGTCGATCACCACCCGTTCGGGCGCCACGCCCCCCGCCACCACGGCGGCCATCCGCTCCTCCAGCTCCGCGACCACCTCGCGCACCACGTCGGTGTAGACGGCACGGCTGTTCATGCCGGCGGAGAAGCCCCGCCAGTGCATCACCACGAACGGCACCCCGGCGGCGGCCACCGCGGGCACCATCGACGGGTCCGCGAGTCCGCCGCTGACATCGTTGACCAGCGCCGCGCCGGCGGCCACCGCCCGCTCGGCGACGGCGGCGCGCATCGTGTCCACGCTGACGGTGACCCCCTCGGCGGCCAGCCCGCGGACCACCGGGATCACCCGGCGCAGCTCCTCCGCCTCGTCGACCCGGGAGGCCCCCGGCCGGGTGGACTCCCCGCCGACGTCGACCAGATCGGCCCCTTCGGCGACCAGCTCCAGACCGTGCTTGACCGCGTCCCTGGTGTCGAACCAGCGGCCACCGTCGGAGAAGGAGTCGGGCGTCACGTTCACCACGCCCATCACCGCGCAGCGGTCCCACTCCGGAAGGCCGGCCACCACGCCGCGCACGCTGCTCATGGCACCACCTTAGGCGGTCCCCGCCACCACCGGCCGGGGCACCGTCCCCTCCCGGCCGCCGGGCACGGCGGCGACCACCGAGGGCGGCCGGGGCGTCAGCGGGCCAGGATCAGGCTCATCGCCTCGGCCCGGGTCGTGGAGTCGCGGAGCTGCCCGCGGACCGCGGAGGTCGTCGTCTTGGCGCCGGGCTTGCGGATGCCGCGCACCGACATGCACATGTGCTCGGCCTCGATGACGACGATCGCCCCGCGCGCCTCCAGGATGCGCATCAGCGAGTCGGCGACCTGCGTGGTCAGCCGCTCCTGCACCTGCGGCCGGCGCGCGAAGACGTCCACCAGCCGGGCGAGCTTCGACAGCCCGGTGATCTTGCCGGTCTCGGCGGGGATGTAGCCGATGTGGGCGACACCGTGGAAGGGGAGCAGGTGGTGCTCGCAGAGGCTGACGATCTCGATGTCCTTGACCAGCACCATCTCGTCGTGGCCCAGGTCGAAGGTGGTGGTGAGGACGTCCTCCGGGTCCTGGCGGAGCCCGCCGAGGATCTCCCGGTAGGCCCGGGCGACCCGGGCGGGCGTCTCCCTGAGGCCTTCCCGGTCCGGGTCCTCGCCGACCGCGATCAGCAGTTCGCGGATGGCGCTCTCCGCCCGCTTCTCGTCGAAGTCGCCGATGGCGCGCCCGCCGGCCAGGGTGTTCAGCGTCACCGGATCGGTCATGTGTGCCTCGTTCCTCGTACCTGTGTCGTGCGGGCGCCGTCCGGGCCCCGGCGGGCCCGCGCGCCGCACGCGCCCGGCCGCCGGCCGCTCCCGCGGCGGGCCCACAGCGCAGTGCCGCGCCCTCCAGGGTAGAACCCGGGAGGGCGCGGCACTCATTCCGTACGGGCGGACGCCCGCGGGCTCAGCTCTGGGAGCCGGGCTCCTCGGGCCGGTCCGCCTTGTCGGTGGAGACCTTCGCGGACGGCGCGGGGCCGGCCGACTGCGAGCCGTTGGCCATGGTGAGCTCCTTGGGGGAGAGCACCGGCGGCCGGGTCGAGGGGGTGCGGCGCGCGGAGCCGGTCCACGCCGGGCGGGCCGGGCGCTTCACCACCGGGGTGAAGATCTCCGCGATCTCCTCCTTGCCGAGGGTCTCCTTCTCCAGCAGCTGGAGGACGAGGTTGTCCAGGACGTCCCGGTTCTCCACCAGGATCTCCCAGGCCTCGTTGTGCGCCGTCTCGATGAGCTTCTTCACCTCTTCGTCGACGAGCGCGGCGACCTCCTCGGAGTAGTCCCGCTGGTGACCCATCTCACGGCCGACGAAGGGCTCGGAGTTGTCCTGCCCGAACTTGATGGCGCCGAGCCGCTCGGTCATGCCGTACTGGGTGACCATCGCGCGGGCCGTGGCGGTGGCCTTCTCGATGTCGTTGGCGGCACCGGTGGTCGGGTCGTGGAAGACCAGCTCCTCCGCCGCGCGGCCGCCCAGCATGTACGCGAGCTGGTCCAGCATCTCGTTGCGCGTGGTGGAGTACTTGTCCTCCTCCGGCAGCACCATGGTGTAGCCGAGCGCCCGGCCGCGGGAGAGGATCGTGATCTTGTGCACCGGGTCGCTGTTCGGGGAAGCCGCCGCGACCAGGGCGTGACCGCCCTCGTGGTACGCGGTGATCTTCTTCTCCTTGTCGCTCATGATCCGGGTCCGCTTCTGCGGTCCGGCCACGACACGGTCGATCGCCTCGTCCAGGAAGTGGTTGTCGATCAGCTTGGCGTCGCTGCGGGCCGTCAGCAGGGCGGCCTCATTGAGGACGTTGCTGAGGTCGGCGCCGGTGAAACCGGGGGTCCGCCGGGCGACCGCGCCCAGGTCGACGTCGGGCGCGACCGGCTTGCCCTTCTGGTGGACCTTGAGGATCTCCAGCCGGCCCTGCATGTCGGGCCGGTCCACGGCGATCTGCCGGTCGAAGCGGCCCGGGCGGAGCAGCGCCGGGTCCAGGATGTCCGGCCGGTTGGTGGCGGCGATGAGGATCACGCCGCCCTTGACGTCGAAGCCGTCCATCTCGACGAGGAGCTGGTTGAGGGTCTGCTCGCGCTCGTCGTGGCCGCCGCCCATGCCGGCGCCGCGGTGGCGGCCGACGGCGTCGATCTCGTCGACGAAGACGATCGCCGGGGCGTTCTGCTTGGCCTGCTCGAACAGGTCACGGACCCGGGAGGCACCGACACCGACGAACATCTCGACGAAGTCGGAACCGGAGATCGAGTAGAACGGCACCCCCGCCTCGCCGGCGACGGCGCGCGCGAGCAGCGTCTTGCCGGTCCCGGGCGGGCCGTAGAGCAGCACACCCTTGGGGATCTTGGCGCCGACGGCCTGGAACTTCGCCGGCTCCTGGAGGAACTCCTTGATCTCGTGGAGCTCCTCCACGGCCTCGTCGGAGCCGGCCACGTCGGCGAAGGTGGTCTTGGGCGTGTCCTTGGTGATCAGCTTGGCCTTGGACTTCCCGAAGTTCATCACCCGGGAGCCGCCGCCCTGCATCTGATTCATCAGGAACAGGAAGACCAGCACGATCAGGACGAAGGGCAGCAGCGACAGCAGCACGCTGACGAACGCGTTCTGCTGCTGCGGGGAGACGGTGTACCCGTCGGGCAGCGTGCTGTCGTCCCCGTCGTTGACCCTCGCCTGGAGGTCCTTGGCGAGTTCGGCGCCCTGGTCGCCGATGTAGCTCGCCTGCAGCTTGTCGCTGCCCTCGATCTTGACGTCGCCCTTGAGCTCAATCTTGATCTTGCTCTCGTCGCCGGTGGTGAGCTCGGCGGACTTGACCTTGTTGTCGGCGATCGCGTTGACGACCTGGCCGGTGTCCACCGTCTTGTAGCCGCCGGACGACCCGACGACCTGAATCAACACGACCACGGCGAGGACGGCCAGCACGATCCACATGACCGGCCCACGGAAGTAGCGCTTCACGTCCATCCATACGGGGCGCGGGCGCCCCGTCCCTCCTGCCACAGTGAGGCACGGCGGCTGCTCGGTGAGCCGGCCGTGCGTACGGTGAATTACTCGACCTGTTGAAGACTGACCTTCGGACGGTACCTCAGCTTCCCGCCCGGGCGCTGCCCGGGCGGCCGGCGACCACCGTCCCGTACGGAACTCAACGCCGCGGACGGCCGCGGCGTTCCCGCGGCCCCCGCGGCCGGCCCGATCCGCCGGCCGCGGACCGCCGGGCCCCTAGCCGCCGTAGACGTGCGGCGCGAGCGTTCCGACGAAGGGGAGGTTGCGGTATTTCTCCGCGTAGTCCAGCCCGTAGCCGACCACGAATTCGTTGGGGATGTCGAAGCCGACGTACTTGACGTCGATGTCGACCTTGGCGGCCTCCGGCTTGCGCAGCAGGGTGCACACGTTGAGCGAGGCGGGCCCGCGCGAGCTGAGGTTGGACAGCAGCCAGGAGAGCGTGAGCCCGGAGTCGATGATGTCCTCGACGATCAGGACGTCACGGCCCGCGAGGTCGGTGTCCAGGTCCTTGAGGATGCGGACCACGCCCGAGGACTTGGTGCCGGCGCCGTAGGAGGACACCGCCATCCAGTCCATCGTGACGGGGGTGGACAGCGCCCGGGCGAGGTCCGCCATGACCATGACGGCCCCCTTGAGGACCCCCACGATCAGCAGGTCGCGGCCCTCGTACTCCGCGTCGATCTCCGCCGCCAGCTCGGCCAGCTTGGCGTCGATCTCTTCCTTGGTGATGAGCACCGACTGCAGGTCGGTGCCCATGTCCTTGTCGTCCACCCGTGTCACTTCCGGTCGATTGCGGCCCGTCCCGGCGGCACGCGTGCCCGGCGGTGGCCGGAGGATGCGGGCGGGAGGCGGTTCAGTGCCCGGCGGCGGCCTCGTCGCCCCGCCGGATCACCAGATTGCCACACCGCCGCCGCACCTCGACGCGCCCGGGGAGGTTGATCGCCCCCTGACCGTGCCAGTCGGTGACCAGCCGGTCCATCTCCTCGATGTGACGGGCGAAGAGCGAGCCGGCCGGGGAACCGGCAGCGACGGCCGCCCGGCGCAGCACCCGGCGGCGGATCGCCGGGGGGAGCGCGGCGAGCTTGCGGACGTCGAGCCCGCCCGGCCCGTCCCCGGACGGGGCCGCGCGGACCGCCCGTTCGGCGTCGTCCGCCCAGGCGTCGAGGGCGTCGGCGTCGTCCCGGGAGAGCTGGGCGGTCCGCGCCAGGGCCTCGACCACCCCCTTGCCCAGGGACTTCTCCAGGGCCGGCAGCCCCTCGTGACGGAGCCGGGAGCGGGTGAAGGAGGGGTCGCTGTTGTGCGGGTCGTCCCAGACCGGCAGCGACTGGGCCAGGCAGGCCGTGCGGGCGGTCTGCCGGTCGAGCTGGAGGAACGGGCGGCGGTAACGGCCGTTCCGCCCGGACACGGCGGCCATCCCGGAGAGCGACCGGGTACCGGAACCGCGGGCCAGGCCGAGGAGGACCGTCTCGGCCTGGTCC
>NZ_JAATEN010000029.1 GCF_012034935.1 Streptomyces zingiberis
GGCGCGGGGGGGGGGGGGGGGGGGGGGGGGGGGGGGGGGGGGGGGGGGGGCGTGGGGGGGGGGGGGGGGGGGGGGGGGGGGGGGGGCCGCCGCGGGGGGGGGGGGGGGGGCGGGGGGGGGGGGGGGGGGGGCGGGGGCCGCGGGGGGGGGGGGGGCGGGGGCCGGGGCGGCGGGAGCCGGTCCGGGGGCGGGGGCGGGAGCCGGAGCGGGGGCCGGTGCCGCCGGTTCGTCCACGCTGATGCCGTAGTCGGTGGCGAGCCCGGCCAGCCCCGAGCCGTAGCCCTGCCCGACGGCCCGGAACTTCCAGGCACCCTGCCGGCGGTAGAACTCACCGAGCACGAAGGCGGTCTCGACGGTGGCGTCCTCACTGTCGAAGCGCGCGATCTCGGCGCCGTCGGAGGCGTCCAGCACGCGGACGTGCAGCCCCGGCACCTGCCCGAAGGAGCCGCCGTCCGAGGAGGCCGCGACGACCACGGTCTCGACGTCCGGCGCGAGGCGCGCGAGGTCGGCCTCCAGGACGTCGGTCACCTGACCGTCACCGGTGCGCTTCCCGGCGTGCCGGACGGCGCCGGAGGCGTGCGCGGGCTGGTTGTAGAAGACGAAGTCGCCGTCCGAGCGGACCTTTCCGGAGGACTGGAGCAACAGGGCGGAGGCGTCCGCGTCGGGCACGCCCGGCCCCGTCCGCCAGCCCAGCTCGACCCGTACCGCCGGTGCCGGCACCGGGAGGTTGGTGCCCTTGCGCATCGTCATCGCCGCCCCCATCGTTCGTTCTCCGTGCGTCGCCCGCGCCCCGCCGCGAGGCGGGCCTTCCCCGCGTCTCCGCGGGGCCGCCGGACGCTCCCCGTCCAACCTAGTTGGGGGGCCACCCGCACGGTACCTGCGGGCCTGTGACAACCGGCGGTAACCCGCCTGGCACCAGGTCTTCACACGCTTTTGGCGGCCCTTGGCGACCCGTTTGGCCCGGTTACGGCCCATTACCGCGCCACGGCCGCTCCGAACTCGCCAAACTGCCCTCCGGCAGCACTCCCCAATAGGCACAACATGGGCTTAACTTAAGCAGCATGACCTCCCCCCGCTCCACCTACGGTGGCGGTTACACCTCCGTGTCCGCCTTCCCCGACACCCCGATCTACGACAGGCTGGTCGCGGAGCGGGGCACTCCGCAGATCGCGCCGATCCGCGTTCCGGCGGCATATGACAGCCATCTGCCCGCACTGCCGCCGGCCCTCCCCGCGCTGCCGGCAGGCCCCTCGGCCGCCCCCTCCTCCCCCGGCTACGGCTACGGCTACCCCGGCCAGCAGCAGTCACCGCTCCAGCAGGCACCCGCGCCGTACATCCCGCAGCAGCAGGCCGCCCCGCGCGGCTACCCCGGCCAGCAGCAGTACCCGCAGAGCCCTCCGGGCGGCGGCACGGGCTACGAGGCGATGCGCCCGGCGGCTCCCCGCCCGCCCGCGCCACGTCCCGCTCCCCCGCGCCCGGCGCCCGCCCCGTACGCGGACCCCTACGGCCAGCAGCGCCCGTACGACCGCGGTTACTGACCCGCCGAGTGACCGGCACGGCGTCCGGCGCGCGAGCGCCACGGCCGTCACCGGCGCCGGCGCCCGGCTCACCGGCACCGCCGGCCCGGCCGAGCGGTCTCCGGCCGCCGGGACGCCACCACCGTCCGGCCGGCCCGCCGGCACCACCCGCCCCGCCCGGGCGGGTCGGCGACCGGGTTCCGGGCCCGCCGTCCCCGGGGAGGTCTTCCGTACCGGGACGGCTCCCGGCCGGGCCGCGCCGCCGGGCGAGGCGCTCCGCACCGGATCCGTACCCCGACGGGCGCGGGGTGCCGGAGGAGGCGGGGATCCCGTGGGCCGGCCCGCCCCGGCGCCGTCCGGCCGGCGCCCCGGCCACCGCGTACGGCCAGGGGACCGACCGGTCAACTCCCGTACCCGGCACACGCTACGGTGGGTCGCCCGGCGACACGGCCGGATCCGGTGAACACTCGTACGAGGTTGGGGCGCAGCAGCAGCATGGCACCAGAGGGCACGGTCCAGGTGACGTACACCGGCACGTCGCGGTGGCGGCGCCGGACGGGCGAGTACGCCTCGCTCGCCGCGGCGCTGGAGGCCGCCGGGGACGGCGACGTGCTCTCCATATCCCCCGGCACCTACCGGGAGAACCTCGTCATCGACCACGCCGTCACCCTGCGGGGGGCGGAGGGTGGCCGCGGCTCGGTGCGGATCGCCCCGGTGGACGGGGTCGCGCTGACCGTGCGGGCCTCCGCCGGGGTGCACGACCTGCAACTGGAGGGTCAGGACTCGGCCGCCCCGGCGCTGCTCGTGGAGGACGGCACCGCCGAGCTGACGGGCATCCGCGTCGTCACCCGCTCCGCCGCCGGCATCGAGGTGCGCGGCGGCGCCCGCCCCACCGTGCGGCGCTGCACGGTGGACAACCCCGGCGGGGTGGGCATCAGCGTGCTGGGCGGCGCCGGGGGGATCTTCGAGGACTGCGAGGTCGTCGCGGCCGGGCAGTCGGGTGTCTCGGTGCAGGAGGGAGCGCACCCCCGGCTGGAGCGCTGCCGGGTGCACCACGCCTCCGGGGCGGGCATCTCCCTGACGGGCGAGGGGAGTTCGCTGGAGGCGTTCGGCTGTGAGGTGTACGAGATCCGCGGCGCGGGTGTGCGCGTCGCCTCCCGCGCCGGCGGGCATCTCACCGACTCCTCGGTGCACCGCACCACCGGCGACGGGGTCACCCTGGACACCGACGCCACCCTCACCCTCTCCGACTGCGACCTCCACGATCTGCCGGAGAACGCCGTCGACCTGCGCTCCCGCTCGGTCCTCACGCTGATCCGCACCACGGTGCGCCGCTTCGGCCGCAACGGCCTCTCCGTGTGGGACCCGGGCACCCGCGTCGACGCCCACGAGTGCCGCATCCACGACTCCACCGGCGACTACCCGGCCGTGTGGGTGAGCGACGGGGCCTCCGCCGCGCTGGAGTCCTGCCGGGTGCAGGAGGTGCCCGACGCCCTGTTCGTCCTCGACCGCGGCTCCCGGGTGGACGTGGTGGACAGCGACATCTCCCAGGTGCGCAACACCGCGGTCTCGGTCAGCGACGGCGCGGCCGCGCAGCTCGACGACTGCCGCATCAAGGAGGCGAGCACCGGGGCGTGGTTCCGCGACCACGGCACCGGGGGCAACCTCTCCGGCTGCACCTTCGACTCCGTGGCGACCGGCGTCATCGTCACCAAGGGCGCCGACCCCACCGTGGAGCAGTGCACCATCACCGCGCCGGGCGAGGCGGGTTTCTACGTCTCCGCCGAGGGGCGCGGCACCTTCACCTCCTGCCGGGTCTCCGGCAGCGGCGGCTACGGCTTCCACATCATCGACGGCTGCCGCTCGGTGCTGACCCGCTGCCGCACCGAGCGCTGCGCGCGCGGCGGGTACGAGTTCGCCGAGCCCGGTCCGGTCAGCGAGGACTGCACCAGCGACGAGAGCGCCGTGGCGACCGCCGTGGCCACCGCGCCCGCGGCACCGTCCCCGGGGGCGGCGGCCGGGACGGCGCCGGCGGTACCGGCCGCGGACGGCGGCGTGCTCGGCGCCGCGCCCGCCACCACTCCGCTCCCCGCCGCGCGGCCGGCCGCCGCCCCCGGGGACGGCACGGACGGCACCGGCACGGCGGACCCCGCGGAGCGCCGTCCCTCGGAGGAGGTCCTCGGCGAACTCGACGCCCTGGTCGGCCTGGACAGCGTCAAGCGTGAGGTCCGCGCGCTCACCGACATGATCGAGGTCGGCCGGCGGCGGCAGGAGGCGGGGCTCAAGGCCGCCTCCGTCAAGCGCCATCTGGTCTTCACCGGTTCCCCCGGCACCGGCAAGACGACGGTCGCCCGGCTCTACGGGGAGATCCTGGCCTCCCTCGGGGTGCTGGAACGCGGCCACCTGGTCGAGGTCTCCCGGGTGGACCTGGTCGGCGAGCACATCGGCTCCACCGCCATCCGCACCCAGGAGGCCTTCGGGAAGGCCCGCGGCGGTGTCCTCTTCATCGACGAGGCCTACGCGCTCTCCCCGGAGGACTCCGGCCGCGACTTCGGCCGGGAGGCGATCGACACGCTGGTGAAGCTGATGGAGGACCAGCGGGACGCGGTGGTGGTCATCGTCGCCGGCTACACCGCCGAGATGGAGCGTTTCCTCACCGTCAACCCCGGCGTGGCGTCGCGCTTCTCCCGGACGATCACCTTCGGCGACTACGCGCCCGAGGAACTGCTGCGGATCGTGGAGCAGCAGGCGGAGGAGCACGAGTACCGGATCGGCGAGGGCGCCGCGGAGGCGCTGCTGAAGTACTTCACGGCGATCCCCAAGGGCCCGGCGTTCGGCAACGGCCGCACGGCCCGGCAGACCTTCGAGGCCATGGTGGAGCGGCACGCGGGGCGCGTCGCCCAGCTCTCCGAGCCGAGCACCGAGGACCTGACGCTGCTGTACCCGGAGGACCTGCCCCAGCCCGAGTGACGGGACGGCGGACGGGGTCCCCCCGCGGCTCCCGCGGACGGTCCGCCGTCGCCGCCGCCCGCGGGTGTACGGCCCGCCGGGCCCCTCCCGCGCCTCTCCCCCGGCCCGGGACCCTCCCCGGGCCGCCGTATGCCCGGGTCAGCGGCCGCCCCGGCCCCCCGGCCCGGTCCCGGCGGCGCGGGGTGCCTCGGTGCCGGTCCCGGTCCCGTTCCCGGCCTCGGTACCTGCCCCGGTGGCGCCGGGGGACGCCGTCCGCTGCCGGGGCACCTCCGGCAGCCTCTCCAGCAGCCCCGCGCGTTCCTCGGCGAAGACCGGGTCCGCCGGGTAGTCGAAGTGGCCGAGGATCGGGGCGGGCAGCGGGTGTTCCGGCGTACGCCCGTAGGAGAGCGGGTCCTTCAGCGGGCCGCGGTCCACCTCCGGGCCGGGGTGGTTCTCCACGCAGGCCGGTCCGGGCACGCGCACGGGGCCGCCGATGGGGTCGGTCTCCCGCCAGAGGTTGCGCCAGCAGTGGATCTCGTGGTGCAGGGCGTCCAGCGGCACGGGGCCGAAGTAGGCGGGGAACCAGCGGCCGTAGAGCCGCTCCAGCGGCGATCCGTAGGTGAGCAGCGCGACCCGGCGGCGGGTGCGCGGGCTGAGCTGCCAGACGGCGGCGGCGGCGAGGACGCTGCCCTGGGAGTGGCCGGAGAGCACGACCCGGCCGCCGGTGCGGCGGGTCCAGGTCTCCATCCGCCAGGTCAGGTCGGGCACGGCGCGCTCCGCGTAGCAGGGCGGCGCGAAGGGGTGCGCGGCGCGCGGCCAGAAGGTGCCGACGTCCCAGAGGATGCCGATGGTGCGGCGCGCGGCCGCGTCACGGTAGGCGCGGCGGCCGGCGGCGAGGAAGAGCAGGAAACCGGCGCCCATCAGCCAGGAGCCGAGCGCCTGCGCGGTCTGGGCGAGGGCCCCGGCGGGCCCGGGCCCGCCCAGGGCCCGGCCGGGCACCTGCCCGGTGACCCAGGCTCCCGCGACGGCCACCCCGCCGAGCACCACGGTGGCCACGGCGGCCGCGCCGAGGAACCAGGGCGCGCAGTCGGTGAGCCGGGCACCGGCGAGCGCCCCGGCGATACGGCGGGTGCGCGCGGTGTCCTCCGGTTCCCCCGGGTGACCGCTACGCACCTCCGCCATCCGGTGCCGGCGTTCCCGCCACGTCCGGCCCGCGAAGTAGGCCGCCACGACGAGGATCACGGCCAGCAGGAACGGGATGGCGGCGGCGTTCCAGGAGAGGACGGCCGGCGGGCCCGCGATCCAGCCGTCGCCCATGCCCGGGGTGCCGGGCCCGTCCAGCCAGTCGGCGACCCGCTGGGCGACCCCGCCGGACATGACACCGCCGAGCGCGCAGGCCAGGACCGCGACCGCCGCGCCCCGCACCCCGCGCAGCGCCGACCGGGGGTCCTGGGCGCTGCGGTACAGCAGATGGCCGGCCACGGCCGTCGCGATCACCAGGACGCCCTGGGTGAGGGCGATGAGACCGAAGGCCGCGTCCCCCGGCAGCACCCCGGAGGAGCGCCAGCCCGGCCGGGGCCAGACGGCGTGCGCCGCGGCCAGGGCCAGCAGCCCCAGCGCGGTGCCCGGCAGGAAGCGGACGACGGCCCGGTCCAGCCGGTCGTCCGGCACCGACTCGCTGCGTCCCCGGGAGCACACGACCCAGATGACGAACACGCCGGCCGCCAGCAGGGCGACGGCCAGGCAGCGGCCCAGGACGCCGGGGACGCCGCCGTCCGGCCCGGTGTCGTGGCGCGTGGTGGCGTAGGTGAGGGCGGCGGCGACGGTGAGGAACCCGGCCGCGGTGTGCGCGGCGCGCAGCCGGGCGACGAGCCGGCGCCCGTACCAGAAGCCGGGCAGGCAGAGCGCGGGCCGGTCCCCGGCGCGCGGGTCCTCCTCCCCCACCGGCTCGCCGCCCGGCGGCGGTTCGGACTCGAACGCGCTCCAGGTGCGGTGGGAGAGCCACCACAGCAACCCCGTCACCAGGGCGGGCAGCACCGCGGCGAGCGCGAGCCGCCGGCCGGGCGAGCTCCACCAGCCGCCGTTCTCCGCGGAGAGGAAGCCCAGCCAGGCGCGGCCCTCCGCGCAGGCGGCGGAGCCCGCGCACTGCCAGGCCACCAGGTCCAGGGCGACCTCGCAGGCGGCGGCGGTCAGCAGCACCGTGAGGCTCAGCGCCACCAGCCGCACCAGCAGTCCGTACACCCGGACCAGGACACCGCGGTCCGGAACGGACGGCCGCATCCAGTGCGCCAGATTGACGACCATGAACGGCAGCAGGAGCAGCCACAGGGCGCGGGCGCCGTTGCCGGAGGTCAGCCCGCCCCAGCAGTACGCCTCGGGGACGGGCCGGCCGCTGTACGGCTCCTCCGTGACGCGGTCGGCGCCCACCGCCCCGGCCCGGGTGGGCCCGGCGCCGGTGTGCGAGGCGCCCTCCTCCACGTCGTCCGCGCGCCGGTGGATGCCCGCGGTGTCGTCCCCCGTGATCCGGACGGTGCGCGGGTCCTCCAGCACCTCCTCCGGGGTGGCGCCGCCCACGCCGTGCACGAGGATCTCCAGCGCGGGCCCCGGCCCGCCGTCCGGTCCGGCCCCGGTGTCCCCGTCCGTGGCCCGGTGGTCCCCCGGCCCGGCGGCACCCGGCTGTGTGGGCGTCATGGCGTGTCTCCCCATCCCCTCGGTCGCGCGCTCAGGATCCTTCCCCCGTACGGCAGTTCACAGGCGGCCGGGCCCGGCGAGGCCGGATCGTGATGGGACGATCACGCGGTGGTCACACCCCGGGCCCGGCGTGCGGTGCCGTCCCGCCGGGCGCCGGCGGCCGCGTGGGAGGATGTGCGGCGCGGCGGGCGGCCGGTGTGCCCGCCGGTGACGGAGGGACGGGGCTGCGGTGAGCGAGAGCCAGAACCTGCTGGCGGAACAGCGGCGGGCACTGATCGTCGACGAGGTCAGACGGCGCGGCGGGGTACGGGTCAACGAACTCACCCGGCGGCTGAACGTGTCGGACATGACCGTCCGGCGGGACCTCGACGCGCTGGCCCGGCAGGGAATGGTCGAGAAGGTGCACGGCGGCGCGGTACCGGTCACGGAGGCCAGCGCGCACGAGCCGGGTTTCGAGGCCAAGTCGACGCTGGAGCCCACGGCGAAGGAGGAGATCGCCCGCGCAGCGGCGGCGCTGGCCGCGCCCGGCAGCGCGGTGGCGCTCTCCGGCGGGACCACGACGTTCGCGCTGGCCCGGCGGCTGGTGGAGGTGGCCGGTCTGACGGTGGTCACCAACTCGGTGCGGGTCGCGGACGTGTTCCACACGGCGCTCCCCCCGGCGCCGCCCCCGGGCCGCCCCGGCGCGCCCCGCGCGGCGGGGGCCACGGTGGTGCTGACGGGCGGGGTGCGCACGCCGTCGGACTCGCTGGTGGGGCCGGTGGCCGACCAGGCGATCCGGTCGCTCCACTTCGATCTGCTCTTCCTGGGGGTGCACGGCATCTCGGCGGAGGCGGGCCTGTCGACGCCGAATCTGGCCGAGGCGGAGACCAACCGGCGGCTGGTGCGTTCGGCGCGGCGGGTGGTGGTCGTCGCCGACCACACCAAGTGGGGGACGGTGGGGCTCAGTTCGTTCGCCTCGCTGGACCAGGTGGACGTCCTGGTGACCGACCGCGGCCTGGCGCCGGCCGCCCGGCGGGAGCTGGCGGAGCTGCCGCCGGAGCTGATCGTCGCGGGCGAGCCGGCCGGCCGCGCGGAGGACGGCGGCGGTGGGGACGGCGGGAATGGAGACGCCGGGGGGTGACGGCGGGGGGGTGACGCCGGGGGCACGGAGGGGCGCCCGGCGCGCCGCTGAGGGCGCGCGGGCGCCCGCCCCGGAGCCGCGGCGCCCACCGGTGCGGGGGAAGGGCGCGGAACGCGGCGGACAGGGGCCGGACCGGCCGGGACCGGCCGCCGGCCCGCGTCAGGCTGCGGGGGTCCCCGGCCAGGCCCCGGTGGCCAGCAGATGGTCGAGCGCGCCGCGGTACGGCTCGATGTCCAGGCCCTGCTCGGCCAGCCAGGCGTCGGAGTAGTACTTGTCGAGGTAGCGGTCGCCCGCGTCACAGATGAGGGTGACGACCGAACCGGTCTCCCCCGCGGCGCGCATCTCGGCCACGATCGTCAGGGCGCTCCACAGCCCGGTGCCGGTCGAGCCGCCCGCCCGGCGGCCCATGACCCGCTCCAGGACGCGGACGGCCGCGACGGTGGCGGCGTCGGGCACCTTCATCATCCGGTCGATCGCCCCCGGCACGAAGCTGGGCTCCATCCGGGGGCGGCCGATGCCCTCGATCCGGGAGGCGCTGTCGCAGGCGGCTTCCGGGTCCCCGGTGGTCCACCCGGCATAGAAACAGGAGTTCTCCGGGTCGGGGACGCAGACCCGGGTGTCGTACTGCATGTAGTGCACGTAGCGGGCGATGGTGGCGGAGGTGCCGCCGGTGCCCGCGGTGGCCACGATCCAGGCGGGCTCGGGGTGGCGCTCGCGCCGGAGCTGCTGGTAGACGGACTCGGCGATGTTGTTGTTGCCCCGCCAGTCGGTGGCGCGCTCGGCGTAGGTGAACTGGTCCAGGTAGTGGCCTCCCGACTCCGCGGCGAGTTCGGCCGAGACCTCGTAGACCGTCCGCGGGTCGTCCACCAGATGGCACCGGCCGCCCTGGAGTTCGATCAGCCGCATCTTCTCCCGGCTGGTGGTGGCGGGCATCACCGCGATGAACTCCACCCCGATCAGCTGGGCGAAGTACGCCTCCGACACGGCCGTCGAGCCGCTGGACGCCTCGATCACCGGGCGGCCGGGCCGGATCCAGCCGCTGCACAGGGCGTAGAGGAAGAGCGAGCGGGCCAGCCGGTGTTTGAGGCTGCCGGTGGGGTGGGTGGACTCGTCCTTGAGGTACAGGTCGATGCCCCACTCCGCGGGGAGGGGGAAGCTCAGCAGATGGGTGTCGGCCGAGCGGCACGCGTCCGCCTGTACCTTCCGCACGGCCTCACTCAGCCAGGCCCGGTAGCCCGGGTCGCTGCGGTCGGTGTCCAGGACGGGGGACGGGCAGCCGGCAGGCCGCCACTCCGTCTGCTCCGTCTGCTCCGTGGGCTCCGCCCCCGCCGGGAGGGCGGGCTCGCCCGGTCCCCGGCCCCTGCCCCTGTCGGGCCTCCGGTCGGTGGTGGTCACCGGCACCGCTCCTCGCGCTCATGTCCACGGCCCGGCCGTGGCGCGCCGGACCGACCCGATCATAAGCCGGGGCTGGCGTCCGCGGCCGGTCGCGGGCACACTGACCTGCAGAGCAGCGTCCACCGGAGAATGACGGTGTGAGGGACACCCGAGGGGGAGGTTCGGATGGCGGATCCGGAGTACAAGGCGAGCCGGGTCGGGATCGGGCACCGCATGCGGTCGCTCACCCGCGCCGGGCAGGTACAGATCCGGGACGGCAGGCTGACGCTGATGAACAGCCAGGGCACGGAGATCGACAGCGCCCCCGTCCACCAGGTGCGCGCCGAGAAGCCCTGGTTCGCGGGCGGCGACCAGGCGCTGGCCACCGTCAACGGCCAGCGCTACCGCCTCACGCTGGGTGAGCGGGATCCGGACCCGGGTGAGGAGGGCCCGCCGTCGGCGAGCAGCTTCTTCGACGCGGTGCGGACGGCGGGCGGGGACGCGGACCGTCCCTGACCGGCGGAGCCCGGTGCGGCACCGGGAACGCCCGGCGCCACGGTGGTGCGGGGGAAGCGTGGGGTGTGAGTGACGCCTGCCTCCGCACGCTACGGCCCTGACGCGGGTTTACCGAGGGTTCACACGGTGTGGCGCTTCCCGCCGGTCCGCTCCGGGCACATAGAGCAGACCGACCCCGTGACGCGCTCCTCGCCGGCGCGTGCCGTGCCCCGGGCGTCCCGCCCGGCGCGGTGGCGATCTCGTCCTCCCGTCTTCCTGCCGTCCGAGCCCCAGGGAGCCGCAGCGTGATCAGTTCATCCCGCGGCCACCGCGCGGTGGAGTTCCGGACTCTGCCGTCGCGGATCGGCCCGATCCGCAGAATCGTCTCGGCGCATCTGCGCTACTGGCACCTCGACCCGTTGATCGACGCCGCCACGCGGGGGCTCACCGAGCTGCTGGGCCAGGTGGACCGCCAGGCCCGCCCCGGCCGGCCCTGCACCGTGGAACTCCGGCTGCGGCAGGACCGGTTGACAGTCGCGGTGCACGACGGCGACCCCAGGCCGCCGGGCCCCGGAGCCCCCGCTGTCCCTGGAGCCCCCGCGGCCCCCGGCGGCGCCGCGGCGGACCGGGACCCGGTGCCGGCCCCCTTCGCGGGCAGGGAGAGCTGGGGGATGCGCCGGCGCGAGGGGGACGGTGCCACGGTGGTCTGGTTCTCGCTGCGGGTCCCCGTGGCCGCCGGGCCGGACGGCGCCGCCTCCCCCGCCCCGTGCACCGCCCCGCCGCCGAGGGAGCCGGCCCGCGGCCCGGTACGGACACCGGGCGGGCAGCCCCGGGGCGTGGCCTCCCCGGACACCGGGCCGGCACCACGGCCCGGCGCCGGCCGCGGCCGTGCCCCCCAGCGCGAGCACGCGCGGTTCCGCTCCGGCCGCACCGGAGCCGCCCGCCCCGCGCCGGACTGACCGCCCGCGCCGGTGGGCCCCCGGGGGCCCACCGGGGCGCCCGGGGGTCTCCCGGCGGCTGCCGGGCCGTCAGCCGCCGAGCGCGCCCAGGGGGTCGTCCAGCACCGGCTGCCAGGCCAGTTCCGCGGCCCCCACCAGGCTGTTGTGGCCGAGGGCGCAGGGCAGCACGGGCACTCCGCCGCGCCGGCCCCACAGGCCGCGGTCCGCGACGGCGGCGCGCAGCCCCTCGGGGTCGGCCCGGAGCAGGTCCTGGTGGAGCCCGCCGAGGACGATACGGTCCGGGTTGAGGATGTTCACCAGCCCGGCGAGCCCCAGCCCCAGCCGTTCGATGAGCAGCCGGGCCGCCGCCCGGACCGCCGGGTCGCCCCATGCGTCGCGGAGCAGGTCGCGGGACTGCTGGAGCAGGGAGACCTCCGGGCCGGGGTCGCGGCCGGCGGCCGTGACGAAGGCCAGCGGGTCGGTCTCCACGTCCAGGCAGCCGCGGTTGCCGCAGTGGCACGGCCGGCCGTCGGGGTGGACGGTGAGGTGGCCGACCTCCAGCGCGAGGCCCGAACTCCCCGTGTGCAGGCGCCCGTCCAGCACGAGGGCGCCGCCGACGCCCCGGTGCCCGGTGGCGACGACGAGCAGGTCGCGGGCGCCCCGCCCCGCGCCGTGCCGGTACTCGGCGAGCGCGGCGAGGTTGACGTCGTTGCCCGCGGCGACGGCGGGGCCGGCCGGCCCGGCGGGGTCCGGCAGGATGCCCGCCTTCGCCACCGCCTCCCGGAAGATCTCCCGCACCGGCGCTCCCGCGGGCCAGGCCAGATGGAGGGGGCCGAGCGCGACGCCCTCCGGCTCCGCCACCGCCGAGGGCACCGCCAGTCCCGCGCCGAGGCAGCGCCGTCCGCTCTCCGCGAGCAGCCGGGCCCCCGTCCCGACGACGTCCGCCAGGACGTGCCCGGGGTCGGCGGGGACCTCCTGGCAGCCGGGCGCGGTGGCGACGATCCGCCCGCCGAGCCCCACGAGCGCGGCGCGGTAACCGTCGGCGTGCACCTGTGCGGCCAGCACCACGGGGCCGGCGGGGTCGACGGCCAGCCGGTGCGAGGGCCGGCCCTGTGACCCGGCCGCCCCGGGGCGGGAGTCCACGATGATCAGGCCGAGCGCGGCCAGTTCGGCGGCGACCGCCCCGGCGGTCGCGCGGGTCACCCCGAGTTCGGCCGTGAGGACGGCGCGGGTCGGCGCCCGTCCGGTGTGCACAAGCTCCAGCGCCGGTCCGAGGGCGTTGCGGCCTCTCTCCAGCCGTGTCGTCCGAGGTGGGGTCACGCCCTCATTCTCACTTTGTGCCCGCCGTGAACAAAACGCGGACGGCCCGGCCGGCCGCGCGCGCCGCCGTGGGCGCGGTGTGGGCGCGGTGTGGGCGCGGTGTGGGCGCGGTGTGACGGCGTGCTCCGGGCCCGCGTATCCCGGCGTGCCGTACCGTCGCAGGCGGGCCTGGACGGGCGTGTCCGGCCCACCGCCGTGTCACGCCCCGCCGCGCCGGGCCCGTCCCGCCGTACGGCCGCCGCGCCGCGCACGGCGGGACCACGGGCGCGGACCGGCCTGCGGCTGGGACCGGCCGGCGTGTTGCACGGAGGTCCGCCGCGGACCCTGCGGCGGGGCCGGGTCCCTCACCCGCCCCCGGTCCGGTCCCCCCGCCCCGGTTCCAGGGGCGGGCTGGAGATGGCGCAGCTGGGTGTGCACTGCGGCCGCTCCGGCCCCTGCTCGCCCTCGCCGCCGGGCAGCTCCGTGGGCACCGTGAACCAGGCGAGCAGCGCGCCCAGCACCATCAGCCCCGCGCAGATCGGCAGAGCCGCGCCGAAGGCCGGGTCCAGGGCCGCCGGGTCGCGGTAACGGTCGCTGGAGAGGCCGACGGCCAGCGGCAGCGCCGCCACCGCCAGGAGCTGGGCCATCCGCGCCGCCGCGTTGTTGACCCCACTGGCCACCCCGGCCCGTCCGGTCTCGGCCGCGGCCAGCACGGTGGCGGTGAGCGGGGCGACGAAGAGGCTCATGCCCAGACCCTGGACGACCACCCCGGGGAAGACGTCCACCCAGTAGGTGGAGCCCGGGCGGGCCCTGATCAGCAGCAGCAGACCGCAGGCGGCCACCAGTGGGCCGACCGTCAGCGGCAGCCGGGGGCCGATCCGCCGGGCCAGCTCCCCGGCGGGGCCGGACAGCGCGATCAGCAGCACGGTGACCGGAAGCGAGGCCACGCCCGCCTCCAGGGCGTCGTAGCCGAGCGCGTTCTGCAACTGCGTCGGCAGCAGGAAGAAGATCCCGCCGATGCCGGCGTAGAGCGCGATGGTGATCACGTTCACCCAGGTGAAGACCGGTGACCGGAACACCTCCAGCGGCAGTATCGGCCGCGGGGTCCGGCGCTCGTGCACGACGAACAGCGCCCCCAGGGCCACCCCGGCGACGCCGGTGACGATCACCAGGGCCCCGGCCCCGCCGGGAGCGGCGATCAGCGCGTGGGTCACCCCGGCCAGGGCCAGCGCCGCCAGCGCGCCGCCCGCGAAGTCGAAGCGCCCGGAGGACGTGGGGTCGCTGCTCTCCGGCACCCGCCGGGCCAGCAGCAGGACGAGAACGGCCGGCACCACGTTGATGAGGAAGATCCAGCGCCAGCCCGGTCCGTCCACCAGCCAGCCGCCGAGGAACGGGCCCACGGCGATGGCCACCCCGCCCAGCCCGGACCAGAGCCCGACGGCCCGGGCCCGGTCCTCGGGCCGGAAGGACGCCTGGATCAGCGCCAGCGACCCCGGCGTCAGCAACGCGCCGCCCACCCCCTGGAGCGCGCGGGCGCCGATCAGCGTGGCGGCGGTGGGCGCGATCCCGCAGAGGACGGAGGCGACGGTGAACCACACCACGCCGATCTCGAAGACACGGCGGCGGCCGTAGCGGTCGCCCAGCGCGCCACCGAGCAGCAGCAGCCCGGAGAGGGTGAGCATGTAGGCGTTGACCGTCCACTGCAGGGCGGCGAGTTCCGCGCCGAAGTCGGCGCCGATCCTCGGCAGCGCCACATTGACGATGGTGCCGTCGAGCATCGCCATCCCGGAGGCGAGCACGGCGGCGGCCAGCACGGCCCGCCCGGCGGGGCTTCCGGGGCGCAGCTCACCGGCTCGGGTCATCGGCCTCTCCCGTGGCGACGGCGTGGACTCGGGGCCACCGGGCCGGTCACGGGGACCGCCGCGGCCCGGGTCCGCATCGGGCCGGGCCGCCACGGTCCCGGCCGGACCGGCCGGCGGCGACCCGCCCACCGTAGCCCCGGGGCGCGTCCCGCCACGGGAGCGGCGTGGCGGCGGAAGCCGTTCCGCCGGGGGAAGCCGTCCCGTCAGAACAGGCCGCTGCCGCGGTACGGCCCGGACCAGCCGCCGGCCACCGCCGAGGCCACCAGGACCACCGCCACGATCGCGGCGAAGACCCAGAGCGGCCGCAGCGCGTACATCCGGGCGCGGACGGCGTTCCGCCGGGCGCGCGGACGGCGGGCGGCGCCCCGCCCGGGCCCGCCGAGCCCCAGGGCGCGCCCGGTGCGCCGCTTCCAGTACACGAACCGGTAGTAGACCCTCAGCACGTTCGTCCCCTCATCTCACTCCCACTCGGCCGTCTTCCCGGACCGGCCCTCGCCGGCCCGCGTGAGCCGCGCCGGACGCGCCCCGTCCGCCCTTCCGCGCCGGCCGGTCCCCCTGCCGGTGGCCGGTGGCGGCCGTACCGTCCGGCGATGACCGGATCAGGGCACTCCCGGCCGCCCGGCCGCTAGCATGACCGCCATGATCTCCGAGCCGGACTTCCTCACCGCCACCCGCGCCTCCTACGACACGCTCGCGGACGAGTACCACCGGCGCTCCCATGCCGAGCTGGAGGCGAAACCGCTGGAGCGGGCGATGCTGACCGCCTTCGCGGAGCTCGTCCGGGCCGGCGGGCTCGGCCCCGTCGCCGACGTCGGCTGCGGCACCGGGCGGGTGACGGCCTACCTGCACGGGCTGGGCGTCCCGGTGACCGGCATCGATCTCTCGCCGGGGATGCTCGCGGTGGCCCGGCGGAACCACCCGGACCTGCGCTTCGAGGAGGGCTCGATGCTCTCCCTGGACCTGCCGGACGCCGCTCTCGGCGGCGTTCTGGCCTGGTATTCCACGATACATGTGCCCGACGCGCAGCTACCCGTGGTATTCGCGGAGTTCCACCGGGTGCTGGCGCCGGGCGGGTATCTGCTGCTGGGGTTCCAGGCCGGGGAGGACACGCTCCGTCTCACCGAGGGGTGGGGTCACCCCATCGCCCTGGACTTCCGCCGCCGGCAGCCGGACGACGTCGCCGGTCTGCTGGCGGACGCCGGGCTGGAGACGCGCGTACGGCAGCTCCGCGCGCGGGACGAGACCGGCGAGTACGCCGAGCGGACCCCTCAGGCCATGCTGCTCGCGCGCCGTCCGGCCGGAACGGACGGCGGGGACACGGCAGCAGGGGCGGCCGGGGGTGCCGGGGATTCCGGCGGCTGAGCGGCGGTGAGGGGCGCTCGGGGAACGGCGGCGCGCGGTGATCCGATCCGGGCGTCGCGGGCCCGCCGCGGTGGCCGGTCCCGGCGCCGGGCGCGTTCCCCGCTCCCCTCCCGCTCCGTCCACGCTCCGGGCCCCCAGGAGAAGCCGGGCCGCCGGACGGGCCGCAGGCGCCCCTGAGCCCCCGCCCGGCGCCCCGCCCGCGGCTACGGGACCGCCGTCACCCCTTGTCCAGCGCCGCCAGCGTCCGGCGGGCCACCCCGTTGGTCCGGACGATCTCGCCGAGCGTGGTCGAGCCGCGGACGATCCGGGTGAAGGCGTTCCACGCCGGGCGGAACCCGGTGAGCGCCGCGTGCAGCAGCCCCGGCCGGCGGGCGAAGACGGCCTGCATCCGCCGCCCGGCCCCCATCTCCACCCCGAGCCCGGACTTGACGGCGAAGGCGTAGTTGAGCGCCTCCCGGCGGGCGTCGACCGCGTCGTACGCGCCCGCGATCCGCACCGCCCACTCCCCCGCGAGCCGCCCCGAGCGCAGCGCGAAGGAGATGCCCTCGCGGGTCCACGGTTCCAGCAGCCCCGCCGCGTCCCCGCAGACCAGGACCCGGCCCCGGGAGAGCGGGGAGTCGTCCGCCCGGCAGCGGGTCAGATGCCCCGAGGAGATCGACGGTTCGAATCCGGCCAGGCCGAGCCGTGCGATGAAGTCCTCCAGATAGCGCTTGGTGGCCGCCCCCTCGCCGCGCGCCGAGATCACGCCGACGGTGAGGGTGTCGCCCTTGGGGAAGACCCAGCCGTAACTGCCCGGTATGGGACCCCAGTCGATGAGGACCCGGCCCGCCCAGTCCTCCGCGACGGTCTCCGGCACCGGGATCTCCGCCTCCAGACCCAGGTCGACCTGGTCCATCCGCACCCCGACGTGCGCGCCGATCCGGCTGGCGCTCCCGTCGGCCCCGACGACCGCGCGCGCCAGCACCGTCTCGCCGCCGCTCAGCACCACCGCGACGGTGCGCCGGTCGGGCACCGCCGGGCCGTGCTGCTCCACCCGCGTGACCTGGACCCCGGTACGCAGCCGGGCGCCGGCCGCCTGCGCGGCCTCGACCAGCCCCTGGTCGAACTCGGGCCGGTTGACCAGGCCGAAGAGCATGTACCGGGAGCGGCGGGTGCGGGAGAGCCGCCCGTTGAGGGAGAAGGTCACCGCGTGCACCCGGTCCAGGAGCGGCAGTTCGAACCCCGGCGGGAGCGCGTCACGCGTGGGGCCGATGATGCCGCCGCCGCAGGTCTTGTACCGGGGCAGTTCCGCCTTCTCCAGCAGCAGCACCCGGCGGCCCGCGACAGCCGCCGCGTACGCCGCGGAGGCGCCGGCCGGGCCGGCCCCGACCACCACGACGTCCCACGGCTCCGTGGTGTCCGCCCGCCCGGCGCCGTCCGGGCGGTCGCCGCTCCTGGGGGCGGATTGCCCCGGCGGCCCGTCCTCCGCCGCCGGCCCTCCCCCGGGAGCCCGCTCGCGCCCCTCGTCCTCCGGAGAGGTGCCGCTCGTGCCGTCCGCCGTGTTGTCGCCGCTCACCTGTGCCTTCGCTCCCGATCGACCGTACGTCCCACCTCTTCCGGGCGCATCCTACGGCGCGGAGCCGGGACGGGCTCCTGTGGGAGGATCGGCAGCGCCTCGGCCGGCCGCGCGACCCGCGCCCCGGCCACCGACCCGCACCCACGAGGAGCGTGCCCATGCCATCGCGGTCCGTCGACCCCGCACGTCTCGCCGACGCCGTCACGGCCCTGATGCCGCGCGCCCGGGCCGAGTTGGGGGAGCTCGTCGCCTTCCGGTCGGTCGCGGACCCCGCGCAGTTCCCGAAGAGCGAATGCGAGGCGGCCGCCGCCTGGGTGGCCGGCGCGCTGCGCGCCGACGGGTTCGAGGACGTGGCCGTCCTGGACACCCCCGACGGCACCCAGTCCGTGTACGGCCTGCTGCCCGGCCCGCCCGGGGCGCCGACCGTGCTGCTCTACGCGCACTACGACGTGCAGCCGCCGCTGGACGAAACCGCCTGGGACTCCCCGCCGTTCACGCTGACCGAGCGCGCCGGCCGCTGGTACGGGCGGGGGGCCGCGGACTGCAAGGGCGGCCTGATCATGCATCTGACGGCGCTGCGCGCGCTGCGGGAGAACGGCGGGGTCCCGGTCTCCGTCAAGGTCATCGCGGAGGGCTCGGAGGAGCAGGGCACCGGCGGTCTGGAGCGTTATGCCGAGGCCCACCCCGAACTGCTCGCCGCGGACACGGTGGTCATCGGTGACACCGGCAACTTCCGCACGGGGCTCCCCACCGTCACCGCGATGCTGCGCGGGATGACGCTGCTGACGGTCCGGGTGGACACCCTGGCGGGCAACCTCCACTCCGGCCAGTTCGGCGGTGCCGCGCCGGACGCGCTGGCCGCGCTCATCCGGGTGCTGGACTCGCTGCGCGCCGAGGACGGCTCGACCCGGGTGGACGGCCTGCCGGCCGACGGCGTCTGGGAGGGCATGCCCTACCCCGAGGACGCCTTCCGGGCGGACGCCCGGGTCCTCGACGGGGTCGGGCTGATCGGGGACGGCACGGTCGCCGACCGGATCTGGGCGCGGCCCGCGGTCACCGTCCTCGGTATCGACTGCCCGCCGGTGATCGGCGCCACCCCGTCCGTCCAGGCGAGCGCCCGCGCGATGGTGAGCCTGCGGGTGCCGCCGGGCACCGACGCGGCGGAGGCGACCAAGCTGCTCACGGCGCACCTCCACGCGCACACCCCGTGGAACGCGCGGGTCACCGTCGAGCAGGGCGGCGAGGGCCAGCCGTTCCGCGCGGACACCACCAGCCCCGCCTACGCGGCGATGGCCGAGGCCATGAGCACCGCCTACCCGGGTGAGGAGATGCAGATCGCCGGGCAGGGCGGCTCGATCCCGCTCTGCAACACCCTGGACACGCTCTACCCGGAGGCGGAGATCCTGCTGATCGGGCTGAGCGAACCGGAGGCGCAGATCCACGCCGTCAACGAGAGCGTCTCGCCGGAGGAACTGCGGCGGCTCTCGCTGACGGAGGCGCTGTTCCTCGCCAACTACGCGGCGGCGCGGAACGCCTGATTCCCGGTCGGATCGACGGGACCTCCGGCCCGCTGGGCACGGACCGGGCGCCACGCGCGGTACGGCGTGGCGCCTGACCGGTCACCGGACGGCTCAGCGGCGGCCGTCGTCCCCCTCCGCCATCCTGTCCACCGCCTGCTTGGCCTCGACCAGGCTCGCGCCCGTGTGTGACCGGTACTCCCTGACGGCCTCGACCGTTCTGCCCTCCCGTATCAGGGCGCGGACGCGCTCCCGGTACGGCTCGGAGACGTCGATGCCCAGGTGACCGATGACCAGGTCGAGCTTGCGCTCGACCCGTTCCAGCCGGCGGTTGGCGCGGTCGACCCGGCGCTCGACGCCCAGAGCGGTCAGCAGGATCAGGGGAACGAGGAGGAGATACAGCAGCGGATCCATGCGGCACGACCCTACCGGCCACCGGCCGCCCGGCCCCGGCCGTCACCCACCGGCACCGGACCGGCCTCGCGCGCGGGCCGGGGAAGCGGAGGCAGCCCGCCCCGCCCTCGCGTCCGGCACCGCCTGCCTCCCGGCCACCCCGGCGCCCCGGACGGGGACGGAGAGGTGCCGGCGGCCCCGCGGCCGCGCCCGCCCACGGGCGGGTTCGGCCGCCGGCGGGTCAGCCGACGGGGACCCCCGCCTCCAGGTTGAGGACCGTGGCGCGTTCCCGGGCCCGCAGCGCCCAGCGCAGCCTGCGGTACCGCTCGGGCGGCAGCAGGGTCTCCGCCTCCTCCTCGGTGACGAACCGCCAGCCGCGCAGCTCGGCCGCCGGGAGGACGAGGCGGCCGCTGACCCGGGCGGCGAGCCGGCCGCCGTCGAAGAGCAGCCGCAGGCCGCCGTGGGCGGGCGGGGCGGGCGGCTCCCAGTCCACGACGAGGAGGCGCGGCGTCCGGTCGAGTCGCAGGCCGATCTCCTCGGCGACCTCGCGGACCCCGGCGCGCGCCGGCGCCTCCCCGGACTCCACCACGCCGCCGGGGAACTCCCAGCCCGGCTTGTAGACGGGGTCGACCAGCAGGACGCGGTCGAGATGGTCGAAGAGCAGTACCCCGGAGGCCAGCGTCTCGGCCGTGGGTTCGGGGGTCTGGACGATCTCGCAGGCCCCGGCGTCCGACCGCAGGGCGTCGGCGACCGCCTCGGCGGTGCGGCGCGGGCTGGCCCCCGAGGCGTCGACGAGATGGGCGTCCTCCGTGAGCCAGGGCAGCGCCGCGCCGTAGGGGGGCAGGTGCGCGAGGTGGTGGGCGCGGAGCGCGGCGGTGGCGGCGGGGTCCCCGGAGTCGTCCTCGCAGGTGGATATCCGCTGCCGGAGGATCGTTTCGGCGGTGTGCAGGAGGATGTGGCGGACGGGAATGCGGCGGGAGGCGAACCCGCCGAAGATCTCGTCCCGGTGCTCCTGGGTGAGGAGCGTCATGGGGACGATGAGCACCCCGGGCGCCTCGGCGAGGACGGCGGCGGCCGTCTCCACCGTGAGCCGCCGCCAGGCCGGCAGTTCCTGGACGTCCCCGACCTCGTCCAGCCGCTTGCGGGGCAGCACGGCCCGCAGGCCGTCAGCGACCGGCTCCGGGTCGTAGAGCAGGCTGCCGGGGATCAGGTCCGCCAGTTCGCGCGCCACGGTGCTCTTGCCGGTGCCGAACGCGCCGTTCAGCCAGACGATCACGACTCCCCCTCTGCGGTGGGCCCACGGCGGGAATGCCCGGTCCACCTTGCCACGGAAACAGTTGTTCGCGTCAGCGGACGAAACGCCCACCGCGTCCCACCTGGGGAAGGCCCCGGTGCCGGGGCGGGCCCGGCCCGCCCGCGGTCCGCCGCCGGGCCACGACACGGCTCCGGCCCCCGGGGCCGACCCCGGTGCCGCCCGGCGGCGCCCCCTCCGGGCCCGCGCTCCCGTGGCCGGGCTCAGCGGGTGGCGGCCGGCGGGCGGCTCCCCGCGCCGCCGGAGAGG
Organism: Streptomyces zingiberis; assembly: GCF_012034935.1. Taxonomy (GTDB): domain Bacteria; phylum Actinomycetota; class Actinomycetes; order Streptomycetales; family Streptomycetaceae; genus Streptomyces; species Streptomyces zingiberis. The sequence goes on from NZ_JAATEN010000029.1 coordinate 20,634, forward strand.
GCCAGCGCGGCGGCCGCGGCGCCGAGCAGCCCGGCGTCGGTGCCCGTCCGGGCCGGGACCACCTCCAGGTCCCGTACGAAGGAGAGCGTGGCGTAACCGGACAGGGCCCGGCGCAGCGGCGCGAAGAGCACCTCGCCCGCCCCCGCCACGCCGCCGCCGACGACGGCGACCTCGATCTCCACCAGGGTGGCGGTGGCGGCGATCCCGGCCGCGAGGGCCTGGGCGGCGCGCTCGTAGGAGGCGAGGGCGACCGGGTCGCCGGAACGGGCGGCGCGGGCCACGCCGGCGGCCGTGGTGTCGCCGTCCGGACCGGGCCGCCACCCGGCCGCCAGGGCCCGGCGGGCGATGTTGGGCCCGCTGGCCAGACGTTCGACGCAGCCCCGCCCACCGCAGGGGCAGGGGTCCCCGTCGAGGTCCACGCTGATGTGCCCGATGTGCCCGGCGTTGCCGGTGGGTCCGGGGTGGAGGCGGCCGCCGAGCACCAGTCCGCCGCCGACGCCGGTGGAGACCACCATGCACAGGGCGCCGGCGCGGCCCCGGGCCGCCCCTTGCCAGTGCTCGGCGGCCGCGATGGCCACGCCGTCGCCGACCAGCACCACGGGGCGCGGGCCGACGGCCGGCCGGACCTCCTCCACCAGGGGGAAGTCGCGCCAGCCCGGCACGTTGACCGGGCTGACCGTGCCCGCCGAGGCGTCGACCGGGCCCGCGCTGCCGATGCCCAGCGCGGACACCCGCCGCCAGCGGACGGCGTCGGCGGCCAGCTCGTCGAGGACGGCCCGGACGGCCGCCAGCACCGTGGCGCCGTCCTCGCGCGCGGGCGTCGGCCGCTGGGCCCTCAGCAGGATCTCGCCGCCGGGCGCGACCAGGGCTCCGGCGATCTTCGTGCCGCCGATGTCGAGGGCGGCGACGAGATCGGTGGCGGCGGGAGCGGCGGGGGCGGCGGCATCGTGCATCGGCGGGACTCTCCGGGGCAGGGGAACGCGCTCCGGGCGGGCCCGGGCGCCGGTCAGGGCTCGGGCGCCAGTCTCCTGCACGTCTGACAACGTTGTCCAGCCGGGCCCGCCCTCTATGCTGCTGGTCACCACCCACCCCACCGCCGACCGAGGACCAGCCCCGTGGCCGACACGAGCCGTGCCCCCCGCCGCCGTTACGGCACCCGGCCCACCATGAAGGACGTCGCCGCGCGCGCCGGGGTCGGGCTGAAGACCGTCTCGCGGGTCGTGAACGGTGAACCGGGGGTCACCGACGACACCGTGCGGCGGGTGCGGGACGCCATCGACGCCCTCGGCTTCCGGCGGAACGACAGCGCCCGCGTCCTGCGCAAGGGCCGCACCGCGTCCATCGGGCTCGTCCTGGAGGATCTCGCCGACCCGTTCTACGGGCCGCTGAGCCGGGCCGTGGAGGAGACCGCGCGGGCGCACGGGGCCCTGCTGATCCACGGCTCCAGCGCCGAGGACCCGGAGCGGGAGCGGGAGCTGGTGCTCGCGCTCTGCGCCCGCCGGGTGGACGGTCTGATCGTCGTCCCCGCGAGCGACGACCACCGCTATCTGGAGCCGGAGATCGCCGCCGGGGTCGCCACCGTCTTCGTGGACCGCCCGCCCGGGCGCATCGAGGCGGACGTGGTGCTGAGCGACAGCTTCACGGGCGCCCGGGAGGGTGTGGCGCACCTGATCGCCCACGGCCACCGCCGGATCGGCTTCATCGGCGATCTGCCGCGCATCCACACCGCCACGGAGCGGCTCCGCGGCTACCGCGCGGCGATGGCGGCGGCCGGTCTGGAGACGGACGAGGGGTGGGTCTCCCTCGGCTCCACCGACCCCGGCCGGGTCCGGGCCGCCGCCCGGTCGATGCTGGCCGGCCCCGCCCCGGTGACCGCCCTCTTCACGGCCAACAACCGGGTGACCGTCACGGTGGTGCGGGAACTCGGCGGCCGGACGCGGCCGGTGGCCCTGGTGGGCTTCGACGACTTCGAGCTGGCGGATCTGCTCGACCCGGCGGTGACCGTGATAGCCCAGGACGCCGCGCGGCTCGGCCGCACCGCCGCGGACCGTCTCTTCCGCAGGCTGGACGGGGTGAACACCGCTCCCGGGACGACGAGGCTGCCGACCCGCCTGATCGCCCGCGGCTCGGGCGAACTGCCACCGGCGTGATGCTCCGGCACAGGCCGGAGAACACCGCGGGGCCGGAGAACACCGCGGGACCCCGGCGCACGCGACGCGCGCCGGGGTCCCGGAGAGGTGCCCGGCCGGAGGGGTGCCCGGCCGGGTGGGGTGTCAGCCCTTGCGGGCCTTGACCTCCTCGGTGAGCTGCGGGACGACCTGGAAGAGGTCGCCGACCACGCCGTAGTCGACCAGTTCGAAGATCGGGGCCTCGGCGTCCTTGTTGACGGCCACGATGGTCTTCGAGGTCTGCATACCGGCCCGGTGCTGGATCGCGCCGGAGATGCCCGCCGCGATGTAGAGCTGCGGCGAGACCTGCTTGCCGGTCTGGCCGACCTGGTTGCTGTGCGGGTACCAGCCGGCGTCCACCGCGGCGCGCGAGGCGCCGACGGCCCCGCCCAGAGCGTCCGCCAGCGCCTCGATGAGCGGGAAGTTCTCAGCGCCGTTGACGCCGCGCCCGCCGGAGACCACGATCGCGGCCTCGGTCAGCTCGGGCCGGCCGGTCGCCTCCCGCTCGGTGCGCGAGGTGACCCGGGTGCCGGTGGCCTTCTCCCCGAAGGTGACGGTGAGCTGCTCGACGGTGCCGGCGGCGGGCGCGGCCTCCGGGGTGGCCGAGTTGGGCTTGACGGTGATGACCGGGGTGCCCCGGGAGACCCGGGACCGGGTGGTGAACCCGGCGGCGAACACCGACTGGCTGGCCACCGGGCCCTCGTCCCCGGCCGTCAGGTCGACGGCGTCGGTGATGAGGCCGGAGCCGATCCGGAGCGCGAGACGGGCGGCGATCTCCTTGTTCTCCGCGTTGGACGGCACCAGGACGGCGGCCGGGGAGACGGCGGCGACCGCGGCCTCGAGGGCGTCGACCTTCGGCACGACCAGGTACTCGGTGAACTCGGGGGCGTCGGCGGCGAGGACCCGCACCGCGCCGTGCTCGGCGAGGACCGGGGCGGCCGTGTCGGCGCCGGTTCCCAGGTGCACGGCGACCGGCTCGCCGATCCGGCGCGCCAGGGCCAGCAGTTCCAGGGTGGGCTTGCGGACCGAACCGTCCGCGTGGTCGACGAGGACGAGGACTTCAGCCATGGGGATGCTCTCCTGCGTTACGAGTCTGTCGGGGTGGGCGCGGCCGGCTCAGATGAACTTCTGGCCGGCGAGGAACTCGGCGAGCTGCTTGGCGCCCTCGCCCTCGTCCTTGACGACGGTGCCCGCGGTGCGCGGCGGGCGCTCGGTGGCGTCCTCGACGGCGGTCCAGGCGCCTTCCAGGCCGACCTCCTCGGCCTCGATGCCCAGGTCGGAGAGGTCCAGGGTCTCCACCGGCTTCTTCTTGGCGGCCATGATGCCCTTGAAGGAGGGGTAGCGCGCCTCACCGGAGAGGTCGGTCACCGACACGACGGCGGGCAGCTCGGCCCGCAGGTGCTCGGTGGCGGCGTCGCCGTCGCGGCGGCCGGTCACCGCGCCGTCCTCGACGGCGACCTCGGACAGCAGGGTCGCCTGCGGGACGCCGAGGCGCTCGGCGAGGAGGGCCGGGAGCACGCCCATGGTGCCGTCGGTGGAGGCCATGCCGCAGATCACCAGGTCGTAGCCGATGTGCTCGACGGCCTTGGCCAGGACGAGGGAGGTGCCCATCACGTCGGTGCCGTGCAGGTCGTCGTCCTCGACGTGGACGGCCTTGTCGGCCCCCATGGAGAGCGCCTTGCGCAGCGCGTCCCGGGCGTCCTCGGGGCCGACGGTGACCACGGTGATCTCCGCGTCCTCCGCGTTCCCGGAGATCTGGAGGGCCTGCTCGACGGCGTACTCGTCGAGCTCGGACAGCAGGCCGTCGACCGCCTCGCGGTCGGTGGTCAGGTCCTCCGTGAAGCGCCGGTCGCCGGTGGCGTCGGGCACGTACTTGACACAGACAACGATCCTCAGGCTCACGCCGGCTCTCCTACCCCATCGTCTCTCTCGGACTGCCGTCGAACGCGGCGACCCGGCGAACACGGCACCAGCAGCATAGGTGCCGGTTCCGGCTCGTCCCCGCCCGGGACATCCGCGGTCCAGGCCGATATTACTCGTCAGTACACAGAGGTGTGTTCCCCCGGCGCAAGGCCGGTCAACTGTGACCTTCCCTACCCCGTCCGGGCGGGACGCGCGCCGCCGCGGAGCCGGCCCCGGCGGCTTCCCGCCCACCACCTCGGCGACGAGGAGATGGTGGGCGCGCGCGGGCGCCCGGGTGAGGACGCGGCCCGCCGGCCGGGCACACCGGCCAGGACCGGGACCCCGTACGGCCCGCGCGGCCGGCGGGTGGGCCCGGCGAAGCGACCGGCGCCCGGGGCGGTGCGAGGCCGATCACGATCTCGGCCGTCAGAACGCCTCCCCCAGGGCGGCGAGGACCTGGGCGCGGTGCGGGACCCCCGTGGCGCGGCGCACGATCCGCCCCCGGGCGTCGAGAACCAGCACGGTGGGTGTGCGGTCCACCCCCAGGGCCCGGACGAGCCCCAGATGCGCCTCGGCGTCGATCTCGATGTGGGCCACCCCGTCGACCAGGCCGGTGACACCGGCGAGGACACGGCGCGCCGCCCGGCAGGGCTGGCAGAAGGCGGTGGAGAACTGGACGAGGGTGGCGCGCCGGCCCAGTTCCGCCCCGAGGTCCGCCCCGGTGATCACCGTGTCCGTGGGGCCGGCGCCGCCACCGGGGCCGCCCCCGTCACCGCCGCCGTCGCCGTGTGCGCCGTGCTCCTGCCCGCCGTCCATCCGCCCGCCTCTCCGTTCCGTGGTTCCATGGCCCCGGTCCCTTGCCGCCGCGGCCGTCTCCCCGCCCCGGCGCGTCCGGCGCCACCGGGCGCTCCCCGCCTCCCGGCCGCCGGTGTCACCGCCCGCCCGCGCGGGGGCCGGACGTGACGAGGATCTCTTCCGGAGACCGTCCGCAGGGTGGCCCCGGACCCGTCCCATCGGGCACGATCGGCCGCAGCCGGAAACCTACGGCCGCGTAACATCCGGGTGAACCCCGGTCACAGGAGGTCCCCCACGCATGGCAGAACTCGTCTACCCGCCGGTGGTCGGCCTGGCACGCACCATGTTCAAGGCGCTCGATCTCCGCATCGACATGCGGGGCACCGAGCATGTGCCACGGCAGGGCGGCGCGGTACTCGTCTCCAACCACATCGGCTATCTGGACTTCGTGTTCTGCGGACTGACGGCGCGGCCGGCGAAGCGGCTGGTGCGGTTCATGGCGAAGGAGTCGGTGTTCCGGCACCGGATCTCCGGGCCGCTGATGCGGGGGATGAAGCACATACCGGTGGACCGCGCGCGGGGCGAGCACGCCTACGCGCACGCGCTGCGGTCACTCCGCTCGGGAGAGATCATCGGGGTCTTCCCGGAGGCGACCATCTCGCCGTCGTTCACGCTGAAGACCTTCAAGTCCGGCGCGGCGCGGCTGGCGCTGGAGGCCGGGGTGCCCCTGCTGCCCGTGGCGCTGTGGGGCACCCAGCGGCTGTGGACCAAGGGCCGCCCGCGGGACCTGCGCCGCAGCGGCGTTCCCGTCACCATCCGGGTGGGCGAGCCGCTGCGGCCCGGCGCGGAGGAGTCCGCGGCGTCGGTGACGGAACGGGTGAAGACCCGGGTGCAGGAGCTGCTGGAATCGGCACAGCGGGCGTACCCGGTGCGCCCCAAGGGGCCGGAGGACACCTGGTGGGTGCCGGCGCACCTGGGCGGCACGGCGCCCGCCCCGGCGCCGGCCCGGGCCTCCGAGGACGACTGAGGACGGCCCAGGACGGCTGAGGACGGCTGAGGACGGCTGAGGACGGCTGAGCCGCCTCCTGGCACCGGAGAGACCGCCGGAGCCAGGAGGCGCCTCACCGGGCCCGGGAACGCCGACGCGCCCGGCCGGATCCACCGGGGAGGTGGACGGCCGGGCGCGGCGCCGGTCAGCCCTTGCCGATCTCCTCCGCCAGCGCCGAGGTGAACGCGTCCACGTCGGCCTCGGTGGTGTCGAAGGAGCACATCCAGCGGACCAGGCCGTCGGCCTCGTCCCAGAAGTAGAAGCGGTGCCGCTTCCGCAGCCGCTCCGCCGCGTCGCGCGGCAGCCGGGCGAAGACCGCGTTGGACTGGACCGGGTGGACGACCTCCACCCCCGGCACCTGGCGCACGCCGTCCGCCAGCCGCCGGGCCATCGCGTTGGCGTGGCCGGCGCCGCGCAGCCAGAGGTCGCCGGAGAGCAGCGCCTCGAACTGCACCGAGACGAAGCGCATCTTGGAGGCGAGCTGCATGGACAGCTTGCGCAGATGCCTCATGGCGCGCACGGCGTCCGGGTTCAGCACGACGACGCACTCGCCGAAGAGCAGCCCGTTCTTGGTGCCGCCGAAGGACAGCACGTCCACGCCGGCCTCGGTGGTGAACGCGCGGAGCGGCATCCCGAGCGTCGCGGCGGCGTTGGCGATCCGCGCCCCGTCGAGGTGGACGGTCATGCCGCGCTCGTGGGCGTGGTCGCAGATCGCCCGGATCTCCTCCGGGGTGTAGCAGGTGCCCAGTTCGGTGGTCTGGGTGACGGAGACGACCTGCGGCTGCGCGCGGTGCTCGTCCTCCCAGCCGTGGGCCTCGCGGTCGATCAGCGCGGGGGTGAGCTTGCCGTCCCCGGTCTCCACCGCCAGCAGCTTGAGCCCGCCGACCCGTTCGGGTGCGCCGCCCTCGTCGACGTTGATGTGGGCGCTGCCGGCGCAGATCACCGCGCCCCAGCGCTCGGTCATCGCCTGGAGCGCGGTGACGTTGGCGCCGGTGCCGTTGAAGACGGGGAACGCCTCGGCCCCCGGCCCGAGATGGGAGCGGAAGACCTCCTGGAGGTGGCGGGTGTAGAGATCCTCGCCGTAGGCGGTCTGGTGGCCGCCGTTGGCGAGGGCGAGCGCCGCCAGGATCTCCGGGTGCGCCCCGGCGTAGTTGTCGCTGGCGAAGCCGCGGGCGTCCGGGTCGTGGCGGCGGACGGCGTCCGGCCGGCCGCCACCGGGCGCGCCGGGGGCTCCGGGGGTGGTCAGGGTTGCGGGGTCAGCCACAGGCGCTTTCCGTTCAGTTCCTCGGCGGGCTCGTCCCACAGGCCGGCGATGGCCGCGGCCAGGTCCTTGACGTCGGTGAAGCCCGCGAACTTGGCGTTGGGGCGCTCGGCACGCATGGCGTCGTGCACCAGCGCCTTCACCACCAGGATGACAGCGGCCGCGGGCAGTCCGCCCTCGCCCCCCTCCTTGCGCAGGGCGTCGGCCAGGGCCAGGGTCCACGCCTCGGCCGCGGCCTTGGCGGCGGCGTACGCGGCGTTGCCCGCCGTGGGCCTGCTCGCCCCGGCCGCGCTGATCAGGACGTAGCGGCCGTTGCGGCTGCGCCGCAGGGCGTCGTGGAAGGCGAGCGAGGTGTGCTGCGCGGTGCGGATCAGCAGGTCGTGCAGGGTGTCCCAGTCGGCGAGCGGGGTGGCGGCGAAGGACTTGCTGCCACGCCAGCCGCCGACGAGGTGGACCACGCCGTCGACCCGGCCGTACTCCTTCTCGGTGCGGTCCGCCCACGCCCGGGTGGCGTCCAGGTCGAGCAGGTCGACGGTCTCGCCGGTGACCACGGCGCCGCCGTGGGCGTACCGGGCGGCGTCCACCGCCTCGGCCAGCCGGGCCACGTCCGCGTCGGCGGCGACGACCGTCGCCCCGGCCTGGGCCAGCCGCAGCAGCGTGGCCCGGCCGGCGGGTCCCGCCGCGCCGGCCACCGCGACCACGGCCCCCTCCAGGGGGCTGCCCGTGCCCTCCGGCGGTCCGCTGCCCGCCGCCGCCTCCACGCTGCCGCTCATCTCCGTCGCCTCCTCGTCGGGACCGCTCACGCGGCCGTCGTCCCCGGGGTGTGCCGGGCCGTGATGCCCTTCGTGGAAGCGATCACACCGCGCAGCTTCTTCGCAAGCGCCTCGTAGAACATGCTGAGCGGGAATTCATCCGGAAGGACCTCGTCCACCAGCTTCCGCGGCGGCAGCGAGACGTCAAGGGCGCCCGGCCCCTTCGCCCACACGGACCCGGGGTGCGGGGCCAGGTAGGAGGAGACGAGGTCGTAGGCGGCGAACCAGTGGACCAGCTTGGGACGGTCGATGCCGTCGCGGTAGAGCTGCTCGATCTCGCCGAGGAGCCGCTGGGTGACCTCCGGGGCCCGTTCCCAGTCGATGCGGAGGGTGTTGTCCGTCCAGCGCACGACGTCGTGCCGGTGGAGGTAGGCGAAGAGGAGCTGGCCGCCGAGGCCGTCGTAGTTCTTCACCCGTTCGCCGGTCACCGGGAAGCGGAACATCCGGTCGAAGATCACGGCGTACTGGACGTCGCGCCCCTGCGGCAGTCCCTCGCCGGCCAGGCGCACGGCCTCGCGGAAGGCGGTGAGGTCGCAGCGGAGTTCCTCCAGGCCGTACATCCAGAACGGCTGCCGCTGCTTGATCATGAACGGGTCGAAGGGCAGGTCGCCGTGGCTGTGGGCACGGTCGTGGATCATGTCCCAGAGGACGAACGCCTCCTGGCAGCGGTCCTGGTCGTCGAGCATCTCCCGGATGTCCCCCGGGAGGTCCAGGCCCAGCGTCGCCACCGCCGCCTCGCTGACCACGCGGAAGCGGGCGGCCTCGCGGTCGCAGAAGATCGCGCCCCAGGAGAAGCGCTCCGGGGCCTCGCGGACCGCCACGGTCTCGGGGAAGAGCACGGCCGAGTGGGTGTCGTAACCGGCCGTGAAGTCCTCGAAGGTGATGCCCACGAAGAGCGGGTTGTCGTAGCGGGTCCGCTCCAGTTCGGCCAGCCAGCCGGGCCACACGGTGCGGAGGACGACGGCCTCCAGGTTGCGGTCCGGGTTGCCGTTCTGGGTGTACATCGGGAAGACCACCAGGTGCCGGCGGCCGTCGGTGCGCCCCTCGGCGGGGCGGAAGGCGAGCAGCGAGTCCAGGAAGTCCGGCACGCCGAAGCCGTCCGCCGCCCAGCGGCGCAGATCGGCGACGAGCGCCCGGTGGTAGTCCGCGTCGTGCGGCAGCAGCGGGGACAGCTCCGTCACGGCCTCCGCCACCCGGGCGACGGCGGCCTCGGCCGCGGGGCGCCCGGGGGCGTCCGCGCCCGCGACGTCGATCGAGCCGTCGGCGGACTGCCAGGCGCGGATCTCCTCCACCGCGGCCTTGAGCACGGGCCAGGCGGGGTGGTCGATCACGCGCTCGCCGGAGGAAAGTTCGCCCTCCGGGTGCTCACGAACAAGAATTTCCGTCATTGCCCCGCCTCCACCGAAGAAGATTTCGTTCCCTCACGGTATCCGCCCATGAATCTCCAGTTCAACCCGAGCGGACGAAAGTCATACGGTTCACAGCGCCTGCCGCCGGAAGTTTTCCCGTACAGGACAGTACCCGCGGGCACATCGGCCACTCCTGCGCCGGATGCGGCATGGCTCACCCCCGCACCACCCGCCGCGGGGAGACAGGCCCCCGCCGGGGTGAGGCGGGCGGACCCGTCCCGCACGCGGCGGTGCGCACGGCCCGGTGGCCAGTAGGCTGCGTGACCGGTTCACGGGGCGGCCGAGGAGTCCGCCCCTGCCCGGGGGTGACCCCCGCCCCCGCGGATTGGAGGACTCGTGACCTTCCTCGCCATCGGACACCGCGGGCTGATGGGCGTCGAGCCGGAGAACACCCTGCGCTCCTTCGTCCGGGCGGACCGCGCGGGTATGGACGTCATCGAGCTCGACCTGCACCTGAGCAAGGACGGTGCCCTGGTGGTCATGCACGACGCCAAGGTGGACCGCACGACCGACGGCACGGGCCCCATCGCCGACCTCACCCTCGCCGAGCTGCGCGGACTCGACGCGGGGCGGGGTGAGCGCGTTCCCGTCTTCGAGGAGGTCCTGGACTCCGTCCGGGCCCCGCTGCAGGCCGAGATCAAGGACGTGGCGGCGGCCCGGGCGCTGGCCGAGGTGATGATCCGCCGGGATCTCACCGGCCGGGTCGAGGTCATCTCCTTCCACGACGAGGCGCTGGTGGAGATCTCCCGCCTGGTCCCCGGGGTCCGCACCGCGCTGGTGGCCAGCCGTTACGGGCCCGAGGTGGTGGACCGCGCGGTGGCCGCCGGGGCGGGGACGCTGGTGCTCAACATCCGCCGGCTCACCCTGGAGACCGTCGAACGGGCCCGGGCCGCGGAGCTGCGGGTCATCGGCTGGGTCGTCAACACACAGGAGCACCTGCGGCTCGCCCGGGCCCTCGGCCTGGACGGCGGCACGACCGACTTCCCGGAGATCAAGCGCACCTGCCGCTTCACGGCCTGAGCCGCGCCGCGGCGGGACAGCACAGCCGCGCGGCGGCGGGACAACACAGCCGCACCGCGGCGGGACAGCACAGCCGCACCGCGGCGGGACAGCACAGCTGTGTGGCCGGCCGGCCGGCGGCCGCTCAGCGCAGGGACTTCACCAGTGACTCGAAGCGGAGATCGTCGCGGAGCGGCACCCCGAATCGCTCGTCGCCGTAGGGGAAGGGGCTCACCCCGCCCGCTCGCCGGCGGTCGCGGGCCGGAGCCGGAACGAGGTTGGCAAGCGGTCCGGACGGAAGCCGTCCGGGCACGTAGGGTCGCGGGCATGGTGCATGTACTGAGCAGCCGGATCCTGCTGCGTCCCGCCGACCCGGACCGGACGCGCGCCTTCTACGGGGAGTCGCTCGGCCTCCCCGTGGCCCGGGAGTTCGGCACGGGCCCGGAGCGCGGCACGGTCTACTTCCTGGGCGGGGGCTTCCTGGAGGTCTCCGGACGTTCCGACGAGACCCCCGCGCCCGGCCCGGGCCTGTGGCTGCAGGTGGCGGACGTGGCCGCGGCCCACGAGGAGCTGGCCGGCCGCGGGGTGGAGATCCTGCGGGAACCACTGCGGGAACCGTGGGGGCTGATCGAGATGTGGATCGCGGACCCCGACGGGGTGCGGATCTGCGTCGTGGAGGTCCCGCCGGACCACCCGATGCGCTACCGCCCCGGCATCTGACACGGTCCCGCTCCGGCCACTCCCCACGAGCCGCCCGGCCGGCGCGCCCTGACGGGCCGTCGTGCCGCTCGCGCCCGCCTCACGGCGCGCTTCGGCCGGGCGCCGGGCGCCGCCCGTTCACCGCGGGTGCGCCCGGTGAGCCACCGGACGCGCTCGTGCGCCGCCGTGCCGGGCGCCCGCCCCGGGCATCACTCCCCGCAGGGCCGGTGAGGCGCCGGCGGGGGCCGCCGGGCACGGCCCGCCGGGGAGGGCGCCGTGCACGGGCCACCGCTGATCGGCTGGCTGCTGACCGCTCAGTGCGCGGTGTCAGCCGCGCACTGCCTGGCCCGGCCGCGCACGGAGCCCGGCGCGCGGTGGCGAGCGGTGGACGGGGCGCTGATGGGGCTCGGCATGGCGGTGATGGCGGTTCCGCTCGCCCCGGTGGCGGGACAGCCGTGGCTGCCGCCGGTGTTCGCCGTGGTGTTCGGGGCGCTCGGCACGGTGTCGGCGCTGGCGTGCGCCCGCGCGGCCGTCCGCCGGGACGGTGGCGGAAGCGGAGTGACCGGCCGCGGGGCTGCGCGCCGGGCCCGCTCCCACGGCCATCACGCGGTGGCCTCGGCCGCGATGGTGTACATGGCCCTCGTCCCGTCCGCCGCTTCCGCGCCGGGAAGCGCTGGGCACCCCGGCGCACACGCCGGGCACCCCACCGCGGCCTCGACGGCCACGAGCGCCACGGACGCCGTGCACGCCACCGGACACGCCGGGCACGCGGCCGGGCTCTCCGGCGGCTGGTCCCTGCTGACCGGCGCCCTGGTGGCCTACTTCGCGCTCTACGCCCTGGGGACGGTACTGCGGCCGGCACCTCGGCCCGCCACGGCGCCGGGAGGCCGCGCGCCCTCACCCCGGCCGGATACGGCGGCTCCGGCCCCGGCGCCCGTCCCCTCCCGTCCCGGCGCCGGGGCCGGGGCCGGGGCGGACGCCGGGGCCGGAGCCGGGCTCGACGCCGCCGGGATCGCGATGGCCCTGGCCATGGCGGTCATGCTGCTGACCCTTCTCTAGCGCGCCTCCCGTGCCCTTCCGGAGCACGGGCGAGGAAGCCCGGGTGATACGCCGGACCCTGACCGTCGCGCCGGCGGAGGCGTCCACCCGGTCCCAGGCGGAGCGCGGCGGCCCGGCGCGGGACGGGAGGGGGCCACCGGCCGGAGGCCGCGGAGGCCCCGGGCAGGGGGCCGCGAACCGTACGCCGCGAACCGGTGGGTCTTCCCGGCCACGGGGCGCCGGGCCCCCTCCGGCGGCGTCGCCTCCCGGGGAGCTGTCCGCCCGGGGACGGCGGAAGCCCGGCGGGCCGGTCCGCCGTGGCGTCCCTCACTTTCGGGCCGGACGGCCTACGTGGTGCCGGGCCGCTGCTCATAGGCTGGCCCCATGATGCTCCCGCTCGTGCTTCTGGTCCTCGGCGGGCTCACCGCGGCCCTCGCCCCGCGTCTGCTGGCCCGCGCGCAGTGGCCGGACCGGGAGCCGGTGGTGGCGTTGTGGCTGTGGCAGTGCGTCGTCTCCGGAGTGCTGCTGTGCGCCGTGCTCGCGATGGCGCTGACGGGTTCGGCCACCTGGGAGCTGGTGCGCGGCCATGTGTTCGCCCCCGCACCGCACGGTGTGGTGGAGGCGTACGCCTTCGGCGGGTACGGGCCCTGGTCGGGCGCGGTGGCGGCGGTCCTGGCGGCGGCCGGGGTGTGGAGCGCGGCGATGCTCACCCGCGAGGTGTTCCGGACGCGCGGGGAACGCCGCCGGAGGCGCGCGGAGCTGCTCGCGCGCTCCCCGCTGCTGCCGGGCGAAGCGGCGACCACCGCCACGGACGGCGGGACGGCCGGGGCCGGTGAGCGTCTCGTCGTCCTGGAGGGCGAGCGGCCGGGTGCCTGGTGGCTGCCGGGCGCCCCGCCCCGGCTGGTCATCACCACGGCGGCGCTCCGCAAGCTGGGCCCCCGGCAGCTCGACGCCCTCGCGGCACACGAGCAGGGGCACGCGCGGGCCCACCACGACTGGCTGCTGCACTGCTCCGCGGCGCTCGCGGCGGGCTTCCCGCGGGTGCCGGTGTTCGCCTCGTTCCGGGACGAGGTGCACCGGCTGGTGGAGCTGGCCGCCGACGACGCCGCCTCGCGCCGCCACGGCCGGCTGACGACGGCGCTCGCGCTGGTCGGACTCAACGAGGAGCGCGGGGTGTTCGGCGCCGCCCCCACACCCCAGGCCCAGCTGCCGCACCGGGTGGACCGGCTGCTCGCGGCCCGCCCGCGGCTGAGCCCGGTCCGCCGGCTGCGGCTGACGGCGGCCGCGGCGCTCGTCCCCGTGGTGCCGCTGCTGCTCGTCTTCGTCCCCGGTCTCAGCGCGCTGCGCTGACCCCCGCCGCACCGCGCGGGGAAGAGCGCCCGGGGCGTCCGCCGCCCGGACGTCGCCCCTCCCACGGCGGGCAGCCACGCCTGGGCCGCGCCCGGGCCGGCGGCGGACGCGGCCGGTCCCGCGCGCCGGGTTCCGGCCGGGGCGCTGGTTTCCCGGGCGCTTTCGCGGCCAGGATGCAGTCCATGCGGACCTCCTCCACCCCGGGAACCCCGGGCGCCCCGCGCACCCCGGAAACGGCCGCCGCGGACCGGCTCCGCAGGCCCTCCGCCGCCCTCACCGCGGCCGTCCTGTGCGGTCTGGCCGCCGTGGTGCTGCTGGCGCTGGTGGTGGCCCGCTGGGCGCCCCTGCTCACCCTGGACCGCGGCATCGCCGTCGAGTTGCACGCGTCCGCGGTGCGCCATCCGGGTCCGACCCAGGTCAGCCGGGTGTTCACCGACTGGGTGTGGGACCCGTGGACCCTGCGGCTGGCCGTGGTGCTCGCGGCGGGCCTGGTGCTGTGGCGGTGGCCGCGCGCCGGCCGGGCCGCCGCGGCCGGGGTGCTCATCGCCCTGGTGGTCTCCTCCGTGGTGCAGCAGGGGATGAAGGCGCTGGTGGGACGGGAGCGCCCGGTGTGGCCCGACCCGGTGGACTCGGCGCACTACGCCGCGTTCCCCTCCGGGCACGCCATGACCGCCGCGGTGGCCGGTGTGCTGCTGCCCTGGCTGGCCTGGCGGTTCGGGGCCCCGCGGGCGCTGGTGGCGGTGGGTGTGGTGGTGTCCGTGGTCTCGGTGCTCGGTGTCGGGTTCACCCGGTTGTACCTGGGGGTCCACTGGCCCTCGGACGTGCTGGGCGGCTGGTTGTTCGGCGCCTGTCTGGCCTGGTTCACCGTCGTGGCGCTCACCCCCGGCCGCGGGCCCGGCGGGGACCCTCCGGGCCGGCCCTGAGCGATTCTGCGTGCCCGGCGGCGAAGACGCGGCGGCGCAACGTCCGGAAACCCTTGAACGGGCGGGACCACCGGGCCATGATCACGGCCATGGCGATCAACGGAGTGCTCTTCGACTTCTCCGGCACGCTCTTCCGGATCGAGTCCGTCGAACGGTGGCTGCGGGTCACCCTGGAGCGGCTGGGCATCGGGCTGCCGGAGTCCGAGCTGCTGGGCTGGGCGGCGGAGCTGGCGCGGGTGGGCGCGTTGCCCGGCGGTTCGACCCCGGAGTCGATCCCCCCGGAGCTGGCCGGGCTCTGGGAGGCGCGGGACAGCGACGCGGAGAGCCACCGCGAACTCTTCACCCGGCTCGCCCGGCAGGTGGACCTGCCCTGGCCGCAGGCGTACGACGCGCTCTACGAGCGGCACATGGAACCCGCCGCGTGGACGCCCTACCCGGACACGGCCGCGGTGCTGGGGGCGGTGCGGGAGCGGGGTGCGCGCGTCGCCGTGGTGTCGAACGTGGGCTGGGACCTGCGCCCGATCTTCCGGGAGTACGGCGTGCACGACTCCGTGGACGCCTACGTCCTGTCGTACGAGCACGGCGTGGCCAAGCCCGACGCCCGGCTGTTCCGCGCGGCCTGCGACGCACTCGGCCTGCCCCCGGAGGAGACGCTGATGGTGGGCGACCAGGCCCGGACCGACGGCGCGGCGGCGGCGCTGGGCTGCGCGGTGGAGCTGGTGGATCCGCTGCCGGTGGCCGAACGCCCGGACGGGCTGCGGGCGGTGCCGGCCCGTCTCGGCTGAGCTAGGTCCGGTGCCGGTCCCCGTACCGGTGCCGGAAACGGACTGCCGTCTTCGGGCGATCCCCCGCGTCGCCCGAAGACGGCAGTCCGTCCGGAACCCTCTGAACAGGCCAGAGGCACCTGCGCGCTGAGTATATTGGCTCGCAGCCAGTCAACGCAGGAGTTACAGCATGTCCCCGCGCAGCGCATCGGTCAATGAAGAGTTGCGCCGCCGTTCCCGCGAGCGGCTGCTGCAGGCGACGGTGGAGCTGGTCGACGAACGGGGTTATGACGCCACGACCTTGGCGGACATCGCGGACCACGCGGGCTCGGCCCGCGGTCTGGTCTCGTATTACTTCCCCGGGAAGCGCCAGCTGCTCCAGTCCGCCGTGCACCGGCTGATGCACCGGACGCTGGAGGCGGCGCTGGAGCGGGAACCGCGCACGGAGGACGGGGAGGAGCGGCTCGCGCGGGCCATCGACGCCGTCCTGGGCCTCGCCCGCGACCACCCCACGCTGATGCGGACCCACATGGCGGGCATCCTCACCGCCGAGGGCTTCGTGCAGTGTCCCGAACAGCAGCGGCTGGCGGCGATGCTGAGCGACACGGTCGTCCGGTACGGCTCGGCGCACCCGGAGGTGGACTACCCGTTGCTGCGGGCCCTGCTCATGGGCGCGGTGGTGGCGGTACTGCTGCCGGGCGCGCCGATGCCGGCGGAACGGCTGCGCGCCGAGCTGTTCGAACGCTACGGGCTGCGCTGGGAACTCGGCGTCCCGCCGGGCGAGGAGCCGCCCGGCGGGACCCTTCCGCGTGCCGCGGTTCAGCGGTAGTCGGGCTGCGTCTGCACGTTCAGCTCGTTCAGGCGCACCCGCTCGGCGCCCGCCGTCCGCGGGTCGTCGATGCGCAGGACGTCGAAGCCCTTCGCGATGTCGTTCGAGTAGATGTGGCCGTTGTAGTAGTACGCGGACCACGAACCGCCGACTTCGAGCACGTCCGTGGAGAGCGGTCCGCGTTCGAAGTAGCCGATCTCCTTAGGGCGCGAGGAGTCGGTGAACTCCCAGACCGAGACGCCACCCTGGTACCAGGCCTGGACCATGATGTCGCGGCCCTTGACCGGGATCAGCGAGCCGTTGTGGGCCACGCAGTTCTCGGTGTCCGCCTGGTGGCGGGGGATCTTGAAGTAGCTGCGGAAGACCAGCTCGCTGCGGTCACCGCGGCCCTTGAGGTCGTAGATGCCGTTGGCCCCGTGGGTCGGGCCGACCTCCGCGTTGCAGGTCGCGCCGCCGCCACCGCCGAGTTCGTCGGTGAAGACGACCTTGCTGCCGTTCTCGCTGAAGGTCGCCGAGTGCCAGAAGGCGAAGTTCTCGTCGTCCCGCACCCGTTCGACGACGCGGGGCCGTGCGGGGTCGGAGATGTCCATCAGGATGCCGTCGCCCATGCAGGCGCCGGCGGCCAGCCGCTTCGCGGGGAAGGCCGTGATGTCGTGGCAGCCGGAGGTCTCCAGGCTGCCCTTCTCCGTGCCGGGGTTGCCGCCGTCGGGGAAGAGCACGGGGAAGTCGACGACCCGGGCGCGCTCGGGGCTGGCCTTCGGAACCTTCACCACGGAGATGCCGTCGTGCGGCGGCCGGCAGTCCGGGAAGTCCTCGCTAGGGAAGTAGGAGGACACGTAGAGGTAGATGTCCTTCTTGTCCGGCACGAGGGTGTGGGTGTGCGAGCCGCACGCCGTCTCGACGGAGGCGACGTAACGGGGGTTCCGCTTGTCGCTGATGTCGAAGATCTTCATGCCCTCCCAGGAGGACTTCTCCGTGGCCGGCTGCGACGTGCTGGAGCAGGAGTCGTCGCTGCGTGAGGAGTCCGTGGAGAGGAACAGCAGATTCCCGGAGACGGAGATGTCGTTCTGCCCGCCGGGACAGAGGACCTGGCTCACGATCTTCGGGGAGCGGGGGTTCCCGATGTCATAGATGGTGAAGCCGTCGTAGTTGCCGCCGAAGGCGTAACGGCCCTGGAAGGCCAGGTCGGTGTTGAGGCTGCCGAGGGAGCCCTTGCCGAGGCTGGCGAGATGCTTGATGTTCTTGCTGTGGACGATCTCGTCCACACCCGGGATGTCGCCCTTGCCGATGCCCTCCCGGGTCTCGGCCTCCTGGCTCTTCGACATCCGCTGCCCGCCGGGCGCGTCACCGGGGTCGGGCGTCGCGGCCGCGGGCCCGGCCGCCAGGAACGTGGCGAGCAGCCCGAAAGCCGCCACGGCCACGCCCAGACGGCTGCGCCGCACATGGGGTCTGTGCACCGACGTCAACTGAGACCTCCCTCGTCCACCGTTCGGTCGAACGGTCGCATCCCGCAGTATGGCCACCGGCATGGCTTCTCGACAGCGGTTAAACGAAGATATGTTCGCACTGCAACAATCCGTTTCCGGTCTGGAGGTCCCGTGAACCACCGCAGGATGGCGGGCCGCGTCCGCCCGCCGGCTCTCGCCCTCACGGCGGCGGTCGCCGTTCTCGCCCTCACGGCCTGCGAGTCGGAGGACTCCGGCGCATCCGCGGCGGAGGGGAGCCGTCCTTCGGTGGTGGCGCCCGGCCGGCCGGGCGAGGAGGCCCGCACCCTCTCCCCCGAGGAGGCGCGGAAGCAGGGCGCCCGGGAGGCGGAGCCCAACGCCGCCGACATCCGTTTCGTCCGCATGATGATCGTCCACCACCGGCAGGCCCTGACCCTCTCGGCGCTGGCGGAGGAGCGCGCGGGCTCCCGGGGCGTCCGCAAGCTCGCCGAACGGATCACGGCCGCCCAGAAGCCCGAGATCGGCGCGATGGAGGGCTGGCTGGACCGCCATGACCTGCCGCGCGAGGAGAAGAGCGGCGGGCAGGGGGACCACGGGGAACACGGGGAACACGGGGAAGCCGGGGAAGCCGGGGAGCACACAGAACACGGCGGTGACCACGCCGGGATGCCCGGGATGGCAACCGAGGCGCAGATCAAGCAGTTGACGGCGGCGCGCGGCGGCGCCTTCGACGAGCTCTTCGTGAAACTGATGACCACCCACCACCAGGGCGCGGTCACCATGGCCACCGAGGTGCTGGGGGCGGGCGCCGACGTGACGGTCGAGGAGATGGCCACCGAGATGGGCGCTCAGCAGTCGGCCGAGATCAGGCGGATGCGGGATCTGTGAGGCGGGTCGCCGCCCCGCGGCCGCCGGGCGCGACCGCCACGCGGCACGGAGCGAGGGGCGCCCGGTGACCGCCGGGCGCCGGGCCGGCGGGCGGGGCGTCACGCCGGCTCCCCCGGGCGGCGGGCCGCGCGTGAACCGGAGGCCGGCGGCCCCTCCCGCCCCGCGACGGCGCGGGGCGGGCCGGCCCGGACGCGCCGTCGCGGGGCGGATTGTCAGTGGCGAGGTACAGACTGTGGCGCACCTTGAACCCGACCGTTCGCGGAGGTGCCGCCATGTCCGATGCGCCAGAGGTCCTGCTCGCCGTGGGAACCCGCAAAGGCCTCTTCCTCGCCCGCCGTCGGGGCCCGTCCGGCGGATCCGCCGGGGGCTGGGAGTTCGACGGCCCGCACTTCACCGCCCAGGCCGTCCACTCGGTGGGGATCCTGCCCCGCCCGGGTCCCGTTCCCCGGCTGCTCGCCGGCGGGGACAGCGCGCACTGGGGGCCCTCCGTCTTCCACTCCGACGACCTCGGGGCCTCCTGGCAGGAGCCGAAGCGGCCCGCCGTCCGCTTCCCGGAGGACACCGGCGCCTCGCTGGAGCGGGTCTGGCAGTTGCAGCCCGCGGGCCCGGCGGAGCCGGACGTGGTCTACGCGGGTGCCGAACCCGCCGCTCTCTTCCGCTCCTCCGACGCGGGGGAGACCTTCGAGCTGGTCCGCCCGCTGTGGGAGCACCCGACGCGGGAGCGGTGGATGCCGGGCGGCGGCGGTGAGGCCGTGCACACCGTCCTGGTGGACCCGCGGGATCCGCGGGCGGTGACGGTCGCGGTGTCCGCCGCCGGCGTGTTCCGCTCGGAGGACGGCGGCGCGAGCTGGTCCCCGTCGAACACCGGGATCTCGGCGGTCTTCCTGCCCGGCCCCGCCCCGGAGTTCGGGCAGTGCGTGCACAAGATCGCGCGGGACGCCGCCGACCCCGACCGGCTGTATCTGCAGAACCACTGGGGGGTCTTCCGCAGCGAGGACTCGGGGAAGACCTGGACGTCCATCGGCGAGGGGCTCCCCTCGGACTTCGGTTTCCCCGTGGTCGCCCATCCCCGCCGGGGCGGGACCGCCTATGTCTTCCCGCTCAACGCCGACGCGGACCGGGTCCCCGCAGGGCGCCGCTGCCGCGTCTTCCGCACGACGGACGCGGGCGGGAGCTGGCAGGCGCTCGACACCGGCCTGCCCCGGGAGGAGCACCACGGGCCGGTCCTGCGCGACGCGCTCTGCGCCGACGACGCCGATCCGGTGGGCCTGTACTTCGGCAACCGCAACGGCGAGCTGTACGCGAGCGCGGACGAGGGCGAGAGCTGGCACCTGCTCGCCTCCCACCTGCCGGACATCCTCTGTGTCCGGGCGGCGGTGATCGGCTGAGGCGCGTGCCCCGCCGCCCGGGGGCGGGGCCGCGGCGCCCCGGCGCGGCGGGGCAGTAGAGTGACCGGCCGTGGCTGCACGACCGTTGAACGAGATCGTCGAACCGGGCTGGGCCAAGGCGCTGGACCCGGTCGCCGGGCAGATCACCGCGATGGGGGAGTTCCTCCGCGCCGAGATCGCCGCCGGGCGCACCTATCTGCCCGCGGGCCCGCACGTGCTGAGAGCCTTTCAGCAGCCCTTCGAGGAGGTGCGGGTCCTCATCGTCGGGCAGGACCCGTATCCGACCCCGGGGCACGCGGTGGGGCTCAGCTTCTCGGTGGCGCCCGAGGTCCGTCCGCTGCCCGGCAGTCTGGAGAACATCTTCCGGGAGTTGCAGCAGGACCTCGGGGTGAACCGGCCGTCCTCGGGTGACCTGACCCCCTGGACCCGTCAGGGGGTGCTGCTGCTCAACCGGGCGCTGACCACGGCCCCGCGCCGGCCGGCGGCACACCGGGGCAAGGGCTGGGAGGCCGTCACCGAGCAGGCGATCCGGGCGCTCTCCGAGCGGGGCCGGCCACTGGTCGGCATCCTCTGGGGGCGGGACGCGCGGAACGTGCGCCCGCTGCTGAGCCAGTACCCCGCGGTGGAATCGGCCCACCCCTCCCCCATGTCGGCCGATCGCGGTTTCTTCGGCTCCCGGCCGTTCAGCCGCGCCAACGACTTCCTGCTGCGGCAGGGTGGGGAGCCGGTCGACTGGCGCCTGCCGTGAGCGGCGGGCGTGGCTGGGTGGTGGGGGTCGACTCGGGCGGCTCGGGCCTGCGGGTGGCGCTGGCACGCGCCGGAGGGGACCGGCCGCCCGCCGGGCCGGTGCGGACGGGGCCGGTGCGGACCGGGCCACGCGGCATCGACGCCGGGGAGTTCCTGGAACGGCTGCTGCCCGCCGTCCGGGGCCTGCTCGCCCAGGCCGCCGGCAGCGGCGCGGCTGCCGCCGGGACCGACGCCGAAGACGCCGAAGACACGGCGCGGGACGGCCCGCCGGCCGGGGATCCCGCGGTGGTGGCGGTCGCGATCGGCGCGGCCGGCATGGCCACCCTCGGCGGGGACCTGCGCGACCGGCTGCCGGAGGCGCTCGCCACGGAACTGGGTGTGCGGCGGCTCGCGCTGGCCGCCGACGCCGTCACCGCCTACGTCGGCGCGCTGGGCCAGCGGGCGGGGGCCGTGGTCGCCGCGGGCACCGGGATGATCGCCCTGGGCGCGGACCCGGGTCCCGCCCCGGACGCCGTCCCGGGCCGTGCCGCGGGCCCCGGCGCGGACGGCGGACCCACCGCGCCGTCTCCGGCACCGCCGGCTCCCCCGATGGACACGGCGCCCGCACCGCCCGCCCGTCCCGGCGCCCTCACCCCGGGTCCTCCGCCCGCGGACGCCCCGGACTCCCCCCGCGCCGCGGGGACCGGCGGGGGCTGGCGGCGGGCCGACGGCTGGGGCCATCTGCTCGGCGACTGCGGGGGCGGTGCCTGGATCGGGCGGGCCGGCCTGGAGTCCGCGCTGCGCGCGTACGACGGCCGGCGGGGCGGGTCACGGGCGCTGCTGGCCCGGCTGGAGGCGGTGTTCGGCCCGCCGCCCGGCCTGCCCGGGCTGCTCTACCCGCGCCCCGACCGGGCCGCGGTCCTCGCCTCGTTCGCGCCCGAGGTGGCCGCCTGCGCCGACGGCGACCCGGTGGCGGCAGGAATCCTGCGGACCGCCGCGCGCCACATCGCGGAGGCCGCCGCCGCGGTGTGCCCGCCGGTGACGGGCTGTCCGGTGGCCTTCACCGGCGGCCTGTTCGCCCTCGGTGACCCGCTGCTGGTGCCGGCCCGCGCGGAGTTGGCCGCGCTGGTCCCCTCGGCGCGCCCGGTGCCCGCCGAGGGCGGCCCGCTCGACGGGGCTCTGCGGCTCGCCGGCGCCCTCGCCACGGACACGTTGCGGCTCCCCGCCGACGAGCGGATGCTCACCCTGCACACCGGCCTCTGAGACCCCGGCGAACGGCCCCGCGTCCCCGATCCGAGGAACGCCTGGACGAATACGGACGATCCACACTCGACCGCCCCCTCCCCGAGCACCAAAGTCCGTCAAAGGGTTAACATGCGGCGCCATGAGCACCCCCACAGGGCCCGCGCCCGGCCTACCCGTACGAATGCCGCGTCCCCGCCAGTCCGGCCGGCACCGGAAACCCGAGCCGCTGGCGGCGCCCGAGGGTGCCCCCGCGCTGGTGCTGGCGGTGCCCGGCAGGCCCACGGCCGCCTCCCGCGCCCTCGCCGAGGAGGTCGTGAGCATCGCCCGGTCCGAGCTGCCCGGCGTGCACGCCCACATCGGCTACGTGGACGGCGGTGAGGACGACTTCCCCGCCCTGTCGGCCGTGCTCTCCCAGGCGGCGGCCGACCGTGCCGCCCGGCTCGAACGGGCCGCCGCCGCGGCCCGCGAGGAGACCGGCGACCCCGAGGGGGTGGAGGAGGCGGCGGGCGCCGAGGTGCGCACCCCGGCGATAGACCCGGCCGCCCCGGACACCGTGGTGGTGCCGCTGCTCGCCGGCCCGGACAGCGCGCTGACCCGGCGTATCCGCCAGGCCGTCATGGACAGCCGTACCTCCGCCGAACTCACCGACGCGCTCGGCCCGCACCCGCTGCTGGCGGAGGCGCTGCACGTCCGGCTGTCGGAGGCCGGGCTCGCCCGGGCCGACCGGGCGCGGCTGTTCACGGTGACCACCGCGGCCGACGGCATCATCCTCGCCACGGTCGGCGGGGAAGAGGCGGTCCAGGCCGCCGGGATCACCGGGATGCTGCTCGCGGCCCGGCTCGCGGTGCCGGTGCTCGCGGCGGCGCTGGACGTCGAGGGCTCCATCACGAAGGCCGCCGGCGAACTGCGCGCTTCCGGCTCCGGCCAGCTCGCGCTCGCTCCCTACCTGATCGGCCCCGAGCTGCCGGAAGGGCTCCTGGAGGCAGCCGCGGAGGAGGCCGGCTGTACCTCGGGCGAGGCCCTCGGCGCCTACCCGGCGGTCGGCAAGCTGGTGCTCTCGCAGTACGCGGCCGTGCTGGGTATCACGCCGCGGCCCCGGGCCCAGGGCGGCCCGCGCTGACGCACCGGCCGGAACCGGTCGCCCCGCCGCCCCGGCGGCGGGCCGGGGACCGGCCGGAGGAACGACCCCGGGAGGGGCGGCACCGGACGGTGCCGCCCCTCCGGTCGTTCCCGGGCCCGGCGGCCGGTGCGGACGCCCTCCCGCGCGGACCCGCGGCGGAAGGCCCTCAGGCGCGGGCGAGGGCACCGCGGGGCGGGTCCCCCAGCGGCGCGGCGAGTCCGCGGAGCGCCTTCTCCAGGCCGTCGAGGTGGGCCAGTGCCGTCCCCGCCCCGGGCTCCGGCGCGGGCGCCGGGGGCGGAGCCGCCGGGCCACGGACGGCGGAAGGGCCGGTCAGAGCCTCGACGGCGTCCTCCACCCGGCGGCAGGCGAGGGTCAGGCGGGCGTCGTGGGAGGCCTCCGGATCGGCGGCCACGGCGGCCAGCCCGCGCACCTCGCGGGCGCAGACGTCCAGCAGGTCCAGCACCTGCCGGGCCCGGCGCCGGCGGGCGCGCAGCGGGTTGAGCGGGTGCACCAGCGGCGCCAGCGACAGCCGGACCCGGCCGAGCAGCGCCTCCAGCCGGGCGATGTGCGGTGCGGGGTCCGCGTCCGCCGAGCCGGCGAGCCGCGCGGCGGCCTCGGCCGTGCACCGGTGGACCTGGCGCAGGGCGTGCCGGATCCACGCGTCGGTGGTGGCGTGGGTGGTGACGGGCAGCACGAGGAGCACCGCGAGCGCCGCCCCGAGCGCCCCCACACCGGTCTCGGCGAGCCGGAGGAGGAGCAGCGCCGGGTCGAGGACGTCCAGCAGCCCGTAGAGCAGCGCGGCCAGCAGCGTCGCCGCCAGCATCATCCACGTGTAGGAGACGGGGGCCGCGTAGAAGACGGTGAAGACGCAGACGGCGGCCAGCGCGGCGGTGGGCAGCGGATCTCCCGCCACGGGCACGGCCAGGAGGAGACCGAGGCCGGCGCCGAGCACCGTGCCGGCGACCCGCCGGAAGCCGCGGACCAGGGTCTCCCCGCGCGAGGTGGTGTTGACGAAGACCCACCAGACGGCGCCCACCGCCCAGTACCAGCGCTCCGCGGAGAGCAGTTGCCCGGCCGCGAGGGCGAACAGCACGGCGGCCCCGGCCTGCACCGCCTGGCGGGTGGTCGTCCGTGCCCGGCCCGTTCCGGCCGGCGGGGGCTCCACCACGGGCGGGGCCGACCGCCGCTCGTGACACCACAGCCCGAAGCGGACCGCGGAGGCCGAGAGGAGGGCGAGCAGCACCGCCGCGTACAGGGCGGGGAGCTGCGCGGGCTCCGTGCGGAGGAACTGCGCCACGAAGAACGCCATGAAGGCGAAGATGCCCAGGGCGTTCCCCCGCGGCCCCCAGCGGCGGGCGTAGACCCCGGCGACGACGACCGCGAGGAACGCGGCGTCACGCAGGAGCGGATGGCCGTGCACCACCGCCGCCAGCGCGAGCACCGGGAACCCGGCGACGGGGAGCAGCGCCGTGGTCAGCGCCTGGGCGCGGACCGTGGCGTCGGTGACGGTGAAGAGGGCGAGCAGCGCGGCGAGACCCCCGGCGATCACCGCGGTGAGCGGATGCCCGGCGGCCAGGGAGACGCCCACCGCCAGGCCGATGCCCAGGACGGCCCGCAGGGCGTTGCGCAGCCGCAGCCGCCCCGGGTCCGGTGCCACGAACATCCTCTTCAGCACGCCGGTCCTTCCTCTCACCGCCACGGAACGCGAGCGGCGGGCCGCACGGCGTGGCACGAAAAAGGCGCCGCGGAGGTCCGCAGCGCCATCGACCACTCCATGAGAGCACCTGGGCGCCCATCGGCTCAACCGCGGATGGATCGGATGAGCCAATGGCCCAGCCGGGGCGGGCGCGCCGTGAACCAGGCACGGCCAATGGCCCCGGCTCACGGCTCACGGCTCACGGCTCACGGCTCACGGCTCACGGGAGAGCGTGACCGGTGCGGACAGCCGCCGGTCGGCCCGGCCGCCGTGACGTGGCCACCCGGTCAGGCTGCCGGGGGCCGGCGCCCCCGGGCCGGGGCGGCACCCGTGGGCGGCGGGGGAACCGGCGTCCTCCCGCCGGGCGGGAAGGCCGGGAGGAGGAAGGGGCCGGGCACGGGCGCGCCCGCCGTGCGGGGGCACGGCGGGCGACGGGACCGGAGCGGCGGGACGGCGGTGGCCGGGGGCAGGGCCGCGCCGCCCGTTCGGTGCCGTGACCGGCGGGACGGCCGTGCGCAGCCGGAAGGCGCCCGGCCGGTTCAGCCGACCATGATGCCGCCGGGCCCTTCCGGGCCGATGCCCGGGCCGGGCCCCTGCCCGGCCTGCGGCATGGGCCCCCGGCCGAGCTGGAGACCCGGGCCCCGCGCGGCGCCGTCCCCGGGCGCGGGGCGGCTGCCGGCCAGGACCCGCTTCCCGGCGGAGCCGTAGACCTTCTCCACGGGGAGCCGGATCACCAGACGCCGTTCGGCCACCATCGCGGCGCGGAACCCCTCCCAGTCGGGGTGCTCGCCCTGGAACCCGCGGAACACCACGGCCAGTTCGTCGGCGACGGCGTCGTGCGGGTCCGTGGTGATGGGCGTCAGCTCCGCGGTGCCCTCGGCGGCCATGTAGGAGAAGCCGTTGGGGCTGGTGACGAAGAAGGTGGCGCGCGGATCGCGGCGGAGATTGCGGGTCTTGGCCCGGTTGTAGGTCACCATCATGCGGATGAGGCGGCTCTCCGGGTCGTAGGCGTACCCCACGTTGGAGAGCTGGGGACGGCCGTCGCGCTTGAGGGTGACGAGCGTGCCGATGCGCTGTGCCCCGAGCAGCTCGTAGAGGGCGCTGTCGTCGGTCTTTCCCTGGGGCTCGGTCATGCGCCGAGAGTACGGCAGTCGCCTCGCGGCGGAACAGCGTCATGTCCCCGAATGGACTGGACATCCACGGGAGTTCGAGAATCACCGTGCCGGGTCGCGGGGAATGGCACGGAGGTGTCCCGGCCATGGCGCACGGCGCCGAATCATCCGGTCCGCCGTCCCCGTTCGGCGCGGGCCCATTCCCGATCTTCCCGGTTCCGCCGCGGCTGCTTTTCCGTCACCCGTGGAAGGGTCGCGGCCGAACGGCGGGCACGGATGCCTTTCCCGCCTGAACGGCGTGGCTCCCCCGTCCGTGCTCCGGTCACGGGTGAGTTCTTCTCCGGGAATTCCGCGGGGAATTCCTCCCGTGCTCGACGGCCGGCCTCAGGTGCACTTCCCCGGCCGACGCGCCCTGGATTCCGGTTCCGGATTCCGGTTCCCGGATCGGCCGCCTCGTCCGTGCGCAGGCCGGGGTCACGTCCCCTCGGCAGGACATCGGGAGGGGAACGTGACCCCGGCCGGCGCACGTCCCTGCGCGGACGCGGTGCGCCCGGCGCCCCCCGGCGCCGGGAGAACCGCGCCCGCGCGGAGCGGTGCCCTCACGGCCCGCGGGGGATGTGAGGGCCTGTGAGGGCACCGCGGTCCGGGGTCAGGTCGTGGCCAGAGCCTCGGTGGGAGGAAGCCGGGCCGCGCGGACGGCCGGATAGAAGCCGGCCAGTCCGCCGATCACCAGCGTCGCGACGACGCCACCCGCCATCGCCCACGCCGGCACCACCGAGGGCCAGCCCTGGTACGTGGCGTAGCCGGAGGTGACGGCGATGCCGAGCAGCACCCCGCCCAGTCCGCCGAGGGCGGAGAGGAGCAGGGCCTCACAGAGGAACTGGTTGCGGATCTGCCCGCGGGTGGCGCCCAGGGCCCGCCGCAGACCGATCTCGGAACGGCGCTCCAGCACCGAGATGACCATGGTGTTGGCGACCCCCACCCCGCCGACGAGGAGGGCCACCGCACCGAGCCCCAGCAGCAGGCCGCTGAGGGTGTCGTCGGTCGCCTGCTTGGCGGCGAGCACGTCGGAGGGCCGGGAGACGTTCGCCTCACTGGGGTTCTCTGGGTTGGCGGTGGCCCCCAGGACGGACTGGACGTCGGCCACGGAGGCTTCCTCGGCGCGGGTGTAGACCGTCGTGGGATAGCCGTCGAAGTCCAGTTCCTCCTCGGCGAAGGGCCAGCCGACGAGCGCGGCCGAGTCCAGGTCGGGGACCAGTTCGTTGGGCGCGAGCAGGCCGACCACGGTGACCCGGTGGCCGCCGAGGTACACCTGGGTGCCGGAGCCGGCCCGGAAGACGCCGAGTTGCTCGGCGGCCTTGGGGCCCAGGACCACCGCCGGGTAGTTCCGGTTGGCGCCGTTCAGCCAGCGGCCGTCGACGATCTCCGCGCCGGCCGTGGCCGGCAGGTCGGTGCGGGCCGCGTACACGGTGAGGCCGCCGGTCTCCTCCCGGGGGACGTGGTCGTTCCGGTAGACCTTGGCCTTCGTCCGGCCGAGGGCGGAGGCCGACTCGACCTCCGGGATGCCCGCGATCATCTCCACGGACTCCGCCGGCAGATGGGCGGCGCCACCGCCGAAGGACTGCCCGGGGCTGACGGTGAGCAGGTTGGTGCCCAGCGCGGCCAGCCGCCGGTCGAGGTCCTCGGAGCTGGAGGTGGAGATGCCGACCACGCCGACCATCGCGGCGATGCCGATGGCGATGCCGAGCGCCGAGAGGAACACCCGCAGCGGGCGGGAGCGGAGCCCGGAGCCGCCCACGCGCACCACGTCGGCCGGGGTCATCCGGGCGGGCCGGGGCCGGGGCGGCGCCGGGGCCGACGGCTCCCGTGCCTCGTTCAGCAGCGTCATCGGGTCCCCTCCCCGGCGGCCAGGACCGGGACCGGGGCGGAAGCGGCGGCCCCTGCTCCCGGAAGGGCCGAGTCGTGCTCGATCCGGCCGTCCCGGACCCGCACCTCGCGGGGGAGGGAGGCCGCGATGTCCCGGTCGTGGGTGATGACCACGACGGTGGTGCCGGCCCGGTGGAGTTCGTACAGCAGCTCGATCACCACCGCGCCGGAACGGGAGTCCAGGGCGCCGGTGGGCTCGTCGGCGAGGAGCAGCGGCGGGTCGCCGAGCACCGCGCGGGCGATGGCCACCCGCTGTTTCTCGCCGCCGGAGAGCTGGTGCGGCTGGTGGTACAGCCGGTGCCCGAGGCCCACCCGGCGCAGGGCGCGCTCGGCGAGCCGGCGCCGTTCGGCGCGGGGCAGCCCGCCGTAGAGCAGCCCGTCGGCGACGCTGTCCAGCGCCGGTACGCCCGGTGCGAGGTGGAACTGCTGGAAGACGAAGCCGATGGTGGAGGCGCGGAGCGCGGACAGCTCCCGGTCGGTGAGACCGGCGACGTCGTGCCCGCCGATGCGCACGGTGCCGGTGGTGGGCCGGTCCAGGGTGCCCATGATGTTGAGCATCGTGGACTTGCCGGAGCCTGAGGGGCCGACCACGGCGAGCAGTTCACCGCGGTGAACGGTCAGGTCGGCGCCGCTCAGGGCGGTGACCTCGCCGTACCGTTTGCCGACGCCGGACAGTTCGACCACCGGGCGGGGGGAGACGGTCACCGGGGCACCCCCACGACCGTTCCCGCGCCGACGCCCTTGCCGGACACCTCGACCATGCCGTCGGCGAACAGGCCGAGCTTCACCGGGCGCCGTTCCACCGTGCCGTCCTCGCCCACCACCTCCAGGGCGTAACCGCCGCCCCGCTCGGCCACCAGGGCGTTGACCGGCACGGCGAGCACGTTCTCCCGGGTCTCCGCCTTCAGCGTGACCTGGACCGCCGCGGCCTGGTAGCGGCCGAGCCCCTTCTGCTCGTCGGCTCTCAGCTCGACGGGCAGGGTGGGGTCGGCCTCCTGGCCGGTGCCGCCACCGGGGGCGCCCTCGCCGCCGGCGCCGTCCTCCGGCCCGGAGAGCGTGCCGACGCCGGTGACCTCCGCCTCGACGGTGGAGTCGTCGGGGAGGGTGACGGTGGCCTTGGTGCCCTTCTCGACCAGGTCCTCGTACTGCACGTCGAGATCGACGCCGATGATCCGCTCGGTCCCGGTCCAGGTGAGGATCGTCCCGCCCAGCAGGGCGCCGGGCGAGGTCTTCACATCGGCGACGCGGCGGGCACCGGGGGCGACCACGGCGTCCCCGGGGCGCACCGTGCCCGTCTCCGGCCGGCCCAGGTCGTCCTGCCAGCGGCGGACGGCCTCGGCGGTGGTGGCGGTGAACCGCTTGTCGGCGGTGAATCCGCCGTAGCCGAGTTCGGCGAGGTTGCGCTCCAGGATCTCGACGTCCTTGCCCTCGCTGCCGGTCTCCAGCGTGCGGTAGAAGGGCGTGGCGCCGTAGAGGAGGGGGACCTCGCGCTCGTTGACCCGGTAGACGGTGCCGCCGCGCTTCACCGTGTCCCCGTCGGCGGGCACCCAGGTGATGATGTCGGCGGCCCCGCCGCCGGCGCCGCCCTGTCCCGGCTGCCCCGCCTGCCCGGCTGCTCCCGCGTCGCCCGGGGCCTGCACGGCCGTCGCCTCCCCGTACCCCAGCCGGCCGTTCACGGACTCCGTCCGGGTGAGGGTGGTGCGCTTCACCTCGGTGGTCTTCGGCGGGCCGGCGGGGGCCGCGCTCGCGGAGCCACCGCCGTCGCCGCCGAAGGCGCCGGTGGCGGCGGCACCGGCCGCCGCCACCACGGTGACCGCGGCGGCGACCAGCGCCGAGGTGCGCAGCGGGCTCCGGCGGCGTCCGGCGGACCGGCCGGCGCCGTCCCCGGAACCGCCCTCGCCGCCCTCGCCGCCGCCCGCATCGCCGCCGCCCCCTCCCTCGTCACGCGGGGTCAGGTCCCGCGGGGCGCCGGCGGCGTCCGGTGTCCCGCCGGGGGCGGTCTCTCCCGCAGCCCGGTCGGTCATCTCGCGGGGGCCGCGCACCTCGAGGGCCGCGGTGGTGTCGCCGCGCGGCTCGCCGGGCGCCTCCCCGCCCCGCTCACGGGTCCCGTCCG
Organism: Streptomyces zingiberis; assembly: GCF_012034935.1. Taxonomy (GTDB): domain Bacteria; phylum Actinomycetota; class Actinomycetes; order Streptomycetales; family Streptomycetaceae; genus Streptomyces; species Streptomyces zingiberis. Next base: position 50,290 of record NZ_JAATEN010000029.1, read on the forward strand.
GCGCGGTCACCGCGCGCCGCCGCCGGAGATCGTCACGCCGCCGCCGGGCCACTTGTCCTGGCAGGCCGCGCGGGCCTGCTGGAAGGTGTCGTCGCCCGGGTTGATGCCGGAACCGGCGAAGTCGATGCCGAGGCTGTTGCCGTTGATCTCCGGGTCGGGGAACTTCGGCAGGCCGTTGTCGCGCATGCACTGCGCCCAGGCGGCGACCTTGGCGGAGTCCAGCGGTTCCCCGCCGCCCGCGCCGGCGCCGCCTCCGCCGAGCTGACCCTGCGGCATCTTGTCGCGGCAGGCCTCCTGGGCGGTGGAGAACTCGGGCGAGTTGGGGTCGACGTTGCCGTCGCCGGGGCTGAGCGCGATGCCGCCGCCCTCCTGCTGCTGCGGGTCGGGGAAGCCGGGCACCCCGTTGTCGCGCATGCACTGGGAGAAGGCGAGAGCCTGGTCGAAGGGGCTGCCCGGGGAGGCGCTCGCGCCACCCCCGGCGTTCTCGGACGGGGCGGCGGAGGAGTCGTCGGAGCAGCCGCTGAGCAGCGCGCCGGCCAGCAGGGCCGACGCCACCGCCAGGGTTTTCAGGACGTGTGGCTTCGATGTGGTGACCATGGCGCCCAGTTCTACGCCGGGACCGGTCACACGGCGGGCACAGGAGTTGTCACCACGGTGTTACCGCGCGGGGAGCACAGTGGCGGCAGGCCCACCGCCGCGCCGAACCCCCCGGCGCGGCGGGCGGGCCCCGGCCGGGCGCGGCGCTCACCGGCCGCCCGCCGCCGGGAGAACCGGCACGTCCCGCCGGGTATGACCCCGGACGGTGGCGTCCCTGACGGTGGCGTCCCTGACGGTGGCGTCCCTGACGGTGGCGTCCCTGACGGTACCGTTCCGGCCGGCCCCGTCCCGGCGCGCGCCGTCCCCCGGCGCGCGGGGCGCGGCCGGTGCGGCGGGCGTGACGGGACCGTCCCCGGCGGGCCAGCCCTCGGCACGCAGCCGGGCGGCCAGGGAGCGGGCCAGCGGCGGTTCGGTGGTGAGCCGGACGACCAGGGCGTTCCCCCGTCCGGGCGCGCACCGGACGGAGGTGTCCTCCAGGGTGACGCCGAGGGCGGCCGTGGTGCCGAGGAGCCGGGACAGCTCGCCGGGGCGGCCGGTCAGCGGGATGTCGAGGTGGCTCCGGTACGGGGTGCCGCCCGGCGGCGCGGCGCCGGGGACGGTGGCGTTCCGCCCGCCGCCGGCATGCCCGTCCGGACCGTCGGCGGGCCGTGCGGAACGCGCCTCGTCCAGCCCGGCCAGTCCGGCCACACCACGGCCCAGCAACTCCGTCAGGGCTCCGTCGCCGGCCGGCGTGCCCCGGGCGCCGCCGGCGCCGGCCAGTTCCCGCAGGGCGGCCAGCAGGCCGTCCAGGTCCCGGTGGAGTTCGGCCAGGACGGCCGTGACGGCGGCGGCGTTGGAGGCCAGGATGTCGGTCCACAGCCGGGGGTCGCCGCGGGCGATCCGGGTGACGTCCCGCAGTCCCTGCCCGGCGAGATGGGCCGTCCCGGCGCCGATGCCGGCCAGCCGGGCCGCCATGAGACTGGCCACCAGGTGCGGGGTGTGGGAGGTCAGGGCCACGGCATCGTCGTGCGCCCGGGCGCGCATGACGCGGGGAACGGCGCCGCACAGGGCGATCAGGTCCAGGGTGCGGTCGAAGACCTGTTTGGACGTTACGCGGGTGGGGGTGAGCACCCAGGTGCGGTCGCGGAACAGCTCCGGGCGGGCGGCGAGCGGCCCCGACCACTCGCGGCCCGTCATCGGGTGCCCGCCGACGTAGTGCGACGGGTGGGGCGCGGTGGCCAGGACCTCCCGTTCGGTACGCGCCTTCACGCTCGCCACGTCGGTGTAACCACGGGCCAGCCCCCGGGCCTGGGCGGTGGCCAGCACCGGCGCGATCTGGCCGGGCGGCACCGCCAGCACCGCGAGGTCCACCGGCGCCTCCGGCCGTTCGGCCCGGCCGGCGCCCAGCGCGGCGGCGGTGCGGGCGGCGGATTCGTCCCGGTCGGCGAGGTAGACCGTCAGCCCCGCGCGGGTGGCGGCGAGCGCCACCGAGGTGCCGATGAGGCCCGTGCCGACGACGGCGAGCGTGCGCAGGCTCACGCCGCACCCCCCGGCAGCCGCCGTACCGGGGAACCGGCCCCGGGCAGGCACGCGGTGATCAGCGCGGCCAGCCGGTCCAGGCCCTCCTCGATCCGGTCGGGCGTCAGCGCGGAGACGGACAGCCGCAGCTGGTGGAAGCCCGCGGTGGAGCCGTAGAAGTGGTGCATGGGGGTGAAGAGCACGCCGTGCCGGCGGGCCGCGTACTCCAGCAGGTCGTCGTCGACGGTGAACGGGACCGTGAGCACCACGAAGAACCCGCCGGCCGGGGTGTTCCAGTGGACCCCGGGGAGCTCGCCCAGCCGCCGTCCGAGCCCGTCGAGAACCTGCCGGAGGTTGCCGCGGTAGATCTCCGTCTCCCGCCGGTTGGCCTCGGCGAGGCTGCAGCCGTGGGCGAGCAGCTTGCCGCCGATCAGCGCCTGGGCGACGGGCGAGGTGTTGACGGTGAGCATGCTCTTGAGCTTCGCGAGCTCGTCGGCGAGGAGCGTGCCGGGACCGCCGCCGGCCCGGTCCCCGTCCCCTCCCGCTCCCCCGGCCCCGGACCCGGGCACCGGCCCGCCGCCGGGGAGGACGCGCTGGTCGGCCACGACGTAGCCGACGCGGGCGCCGGGCAGTCCCGTCTTGGCGAAGGATCCGAGGTAGACCACCCGCCGGTGGCGGTCGAGCGACTTCAGCGTCGGCGGGCGGCCGGACGCGCCGCCGAGCAGGCCGTAGGCGTTGTCCTCCAGCAGCAGCAGATCCTCCGCGGCGGCGATCTCCAGCAACCGGCGGCGCGCGGCCACGGGCATGCTGACGCCCACGGGGTTGGCGAAGTCGGGGGTGACGTAGGCGGCGCGGACCCGCCTCCCGGCGGCGCGCGCCCGCCGCAACCGGGTCACCAGGTCGTCGAGGTCGATGCCCGCCTCGTGGCTGCGGACCGGGATCACCGGCAGGTCGGCGAGGAGCGCCGCGCCGGTCAGGCCGACGTAGGTGGGGCTGGGGGCGAGCACCGCCTCGCGGTCGTCGGCGCGCAGCGCCCGCGCCACCAGGAACAGCGCCTCCTGGCAGCCGACGGTGACCACCACCGCCTCGGGGGTGGTCTCGATGCCCTCGTCCACGGCGAGGCTCCGGGCCACCAGGTCGGCGATGATCCCCTTGGTGGCGCCGTACTGGTAGAGGGTGCGGGCCACCTCCCGCTCCGTCAGGCCCCGGTCGTCCCGCAGGTGGTCGCAGTACACGCGCAGGTGGTCGTGCAGGCGCTCCACGTCGTAGAAGCCCTCGTACGGGCGGCCCGCGGCGAAGGAGACCGCCGTGGGGTAGGTGTCGGCGATCTCGTTCAGCAGGTTCATGGACTCCATCGACGCGTCGCCGAGCGAGGAGTGCAGCGTGTCCGCGCGCAGTGCGGCGGGCGGATTCTCCGATCGCGGAACGTCATGCAGAACATCCATCGGCGTCATTCCTTCTCCGGTACGGCCGGGAAACGGGACAGCGGATAGGCCATCGGATACGGCCATCGGGATATGGCATACGGATACGGCGCGGGGAAGGAAGGGCGCGCGGCCGGTCCCGTGCGAGACCTCCCCCGGTGCCGCGTCCTCAGCATCGTCCCGCGCACCGGCGGCGGCAATGGGCGCGCGCCTCCGGAATTCCCCTGCCGCGTGGCCCGGTCACGGATGGTCCTTGACAGCTGCGCCGCCCCCGGCACGGGCATACCATCGGGCCGCACGGCGGAATTCCGGCCGCAGGGGTCACGCGCCGGCGATTCGCCTCCCGGCACCCCGGTTTCACGACGGGGGAATTCCCGGAACCGGTTCGGCGGATTCCGGGAACGCCACCGGAGGCCATGTCCCGCTCCTGCGGTGTCCGTTCCGGCCGGGGCCGGCGCGCCGGAATCCGCCTCGTTCTTCTCCTTCTTCGCCCGGGGGGGCTCCCATGACGGTTCTGCCCGCACTTCCGCCAGCGAAGGCCGCGCTCGACGGCCTGGCGATCGACTACGTCGAGTTGTACGTCGAGGACCTGGAGCCGGCGGTGTCCGGCTGGGTGGACGGCTACGGCTTCACGGTCGTCGGGACCCGCGGGTCCGGCGGCTCGCGCGGCGCCGCCCTGCGCCAGGGGCGGACGACCCTGGTGGTCACCGCGGCGGACTCCGCCTCCCACCCCGCCTCGTCCTACGTCGCCACGCACGGCGAGGGGGTGGCCGACATCGCGCTGCGCACCACCGACGTGGCCGGGGCCTTCGCGGCGGCGGTGGCGGCGGGCGCCCGTCCCGTCCGGGAGCCGGCCCGGCACGGCGGCGGTCAGCCCGCGGTCACCGCCGCCGTGGGCGGGTTCGGGGACGTGGTGCACACCCTCGTCGAACGCGCCCCCGGTGAGGGTCCCGGCCTGCCGCCCGGCTTCGTCCCCGTACCGGGCGCCGCGGAGTCGCCCGCCACCGGGGTGGGGCTGCTCGACGTCGACCACATCGCGGTCTGCCTGGACGCCGGCGACCTGGTGGGGACCGCCCGCTTCTACGAACGCGCCCTGGGCTTCCGGGAGATCTACGCCGAGCGGATCGAAGTCGGCGTGCAGGCGATGGAGTCCAAGGTGGTGCAGAGCGCGGGGGCCGGGGCGGTGACCCTCACGCTGATCGAGCCGGACCCGCGGTCCCAGCCGGGGCAGATCGACGACTTCCTCAAGGGCCACCACGGGCCGGGCGTCCAGCATCTGGCCTTCTCCAGCGCGGACGCCGTGGGCGCGGTGCGCGCGCTGGCCGGCCGCGGGGTGGCGTTCCTGCGCACCCCCGGCACCTACTACGACCTGCTGGGCGAGCGGATCGGGCTGCGCACCCACACCCTGGAGGACCTGCGCGCCACCCACCTCCTCGTGGACGAGGACCACGGCGGCCAGCTCTTCCAGATCTTCACCGCCTCCACGCACCCCCGGCGTACCCTCTTCCACGAGGTGATCGAGCGTCAGGGCGCCCGCACCTTCGGCAGCGCCAACATCAAGGCGCTGTACGAGGCTGTGGAGCTGGAGCGGACGGGCCAGCGTGCCCCGCGGTGAGACCCCGGCGCCCGCCGCCGCGCCCTCTCCTCCCCCCGCGCGCCGGGACCGGGAGGGCGCGGGCGGTGGCGTGCCGGACGGGGACACCCCCGGCGGCACGCTGTGGGACCTGGCGGACGCCGAGCGGGCCGCGGCGGCCGTCCTGCCCGCCGCGGTACGGGACTTCGTCGCGGGCGGCAGCGGCCGTGAGCGGTCACGGGACGGCAACCAACGCGCCTTCGACCGGCTCCATGTCGTCCCCCGGGTGCTCCGCGACGTCTCCGGCTGCTCCGCGCGGAGCACCCTGCTGGGCCGGCCGGTGCGGATGCCGGTGGCGGTCGCGCCGGTCGCCTACCAGCGCCTGCTCCACCCCGAGGGGGAGCGGGCCACGGCGCGGGCGGCGCGGGCGGCCGGGGTGCCCTTCACGGTCGCCACGCTGAGCAGCGTGCCCGTGGAGGAGGTGACGGCGGTGGGCGGCACGGTGTGGTTCCAGCTCTACTGGCTGCGGGAGCGGCGCCGCACGCTGGACCTGGTGCGGCGGGCGGAGGACGCCGGCTGCGCCGCGCTGATGGTCACCGTGGACGTGCCGTGGATGGGGCGGCGCCTGCGGGACGCACGCAACGGGTTCGCCCTGCCGGCCGGGGTGCGCGCCGCGCATCTGGGCGGCGGGGCCTCCTCGGCGCACCGGCCGTCGGCCGGCTCGGCGGTGGCCGCGCACACCGCGGAGACCTTCTCCCCGGCGGTGACCTGGTCCGACCTGGAGGCGCTGCGCGCCGCGACACGGCTGCCGCTGCTGGTGAAGGGCGTGCTGGCGCCGGAGGACGCGGCACGGGCCGCCGGGCTCGGCGCCGACGCGGTGGTGGTCTCCAACCACGGCGGGCGCCAGCTCGACGGCGCGGTGCCGGCCGTGGACGCCCTGCCCGGGGTGGCCGAGGCCGTCGGCGCGTCCGGCACCCCGTGTGAGGTGCTGGTCGACGGCGGGGTGCGCGGCGGGGCGGACGTCCTGGCGGCGCTCGCGCTGGGTGCCTCGGGTGTGCTGGTGGGGCGCCCGCCCGCGTGGGGGCTGGCGGCCGCCGGTGAGGCGGGGGTCCGGCGGGTGCTGGACCTGCTCGCGGACGAGGTGCGGGACGCGCTGGGGCTGGCCGGCTGCGCCCGGGTGGCCCAGGCGCGGGAGCTGCGGACGGTGCGGGTGCCCTGAGGGGGCTCCCGCGATCCGCGGCGGGCCGGCGCGGCCGGAACGGCCCGGACGGAGTGGCCGTCCGGGCCGTTCCCGGCCCGCCCGGGCGCTCCGCGCGGGAGGCTCCGGCGCGCCGCGGGGCCGGTGGGGCCGCGAGGCCGGTAGGTACGCGAGGCCGGTGGGTACGGGGCCGGTGGGTACGGGGCCGTCAGTACATCATCCGCGCGTCGGTGTAGTGCTTGAACTCCAGGAGGTTCCCGGAGGGATCGGTGAGGACCAGGGTGCTGTGCTCCTCGGCGGTCCCCGCGAAGCGGGTGGTGGTCTCCCGGAACACCGGGACCTCGCGCAGGGCCACCAGCCGCAGCAGGGCGTCGAAGTCGGCGCGGGACCGGAACGTCACGCCGAAGTGGCGGGGGTAGAGATGGGGCCGGTCCACGGCGGGCTCGTCCGGGGCGTGGTGGCACACGAGCTGGTCACCGAAGAAGTCGAAGGTGACGCGGTCGTCGCGCCGGCGGGCCAGCGGGCAGCCCAGCAGGGTGTTGTAGAAGTGCGCGGCGGCGTCCAGGTCACGGGCCGGGACGGCGATGTGGCAGGCGTCGGCGGGGTTTCTCACCGGGGGCCTCCCGCCGGGGCGCCGGGGAGGGAGAGGGTGTCGGAGCGGAGCCCGAGCCGCAGGGTCTCCAGCGCGATGACGTCCGTCAGCGCGATGTTGCCCAGGTTGACGTCGCCCCCGACGCGCCGGATGAAGTAGGTCTGCAACTCCTTGGTGGGCGCCTCGAAGACCAGCCGGTCCGCCGGCGGCCCGGCGTCCAGCACGTCCTCGATGAGGCCGAACCGCACCTCGCCGTCGGCACGGCAGATCCCGCTGGTGCCGCTCTCCCGCGCCTCCAGGATCACCGCCGCCGCGCCGGCGTCCAGGTCGCGGTGGATCGCGCCGAGCCACTGGCTGGGGGCGAACGTCTCCGAGCGGCGCGGGTCCTTGAAGCCCACCTCGGAGACGACGGTGAAGTCCGCCGCCAGGCGGGTGATGCACCGGGCCTTCTCCGCGGGGTCGAGGTCGATGGTGCCGTCGGACACCTCGACGTGGCCGCAGCCCCGCTCCAGGCACAGGGCGCGGTACTCCTCGAACCGGCCCTGCAGGACGTGGATCTCGAAGAGGGTGCCACCGAACATGTAGGGGACGCCGTGCTGCCGCAGGGTCTCCGTCTTCTCCTTGAGCCCGGCGGTGACCAGGGCGGTGCCCCAGCCGAACTTCACCAGGTCGATGAAGTCCGCCGCGCTGGCGACGGCGTCCTCGAACCAGCGGACCGGGGCCCCGTTGTCGATGACCATCGTCAGCCCCTTGGTGCGCGGTTTGGCCGCGCGGGCGGGCAACTCCAGTGAATGCGTCATGGCGGCGGACTCCTCCTGTGCGGTGGTGTGGCGGGCGGCGCCCGGTGGGACGGTCCCCGGGCGGACGGCCCGGACGGACGGACAGCAGGCCGGCCGGGCCGTCAGCTACGGCGCTCCGCGGCCAGCCGGCGCTTGAGAACCTTGCCGAGGGCGTTGCGGGGCAGGGCCTCCACGGTGTGGATCTCCTGCGGCAGCTTGTACGGGGCGAGCCGGGCGGCGAGGAAGGCGGTGAGTTCCGCCCGGTCCAGCCGGCCGCCCGTCACCACCCAGGCGGCGACGCGCTGTCCCAGCCGGTCGTCGGGGAGGCCGAGGACGGCCGCCTCGGCAACGCCCGGATGGTCGAGGAGAGCGTCCTCGACCTCACCCGCGCCCACCCGGTAGCCCCCGCTCTTGATCAGGTCGGTGTGGGCGCGGCCGGTGACGCGGAGGGTGCCGTCGGGCAGCCACTCCCCCAGGTCCCCGGTGGCGAACCAGCCGCCGGGGCCCGTGGCGGGGCCGCGCCCCAGATAGCCGGAGAACAGGCCGTCGCCACGGACCAGGATCTCGCCACCGGCCTCCGCCCGTTCCCCGGCGCCCGCGCCAGCCCGGCTTCCGCCGCACCCGGCCCGCGGTTCCGCACCGTCCCCGATCCCCGGTTCCGCGCCGTGCGGGGCCAGCCGGACCCGCGTGCCCGGCAGGGGACGCCCCACCGAGCGCGGATCGACCGGCACCCGGGTGTCCTCGGCCCGCGGGGAGGCGATGACCAGGGTCTCCGTCATCGCGTAACGGTTGAGGACGTGGTGTCCGCAGTGGTGGTGCACGCGCTCGGCCACCCTGCGGGGCAGGACGTCGGCGCCGGAGACCAGCAGCCGGGCCGCGCGCAGCTCGGCGAGGTCGGCCGCGCCGAGCGAGCCCCACAGCGCCGGGACCCCGAAGTACAGGGTGCCGCCGGGCACGGCGCGCAGACAGTGGCCGGTGTGGGTGAGGGAGCAGCCGAGGCGGAGCGGGCCGAGCCCGCCGAACACCAGCCCGTGGACATGGGAGAAGGGCAGGGCGTGGACGAGGTGGTCCTCCGGGGTCCACCGCCACAGCCCCGCCAGCGCGTCGAGGTTGGCGGCGATCGCGCGGCGCGGGATGACGGCGCCCTTCGGCGGTCCGGTGGAACCGGAGGTGTAGAGGATGAGCGCCGGTTCCCCGTCCGGCGGCGGGTCGGGGGGCGGGTCCCCACGGCGGACGAGTGCGGGCCGGTCCAGGACGAGGTCCACCCGGGCGTCGCGGAGGATGTGCTCGCGCTCCGCCGGCCCGGCGGCCGGGGTGAGCGGGACGGCCGCCGCGCCGGCGGCCAGGACGCCGGCCACCGCGACGAGGGTGGAGAGTTCCGGGTGGGCGGTGACCGCCACCCGGCGCGCCCCGCTCACCTCGCGGGCCACCCCGCCCACCGCGGCGGCCAGTTCGCCGCCCGCCAGCCGCTCGCCGGCCACCTCGATCCGGGCCGCGCCGGCGTGGAGCGCCGGCAGCAGCCCGGTGGCGGTACAGTCCCCGGTCATCTCCGCCGCCTAGGCGCCGGTGCCGGCGGCCGGGGTGGCCGGCGCGCGGCCGTCCGGTCCGGCCGGGCCGTCCGGTCCGGAGGGCCGGTGGTTCGCCACGAGGCCGGCGACCATCGTCACGAAGGCGCCCAGGGTGGGGTGGTCCCAGATGTCCCGGGTGCCGTTCAGCTCCAGCCCGTAGACGTCCTCCACGGCACCGATCATGTGCAGTGCGGCCAGGGAGTGGCCACCGAGCGCGAAGAAGTCGTCCTCGTCGGACGCCGACTCCACGGCGAGCGCCTCACACCACAGCGGTGCGACGGTCTCCCGCACCGCCGCGCGCGTGTCCGGGCACGCCGCTGAACTCTCCATGTGCTTCTCCTTCGTGTTCTCCGTGCCCCTCGTGCTGCCGGTACCGCTCGCGCTCGTTGTGCTGGTCGTGCTGCTCGTGCTGCTCGCCGTCCGCTCCGTCCGCTCCGTCCGCTCCGTCCGCTCCGCTCACGCCGTCCGCGCCGCCCGCGGATCCGCGGTGGTCACCGGGCGCCTCCCGTCCCTCCTCCCCTCCGTCCCGGAGAGCCGCCGCCCGCCGGCCGGCCGGGGCCGGCCGTCACCAGGTCACCGGCAGGGTCTCGACGCCGTGGGCGAGGGCGTGGGCCCGGAACGGCACCTCCCCGGCCGGAACGGCGAGGGCGAGCCGGGAGAAGCGGCGCAGCAGCGCCGGGTAGGCGATCCGCAGCTCCAGCCGGGCCAGCGCGGCGCCCAGGCAGTGGTGGACGCCGTGGCCGAAGGCGAGGTGGGGGGCCGGCTCGCGGGTGATGTCGAACCGGTCGGGGCCCTCCAGCAGGGCGGGGTCCCGGTTGGCCGTGGGGAGGGAGCAGATGAGGTGCTCCCCGGCGCGGATGAGCCGCCCGCCGACGGTGACGTCCGTCAGCGCGGTGCGCGGGGTGGGCGCGTGCGGCACCGTCAGATAGCGCAGGAGTTCGTCGACGGCACCGTCCACGGCCTCCGGGTCGTCGCGGACCGCGGCGAGCTGCTCCGGGTGGCCGAGCAGGACGAGGGTGCCGAGGCCGAGCATCCCGGAGACGTTGTCCAGGCCGGCGAGGACCAGCAGCACGCAGACGCCCCGCAGTTCGCGGTCGGTGACCTCCTCGCCGTGGTCGCGGACGAGGGCGCCCAGAAAGCCGTCGTCGGGGGTGGCCCGGGCGCGGCGCACCATCCCTTCGAGCCGGCGGGAGAGGGCCTCGCCGGCGTCGGCCCGCCGCTGCCGGCTCCGGGTGGGTCCGAGGAAGGCGTGGCAGCGGCGGAGGAAGCCGGCGCGGTCGTCGCGGGGCACTCCGAGGAGTGCGCAGAGGACCCCGCCGGCGAGCGGCGTGGCGAAGCGTGCCATGAGGTCGGCCGGGGGCCCGGCGCGTTCCACGGCGTCCAGGCAGGAGCCGGTGATCCGTTCGACGAGGGGTTCCAGACGCCGTATCCGGCGCCCGGTGAACTCGGGGGTGAGGATCTTCCGCAGCCGGGTGTGCTCGGGCGGGTCGTAGTCCATGAGCTGGCCGACCATCGCGTCGGGCCGCTCACCGGAGGGCGCCCCGGACGGGGAGCCGAAGCGGCGCCGGGTGGAGAAGCGGACGTGGTCGCCGAGGACCTGGCGCACCTCGGCGTGGCCGGTGACCAGCCAGACGGGCACGCCGCCGGTCCCGGGACCCACGTCGATCCGGGTGACCGGTGCCCGTGCGGCGAGCCGGCGCAGTTCCGCGGCGGGACCGAAGCGGTCCCGGCGGGTGTACACGGGCGGGGATCCGGTGGAGGTCACGGCACCTACCAGGCGAGGGGGAGGGCGTCCAGGCCGTACGGGGCCTGCGGGCGGAAGCGGATCTCCTCCGGCGGGACGGCGAGGCGCAGCGCGGGGAAGCGGCGCAGCACCGCCGGGTAGGCGGCCCGCAGCTCCATGCGGACGAGGGCGGCGCCCACGCAGTGGTGGACGCCGTGCCCCAGGGCGAGGTGCGGGGCGGGCTCACGGGTGATGTCGAGCCGGCCGGGATCCGCTCCGGGCGCCGGTACCCGGTTGGCCGCCAGCAGGGAACAGGCCACGCGGTCACCGGCCTTGATCTCCCGTCCGGCCAGGGTCACGTCGGCGCGGGCGACGCGGGGTGAGGCGGTGGGGATGACGGAAAGGTGGCGGATGAGTTCCTCGGCCGCCCGCTCGGTGAGGCCGGGCCGGGAGCGGAGCAGGGCGAGCTGCGCGGGGTGCTCCAGCAGGGCGAGCACGCCCAGGCCCAGCATGCTGGCCATGTTCTCCACGCCGGAGCCCATGACGAAGGCGCTGAGGCCGACGAGTTCCTCGTCGCCGATGTCCCGCCCGTGGTCGCGCACGATCCGGCCCAGCAGGTCCTCGCCCGGGTCGCGGCGCTTGCGCGCGACGAGCCGGGCCATGTAGGCGAGGTAGGCGGCGCCGGCCTGGACCTGGAGCCGCCGGCCGCGGAAGGCCGGGCGGCTGACCTTGAGGACCCGGGCCAGCTCGGCCCGGTCGTCGCGGGGGACGCCGAACAGCTCGCACATCACCAGGCCGGGCACCGTCCAGGCGACGTGGCGCATGAAGTCGCCCGGGGGGCCGTCCTTCTCCAGGGCGTCCAGGCAGTCCTCGACGATGCCGGTCACGGCGGGTTCGAGGGCGCGCATCCGGCGGTGGGTGAACTCGGGGGTGAGCATCGTCCGCAGCCGGGCGTGGTCCGGCGGATCGTACTGGATGAGGTTGCCCGGCTGGGCGGGCCGCCGGCCGTCCCCGCCGCCGGCGGCGAGGGCGGTGGAGAACCGCTCCGCGTCCCCGAGGACGGCCCGCACCTCCTCGGCCCCGGTGACGAGCCAGCCCGGGGCCGCTCCGGGCCCATCCCCGGGGAGCGGGGTGACGCGGTGCGCGCGGCCGAGTTCCGGCAGCGGGTCCAGCCGGTCCCGCCGGTTGTGCGGGGAGACCTCCGAGGGCCGTGCCATGCCCGCCCCCTACTTCCCGGCGCCCTGGGCGGGCAGCCACAGCATGCCGTCCGGGGAGGGCACCAGACCGCCGGGGGACAGCGGGGCCTCGGGCTCGGCGTCCTCGCCGAGCAGGGCGCGCATCTGGACCTGTCCGCCCTCCTGCATGACCTCGCGCACCACGGAGGAGGTGAACAGCGGCACCATGCTCCCGTCCGGGTTGCCGGCGAGTTCGCCGACGGCCTCGGCAAACTCCGCCGAGCCGGTGCGGAAGCGCTTGGCGAGCACCTCGGCGTCGGTCAGCACCCGCTCGCCGGAGGAGACTCCGCCGATGAGCTCGACGAAGGACTGGAGTTCGGGCCGTTCCGCCCGGGTGACCTTCTTCGCCTGCCAGAAGTAGGAGTTCTCGTCGCGGTGCATCTCGTAGAAGGAGAGCAGGAACTCGTAGAAGACGCCGTACTCGCGGCGGTAGCGGGACTCGAACTCGCCCAGCGCCTCCTCCTCGCCGACCAGCCCGGCGAGGACGCTGTTGACCGAGCGGGCGGCCAGCAGGGCGCTGTACGTGGCGAGATGGACGCCGGAGGAGAAGACCGGGTCGACGAAGCAGGCGGCGTCGCCGACGAGGACCATCCCGGGGCGGGAGAACGTGGTGTGGTGGTAGGAGTAGTCCTTGCGGACCCGGAGCTTGCCGTAGGGGCCGGTGGTGACGCGCCGCGCGCCCGCCAGGTACTCCTCGATCAGCGGGCACTCGGCGATCAGGGCTCTCAGCGCCTCGTCGGGGTCGCCCTGGATCTTCTCCGCCAGTTCCCGGCGGACCACCGCGCCGACACTGGTCAGCGAGGGGCTGAGGGGGATGTACCAGAACCAGCCGCTCTCGAAGGCGACGGAGAGGATGTTGCCGGAGTTCGGCTCGGGCAGCCGCTTGCCGCCTTCGAAGTAGCCGTAGAGGGCGAGGCTGCGGAAGAACTCCGAGTACTCCCGCCGGCCGCCGACCCGCTGGTGGAGGCGGCCGCGGTGGCCGGAGGCGTCCACGGTGAACGTGGCCAGGGCGCGGCGCTCGCGGCCTTCGGCGTCGGTGTACCGGACCCCGCGGACCCGCTCGCCGTCGTCGACGACGTCGAGCACCGTGCAGCCCTCGCGCACCTCGGCGCCGACGCGGCGCGCGTGGTTCAGCAGGATCTCGTCGAAGCGGGACCGTTCCACCTGGTAGGCGTAGGACGTGGGTCCCGTCATGCGCGGGGAGACCGAGAAGGAGAAGGTCCACGGCTCGGGGCTGGCGCCCCACTTGAACGTGCCGCCGCGCTTGCGCATGAAGCCGGCCTTCGCGAGCTCGTCCGCCACCCCGGTGAGGCGGCAGACGCCGTGCACCGTCGCCGGCAGCAGCGACTCGCCGATCTGGTGCCGGGGGAAGAACTCCTTCTCCAGAACCAGCACCCGGTGTCCCCGCATGGCCGTCAGCGCCGCCGCCGTCGACCCGGCCGGCCCCCCGCCGACGACCACCACATCGAATTCTTCCTCGGAATCCCGCAAGGCCATCCCTCCCCTCGTCCGGTCCGCCGGGACATTCCCTTCCCGGCCCGTTCCGCTCTGCCCTCACGCGCTTTTCCTCGACGGTGCGTGAATGAGTCTGGAATTCCGCCACCGGGGAGTCAAGGCGTCCAACCGCGCACGGTCCCGCGGTTTCCCGCCGCGTGAGACGCTTCCGGTGGAATACCGCATCCCCCTTTTCCCGGCCCGGCCCCCTTCCGGGATTTCCCGGAAGGGCGCCCGCTCCCACCGTCACGGACGACCGGCTCCCGGTGGCGGGGGAACCGCGGGCGCGGCGGGGCCGGCCACCCCTTCGGGCGTCCCGCGCCGGTCCCCCGGCCGGTCACCGCCGCCGCGGTCACGTCTCCGCCCCGGCGGGCGGTCCGGCGGCGGGCCGCCGGCTCCGCCCTGCCACCGCTCCACCAGGGTGAGCAGGGGCCCCGTCATCAGCGTCGTGATCAGCGCCATGAGCACCAGGACGGTGAAGAGGTCCCGGCCGATCACCCCGGCCTCCAGCGCCACGTTCAGCACGATCAGTTCGGTGAGCCCCCGCGTGTTCACCAGCGCGGCGACCACCGCCGACGGGCGGCGGTCCAGGCCGCCGAGCCGCGCCGCGGCGTAGCCGGGCACGAGTTTGCCGGTGACGGCCACCGCCACCACCAGGAGCAGCAGCAGGGCCCCGTCACCGTCCACCGTGCCGATGTCGAACGACAGTCCGGTGGTGACGAAGAACAGCGGCAGCAGCAGCCCGGCGGTCTGCTCCATCGGCCGCAGCACCCCGGCCTCCGGCACGCCGCCCCGGCGGGGCATCGCCAGCCCGGCGAGCAGGCCGCCGAACACCGGGTGGAGGCCGAGGCCCGCGGTCACCCAGGCGCTGCCCAGGGCCAGGGCCAGCGCGGCGGTGAGCTGGTGGGGCCCGCCCGCGGCGGACCGGGCCTGCCACCGGCCCAGGACCGGCCGGACGACCAGGACCATCACGAGGGTGAACCCACTGATCAGCAGCAGCGTCACGGTCCAGGGGCGGGCCGCGGCGTGCCCCGCGCCGGCCAGCACACCGGCCAGCACCAGCCAGGCGACGACGTCCATCAGCCCCGCGGCGGCGGTGGCCACCGTGCCCTCGGGGGTGCCGGCCAGGCCCCGTTCCCGGACGATCGCCGCCAGCACCGGCAGGGCGGTGACGGACACCGCCACCGCCATGAAGAGCACGAAGGTGCGGCCGTCGGCGCCGTCCGGCCGGACGGCGCCGAACGCGCCGGGGAACAGCCCGGCCACCCCGGCCCCCATCCCCGCCGGGACCAGCAGCGCGCACACCGCGACGGTGGCCGCCGCCCGCCCGCCGCGGCGCAGCTGGCGCCAGTCGGTCTCGTACCCCACCACGAACATGAAGAGGACCACGGCGATCTGCGACAGGACCGTCAGATACGGCAGCACCCCGGGCGGGAAGAGCCAGGTGGTGGGGTCGCCGGGCAGGCGCCCGAGCAGGGTCGGCCCGAGGGCGATGCCCGCGGCGATCTGCCCGATGACGGCCGGCTGGCCGCAGCGGCGGGCCAGCGCGCCGAGCAGCCGCGAGGCGAGAACGATCAGCGCGAGGTCGCCGATGGCGACCGTCACCAGGGTCTCGGTGTCCACCGGTGCCCTTCCGCCGGGGGACGGCCCGCGCGGCGGCCCGTGGGCGAGGGGGCGGCGCGCCGCTCCGCGCCGTTCACGGCGCCGCCGCCTCCTCCCGCTCCATCTCCTCGACGAGGCTCTTGGGGCGCATGTCCGTCCAGTTCTCCTCGACGAAGGCGAGGCACTCGGCGCGGGTCCCCTCGTCGAGCGCGACGGTCCACCCCTCGGGCCGCTCCGCGAAGGAAGGCCACAGCGAGTACTGGCCCTCGTCGTTGACCAGGACGAGGAAGGTTCCGTTCTCGTTGTCGAACGGGTTGGTCATGACGTGATCCTTTCGGTGTGGTGCGGGAACGGGATTTCCCGGTCCCCGGGGGGTACGGAATACGGTTCCGTGACAGGCCGCGCGGGCCGGGGGAATGCCGTACCCGGTGATTCCGGTTCCGGCCGGGACGCCGGCATTCTCTTTCCGTGTGGCCCTTCCTGCCGGCTTTCCGGATTTCCGGGCCTCCGGAATTCCGGTTCCGCGGGCGGGACGCCCTGCCGTCGCGCGTTGTTCCGCGCGTCGTCTCAGGGGCTGTTCTCGGGCTCGCTCCCGGGAGCGGCCGGGGCGTCGCCCGGGGCGGTCGGTGCCGTCCGCAGTCTCGCGGCGACGACTCGGCCGATCTCCGCGGCGTGCTCGGGACGCAGCATCTCGTAGTGGCCGGCGGGGACCTCGTGGGTTTCGATCCCGCCGCGGATGTAGGGACGCCAGCGCTCCCCCACCTCACCCGGGGCGGTGTCCGCGGCAGCGGCGGTCCGGCCGCCGGTGGCGACGAAGAGGAGCAGATCGCCGCCGAAGGGCCGGGGGCTGTGGCCGGGCGCGAACCCGGACATGTTCCGCAGCACCTTCTCCAGGTTCGCCCGGACCCGGTCGTTCATCCCGGTGGAGCGGTAGAGGTCCGCCATGGCCCCTTCCTCGCGCCGGAGCTCCGCGTAGCCGTCCTCCGTGCGCCCCTCCTCGCCGCGGTAACGCGACGTGGCGACGCTGCCCGGGTAGGCGTCGAGCAGCGCCAGCAGCGCCACCCGGTCCCCCTGTTCCTCCAGCCGGGCGGCGACGGCCTGGGCGATGACGCCGCCGATCGACCAGCCCAGGAGGTGGTACGGGCCGGCCGGCTGGACGGCGCGGATCTGCTCCGCGTAGTCCTCCGCCATCTCCTCGATGCTCCGCGGCAGCGGCTCGGGCCGGGCCAGCCCGCGCGCCTGGATCCCGAAGACCGGGAGCTCGGGCGGGAGATGGGGCAGCAGCACCCCGTAGCCCCAGCTCAGGCCCATACCGGGGTGTACGCAGAACAGCGGGGGCAGCGGGCCCTCGGGGCGCAGGGGCAGCAGGACACCGAGGTCACCGCGGGTGGTGGCGCGGCGTGCGGTGCCCCGTACGGCGGGGCGCAGGGCGACCGTGCCGGCCGCGGAGCGGACCGCGCGCTCGCCGGTGTGGAGCATCCGCGCCCCGGGCGGCCCGAACGGACTGGCGACGAACCGGCCGGCGGTGAGCGCCGGCCGCCCGGCGTAGCCGCGGGCCAGCGGGGCCCCCGCGACGTAGAGATCGCCCACGGCGCCCGGGGGCACGGGACGCAGCCGCTCGTCGAGGACATGGGCGTGGGTGTTCCGCACGGGGACACCCCCGTGCGGGGCGTCCGGGCCGCCCGTGACCGGGCCCAGGGTCCCCGGGGTGCCCTCCAGCCAGGCGCCGGACGTCTCGGCACCGCCGTGGCAGGCCACCGCGGGCACACCGGGTTCCGGGGCCGGGCCGTCCGCGCCGGGTGCGCCGGGTGCGCCGAACCGTGCGCCGTCGCCCGCGGTGAGCGCCGCCAGCAGCGGGACCAGCAGGCCGGGCAGCGGGGCGCGCGGATCGAGCACGGTCACGGTCCCGGGCCGCCCGCAGGTCGCGGCACGGTGGGCGACCTGGGAGGCCAGCGCGTGGTGCTCGACCACCGCGGTCTCGCCGTCGCGGGCGGGCAGCAGCAGGGCGGCGTGCCCGGGCAGCGGGAAGCGGTCCGGCCCGGGCGCCGGCGCAGGGGCGGGATCCGGGGCCGCGCGGTCCGGCCCGGGCGCCGGGGCCGCGCCGTCCGGCCCGGGCGTCTCCGGCGCGTCCGCGACGAGGACGGGGAGGGTGGTCCCGCCGGGGACCCGGCGGGCCGTGTCCGCGTCGCACACCAGGGCGACGGTCCGCGGGCCGGTGGCCGGCGTGCCGTTTCCGCCGCCGTCCTCCGCCCCGTCCCCCGCCGGGAGGGGGTCCTCGGCGATGAGGAGCCGGCAGGCGGCCCCGGCCTTCCACACCGCGAGTACGGCGGTCACCAGCGCCACCCCGGGCGGCAGGGCCACGGCGACGGCGCGCTCCGGGCCGGCTCCCCGGCCGGCCAGCAGCCGGGCCAGCCGGCCGGCCGCGGCGTCCAGCCGGGCGTAGCTCACCGGGCCGGACGGGCCGGTGACGGCGGCGGCATCGGGCGTGCGGGCGATCCGCGCGGCCAGCGACGCGGGGACGGTGACCACCGGGGGCGGCGCCACCGGGCCGGCGCCCGCCTCGGCCAGGCGCCGGTGCTCGGCCGCGTCGAGCAGCACGTCGACCGCGCTCAAGGGCAGTTCGGGGTCGGCCGTGACCTGCTCCAGCACCCGGGTCAGCCGCCGTGCCAGCGCCCCGGCGGTGGTTTCGTCGAACCGCTCGGTGGCATAGCGCAGCCGGCCCTCGATGCCGGCCGGTTCGCCGTCGGAGGCGTACCGCTCGGTGAGGCCGAACACCAGGTCGAGTTCGGTGGCCTCCGGCCCCGCCCCCGTCCGGGTGGTGCGCAGCCCGGGCAGCTCCCACGGGTCCCAGGGCTCCTCGACGCTGTCGCCGACCTCCAGCAGCACCTGGAACACCGGGTGGCGGGCGAGGGACGGCGGCAGCCCGAGCACGTCCGCCACCCGTTCGAAGGGCACGTCGCGATGGGCCCGGGCCTCCTGGCCCGCGTCCCGGACCCGTTCGAGCAGTTCCCGGAAGGAGGGGTCGCCGGAGGCATCGGTCCGCAGCGCGAGCGGCCCGGCGAACGGGCCGGCCAGGGACTCCAGATCGGGCTCGTCCCGGCGTGGCACCAGGGTCCCGACGGTGACGTCGGTACCGGCGCCGAGCCGGACGAGCAGCACCACCAGGGCGGCCTGGACGGCGTCGAAGGTCGTCGCCCCGGCCTCCTCGGTCAGGTCCACCAGCCGGGCGTGCAGGCCGGTGTCCACCCGGACCGGCACCGAACCGGCCCGGTGGGAGGCCACGGGCGGGCGGGGCCGGTCGGCGGGGAGGTCCAGTTCGGCGCCGAGGCCGGCGAGGGTGTCCTTCCAGTAGGCGAGCTGGTCGTTCACCAGGCTGTCCGGCCGTTCCTCACCCGCCAGCAGCTCGCGTTCCCACAGCGCGTAGTCGGCGAACTGCAAGGGCAGCGGGGCCCGTTCGGGCAGCCGGCCCTCGCGGCGTGCGCCGTAGGCGGTGGCCAGGTCGCGGACGAGGAGGTCCAGGGAGGCGTCGTCCGCGGCGATCCGGTGCACCACCAGCAGCAGGACGTGCTCGGTCGCGCCGAGGGTGAACAGCTGCGCCCGCCAGGGCATCTCCCGGGCGAGATCGAACTCGCGCCCGGCGTGGGTGGCCAGCAGCTCCGGCAGCCCGTCCGCCGTCGCCGGGGTCTCGGCGAGCGCCGGGCGGGCGCCCGCGACCCCGTGGACGCGCTGGCGCAGATCACCGGCCCGGTCCCCGTCGAACGTCGTCCGCAGGATCTCGTGACGGGCCGCGACGTCGCCCAGCGCCGCGTGGAGGGCCTCCCGGTCGAGGTCCCCGCCGAGGTGGAGCGCCACGGAGAGGCGGTGGACGCCTGCCTCGTCACCGAGCCGGGATCTCAGCCAGGTGCCGAGCTGCCCAGCGGTGAGGGGGACCCCGGCCGGGCCCGCGCCGGCGGCGCCTGCCACGTCCTGCGCTCCCGCCGCGCCGTTCACGCCGTCCCGCCGGTCCGCCGGGCGGAGCACGGGGCGTGCCTTCGTGGCCAGCAGCCGGGCCACCCCGGACGGGGTGGGTGAACCGAAGAACTGGCGGATCGCCAGCTCGGCGCCGAACTCCTCGCGGACGCGCCCGGCGAGCCGCATGGCCAGTCCGGAGTCTCCGCCCAGTTCGAAGAAGTCGTCGCCAGGACCGACCCGTTCGAGCTCCAGCACGTCGGCGAAGACACGGCACAGCCTCTCCTCGGTCTCCGTGCGCGGTCTGCGGTCGGACACCCGTTCGGCCAGGTCGGGAGCGGGCAGGGCCCGGCGGTCCAGCTTGCCGTTGGCGGTGACGGGCAGGGCGCCCAGCGTCAGCACGGCCGCCGGGACCATGTAGGCGGGCAGGACGGAGGCCGCGTACTCGCGGATCTTCTGCGCGTCGACCCCCTCGGCCCCCTCGGCGACGACGTAACCGACGAGGCGGCGTTCCTCC